>JANXSF010000022.1 GCA_025352795.1 Acidobacteriota bacterium
GCCTTTTTCAGGGCCACCAATCGGTCTCGATCGGTTTGCGTCATCAGTAGCGTTCCTTGGATTTCCAATCTCCAGGATCAATCCAGTCAATAGGACATTTCTACTTTGCTCAAATAGGACATTCTCATATTGCCACGACAGCACTTGGGCTGTCTGCTGTCAGCTTTCTAAGCGACCCTACAGTACAATTTGCGATAAGCTTTCTTTTACCCCCTGAGGTACAATGACGAACCGAAGAGCTTTTCTAAAATCATTAGCCGCAGTTCCCGCGGCGCTGCACTTGGTACGGCCAACCATTGCTGAGGCGGCCTTGCCCAAAGCAAAGATCACTCGCATCCGTATTTACAAGCCACCAAACTTGAACGTGATCTTTAATCAGAGCAACATGATTGTCACGGTGGAAACTGATATCGGCATTACTGGCATCGGCGAAGGTGGCTCAAAGGACACCCTTGAACAGTGCGCTGGTGCGTTGATTGGTAAAAATCCATTCCGCATTGAAGCCATCTGGCAGGAGATGTTTATTTCCTTTTTCTATCCGCCCGGTCGTGAGAAAGTGCATGGCCTTGGCGCACTGGACATGGCCCTTTGGGATATCAAAGGCAAAGCATTGGGATTGCCGCTGCATGAATTGTTGGGTGGTGCTATTCGTGATCATTGCGAATGCTATGCCACAGGCGGTGGAATGCCTGCGGATCGGGGTGCTGGTGCGGGCTCTGGCGTCCGAGCCTCGCTCAGCTTGAAAGATCGTGCCGCAGCAACCATTGATGCTGGCTATCGTGCCTTCCGCATGGGTGCGGCCGATATGGCCGATGGCGGTGTGTTTAATTCGCATGAACGAGTTCGCAAAGTAGCCCAGGAGTGCAAGGAAGTGCGCGAAGGCGTGGGCAAGAACGGCGATTGGTGCATTGATTTTCACCAGCGGTTCGACCTGAATGACGCCGTGCGTGCTTGCAAGATGATTGAAGAATTTGAGCCGTATTTTGTAGAAGACCCGGTACGTGATGAACATGCTTTGATGGATCTGCCCAAAATTCGACAAATGACTACTGTTCCTTTGACGCATGGAGAGGAGTGGGGGCATCGGTGGGATTTCAACAAGCTGGTGGAGAACCACGATATCGACTACATTCGTGCCACTCTTCCCAACGTTGGGGGGATCACGGAGATGATGAAAATCGCCGCAATTTGCGAGACTCATGCGGTGGGTATCATTCCTCATTTCACTGGTCCCATTGCCACTGCGGCGCTGGTCGGATGCCTTTCTACATTCCCTGGTCCGGTGATTATGGAGTACAACTACGGTGGCAGAGCGATGGCCCATTTGCCGGAATGTTTGGACTTCAGCAAGGGCAAGGCGTTACGCAATGACCGCCCTGGTTTGGGTGTAACTGCCGACATGAAATTGTTGACACAGATTGGCGAAGTAACCCAGGCTGGCACGCGTCATGTTTTTGTCAGGCCTGATGGTTCGTTGACGCATTGGTAAGAATATGGGTTAGAGCGGGGGCAAGTTAAATCTTGCCCTTAAAACTGCACAGTCTGGTTTGGATTCCTACCAGGTTGCCACCTAAAAATGCTGAAATCTGTTAATATCAAGAAAATATGTTAGCCACATTCCCACTCGCCCAATGAGTAGGTCCCGTACAGCAAACCCAATGTCTTTAATGCAACTCTCTGCATTCGCAATGCAACTTTCTGCATCCTTCACTGTATGAAAATTAGCGTTCCCATCAGCCGGGGTATAGAGACCCTATTTGGCACTCGCGATGAGAATATCCAACTGTTGGAATCCATCCTTTCCATAAAAACTTCGCTCGATAGCGGTAGCGTTGTGGTGGAAGGGGACCGTGCGCCAGTGGAACGTGCTGCGCGGATTCTGAGTGACTATTCTGAGCTGGCAGGGGCGGGGGCCGTGTTCACTAACGGCGACTTGAACAGTTACCTTCGGGTGGTTGCCGAAGATCCTGAAGTTACGCTCAAGGCACTTGTGGAAAGCGGGAAGCAACGCAGCTTTGGCAAGAAAGTGCTTGCCCCCAAGACCATTAATCAACGCCGCTATCTGGAAGCGATTGAACGTATGGATCTGGTATTTGGTTCAGGACCGGCGGGCACCGGGAAGACATATCTTGCCGTGGCCATGGCCGTCAACGCGTTGTTGAACAAGAAAGTTTCGCGCATCATTTTAACTCGTCCGGCGGTTGAGGCTGGCGAACGTTTAGGTTTTCTTCCAGGCACGTTGCAGGAAAAAATTGATCCCTACCTGCGCCCACTCTACGATGCGCTTTTCGACATGTTCGACGTGGAAAAAGTGGAAAAATTACTGGAGCGAAACACCATTGAAATCGCACCACTTGCTTTTATGCGCGGACGGACATTGTCGGATAGTTTCGTTATTCTGGATGAAGCGCAAAATACCACTTCAGAGCAGATGAAAATGTTTTTAACCCGGCAGGGCTTTAATACGAAAGTGGTTGTCACCGGGGACGCCACTCAGATTGATTTACCCAATGGCCGTCGCAGTGGATTGCTGGAAGCGCTGGAAGTTCTAAAGGGCGTGGAAGGAATCGGTTTTATTGGATTTACTGAAAAGGATGTAGTTCGTCACAGCTTGGTGCAACGCATTGTTAGGGCTTATGAACGACACAGCGAGGCAACTGGTGCTGGTCGTCAATCAAGTCTGAAACAGGATGCTCAGCCAGCCGACCCAAATCTTAAAATGCATGTCTAGCAGCGGTAGTAAACCTTCACTCTTATTCCGAAACGCCCCGCGTGGGCTGGATCGCAAACAAATCCGCGAGTTTGCCAAATCACTTTGCACTCTTGTTTCTCCTGGTCGTGGCTTCACAATTCTGGTCACCAATGACAAGGAACTACAGCGCTTAAACGGGGCATTTCTGGGGAATGACTATCCCACCGATGTACTTTCATTTCCCTTTGAAGGTGCCGGGGTCGAACTGGGGGAAATCGCGATATCGGCGCAGATGGCGCGCATTCAAGGAATGCAATTTCGTCATTCTACGGAACAGGAAATCGCCATACTAATGCTGCATGGGTTGCTGCATTTGCAGGGGATGGAGCATCATAATGATCGCGGTAAAATGCGACGAGCGGAATCAAAATGGCGGCTGGAACTTGGCTTGCCTCATGGCCTGATTGAACGGGTCAAGAAATGAACCCTGCGTTAAACATCTTATTTCTGGCTCTGTTGGTTGTCCTTTCACTGGTCAGCCTGGTGCAATTGCTGTATTCAGAATCGCTCCGACTGCTTGCCAAGAAGACTCGCGCACTTACCTACTTTCAAGAAAATATACAACAGAATTTGGAGCAGGAGCCGGAACGCGGTGTGCAGGTATTTTCCTTGTGGAAGCATGCCGTTATGCTGCTGCTTGGTTCGCTTTCGCTGGGCATGGTGCTGACGCGAGGAGCTGAGCATCTAATCTATTTGCCCGTAAGTGCGCTGTTGGAAGCCTTTCTGGTGAGTTGGATTTCAGTGGTTGTGTTTGGGTATTTAGTACCCCAAGTGTTCTATCGTCGATCCCGTTGCCGCTGGTTGTTTGCAGTCTCTCCGTTGATTCGGGTGATGTCCCTGATCATGGTTCCGGTGATGATGGTTCTGCACTTTATTCATTCCCTTTTTGAATTATGGCAGGAAGCACCCACAGAAGAGCAAAATGAAATCACCGAAGCAGAACAGGTTGAGGCGTTCATTGAAGCTGGTGCTGACGAAGGAATTATTGAGGAAGAAGATAAACGCCTGATCCAATCTGTAGTAGCTTTTGGCGATAAGCGCGTTCGCGAAGTGATGACCCCACGGCCAAACATTGTTGGTATTGAAAGAAATGAACCATTGGAAGAACTGCATCGGCTAGTTGTTGTGGAGCAATATTCGCGCATCCCTGTTTATGAAGAAGTGATTGATCACATTGTTGGATTCGTTCACGTTCGGGACCTGTTTGAGTTGAGCGAAGAGAGCAGGCGTCACAAGAAGGTTTACGAAATCATGCGCCCCATTCGCCAGATTCCGGAAACTAAACTGGTAGGCCAACTGCTTCGTGAAATGCAGGAAGACGGCATGCACATTGCTGCGGTAATTGATGAATATGGCAATATGGCCGGTCTTGCGACAATGGAAGATCTGGTAGAAGAAATTGTTGGCGAGATTCGTGACGAACATGAGCCCGCACGGGATGTTGAGCAGGATGGTCCTGGGCGGTGGATTGTTGCCGGGAGTTATGATGTGGATGGACTGGCGGAACTAATGGGCTTCCGGGCTTCAGATAGTATTGAATCCACCACAGTAGGTGGTCTGGCCGCCGAATGGCTTGGCCGGGTTCCAAAAGCGGGTGAGCACGTGGAAAATGACGGTCTCCGCATTGATGTAATTTCGGCCAGTGAACGCCGCGTAGAACAGGTTTGTGTTTCCGCCGCTCTTGAAAATCCTGAGCCAAATTCCGCAACAACAGCGGAGAAAGAGAAAATTTGAAAGTAGGAACTGTTTCCATTATCGGACTGCCGAACGCCGGCAAATCCACTTTGTTGAACGCCTTGGCAGGCATGAAGCTGGCCATTGTCAGCTCAAAACCGCAAACTACACGAACCTTGGTTCAAGGGGTCCTTACCGAACCAGAACTGGGTCAAATTGTTTTTGCCGATACACCAGGAATCCACAAATCAGATTCCATATTCAATCAACGGATGATGCGCACAGTGCGGTCTTCCCTGTCGAACCTGGATGCGTTGATCTATGTGGTGGATTCCCGACGCTACATTGACGACGAACAACGGCAGGCTCTCGACGTCTTAAAAAATGTTGAAGTGCCTGTGATCCTGGTGCTGAACAAGATCGATTTAATTGGCAAGAAAGTGAAGCTGATTGAACTGCTGACCGCGTATCAGCAGATTCGTGAGTTCACTTCCTACATTCCAGTTTCAGCAGCTAGCGGTGAACAGGTGGAAGTGTTGAAGAAAGAAATTTTCAAACACCTGCCGGAAGGGGAATTGATTTTCCCTGAAGATCACGTTACTGATCAGCCTTCGCGCTTTCTTGCGGCTGAAATGATTCGCGAAAAACTACTGGATGCAACGCAACAGGAAGTACCCCATTCGGTGGCGGTGTTCGTCGAAAAGTGGGAGGAGACTCCGAAGATCACACGCGTGGCAGCTACCATTTATGTCGAGAAGGAAGGTCAAAAGCGCATTGTGATTGGAAAGGGCGGCTCCATGATCAAGGAAATTGGAACTTTGGCTCGTCAGGAAATGGAAACGTTTTTTGAACAAAAATTCTTTCTGGAACTGTTTGTGAAGGTTCGTCCCGATTGGCGTGAGAATGTGGAGTTTCTGAATGAGTTAGACTGGCGAAGAATGGCTAGTGGTTCTTCCCTTGACGAGAAATGATTATGAAAAAACTTGCAAACTTTACAATGTCCCTGTTGTTGACCCTGGTACTGAGCTTGTCGCTAATTGCTGCGGACAAGAAACTTCCTGCTTCTGACGATTCTCTATACGATCAAGTTCGTCGCAAGTTGGCTAACGATCCAGACGTGCGTGGCGGCGCTTTTGAAGTTGCTGTGAAAGACGGCGTGGTTACCATAAAGGGTGTGGTTGAAAAAGATAAAATCAAGTCAAAAGCCACAAAAGTCACCATGAAAGTGAAGGGCGTGAAGAGCGTGGATAACCAACTGCGCGTTTCCCCCACTAGAACTTAAAGTGGAAATTGATTCTAAACTTGCGGCCCAGTCTTTGGAAGCGGCTTTAGCTGAATCTCCGCAATTTGCGCAGTTTCAGCCACAATTGACTTGGCGTCCCCTGGCCCAGGGCGGGGCATTCTTTCTACAATATGGCAACCAACCTCCGGCAGCATTTGCTGGACTTTGGGAATTTCAAAACGCGGTTGTGAAAGGGTATAAACGGATGTCTGGAATATGAGCATACTCACTCGTCGCGAAGCAATTGCCGCCTTTGCTGCCACGGCCGCACATGCGGCCACCAAGATGCCTGCGAATAAGAATCTAAAGTGGGCTTGTAGCGCCGCTTTATGGGGACATTTTAAACGCGTTCCCTTGACTGAGATCCTGGACATTATGAAGGACACCGGTTTTGTGGGAATTCGCGTAACCGGATTTCCCACCTTTCTGGAAACCTACGGCATGACCGTGGGCCAAATTGAAACGGAAGTGTCCAAGCGAAATTTGGACGTGGTCACGATCAGCTTCAACGGTCCAACGCATGACCCTAAGGCTCGGGAAAAAGTTTTGGCCGATGCCAAGCGCGCCATTGAATTCCTGAAAGTGTTTGGGGCCAAGGATTTGGTGGTGTTCTCCCCATCGCGCCCGAAAGAAAATTTCGAAACAGCCTTCAAGCATATGTGTGAAGGTATGAATCAAATTGGCGAACTGGCCGGTACCATGGGATTCCGCGCGGGTTTGCACAATCACTTGGATCAAATGGCCGAATCGCCTGCGGAAGTGGATCGATGCATGGCTATGACAGATCCAAAGTTGTTCTGGTTTTCGCCCGACACAGCACATCTGCATTTAGCTGGCTATGATGTTCCCCAGGCTATTGAAAAACACAAAGCGCGCTTGATGACCATCGATTATAAAGATGCCAAGTGGACAGCTCCTACTGAAGATTGGGTGGAAGGCAACGGCAAGGTACAACCAAAGGATTCCAAGTCTGCCAAATTCTTGAATTCCATTTACGATATGGGAGACGGCGAAGTGGATTTCCCAGCCGTTCATCGCATTTTGAAACGGATTGAATGGAAGGGCTGGTTGATCAATGATCTGGACACAGCTCGCCTGGGTCCACGCAAAAGTTACGAACGGGAAGCTGCTTATGTGGTTAGCAAGCTGGAACCAATCTACAAGTAGTATGAACATCACAAGAAGAAATTTGCTTGCCGGAAGCGCCCTTGCCATGACCACAGAAGCTGCCGTACCGACCTACAAAATCATTGATCCTCACGTACATGTTTGGAAGAACGATCCGCAGTTTCCATGGGCTAAAGAAACGACTAAGCCACCCAAGGAAGATGCTCCGGTGGAAGCGCTTCTGGAGTTGATGAAGGCCAACGGGATCTCGCATACGGTGCTGATTCAGTACATCGGCTATCGTTGGGACAACAGCTATACACTGGATTCTTTCCAACGTTTCCCTAAACAATTGCAAGGCGTGGCCCGTGTGAATCCGAATGATCCCGAAGCGCCAGATCACGCTTCAAGGCTCTCTGAACAAGGGTTCAAAGGTATCCGAATTTCTCCAGGTGCCGACGCTAGTAGCGATTGGATTCGTGGTCCGCTGATGGCTCCTCTGTGGAAACGTGTTGAAGATTTGAAGATTCCCATGCTGTTGCTGGCACCAGTGACGCGAATGGCGGACATGGCCAAGTTGATTGAAAAGTATCCTGGGTTGACCGTTGTGATTGATCACATGGCCGATAGTCCAATTGACAAGCCTGAGCTTCTGGATAAGCTGCTGGATCTGCAACGCTATCCGAAAGTGTTTGTTAAGATTTCTCACACCTGGCAGCTTTCCAAGCAGCAATATCCCTTTGCAGACACCTTTGCCAACGTGAAACGGCTGTACGATAAGTTCGGCCCCAAGCGTTTAATGTGGGCCACCGATTGGCCGGTTTGTCTTCCACATGCAAGCTACGCACAAACGTTGAAAGTGGTTCGTGATGAAATGAAGTTCCTCAATGAAGAAGATAAAAGCTGGATTCTATCGAAGACCATCGACCAGATCTGGAAGTTTTCTTAAGGAGCTTCCAATTTTCAGACGACTCCTATTTCTACTGGCGCCACTCCTTTCGGCGGAAACCTGGAAGGAATATCATGCCGGTCCTGTTTCCGTACTGGCCGTTGGTATGGATAAGGAAGCGTCGGAAATTTTGAACGCATTGGATCAATACCGCTACACGTTAGGACAACTACTAGGTGCCCCGCTTGATCCTGTTTGGCCCATCAAAGTGGTTCTGCTGAAAGACAAGCAAGCTTCTGTTAAGCCCCAATTATTTGCACTTCGTCGGGATTCCTACATGGCTGCGCTTCCCTCCGGCTTGCCTGTGGAGCCCAGGCTCTATCCATCCTATGGCCGCATTTTGCTGGACGATGGAATCAGCGGCATGCCGCTTGAAGTGGAAGAAGCGATCCTGACATTGTTCAGTACTTTGGAAGTGGATGGAGTGAAGGTTACGCTTGGGGCGTTGCCTGAAAAGAAACTCCAAACCCGCGCCTGGGCTCGTTTGCACTTACTCGCAGTTGATCCTCGCTATAGTGGCAAAGTACGTGTCATGCTCACCAACATGCGCAAAGGTGTTGAACAGGATGTGGCTCTACGGAACGCATTTGAAATCACTCCCGCTGCCTTTGAAAAGGAAGTGGATGCTTACATGGCGGCTCCCATTACAGGGACTGTGAAGCTGAGTAGGCATGCGGTTGAGGTTCGTAGGTCGGGCCTGGGTCGTGAATTAAATCCGCCAGTGGGCGAGCTTGCTCTGGTTGATTTGGAACCTACGGAGCTTGGCTACAAAGCGATTCTGGAAAAGTTTTCTCAATCCAGTGAAGCGCAGGAAGGGTTGGGCCTGTTAACGAATGACAAAGCGATTTTGGGTAAAAGTCAGGGGGCGCGAGCGCAAACGGCATTGGGGACTTACGAATCGCTACGCAATGCTGCTGGCAAAAATCCTAAATGGGGTGAGCCCGCAAAGAGGCTTGCCGAACTGGAGACGGACACTGGTCGCAAGCTGATCCTGATGAAAAAGTACACTGAGTTGGTTCCTCGTGATTGGCAATATTGGGGCAAATATGCCCAGACGCTGCAGGACGCTGAGAAATTTCCGGAGTCTGCCCGAGCCTGGCTGATGGCAGAGAAGTCGGCCCCTAATTCTGAGATCAGGCAACAACTCCGCGATGGACGCCGGATGAGTGTGGAGCAGCGATTGGAACTGGAAGCAGCTGTGCGTCGCAAGGAACAAGAAGAGAAGCGCCTGGAACTGGAACTCTTGAAGAACGAAGCCATTGCCCGGGTTCGTGAAGCGGAAGCCAAGGCTAACAAGGGTTTCGCACCAATGGATACCAGCAAGCTGGAACAGTGGTGGGATGGCACGCAGGCCGATGCGCACATCACTGGAAAGCTGGAAAGGGTGGATTGTTTGAAAGGCTTTGTGCGGGTGGTGATGCGTGGCGCGGATAACAAATTGATACAGCTTGGCGCTCCAGATATGTCCAAAATCGGGCTGCTGGGTGCGACCACTTTGAGTTGCGGTACCCAACGACCGATACGCAACGCCACCGTCGATTACTTCAACAAGCCGAATAAAGCTCGTCAAACATTGGGCGATATTGTGCGAGTGGAACTGCAGTGAACCGTACCCGCTGGGTTGCCATTGCAATCTTCGTTTGCGCGTCCATGCTGAACTACCTGGATCGCCAATTGCTGGCCGCAGTGCAGCCGGACTTGCGTGCGGAATTCCACTTGAGCTATACCGATTTCGGTTGGCTGCTCTCATTATTTTCTATTATCTATTCGATCAGCGCGCCGTTAATGGGATTGTTCATTGACCGCGTCGGACTCAACTGGGGCATCACCGTATCGCTGGGGTTGTGGTCAATGGCCACCATCGCTACAGGATTCACTGGTAGCTTCACTGGCCTGGTGATTTGCCGCGCACTGTTGGGCATCGCCCAGGCTGGTGGCGTGCCTAGTTCGGGCAAAGCATTTGCCATGTATCTGGCTCCTGCTGAGCGCGCGCTGGGCAACTCACTATCGCAAACCGGCATCAGTTTGGGAGGCATGGCCGCACCGTTGCTGGCCACCCATTTCGACTGGCGTACTGCGTTTTTAATAGCCGGATCACTGGGCTTTCTTTGGATTCCCATTTGGTGGTTGACGTCTTACCGAGTTCCTGCTCCGCCAATTTCCGCGCATGCCCGCCAGACGTCTATCAAAGATATGCTCTCTGACAAACGCTATTGGACATTCATCGCCGCTACCATTCTGGGCATGACAACCTACAGCTTGTGGACCAATTGGGTCACACCCTATTTGGTAAAAACCTGGGGTCTGAGTCAGTCTCAAGCCAATGCACAGTTCGCCTGGATCACGCCGCTGATGGGGCTGTTCGGCGGATTAACAGGCGGATACTTAACTCTGCGTTGGAGTGGCCAGGGAATGCCCATCCAGCGAGCTAGGATGCGGGCCATCTGGATAGGATGCGTGGGCATGACTTGTACAGCCGCCGTGCCGTGGATGGGCTCTGCGGGCGGTGCAGCTTTGTTAATGGCTGTCAGCTATTTTTGCGGTACCATCTTCACCGTGAATCTTTACTCCATGCCTTTGGAAGTGTTCGGACGTCAACGGGCGGCATTCGCCGTTGCCTCACTTACTTCGGCCTATGGATTTCTGCAGACTGTGGTTTCACCAGCGGTGGGTTGGACTGCGGATCACTACGGGTTTGCGCCGGTGTGCCAGGCGATTGCGTTTCTGCCATTGTTCGCCGCGTTTCTGCTGAGCATGGTGAGAGTGGATGCAAGTGAGGCTGCGTGAGTTGGAAACGCGCACTATTTTCGCTGCTAGGTAAAGACTCTGAAGCTGTAGTTGTTTCCTTTGCGTCCGGCGATCTGGAGCGGTGTCGAAAAATGGTCGCTGAAGTTCGCGACCTTGAGCCGAAGCGTCGCCACTTTTTAATTTGCCTGGGGCAGGGAATTGACGTGCCCGGTGTGGCTACTATCGTTGTCTCTGCGCAAGACCCCTTTCTGGAATCCCGCCGTGCTCTGCTGCATTACCGCATTGGACTGGCCCCTGTTTTATTTGACGGTTCTCCACATCCACTGCATAAAGTAGCTGCTCTTCTTGCTCCAAGGAAAATTCTCGCTTTCAACATCCGATTAGAACGTCACCACGCAAGCCTTTGGTCACCCATCGCGTCCGCTCTGTTTCTGAAGGGTGTTGAGTTGGATCGCATCTGGCTGCGGCCCTGGTCCACTGGCGATGGGTTCCGATCCAGTAAATACGTGACGTTGGAGGGTCGTCCTTGGCGTAAGGGTCGTCGACGAATTGGAGTCCTTTCGCCATATTTTCCCTGGCCGCTTTCCCATGGCGGAGCCGTCCGCATTTACCATCTTCTACGAGAAGCGGCGAAGGAATTCGATATTGTTCTCTACGCATTCGGTGAGCCCGACGCTGCCTCGCCGATCCTGGAATTTGTTTCTCTTGCCTATGTGTTGGAATTACCCCGCTACCGCAAGCCGCGCTGGGCTTCGCTTGCTCCGCCGGAAGTTTGCGAATACGAATCGCCAGTGTTGCAAAAACTTATTGCAACTAGTCGACAAGAATTGGGGTTGTCGTTATTGCAAGTGGAGTACACCCAACTGGCCCAATACCCTGGCGATGTTCTGGTGGAACACGATGTGACGTTTGACCTGTATGAGCAGGTGGCCCATCGTGAGCAAACACTCAGTGCCAAGTGGAATGCCTGGCGTTGGAAGCGCTTTGAGCAACATGCGGTCTGCCGTTTTCCGCACGTCGTCACCATGAGCGAAAAAGATTCTGGCACTCTGGCTGTTCCAAATTGCCATGTGATTCCCAATGGCGTGGATCTATCGCGCTTCCTACCCACGCTGGAAACGGCGGGACACAAAGTTCTGTTCATTGGGTCGTTTCGACACTTCCCCAACATTTTGGCCTTCCGCTATTTTGTTGAACAAATCTGGCCGCTGGTGCGTCGACAATTTCCCGATGCAGAATTCACTGTGGTGGCAGGTCCACAACCGGAACTTTATTGGCGCAACCACACTGCTGACCCGTTTCCGCAGCAAGGGAACGGAATGCAAATTCTGAGCTTTGTGGCGGATGTTGTGACACTATACGAGCAGGCCAACGTAGTGGTTGCCCCAACGCTGGTATCTGCCGGAACCAATCTGAAAGTTTTGGAAGCCATGGCCATGCGACGTGCCGTTGTCGCTACGCCTTCTGGGTGCCAAGGTTTGAACCTTGAAAATGCTGCGTCGGTTTGGATTGCGGAAACTCCCCTGGCCTTCGCCGATGGAGTGAACACTCTTTTAGCTCATCCTGAATTTCGAGCGAAGCTGGCGCAGAATGCTTATCGAATCGCCCATCAGGATTTCGATTGGGTACAGATTGGGAGAAGGCAGCATTCTCTTTGGGAAGCGAAAACGGGTCCATTGTTTACTGTTCGTGCGGGCACTACGGCGGATCTTGACCACGTTCAAGAAATTCAAAATCAAACGCCAGAGGCTGCACAATGGCCCCCACTTAGCTACCTGAGCGAACATTTCTTCATTGTGGAATCAACATTTCCAAAAATAGAATTAGCAGGATTTGGCGTCTGGCGAGAGGTCACCACTGGCGAGTGGGAGCTATTGAATATGGCCGTTTGTCCTAGCTTTCGCAGACGTGGTGTAGCCTCCAGATTACTCGCCAAGTTGATGGAAAACCAGCCAAAAGCAGTATTTTTAGAAGTTAGGGAATCAAATAGTTCGGCTAGAAGGTTGTATGCTAGTCACCAGTTTGTTGAGGTTGGAGTACGTAAAAATTATTACGGAACCCCAATCGAAAATGCTATTGTCATGCGGTTGTAAAAGTGATAGTTAATAGATGTGACCGGATGTCACGGTCCGGTTTTTGCCAAAGGAGATAAACAACCTGATGGAGCTAAACACGCTAGATCAAATTAAAGCGCATCTGATATCGACCAGTGAAGAGTTTCGGAAAATGGCGGATGACCACTCCAGCTATGACCATAAACTTCAGGAACTGGAAGCGCTAGACCATCTCAATCTGGAACAGGAAGCGGAAGAGCACAGGCTCAAAAAATTGAAGCTTCACTTGAAAGACCAGATGACAGAGATGCTTTCCCGCTGCGATCTGCAAGCTGTTTGAATTTGCGGATTGAACGCATTAGTTGCGCTAGCAATTAATTGAGTCGAAACATTGAGGAGCCCGCTTCGGCGGGTTCTTCTGCTTTTAAAGCGTCCAGTAATTCCTGCATCGATTTCATCAATACTGGATGCTGAACCTCTGGCGCTAATTCCACCAGTGGCTCCAGGACAAATCGCCGCTCATGGAGCCTTGGATGCGGCAGGGTAAGCGCGGTACTTTCCAACCGCCTGTCGCCGTACAGCAGAATGTCTATGTCAATTTCTCTGGGCCCATTGCGCACAGTCTGCTTTCTTCCCAGCTCGAATTCAATCTGCTTCAACTTTGTCAATAGAAGTGCAGGTTTTAGAACAGTGGTTGCTTCCACCACTGCGTTGAGGAACCATGGTTGATCGGCATAGCCTACAGGCTCAGTCTCCCAATAGGAAGATATGCGCTGCACGCTGATTTCCGAATCGTTCATTTTTGCGATGGCTTGGATCAGGTATTTTAGGCGATCCCCAATGTTACTTCCCAAGCCCAGGTAAACTTTCATTTCAATCCCATATAGAAGTTCCCATCGGTAAAATGGCAGGCTGAATGCCTGCCCCACATTTCAGACATCGGACTTTCGCAACTACAGAAGTTTCATCACCTCAAACACTGGGACTTCACAATTAAGCACTAGAACAGAAAACTCTGCGAATCTGAATCTGCCCGTGGTGGACGCACCCCAAAATATTCGAAGGCTCGCTTAGTCCCCACTCTTCCGCGCGGCGTGCGATCAATGAATCCCAACTGGATCAAATAGGGCTCGTATACTTCTTCAATGGTTGCCGCTTCCTCATCAATCGACGCGGCAATGGTGTTGATGCCCACCGGCCCACCACTATATTTTTCCAGAATGATCATCATCAATTTAATGTCAATTTCATCCAGACCATAGCGATCTACTTCAAGCAATTCCAAAGCGTCAATAGCAATGTCACGGTTCACCTTTCCGTTTGCTCGAACTTGAGCGAAGTCACGAACCCTTCGCAATAGTCGATTGGCGATTCGGGGAGTGCCGCGGGCTCTGCGTCCAATTTCCTCGGCCCCACCTTCATCAATGGTGACGCTCAGCAGCTTGGCGGAACGTTCCACAATCTTCGCTAAATCGGCAAGATCGTAATGGTTCAATCGCAACACTAAGCCGAACCGACCGCGCAACGGAGCGCTTACCAAACCCTGCCGAGTGGTGGCACCGATGGCCGTGAACCGGTTCACCGGTAACGAATGAGTTCTGGCCCCTGGCCCTGTGCCAACCAAAATGTCGACCCGAAAATCCTCAAGTGCCGAATATAGAATTTCCTCCACATCTGGCAGCAACCTGTGAATTTCATCAATGAAAAAAACCTGCTTCTCCTGAATGTTGGTCAGCACCCCGGTAAGGTCTAATTTCTTCTGCAATACCGGGCCGGATGTTGTATCAAAGGGCACGCCCAGTTCCTGCGCAATGATACCGGCGAGTGTGGTTTTACCCAATCCTGGCGGGCCATACAGCAGTACGTGATCCAACGCATCACCACGTTGCCTGGCCGCTTCTATGGCGATGGCAAGATTTTCTTTGAGCTTCGGCTGACCAGTAAAATCAGCCAATAGCTTGGGTCGCAACGCTGCTTCAAACTTACGATCATCCTCTGATGAATCGGCGGAAATAACTTGACGATCTTTCATTACCTCACCAACTGCAGCGCACGTCGAAACAGCGATTCAAAATCTGTGGCCACATTTTCAGCCTTGGCTTTTTTAAGTGCCGCTTCCGCTGCAGTCCGTTGACTTCCTAGATTGACTAGCGCCGATAAGACATCCTGCTCCAAGGCATTTAGCGGAGAAGTGGCGATGACCGAAGAGGATGGCAACCCTGCGGCCATGGACTCAATCTTATCTTTCAACTCCACGATCATCCGCTCTGCAGTCTTCTTGCCGATGCCCGGAATGCGCGTCAGCATGGCCACATCGCCCGAACCTAACGCCGATAGCAAGTCTCCGGGAGCAATCCCGCTTAACACTCCCAGGGCCACCTTTGCGCCAATTCCACTTACGGTAATCAGCTTTTCAAAAATAGTTCGTTCTTCTAAAGTTGCAAAACCGTAAAGGAGAAACGCGTCTTCCCGCACGTGGGTGTGAATTCGTAATTTGACTTCCGCTCCTACATCGGGAAGTCGGGTATAGGTTGACACTGGGATAAACACTTCATATCCCACTCCGGCCGCTTCCACCACTACGTTGCTAGGATGTTTTTCGAGAAGTATTCCGCGTAAATGGCCAATCATTCGTAATTAACATTATCGCAGCCAACTACCCGGCGAGCGCGGTTAAATGAGCGGCAACTGCTTGCCCAACTCCATTCAAATTGTAGCCGCCTTCCAGTAGTGACACCAATCGACCGCCAGCGTGTTTATCGGCGATCTCCATAGTGAGTCTGGTCAATGCCGCAAAGTCGGCATCGGTTAACTTAAAGCGGCCTAGGGGATCTCCTTCGCGTGAGTCAAATCCGGCTGAAAGCAAAACAAGTTCAGGTTTGAACTGTTCCATTGTTGGTATTAACTGATGTTGAAACGCACCTAAGATTTCCTGCATGCCAGATCCAGCAGGGAACGGGCAGTTCATGGTTCGGCCAGCGCCTGCACCCTCACCAGATTCAGATGGCAATCCACTGCCCGGATACCATGGATACTGGTGTGTGCTGAAGAAGTACACAGAGCCATCGGAATAAAAAATGTCTTGCGTACCGTTGCCATGGTGCACGTCCCAATCGGCAATCAATACGTTTTTGACACCATATTTATGCTGGGCGTAGCGGGCAGCCACTGCCACATTATTGAAGATGCAAAACCCCATTCCACGATCCGCATTGGCATGATGTCCTGGTGGCCGAACCACTGCCAGTGCGTTGCGTGTGCGTTTCTCAAACACTGAATCTACCGCAGCCATGGCACTGCCCACCGCATGCATCGCCACATCCCAGGAATGCGTTCCAATGGCTGTATCACCAGTGCGCAATTGGCTTCGTTTATTGGCGATGTCCTGTTTTGCCGAAGCAATGTAACCTTGCCCGTGGCATCGCGCCACATCGTCTTCCGTTGCCGCATGCGGAGTAAGTTTCACTGTGCGTGCCGGTAATCCAGCTTTGTCCAAGGCTTTCCAAATGGCGTCATAACGGGCGGCGCACTCTGGATGACCCGGACCCGTGTCATGCTTTTTTGAGAATGGATCAGCCAACAATCCGGTTTGAAGTTTCGTTTCCATTAACACCAATTCTCCGCGAACCAACAAATCTCTTCAACGGGTATCTCTACGCAAATCGGATCACCCACTTTAAAATCTTCAGTAAAACCGGGCAATTCCACAAGCAGCGGAACACCAGCGTGGAGCATCACCCGAAGTCGGCGACCTCGTCCCCAATGGACGATCTCTTCGATAGTGCCGGGCTGGCCATCGGATTTCAATTGCAGTTTCTCGGGTCGGAAGGCCATATGCGTGGGACGCCCGCCTATAGGCATTACAAACGTCCCAGCCGCTGTTTCAAACACTGCCCCAACTGGGCGACCTTCGAATACCTTCCAACCGAGGAATGCTGCCACCTGCGAAGTTCGAGGTCTTGAAAACACCTCTTGCGGTGTGCCCTGTTGTGCCACGGTCCCATTTAACAGCAATACAATTTGGTCGGACAGTTGTGCCGCTTCTTCCTGATCATGCGTTACGAAAACAGTAGTTATCCGCAACTCGCGCTGTACCTTTCGTAACAGGGTCCGCATCTCCTCACGCAGCGATTCGTCCAAGGCAGAAAATGGTTCATCGAGCAGCAGTACTTTAGGTTTTGTCACCAAAGCCCGCGCTAGTGAAACACGTTGTTCCTGACCTCCTGAAAGTTGGCTGGGTCTGCGGCTTGCCAGCTCGCCGATCTGCAGGAGCTCCAGCATTTCAAAAACACGTTGCTTTGTTTCATCAGGATTCAAACGCCTGACTCGTAGCCCGAATGCCACGTTTTCCTGCACGCTCATATGCGGAAACAAGAGCGGCTTTTGAAACACCATGGCCGCCTCGCGCTTGTCAGCAGGTAAATGGTCCGCCGGTTCTCCATTGATAAGCAGGCTTCCTGAAGTTGGTGTCAGAAGTCCCGCAATCACTTTTAATAAAGTAGTTTTGCCACAACCGGAATGTCCTAAAAGTGAAGTCAGTTGTCCCGCTGGAAACTGAATGAAGATGTCGCGCAGAACGGGCTTTCCAGGATAGCCCGTGCAAATGTCGGATAGCCGAATCATCGTAGTAAAACGCTCTTTCGCCAGTCGCGATTCAAACGGTTCAGATATTCAGCATCGGGTTCCGGGATTGCGTGGGCTTCGCGTTCAGAAGCAGGCAGCGTGGCCACTCCCTGCGACAAGGCGTCCACTTCGTTGCGCTGTGCGTCAGTCAACTTTTCAAGAGCATGGGGGAATCCATTACCCAATACGCGGGCCATATCCAACACGCGTTCGTAGGAAACCAGTTCGTTAATCACCACTAGCGCACCTTGCGGATTGGATGCGTTAATTGCCACCGCCAGGAAATTGTAATTACTCAACGTTCCACTCTCAAAGACAAATGTGCGGGCCGTAGCTGGGAACTCACCGCGGGCAATTTTCTCTGAAGCGAAGGCTGGGGCATAGCTCATGGCGAAATCAATTTCCTGATTGGCAAACAGTCGATCCAATTCCTGTGGTGTGGATGGATAGGTTTCCCCCTTCTTCCAAAGAAATGGTTTCATCGTGTTCAAGTACTGAAACACTTGCTGTGAGGCCTTTTCATAAAGGTTCGCATCAAAGCCTGTTTGAAATCCACCACTGAAATACAACAGGATGTGCCTTATAAACGCCGAACCAGTGAAATCAGGCGGAGCGACATACGTGAATCGCCCAGGATGTTGTTTCGTCCAAGCCAACAAATTCCTGAACGATTTCGGTGGCTGCGGAGTGCGCGCGCTGTCGTAAGCCATCACGAATTGTGAATTTTGCCAAGGTATTTCAAACCCATCGATTGCTGTGCCAAAATCGTGCAGCCTCGCCCAGTCCGGATAGGCACTGGCGTTCGGAATCGACTGTGCCATTGGACCCCAAAGCAACTTCCCCTTTTTAGCAGAACGAAAGTTTTCCCCATTGATCCAAAGCACATCAATGGAACCGCTGCCGTTCTTACCTGCATCCCGTTCGTTACGAAGTTTGGCGATTGCCTCACTGGTTTGATTGAAAGGCACCAGCCGCAGGTGGATGCCGTGCTTCTTCCACATCGCATCAGTGACCGTGGTTTGAAAATATCGGTTACGAGCCTCATCGCCAAACCACATGGCCAGGCTCACTTCGTCACTACGCTTGGACGCGCAGCATGTCAGCAATAGCAGCAGCAGCGGCGGCAATGACGTGATGAGGAGTTTATTCAAGGCTCTGATTTTCCCGCAGAAACCAATTGCTAATCACAAACAACAACGTGGGCGGCAGTATCATCAAAAGAGACATCGCCGCAGCAACCGCACCATCACCGCTTTTTTCAAACCCAACTAAGACAATGGGAAGAGTTAGAATCCGTTCCCCACCAATCAATAACGTCAACAGGTATTGACTCCAACTCATCAGAAAGGAAAGCGTCAAAGCCAACGCAATTCCTGGTGCAATGGATGGCCCAGTGACATGCCGCCACACCTGCCACTTGGATGCCCCTAACGTCCTTGCCTGGGCCTCTAAATCTAAATCCAACTTTGAAAAACTGGCCATCAATGTCAGTGCGGCGTATGGCACGCTGGGAATCAGATGCACCAGCAGGACGCCCATCCATTGGTCAGTCAATCCATAGCGTAAGAACAGTCCGTGAAGTCCCATGGCCGATGCTAATGGCTGCGTCAATAAAGGTAGGAACAACAGCCACAACAGCAATCGCTTTCCGGTGAAGGAATGCAGTGCCAACACACGTGCTGCGGGCAAGGAAATCAACGTGGAGAGTATGGCCACTGTGACCGCCAAGGAAAGGCTGGTAACCAATGGGCCGCCACTTTGTTCCACCACAAAGTTCCAGGCCCGCAAACTGAATTCACGTGGAAGCAGCGTGGGCCACAGCCACCCTTGCGCAGTGGAAAGGAACAGTAGCATGGCCACTGGCCACAAACAAAAGAGTGCCAGTTTTTTCATGGCAACACCACGCTTTTGGGATCGCGCAATAAGCCGGAAACTTGCAGATAAATTGCGGCCAACCCAGCGCTGATGAAGGTCATGAAAATACTGACAAGCATTGCGGAGGGTCTGCCAGTAAGTTCACTGGATTGGAAATATCGTTGAGCCAAAACACTGAGCACCGTTGGGTAGCTTCTGCCCAAAAGGAATGGAACATCAAAGGAAGCAAACACGAAAGCAAACACGATCAGTGCTGCCGGTAAAATTGCTGGTGCCAAGAGTGGCAACGTCACAAAACGCAATCGATCCCAGTATCCAGCGCCTAAGTTCTGAGCAACTTCTTCATAGTGCCGTCCACTGCGCATCAACAATGCGAGCGATGTGACGGCCAGGAACGGAGTCTCTTTGATCCAATAAGTAAGAATGATTCCCAAACCGTAAGGGTCCTGAACAAGGTCAGGAAATTGCCCTGGACCTTGAATGAATCCCAGCGCAAAGGCAATCCTGGAAATCAGGCCGCTTGGCGAAGCAAGATGTAATAAAACAATCGCCATGGTCAAGTGGGGCATGGCGATTGGGATTTGCAGCAGACTCATGGCACTGCGGCTATTTTGTAAGCCAAGCGCCAAAGCCACGCCTGTCAGGGTGGAAATCACAGTAGAGGCCAAGGCAATCCAAAATGTGAAACCTAAAGCAGCGCGTAGTTCAGGATCCTGCAACAGCTCCCTGGGTGCGGCAAAGCTTTCTTGGACAGCCAAAACAATCCCACCCAGGAACAAACCCACCAGCACGAACAGCAGCGGAAAAAGCAGCGCTAGCCTTTTATAACGAGTAAATCCGTCCACGATGTTGCCCGATCAGGATCTGAAATAATCTATGCGCAATCAATTCATGCAGCGTCAGCAATTCTTTGTGTGAAGCCGCAATCCCTTCTGCATCCCGATGATCTTTTACCCGAGGTCCGCCAGCCTTCAGTGCGTCCACTGCTTCTTTCAGAATGGAATCTGTCATCACTTCGCCAGCCATTTCCCACAACGTGATGAAGCGATCCACCGCAGTGGGAAAGCTCACAGAAAACACGCCATGACGACTGGTTGTGCGTGGTGGTTTGTAATCTAAATTGAAAGGACCATTGTATTCGTGGCTCCGCAACAACACTAAAACATTCAACCAGTCCAGGGGATTCACCAGTCCTACGGCAATGTCCACGTCGTGCTTCAAACGGTATCCGTCATTGATATCGAAATGCCACAGCTTGCCGCACAATAGCGCCCTGGCCAATGCTGCCCGCGGTGCTGCTCCCCACATGAGTTCGTGTAGATATTCCGGGTTCAACCCGACCATTTCCGGATGTTCCAAAAGTCCTGATGAAATAAATCCCAACATGGCATCGGAGGTGGGCAGTAAGATTTCCGCCTGCGGCTCAAACGGCTTGGCCTCCATGCAATGCTTCAGCGTGGGCCTTCCCATTTTGCCAGCAATCTCAATATCGGCACGGCAGGCGGCGTTCAAACCTTCCGCATACCAGCGCAATGTTTCGGTTTCTTCCACGGCACCTTGAACGGAGTAGCCAAGCGTACCCGGCCAATACACTGCATAACTGGCACCCAACTGATGACCCATTTGAACTGTGTTGCACAATCGCCATGAGGCATATTGCCGTATTTGAGGCGATTCTGCCGCCGGACTGGCTGCAAACACCGCGTGATGGAATGTTTCTGTGGTCACCATGGAACAAGCCACGCCGTTTTTTTTCAAAGACGACTTGATCTTGCTGATGGTTTTTTCCTGACCTTCCTTGCCCAGATCATCGGTAGCAATCACGTCCGTATCATGAGTACACCAATGCCCAATGCCGATTTTGCCGTATGCTTCAATCACTTTTTCAAAGGTGATTGGCGACCGTGTGGGGGCATGAAACAGCGCTTGCCCTTCATACGCCGCTGCCCACTGCGGGCCCGTCAAAAAATACTTACGGCGGGTATCTGGTGAATAGGAACCGCCACAAGCATTGGCCAAACGGTCAACCAAAGCTTGCTGTTTATTAATGGGAATTGGTTTCATTGAGATCCGGGAACTTCCTAGCATAACCCAGTCAGATGGCCTTCAGACAACTACCCGTTTTTAAATAATGTAAGCAGCAATACGGTTGTGGTTTCGGCATGCACGGAATGAGGCAAATCTTTATCCATTCGCACCAGCGTCCCCGCTTTGACTGCCTGTTCCTTCTCCCCGCTTTTGAAAAGAGCATTGCCTGCAAGCAAGCAGATAGTGCCTGGAAATGGTGCTTTGTGTGTTTTTAATCCTGATCCGCCCACAATCACAAGGCGAACAATTTTGACCAAGGAATCTTCATGGACGACTCTGCTCATCACGCCGCTGGGTGGCAATTCGTTGGTTCCTGCCAAATCTTGAAATATTTCGTAAGTTTCCATACCCTCCACTCTACACATCTTGATAGAATCAACCCTGAATGAGTCAAGAAGCTATCTATCTGCCAAGCCCGGAGTTTGTCTCCCAAGCTAACGTCAAAGGTATGGAAGGGTACCGAGCCCTCTATCAACAAGCATTGGACGATCCTGAAAAGTTTTGGGGAAATCTTGCCGAAACAGAACTGCACTGGTTCCAGAAATTCGACAAGGTCCTGGATTGGAGTGAAGCTCCTTTTGCCAAATGGTTTGTCGGTGGAAAGACCAACGTCTGCTATAACTGCGTGGATCGCCACCTGAACACAGATCGCAAGAATAAAGCTGCCATTATTTTTGAAGGCGAACCCGGTGACCAACGCGTCATCACCTATCAGGAATTGCATCGGCTGGTTTCCCGATTCGCTAATGTGTTGAAGGGCAGGGGATTGCAAGCCGGGGATCGATCCATCATCTACATGCCGATGATTCCGGAAGCGGCCATCGCCATGCTTGCCTGTGCCCGCATCGGCGTAATTCATAGTGTGGTGTTCGGCGGGTTCTCTGCTGAAGCACTGAAGACTCGCATTCAAGATTTGAATGCGCAAGTGGTGATCACAGCCGATGGTGGTTGGCGTCGGGCCAAGGAAGTACGGCTGAAAGATGCAGTGGACGAAGCTGTCAAAGACTGCCCCTCTGTGGCCAATGTGATCGTCTACAAGCGCACCGGATCGGCGGTTCCGATGGACCCGCATCGCGATCATTGGTGGCACGATTTGGATGAAGGTGTCAGCGAAGATTGTCCAGCGGTTCCACTGGATAGTGAGCATCCTCTTTACGTTCTCTATACTTCAGGCACCACCGGAAAGCCCAAGGGAATTCTGCACACCACAGCGGGCTATTTGTTGCAAGCGGCCATGACCGTGAAATGGGTTTTCGACATGAAGGAGCAGGATACCTACTGGTGCTCTGCCGACATTGGCTGGGTCACCGGCCACAGTTACATTGTGTACGGACCCCTTGCCGTTGGTGCCACCAATATTATGTACGAGGGTGCCCCGGACACACCTGCGTTTGATCGTTGGTGGCGCATCATCGACAAGTACAAAGTCAGCATCTTCTATACTTCGCCTACCGCTATCCGAGCGTTAATTCGTCAAGGAGATCATTGGCCAAAAGCGCACAATTTAGCAAGTCTGCGCTTACTTGGAAGCGTTGGCGAACCTATTAATCCTGCTGCCTGGGAATGGTATCACTCCGTTATCGGCAAGAATCGTTGCCCCATTGTGGACACCTGGTGGCAGACCGAAACCGGGGCTATCATGATTGCTCCAATGCCCGGTGCGGTGCCGTTGAAACCTGGATCGGGTACTTTGCCCATGCCCGGTGTGGTCCCTGAAATTGTTGATCTCAAAGGTAACCCGGTTCCGGATGGCAACGAAGGATATATGATTCTGCACAAGCCCTGGCCCAGCATGTTGCGTACACTTTGGGGTGATCCTGATCGTTACAAAGAGGCCTACTGGAGCAAGCTGGAAGGCATCTATTTTACGGGTGATGCGGCACGTCGTGACAAGGACGGCTATTACTGGATTTTGGGTCGAGTCGATGATGTGATGAACGTCAGTGGACATCGGTTAAGCACCATGGAAGTGGAATCGGCGTTGGTGCGCCATCCGCATGTGGCTGAAGCAGCAGTGGTGGGCAAGCCGCATGAGATTACCGGGCAAGCCGTCTGCTGCTTCGTGACGCTGAAGAAAGGTGTGGATCAAAAGCATGACGAACTGGGAAAGGAACTTCGGCAATGGGTGGCCCATGAAATTGGAGCCTTCGCCCGACCCGAAGAAATTCGTTTCACCGATGTACTGCCAAAGACTCGTAGCGGCAAAATAATGCGCCGTCTTCTGCGGGAAATCGTCACGTCGAATACAGTGGGTGGTGATGTGACTACGTTGGAAGATATGTCTGTATTGACTCGCCTTGCATCACAAAACGACGAGGATTAGTTGGCTGTCGAACTGTTGAACGAGCCAGTAGCTTTCACGAGTTGCTGGCTAAAGTGTAGTGCATGAAGTTCGAAGATTTCGACATCCAACATCGGAAGAATATAATGGATCAATTGCCTAGCGAATGGTTTGCGGACACAACTACGGAAGCGCTTAATGTCTACATTGAACTCCATCGAGCCATGTCGCAGAGCCAACGCCTTGCCAGGGTTTTCGAGCTCGGCCAATTTCAACATTCCCTGCAAGTGGCCAATGTAAGATCAAACTATCCCAATGCTGACGAGCAAGAAGTGTTTTTGCGCGTGGCGGCCCGCCGTCTTGGGCGCGACTTGATGATTGAAGTTTACAACTGGGATCCGGACCTTCATCCGTGACGGAACTTGGCGCGGTTTTTGCGAAGTTGCTTGAGGTTCTCGACCGATTCCAGATCCCCTACCTTGTGGGTGGCTCTGTTGCAAGCGGAAGCTACGGCCTTCCTCGCCAAACCAACGACATCGACATTGTTGCGGATTTCGCAAAAGCGAACCTGAGAGAATTCTTCCATTTTCTAAAAGAAGACTTTTATGTGGATGGCGAGACGGCCATGGAAGCCATACGGCAAGGACGCCCCTTCAACGCAATTCACCTTAAAGGCGCTTTTAAGTTCGATTTCTTTCCGGCAAGTGCGGGAGGATTTTCACAATCCGAACTGCGGCGTCGACGTTACACTGTTTCAGCCATGCCGGGGCTGACGAATATCGAATTTGCAATCTCCAGCCCGGAGGATACTATCCTCGCGAAAATGGTTTGGTTTCGAAAAGGTGGTGAAACTTCTGATCGCCAATGGCACGATATTCTCGGTGTTCTCAGAGTTCAAATGGCCAGTCTGGATCAGGATTACCTAAGTCATTGGGCTAAGCAATTGAATGTTACAGATCTTCTGCACAAGGCTTTGAAAGACAATGGCGAGTCTTCCTAAGCGGCGAGTTGCCACTGTACAATCCAGCCACCTCGACATGCCCGATTAAAATCGGAATAACGTCCAACACTAATTGATCTGTGTAACTTTCGAGGCTTCCAAGGGCCAATTCTATTCAAACTCACTATGTAATCCGTCCACTACATATGAGAGCAATTTTAATTTTCTTGGGAATCTTTACGAGCCTTACCAGCTTTGCTGCGGACACGCAATTTGGCTCAAGTACTTTTACCGTGGGAGTCGGTGGTGCATTTCCAGTGAGTGGATATCGTACCAGTGGTTTCTACAATGGTCCCTCCTTTGTCGGTGACTACGAATTCGGGTTGCACCGATTTGTCGCAGCAAACATTGGCGTAGAGAATTTTTCGTTACCTTTTGACGTTAACTCTAAATTTGGAATTTCAACCAATCGAGAGAGGGTTACCTTGATGCCTTTCGGACTTCGCGGAATCTTTCCACTTGCCGATGATCGCATTGAGTTATTTGCTGGAACCGGTGCAGCAGTTCTTTGGAGCAGCGAGTATAACCTTGGCAACCCTTTCCAGAGAAACAATATTCTTTGGCAGTTAAACAGCGGAGCACGCATCGCAGTAGACCGTTCCAAGCATTTCCGCATTGGGCCAACCGTCAAATACTATCGCGACCTGGGCAGACCGACACAGCAATGGGTATCGGTGACCGGGGATTTAAGTTTTCGATTCGGACATTAACTGGCGAGCCAGAGCATTGGTGCAGCAGGCGGAATCGCCAGGCGGTTCCGACTGCTGCGGATCATCGCAATTATGTACTAGCAGGCGGGATATTGAAATTGGCATCATAACAATCCGCATACTAACCGGCGCGTGCCCCCAGTACAATACAGCCGCCACGACATGCCGTGATACCATAAAAGAGTCTTAACAACCATCATGATTCGTGCTTTCCGCGGGGTGCTGCCACGTGTTGCTCCCTCAGCCTATATCGATCCCAGCGCACAAGTTATCGGCGACGTCACCCTTGGGGAACGCTCTTCAATTTGGTGTAATGCAACACTGCGTGGCGACGTCAATCGTATTGTCATCGGCAATGAAACCAACGTTCAGGATAACGCCGTTTTGCATGTGGATGAAGGCGATTTTCCCTTGCACCTAGGTGACCGCGTCACCGTTGGACATTCTGCAATGCTGCATGGCTGTACCGTTGAAGACGGGGCCTTGATTGGCATTGGGGCCATTGTATTAAATGGCGCGAAAATTGGTGCAGGCGCGGTGGTTGCTGCTGGTGCGTTAGTGTCCGAAGGGGTAGTGATTCCTGCTGGATCGCTGGCTATGGGCGTCCCTGCGAAAGTGCGTCGTCAAGTGACTGACGAAGAAAAAATCCGCTTCAGCGTGAATGCTGATCATTACGTTACCTTGTGCCAATCCTATCGCGAGGAACCTGCTTAAAGTGATCCGGGCTATCAAAGGGACACGGGACATTGTGCCTCCCGCTTCGGCAACGTGGAATCGCGTGGAAGCTGTGGCCAGGCGTGTGTTTGCCAGCTATAACTATCAGGAAATTCGCACTCCCATCTTTGAGGAAACGGTACTGTTTGCCCGTGGTGTTGGCGAAGAAACCGACATTGTATCCAAGGAAATGTATACCTGGGAAGACAAAGATGGTACGTCGTTAACGTTGCGACCGGAAAATACCGCATCGGTGATTCGAGCCTTCATTGAACATCGGATGGACCAGATTCCGGGGCCGAAAAAACTGTACTACATGGGGCCCATGTTTCGTCGGGAGCGTCCGCAAAAAGGCCGTTATCGCCAGTTCTACCAGATTGGTGCGGAAGTGATCGGTTCGGAATCTCCGGCCACCGATGCCGAAGTGATTGAAATGGTGGTTGCCATTCTGACCGAGTGCGGCGTGGAAGGCTTGCACCTGATTATCAACTCCGTCGGATGCCCGAATTGCCGTCCAGGCTTCAACGCTGCGTTAAAAGAACAACTGCAGCCCATGAAGGCAAGCTTGTGCGAAAACTGCCAGCGTCGTGCGGAGACGAATCCGCTGCGGGTGTTAGATTGTAAAGTACCTGCCGATCAACCCTATATTGAAAAGCTGCC
Organism: Acidobacteriota bacterium; assembly: GCA_025352795.1. Taxonomy (GTDB): domain Bacteria; phylum Acidobacteriota; class Terriglobia; order Bryobacterales; family Bryobacteraceae; genus JANXSF01. The sequence continues at coordinate 26,518 of JANXSF010000022.1, forward strand.
GTCCATTCTGGATTACCTTTGCCCCGTCTGTGCGAAGCATTTTGTTGCCGTTCGCGAATTTCTGGATGACCGTGGGATCACCTATGAAGTGCGGCCCCGTTTGGTGCGAGGGTTGGATTACTACACCCGCACGACGTTCGAAATTACTCATGGTGGCTTAGGCGCACAAAGTTCTGTGATGGGTGGTGGCCGGTATGATGGCCTGGCTGAAATGCTGGGTTCCAAAGTGGCGTCCCCTGGCATGGGGTTCTCTATTGGGGAAGATCGTCTGGTGATGATTGTGGAAGAAACCATGGCTGCCCAACCTCTGAGTCTTGATCTTTATATTGCCCCGATGGGCGACGACGCCATGCGTCATGCTGGAGTGCTGGCTCGCGATCTGCGTCGTGCTGGCGTATCAGTGGAAGTGGGTGAGGGCAAGCTGAAGCGCCTGATGGAATGGGCGAATAAAGCTGGTGCCAGAAACACTCTCATATTGGGCGATAACGAAATTAACGCGGGCACCTATGCCCTGAAAGACATGGCTTCAGGCGAGCAACGCAGCCTGAGCCGAGAAGAACTTGTCCGAAATTTAACTTCGAAAAACTAATATCTGATATGGCTGAACAAGTACCACTCGATTTTCTTGGAGACCTTCGCCGCACTCATAATTGCGGCCAGTTGCGAGCAGCAGACGCGGGGAAACGCGCGCTGGTGATGGGATGGGTGCACCGCCGTCGCGATCTGGGCGGAATCATCTTCATTCACCTGCGGGATCGCTTCGGCATCACCCAGATTGTTTTTGAAGCGGACATTGATTCCGCAATCCACGCCAAGGCGGAAATGCTGCGTTCGGAATTTGTGGTGGCCGTGGAAGGCAAAATTCTGCTGCGCACTGCCGACACCATTAACCCGACGCTGGACACCGGTGAAGTAGAACTGTTTGTGGACAAAGTGTGGATACTCAATGAGAGCCGCACTCCTCCGTTCCCCATGGACGATGCCGACAACATAAATGAAGACGCGCGTCTGAAATACCGTTACGTGGATCTGCGTCGGCCCAGCGTGCAGCGCAATATTATTTTGCGTTCTAAAGTGGCCTTCGCCGCTCGGCAGGAACTGGACAAGATGGGCTTTCTGGAAATTGAAACGCCCTTCATGACCAAGTCCACTCCCGAAGGGGCCCGCGATTTTCTGGTGCCCAGCCGCATCAACCCTGGCCAGTTTTACGCCTTGCCGCAATCGCCGCAAATTTTCAAACAGCTTTTGATGGTTGCTGGCTACGAAAAATATTTCCAGATTGTACGCTGCTTCCGCGATGAAGATTTGCGCGCCGACCGTCAACCAGAATTCACTCAGATCGATTTGGAGATGAGTTTTCCGCAACAGGACCGCATTTTTGAGGTTATCGAACCGTTGCTGGTTCGTGTATTTGAAGAGGCCGGATTCAAGATTGAAGCTCCGTTTCCGCGCATCACGCATGCCCAGGCAATGAGTTCGTATGGAATCGACAAGCCGGACTTGCGCCTTCCGCCTTTTTACCAGGTGAATGACCTGTTCCCAGCCGATTCCGGGCTGTTTACGCACGATTTACCGTTGGTGGCGATCCATATTCCGAAGACCGGGCAACTTTCACGCAAAGAACGCGATGACCTGAGGGCTTTTGGCCTTCCTATGGGACTGCGCGTTTACGACGATCTGAAACGTCTGGATCGTGACTTCCCAGAGGCAATGGCCAAGGTTCGCGAACGGGCCAGCATTGCCGATGACGATTTGCTGATGCTTGCGGCATGGGCTGGGGAACCAGAAGGTCATCTGCCAGATCATACAGTGTTCAAGGCCTGCGGACAGTTCCGTTTAGAAGCTGCCCGGCGCTTTAATGATCGGCACCAGTTGTTGGATCCAAAGGTGTTTAAGTTCCTTTGGGTAGTGGATTTCCCCATGTTCGAATGGGACTTTGAAGACAAGCGTTGGATGGCGGCGCACCATCCGTTTACGTCCGTGTTGGATGAAGATATCGACAAGCTGGTGAATGATCCGGCCCGTTGCCGTGCCAAATCGTACGATATTGTTTTGAACGGGGTGGAGTTGGGTTCCGGGTCCATTCGGATTCATCGTCGCGATGTGCAATCGAAAGTGTTTTCGGCATTAGGTTTCAGCGAAGAAGAGGCCAAGCGCCGCTTTGGATTCCTGTTGGAAGCGTTGGAGTATGGGGCACCACCACACGGAGGTATCGCATTGGGGCTGGATCGCCTGGTGATGATCCTGTGTGGCTTAACCTCTATCCGTGACGTCATCCCGTTCCCGAAGACGGCTAAAGGCACAGATTTGATGTGTGAAGCTCCGTCCACAGTTCCAGAAAAGAATCTGAGGGATCTTCATATTTCGGTTTTGGGGCCTAAACCGAAGTGATTGCAACCGGAAGTGTGAGGTGAGCATCTAACATGGTAGGAAATAATACTATGAAACTCCTACAATTTGCGGTTTTGGCGGGCACTTTGATGGGCACTCTTTTTGCTGCTGATGTAGATGGCAAATGGAAGGGACAACTCCCTGGCCGTGATGGAAACATGAGGGATATTGCGTTCGATTTCAAGGCTTCTGGTAGCACCCTTACCGGTACCATGCAAGGATTTCGGGGTGAAGTGCCCATTACCGATGGCAAGATTGAAAACGGGTCGATCCGCTTCAAAGTGTCTATGAACCTGGGCGGAAACGCCATGGTGATGAACTATGAGGGATTGCAGGCTGGTGCGGAACTGAAGATGAAGATGGCCAATGAAGGTTCACCGCGATCTGTGGAATTTCTTTTGAAGAAGCTCTGATTAGAAGCTCTGATTGGAAGCATGATTTTTGTATCGATAAAACGATTCAGCCGCTCTGGTGACTGAATCGTTTTCGTTTTTGACACCCTGATATTGTCCGATGGCCTGTAAACATTGGGGATGACACTATCACCCTAATGTCTATCTGCAATTACTTATTGCTTTGATCCTGGGGAATGTTAGTTACTATTTCTCGTAAATCGAGTGTTGCGGCGGTGCTTTGACTTCTCGAAAATGGATCTAAGTAGTTGATTTGTTTACTCTTATCAATAGTCCAGATATCTGCATTTTTTCCTAGTACGTCATAAGCTAATTGTGATACAATTCAAATAATGTTGTTCCCTATTTATTAAGCTATCGAAGAGGCGCTTGCGGCCCGATTACCATTGGGGCCTATCCGTATGAAGCGAAAAATTATTAACGAGGTTTGCTTTTGAAACAGGTAGTATCTAAAGGTCTTGTTCTTTTCACCATCATTTTGCCCCCGGCGGCAAACATTGCAGCTCAACCCAAATTCACATGTCCAATCCCGATGTCGATGGAACAGAAGTATGCTAAAGATCCTCGGCTGGCGTTGATGAAAAAATTCTTTGCAGAGCGGCAATGCCCTGTGGAGAAGCTTTCGGTTGATTTTCTGGCGGCTTCCGATACCTTTGGGTTGGACTGGCGTCTGCTTCCGAGTATTTCATTTATTGAATCAACTGGTGGCAAAGCATACAAAAATAACAACATCTTCGGTTGGGATAACGGCGATGTGCTATTTCCAACGATCTCCGCAGGTATCCTGACGGTGGCCGAGGAACTGGCTACTTCCCACTTTTACAAGGGCAAGTCGTTAGACCAAAAGCTGTCCACGTACAATCGCTACCCGTTCTATGGGCCCCGAGTGAAAATGGTCATGGCGCAGCTAGGGCCAGACAACCTGGGCTCGGTCAATTGAAGGGACTAAGTTGTTTGTTTACTTTAGGCTAATGGATGGATGCTGTAGTATACAGCTCCAAATGCGAGTAGGCTGATCACAGCCACCGCAAGCCATACAAAAGCCCGTTCTGAGTTGGTAGATTCCGCCTTGGAATCTTTCTTCATTTGGTCGTCTAAATTGTCGAACATGGTCCACCTCCAGGTATGGATAAGGACAGGGTATAAAGTATAAACCTGGACCACGTAATCTAAGTTCGACCGCTATGATATTAACATAGCCCTGGTAGAAGTAAAGAGAAATCTGCAATGCTAAAGTTAGGACTGCAAAACTATGCAAACAACTGGCATGATCACGCTGGCCGGCGGCTGCTTCTGGTGCCTGGAAGGCGTTTATAAACAAATGCTTGGCGTCATTTCCTGCGTGTCTGGCTATATGGGTGGACACATAGACAACCCCACCTATCAACAGATCTGCACCGGCACAACGGGACACGCCGAAGTGGTTCAGGTTACTTTTGACCCGAAGGTGACCACCCTGAAAGAAATTTTAGCGGTCTTCTTCACCATCCACGATCCCACCACCATGAATCGTCAGGGCAACGATGCTGGCACCCAATACCGCTCTGCAATCTTCTTCCATTCTCCAGTGCAGGAGTCAGCGGCCAAGGAAATGATAACCGAATTGGAAGCCCTGGGCATCTTCGATGGCCCCATTGTTACTGAGGTCACGGCGGCTCCAAAGTTCTACGCAGCAGAAGGCTATCATCAGAATTATTACTTCGCCAACCCCAATCAGTCTTACTGCCAATTTATTGTTGCGCCAAAAATAGTTAAGTTTAAAGATAAATTCAAAAATAAGTTTAAAGCATTTCGTTAAAATTCAAACCCCAGCCGTGGATGCCCGTTGTTTGGCGTTGGGACTCACGAAATCGAACGTTTCCTGTTTGGGGATGCCCGCTTCAAAGCAACGACGGCAGCGGGCTTCATAAAGTCCGCCAGCCCCCACCATAATCAGGTCTTCACTTCCGCTCAACCTTTGTGTGTGCTTGGCTGGGTTGCCGCAGCGCATACAAATGGCCAGAGTCTTGGTAATCGATTCGGCAACTGCCAGCAGGTCTGGCATGGGTGGAAACGGTCTGCCCAGATAATCCGTATCCAGACCTGCAATCAATACTTTCTTGCCACTATCGGCCAACTGCTGGGCAATTTCAACCAGTTCCAGACCCATGAAGTTGGCTTCGTCAATGGCTACTACTTCGGTACGCCAGTCCAGCTTCAGCAGGATCTCTTTGGCGTCGGCCACCACTTCGGCAGGGATACGGGAATCGGAATGGGAAACAATTTCGTATTCTGAATATCGATCATCCAGCACAGGCTTGAAAACCTGTACTCGCTTCCTGGCAATTCGGGCACGACGCAGCCGACGAATCAGCTCTTCGCTTTTACCGGAAAACATTGGGCCGCAGATGACCTCGATCCATCCCATATTGCCCGTGAAAATGTCCATAAGGATTTAGTGTAACCGTTTCGTTCTTCAGAAGAAGTACTACAACTCCAATTTACCGTCGTACACCATGTCCTTTAAGGCGAACTTTGCTTTCACATCCATGGTGCCCATCTTGGTGTGAAAGGTCACTTCTTTGTCGGAGAGTGTCACTGGCTGGCCTTCTCTGGGAAACAGGAATACCAAAATACGGCCTCCATTGACTTCCGCCATTTCCAAACGGTCGGGGTAAATGGGATCTTTCTCTTTGCGTTCCAGAGTAGTGTTTTCCTTCAGGCGGGTGATCATCGCTTTACGACGATCTTCAGGCGATGGTATTTGCTTACCCTCGGTCTTTTGCTGCCCGCGCGGTTGGCGATCTATGGACGGCAATCCAGACGCGCTGATGATGTAGTACTTCTCCCATTCCTTGCTACGCTGATGCTTGGCACTGTCGATGATGGGCTGGGCGCTTTCCCAGCGTACAACGACCTTGATTTGGGGCATCCCACCGCCGCCCATGCCACCACCGCCACCGGCACCTTCTCCACCACCGCCGCCACCTCCACCGCCGCGACCGCCGCCTCCGCCCGGACCGCCACCTCCACCGCCGCGACCGCCGCCTCCGCCCGGACCGCTCATGCCACCGCCGCCACCCCCGCCGCCACGACCGCCCCCTCCGGCGGATTCAGCACCAGGACCGGTCCGGCTTGGACCTTCTCCCGTGGAAACAGACGCCTCTTTGGCCCAGGGTGAATGGGTGACTAACTTTTGAATATCGGCTGGGCTCCAATCGGCGGCGTGTTTTTCTTTCCATGGATCGGCTGCCCTTAACCAAGGCGCGGACCACAGCAACGTAGACAGGTTTTTGGACAAGCTACGGCGTGTCATTAGCAATGTTCCTTTTCTAAACTTTCCATTTTAAAGCTCCAACTTGCCATCGTAGACCATGTCTTTCAACACAAACTTGGCCTTGAAATCTTCAGAGCGAAATTTGGTGTGGAATGTTACTTCTTTGTCGTCAAGGGTAATCAATTGCCCTTCACGAAGAAACAAAAATACGGGGATGCGCATGCCGCTACCTTCGATCATTTCCACCCGTTCCGGATAGATGGGATCTTTACCCTTGCGCTCCAGTGTTGTGGTTTCTTTTAGGCGGACGGCGATCGGCTTGCGCCTGTTTTGAGCCTCAATGGCCGCTTGACCTTCTAATGCCGCATCTTTGGGTTGCTCATGAGGCTCAAGCATGGGCAATCCTGAAGCGCTCACTATATAGTACGTTTCCGCCTGCTTGGATCGCTTCCGTTTGCTGCAATCAATCAACGGTTGGGCGCTCTCCCAACGAAGCTTCACGCTTAATTGCACCACTCCGTTCAAGGCTTCCTTGTTTACAGGGGATTGTCCATAAGCACCGCCTGCCGAATCCGCAGACGGAACTCGGTTCCCTAATGTTGGCTGTGCGGCAGAGGTTGAGGTAGCTTCCTTGGCCCAGGGTGAATTGGTCGTGAGGCGCTGGATATCGGCGGCACTCCAATCGCTGGCCTTTTTGCTTTTCCATGGATCGGCGGCTCTCAGCCAGAGTGCTGCTCCTAAGAGTATGGATAGGCTTCGGCGTGTCATATGGAATCTCCTGTGTGAACTTGAAACTCTGGTACATTATGTCGTAGTTGAAGAAGGGAACGGAATGGCGTCGGACAACTATCGTTGGCTAGCAAAGTATTACGATCATCTGCACGAATTCCGCAGACCGTTTACCTCCGCCCGGAAAGCGATCCTCGGTCCTATTTTGCCAGGGGTGGCATCGGCTTGCGACCTGGCCTGTGGCACGGGTGAAATGGCCCTGCTCCTGGCGAAGAAGGGGATTCGTACCTTCGCCGTCGATCTTTCTCCAGAAATGTGCCGCATCACTCGCAAAAAGGCCCGCGAACAGAAACTTCCGGTGCATGTTATTGAAGCTGATATGCGCGATTTTGCCTTGCCACAGAGGGTGGATCTGATCAACTGCGAATTTGATGCGTTGAATCATCTGCCTCGCCAACAGGATTTGCCCAGGGCATTGCGAAGTGTTGCCAAGGGTCTGCAACCGGGTGGGCACTTCTTTTTCGATGTCAACAATCAACTTGCATTTGAGAGGGTGTGGGCCAACACCTGGTTTCTGGAAAAAGATCCGGTGGCTTTAGTAATGTACGGGGGGCACAAACCCGGAGCAAACAGAGCATGGATAGACCTGGAATGGTTCATCCGAACAGGCAAATTGTGGAAGCGTCATCAGGAACATATTGAGGAAGTCTGCTGGAGCGCATCGGAAATGCGGCAGGCGTTGCGGAAGGCTGGTTTTGACCAGATTCGATGCTGGGATGCCGCTCCGTTTTTTAAGGAAGAGTTGACGCGCCCTGGGAATCGGACGTTTTGGCTGGCTCGGCGGAAGGCGGATTAATCGTCGAAAACTCCGTCGTAAAGTTCCTTTAAATTGAGAGTGCATTGGATGTTGGGTATCTCCACCACTGCATCATTTCCCTTGTGGTCTCTCAGAATCCAACTGCCATCTGGTTGAAGGGTGAAGTGCTCCACGAATACCTCTTCGGAGTGAACTAACAGGTAATCTTTCAGAGTTGGAATTTCACGATAGATGGCAAACTTCTTGCCGTGATCATAATCGGCGGTGGATGGCGATAGCACCTCGAAAATGACGCTGGGATTGGCGATGACGTCGTTCGTTCCTTCAACCCTTTCGAGCGGTCCGCATATTACGGACAAGTCAGGATATAGATAACTATGCGACTTTTCCGCCCGTATCTTGAGGTCAGAGCTAAAGATGCGGCAATCTCGGCCCCGCAACTGAAGCCCAAGGGCGATGGTCAATAGAGCTCCCAATCTGGCATGACGCGGCGTTCCTCCAGACATGGCATATATTTCCCCGTCCACGAACTCGCTCTTGTATTCAGCAGCAGCTTCGAGCGCGAGGTAATCCTGTTCGGTGAGGGGAATGATGGGCTGTGTTGCCATAAAACTATTATGCTCCTATTGCTGGTGGAATCCGTGTTCAATGCTTGCTTCAATTCTTACAAGCCCAATCCCAAGATGAGTGCCGAATACGGTGTATTGTGCCGATTTCAGGCAGAATCGATCCGACAGCGTATATCCTTATCCTGAGGGAGTAGTTGCAGCCCACTAGATCTGCGCTGGATAGCCTACGAGATGCGAAAAGGATTTACGAGAAAACCGAAAGCGGACGAGGCCGCGACGCAAGGCAAGAACTATATAACGCCAAGCGGGCTGCAACGCCTCCAAGAGGAGCACCGGTTTCTGCTTAGCCGGGAACGCCCGGCCGTGACGGAGGTAGTGACGTGGGCTGCCAGTAACGGCGATCGAAGCGAAAACGCCGACTATCAGTACGGCAAGCGGCGACTGCGCCAGATTGATGGGCGGATTCGCTTTCTCGGGACACGAATTGAAGCTGCGGAAGTGGTGGATCCGGAAACTCCGAGAACGGGGCAAGCAGCCACGAGAGCATTCTTCGGCGCGACCGTGCGCTATGCCAATGCCTTGGGAGTGGAGCGAGTGGTGAGCATCGTGGGCACCGACGAAGTCGATCTGGACCGTAACCACATCAGTTGGGTGTCGCCTCTGGGGCGCGCGTTGCTGAAGTCGGAAGCGGGCGATAACGTTGTACTCCAAGCGCCGGGCGGTGCAGAATACCTGGACGTGCTGGAGGTTTGTTACGCGCGCATTTCTGTGGAACCGTTTCGTGAGCCACCTGGATGCGAGTCCTCGTCAAAGGAACGCCATCGCCGACGCTGATCCACCCAGACGAAAGGTAACGAAGGAGCACAGGGAAATTCCAGCGCCGTTTTTTAAAGAATAGTTGACACGCCCTGGGAATCGGACGTTTTGGCTAGCCCGTGCTGAAATGTTCAGTCTGAAAATCGCTTGAGAGTTAAATGAACACTTGCACTGTGTACCTACAAATAAGGTACACTTGAGGTGGAAAATGAATGAGCTTGAGATTGACTTCGATTGGGACGAAGCGAATACCGGCCACTTAACTCGGCACAGTGTCATCCCAGAGGAGGCAGAGCAAGTCGTCCTCAATGGTCCGGTAGACCTTGGCATGGAAATCGTGGACGGGGAAGAGCGATATCTCAACCTCGGATCGACAACGCAAGGCCGTGTGCTTCTAGTTGTGACCACATGGCGCGAAGACCGGGTGCGCGTTGTGACGGCGTTCGAGCCAATCAAACGGCTCATTCAGTTTTACTATAAGGAAAGAGAGAGGGGATCCCGAAATGGCTGCGAAACTACCGCCCTTCAAAACCGAATCACAAGAAGCCGAATGGTGGGCGAAAAATCAGGAGCTTATTGCAAACCGCTTTGATCAGGCGAAAGCTGAGGGCAATCTAGGCAAGGGAACTGTCGCGCGAATTGCCCGTGAGTCGGCCAGCCGAACTGGAGCTTCGCCAACAATTACAATCAGGTTGGCAGAAAATGACATCACGCGAGCTCGTACTTTTGCTGCCGAAAAGGGTCTGCGGTACCAGACGTATCTGAAAATGCTGCTCCATCAAGCGCTGAATTCCGAAGAGAAAGCCGCAGGTCGCAGGTAGCGAATCCATTGTCAATTAATTTGCACTTCGTTGAGTTAGACGCTAAAAAGTATTTTCAAAGATCTTGGATTGAATATGTTGGTTTGAATATGGAAGGAACAACGATGGAACATTACATGGCACTGTTTGAGCAGGACCCAAAGACGGGTGGTTACGTGGTCACCTTTCCTGATTTTGGATATGGTGTTACTCAGGGAGAAACCGATTTGTAAGCGATAGAGATGGCGCAAGACCTTCTTCTATTGACCATCGACGATTTTATTCGGGAAGGCAAGCTATTGCCTGCGCCATCGCGACGTAGGGGATCCAAGTTTCGAGCCGTTCCATTACCCATTCTGCAAGCGGCCAAGGTGGATCTCTATAAAGCATTTTTGAATGCGGGAATTCGGAAAGAAGAGTTTGCCCGACGTTCCGGGCTAGCCAAATCTAATTTTGAGCGTCTGTTTTCTCTGCGTCAAAACTCTAGCTTGGACCACATTGAAGCTGGGCTCCAAGCCTTGGGGAAACGACTTTACGTGGAAGCTCGCAATGCTGCGTGAGGACTAGTACTTCAAAATAGACCTATTAGTATTTATAATACATGTCGCCTCTTGCATTTACTTCGCTTCTAAGTTAACATCGAAGTGTGGAAAACACCTGCCTCCAGTCCGCTGTGAGCCCCTTTACCAAGGGTTTGGTGTCTCTGCCTGTATTGCCTGTAATTATTATTTCCATCGTAGGGGTCACCGTAGTAGGCTACCCCGCCTGATGGGCTTACCGGTTGAAATCCGGAAAGGCCACTGGCGGGGGTTCAAAGCCCAGCCGGTGGCCTTTTCTGCTATATAGCAGCTAGAAACGTTAACTTATCGCAAGAGGTCAATGACATTATGTCGAACCTGATGAGTGGATCCAAAATCCTGCTCGAATGTTTGGTGCGCGAAGGCGTCGACACCATTTATGGATACCCGGGTGGTGTCACCATCCCGTTTTATGACGCCATGTATGATCATCCGATTCGGCACGTACTTGTACGTCACGAACAGAATGCTGCTTTCGCCGCTCAAGGCTACGTACGGGCCACCGGCAAAACTGGTGTCTGCTGTGCGACGTCGGGTCCTGGTGCCACGAATCTGACCACTGGTCTGGTGGATGCGCTGCTTGATTCCATTCCGATTGTCGCCCTTACCGGCCAGGTCACCAGCACGTTGATTGGCACCGATGCTTTTCAGGAAGCCGATACTTTCGGCATCACCCGCTCGGCTACCAAACACAACTTCCTGATCAAGAACATTGCGGATTTGCCGCAGGCCATTCATGAAGCGTTCTACATTGCTTCCTCTGGTCGTCCTGGTCCAGTGCTGGTAGATATCACGAAAGATGTGTTTCAGGGGAACATGCAGTACAACCCTGTAACATCGATCCACCTGCCTGGTTACAAGGTTTATACCGAAGGGCACACTGGCCAAATCCGTCGTGCCGCGCAGATGATGCTGGAAGCCGAACGGCCCATGGTTTATGCCGGCGGCGGCGTGATCCATTCCGAAGCCAGTGCCGAACTTCGTGAGCTTGTGGAGCTTGTGGATTCCCCAACCGTCTGCACGCTGATGGGGCTGGGCGCTTTGCCTGGCAATCATCCTAATTACATTTCCATGCCCGGGATGCACGGCTCCTACGCCGCCAACATGGGCATGTACAATACCGATCTGATCATTGCCTTGGGCGTCCGTTTTGATGATCGCGTTACAGGCCGCTTGAAGGCATTCGCCCCGCATGCCAAGGTTATCCACGTGGACATTGACCCTTCGGAGATCAGCAAGAATCGTAATGCTGACCTGCCCATTGTCGGTGACGTGAAGCGTGTTCTGCAAAAGCTGAATGCTGTGTTGCGCGAAATGAATCCGTCAGCAATGGATCGTCCTGGTCTGCGTGCCTGGTGGAAACAGGTTCGCGATTGGAAAGCCGAGCATCCGCTGGAACCAAGCTTTTCTACAACGGAAATTAAACCGCAGCATTTGATGGCGGAAATTGAACGTATCTCAAAGGGCGAAGCCATTGTTGCTACCGACGTGGGCCAACATCAAATGTGGGCCGCGCAGCACATCAGCTTCAACAAGCCCAGATTGTGGCTGACCTCCGGTGGCCTGGGCTCCATGGGCTTTGGTTTGCCCGCATCTGTTGGCGCGCAGATGGCCTGCCCGAATCAACTGGTGTTCTGCATTGTTGGCGATGGCGGGTTCCAAATGTCGTTACCGGAACTGGCCACCATCGTAAACCATGGCCTGCCCATCAAGATCATCTGCATGAACAATGGATATCTGGGAATGGTTCGCCAGTGGCAGCAACTGTTCTATAACAACCGTCTGAGCCAAGTGACTCTCGATGGCTTCCCTGATCCAGTGCATCTTGCCGCAGCTTATGGGTTCAAGGGGTCTACTGTATCGCATCCGTCGCAATTGCGTGCGGCACTGGAAATGGCCGTAGCTGAACCGGGTCCTTACCTGTTAAACGTCAAGGTATCACCGGAAGAAAACGTGTACCCCATGGTTCCAGCGGGTGGCGCGATTAATGAAATGGTGCTGGGTCCGCCCTCGCCAGTGGAGGTTCCGCGCTAATGCAACAAGTCATCTCTTTACTAGTGGAAAATAAGCCCGGTGCGTTGATGCGCATTGTCGGCCTGATCTCTGCCAGGGGTTGGAATATTGATAGTCTGACCGTGGCTAAGACATTGGATACCAGCTTGTCTCGCATGACCATTGCCGTTGCCGTGGATGACCACATGCGTCGGCAAGTGATCAAGCAGATGAATAAGTTGATCAACGTTCTGCAAGCGACAGACCTTTCCGAAGGTCCGTCGGTGACCCGGGAAATGGTTTTGATGCGGGTGCGCGCTCCGCAAGAGTCGCGGACGGCTATCTTGAAGGAAGCGGAGATTTTCGGTGCCAGAGTTGTAGACAGTTCCGTGGAAGGGTTCGCTTTAGAAGCAACCGGCGAGACGGAGAAACTGGATGAGTTTGCCGACATTATGCGCAGCTACGGGGAAATTGAAATTACCCGTTCAGGAGCTGTGACGTTGTCGCTTGAAGCAAAGAAATTACGTTTATCGCCACCGGTTACTAAGGGTGCTCAAGTGCACGAAACCGATGGACAAGAAAAACTTGTTCATAAGACAAATTAGGAGACAGTTCGTTAATGCCTAACCGTTACTACGAAAAAGACGGCGACCTTGCGCGCCTTGAAGGCAAGACAATTGCCATTATTGGCTACGGCAGCCAAGGGCATGCGCATGCTTTGAATCTGCGCGATTCCGGTTTGAATTCCATTGTGGGTCTCTACAAAGGATCGAAGAGCTGGGCTAAAGCAGAAGCTGCGGGGTTGAAGGTGATGACAGTCGCCGAAGCTGCCAAAGCGGCTGACGTGATCATGATCCTGCTTTCCGATCACATTCAGGCTGACGTGTACAATGCGGAAATCGCACCTGGCCTGACGGCTGGCAAGACGCTGATGTTCGCCCATGGCTTCAACATCCATTTCGGATTCATCAAGCCCCCGGCAGATGTAGATGTGACGATGATTGCGCCCAAGGCCCCTGGTCATCGCGTTCGCGAACTGTTCACCGAAGGCGTCGGCGTGCCCTGTCTGGTGGCCATTCATCAGAATGCTACAGGCAAGGCTCTTGAAAACGCGCTTGCATATGGCAAGGGTTTAGGCTGCTTGAAAGCTGGTTGCATTGAGACTTCGTTTCGTGAAGAGACGGAAAGCGATCTGTTCGGCGAACAGGCTGTGCTTTGTGGCGGCGCTGCGGAATTGATTCGCGCTGGCTTTACCACGCTGGTGGAAGCCGGTTATGCTCCAGAAATTGCGTACTTTGAATGTCTGCATGAATTGAAGCTGATTGTCGACCTGATCTATGAAGGCGGCTTGAGCTACATGCGCTATTCGGTTTCCGATACAGCGGAGTGGGGCGATTACATCAGCGGACCTCGCGTGATCACAGAGCAGACCCGCGCCGAGATGAAGAAGATTCTGGCAGAAATCCAATCTGGCGAATTTGCCAACAAGTGGATGGAAGAGAATCGCAGTGGTGGCCGGAAGAAGTTCCTGCATATGCGTGAAATGCAGCAGCATCAGCCGATTGAAACCATTGGTAAGGAACTGCGGGAAATGATGCCGTTCTTGAAGAAGAAGAAAGAAGCCGGCATTCCCCAGGCGTAGTTTGTTGTAGTAAACCGCTCCCTCGCGGTCACGGCTCGGTTAGTGGATTCAGAATCTGTAACTCTACCGAGCCGCGCGCGCAAGCAAGCGGTTCTTGATAGCTTGATCAAATTTCAGAATAAGGAGGCAATAAATCAGATGCGTATATTTACTTTCGATACGACGCTTCGCGACGGTACACAAGGCGAAGCAGTTTCTTTCTCAGTGGAGGACAAGCTGATTATTGCCCAAAAACTGGATGACATCGGGATCGATTATATCGAGGGCGGCTGGCCTGGGTCGAATCCTAAAGACAAAGAATTTTTCGCTCGTGCCAAGAGCGAACTGAAGTTGAAGAACGCTAAGTTGACGGCCTTTGGGTCCACACATTTTGCGCGCAACACTGTGGAAACCGATACGAATACGCAGGAACTGGCTCATGCCGGAACCCCCGTGATTTCCATCTTCGGCAAGACTTGGGATTTCCACGTGACCCGCGCCCTGGGCATCACTTTGGAAGAGAATCTGAAGATCATCGGCAACACCGTCGGCTACTTGAAAGCGCAAGGCAAAGAACTGGTTTACGATGCCGAGCATTTTTTCGATGGCTACATCAACAACCAAGATTACGCCTTAAGAACACTCGAAGCGGCGAAGTTGGCTGGTGCCGATGTGCTATGCCTGTGCGATACCAACGGTGGAACGCTGCCGTACCGTTTGCGCGAAATCGTTAGGGAGATCCGCAAGCGTTTCGATGGTGTGATCGGCATTCATTCGCATAACGATTCCGATGTGGCTGTGGCCAACGCCCTTGCCGCAGTGGAAGAAGGCGCAACGCACGTGCAAGGCTGTGTCAACGGTTATGGTGAACGTTGCGGCAATGCCAACATCATCTCCATCATCGCCAATCTGGAAATCAAGATGGGCCATACGACCATTGGACCCGATGGCTTAAAGCAGTTGACGGCACTATCGAAATTCATTGCCGAGCGGGCGAATTTGCCTGTGCTGCGTGGCCAGCCGTACGTCGGCAAAAGTGCCTTCGCCCACAAGGGTGGAGTGCACGTTGCCGCCATCATGAAGGACCCGGCCACCTACGAACACACGCCTCCGGAAAAAGTCGGCAACAAGCAACGCGTTTTGGTGAGCGATTTGAGCGGTAGGGCAAATATCACCTACGAACTGCAGCGTCGCGGTTTGGATAAGAAGTTGAACGACGAATCGACACGTCAGTTGCTGGCGCGCATCAAGGATTTGGAGCACGCTGGCTACGAACTGGAATCGGCGGAAGGCAATTTCGAGCTGCTGATTCTGGAAGCGCTGCATCCCAAGCAGGAGTTCTTCGAGCTGATCGGCTTCAACGTGAGCACCATGAAATCCGGTGAGTCCGATTCATCCACAACTGCTATTGTTCACCTGCGCACAAAAGACGGCGAGCATAAGGAAGTTGCCATGGGGCACGGTCCTTTTGATGCTCTGGCGAAGTGCTTACGCACCAGCCTGAGTCACGCCTATCCGGTGATCAACGAAGTGCGCCTGGTTGACTATAAAGTGCGTGTGCTGAACTCGGCAGATGTCGGGACAGCAGCTAAGGTTCGGGTGCACGTGGAATGGACCGACGGCAAGGAATCCTGGTCAACGGTGGGTGTTTCGGACAACATCATTGAGGCCAGTTGGGATGCACTAGTGACAGCGATCAAGCTGGAGTTAATGTGGGCCAGTGAGAAGTTCGCCGAGGATAACGCCTGGGCTGTGTAGGCTTTTCTGGGGGATTTTCTTTGAATGAATCTTCTCCAGTAACATTATCTGACGCCCTCCTTAGGCTAATGGGAAGACAGTTAAGTTCGACGCCCCGCGGCTGAATGCATTCACTCCACCGACCGTTTGCGTGAAAAAGACTACAGTGGACCCGAGGCCCTGTCCTGTTCGCTCGATGAAGGAACGATTTGGGTGATTTGAAGCGATCTCAAATTGGGACTGAGACGAACCACAACGGTGGCCTATGATTGATTTGATACATGCGCGGCAAGACTTCAATAACTTTACCGGCTGAACTTCTCGAGGCAATCGACAAGATAGCGGAAAATCGGTCCGTATTTCTTGAGCGGGCTGCGATTGTCTATCTCACTGCCTTGGATCGTAGACGTCGCGAAGAGCGGGACCTGGAAATTATCAATCGCAATTCGAAGCGATTGAACAAGGAAACAAAAGATGTCTTGGGGTACCAACGATGGCCACTGGGCGTGGGCAATTAGAAAATTGCTGGTAGGTCACTTAGATAACTCTGATCAATCTCGCTGAGCATCTGATCTATATCTGTTGTCGGAAAATTGTATTTCGCGGCGCGATCAATAACATTTAATTTGGTTTCCCGATCAATCATGGATACTTCAGAACATGACAGATGAAGTGTTTGCCGCGCCCACTCCTTGTCCGAAATTCCATTGCGACTAGCCAAGACTCGGATGTCGGCCATTTCTTGATCCGTAAGTAGAATTTCAAGACGCTTGCGCATCAGTCAACTTTACCATGCTGCTTGCAGAAGGCCATTCCGCCCTTCACGATTCATCGTTCGTCCGCATCACAACCAAGCTGACGCGGCTCCAGACTATTGTCGCCCCCAATGTCCGTTCGGCGCAATGGTATCCTTCAGATCTTCCGCTGCTTTCGATGGTCGAACGCGTGATGCCCATGTTCCCAAAGTGAGTATTTCCGCAAGCGAAGCCCTCATCGTTGAGCCTTCTTGTTCAATGGCGGTGTTTGGACAGTCACGCGTTATCTCAGGTAGGCTTGACTTGCCTTAAGCAACTTAGGTCGAGCTCTTTCGTCAAATCTTAGATCCCTCGGTGCGTTACACGAGAAGTTGCCGCTCGCGATGCAATCATTCCCTCCGAGGCTGTGCCTTATTGCGCAAAAGTAACTGCGGTTTGCCTCCATCAACGATTTCAAATTTTACTATCTGGAATCGGGAGGGACAGCAGTTAGGATCATCAGCAGCAAACCTGACAAAGCGTACCGAAATTGTAACATCACTGGCGTCCCATTGTGCGATGCTTGAATCCGCGCGCGAGTCCATTAATACGGGAGAAAGTGTGCCGAGGAATTGATCATCCCATAGTACGATGACTTGGTATCCCATCGCCCTGCATTGGTAAGTGATAGCTGACGTGGCCGTAACCAAACGCATTCGACCAATGGTCTCGCTTTCAAAAATCTTCCAGCCTCTCGCCGCAATTAAACTCTCCCCACGAGTCACGGGCCTCTTTACGAAGCTGTTGCACTTGACGTCGTGTTCATAGCTTTTATCAGGATAAGGTAGGCTAGAAAGTGCTCGATTTCAGTCGTATACGGGTCGGTCAAGCCATGATTTAGATGGCTGTTGGCCAAGCGCTGAAAAACTGAGAGCCATCACAAGAAGGCTTGAAGAGATCACTCCATTAATTCTTGAGCCGGTTTGTTCAATACAGTTCATCGGATTTCCTTCCCGAATATTAGCAGATCGTTTGTCACAATGGTCACGAGAGGTTGATACCCCTCATCTTCCATTTGACACAAAACAAACAAATTAGTTAAACTAGAAACGTCTGAAAGTCTCGCACGGAGATAAGTCTGTCTATGAATACCGTAGTTCCGTCCGGCAAAAATATCGAGCGTAGTTGGCATGTTATTGATGCCAAAGACCTCATCCTTGGCCGGGTTGCCAGTAAAGCCGCTTTGTTATTGATGGGTAAGCATAAGCCGATCTACACCCCTTACATTGATATGGGGGATCACGTTGTAGTTATCAACGCTGATAAGATCAAGCTCACCGGTAACAAAGAAGATGAAAAGTTGTACCGTTATCACTCCGGCTATCCGGGTGGTCTGACGGAGATTACCGCTCGCCGTATGCGCGCTACGCGTCCTGCCAAGATGATTGAAGAAGCCATCTCTGGTATGCTGCCGAAAAGCAAGATGGGCAAGCAAATGTACCGGAAACTGAAAGTTTACGCCGGTGATCGGCATCCTCATCAGGCTCAAGGGCCTGTGGCGATGTCTCTGCAAATGAATAGTGTCAGGACCTCTTAAGGTTTAAGGTGAAATAGAGTGGCAGCGATTACGCAATGGTTAGGGACGGGGCGCCGTAAAACGGCTGTGGCCAGGGTTTACCTGCGTCATGGCAAAGGCGCGATTGTCGTCAACGGCCGCACCATCGACAAGTATTTTTCAAACGACACGGCACGTTCTTTGGTTAAGCAGCCGTTGCTTGCCACGGAAATGTCAGAAAAGTTTGATGTGTTGATCGTCGCCGACGGCGGTGGGATTACCGGTCAAGCGGGTGCAGCCCGTCTGGGAATCGCCCGCGCGTTATGCGAGTTCAACCTTGAGCTGCGTGCCAAGCTAAAGGGCCTGGGTTATTTAACCCGCGACCCCAGAGCTCACGAGCGCAAGAAGTACGGACAGAAGGGCGCCCGCAAACGGTTCCAATTCTCCAAACGCTAAATTCTTCGTGGGGTCGGTTCCTTTTTGGACCCGACCCCATCACTTCGCAACTGAGCTGTGTTTCCGCAACGTAGTTCCCCACGCACAAATTTCGCTTAGGGCCGTGTCGTGTGGATTGTGTGAAGCCTGACTCCCAACCAGATTTTAGGAGGCACTTTTGCCGTCGATTTCAATGAAGGAATTGCTCGAAGCAGGCGTTCATTTCGGGCACCAGACCAAGCGCTGGAATCCAAAAATGAAAGAATACATTTTTGGCGAACGCAACGGGATCTACATCGTAGATCTACAAAAGACTCTCAAACTATTCAAAGACGCAATGCGCTACGTCGGCGAGATGGCGGCCATGGGCAAGACGGTGCTGTTTGTCGGCACCAAACGCCAGGCACAGGAAGCCATCGCTGAAGAAGCAACGCGCTGCGGCATGTACTACGTCAATAATCGATGGTTGGGCGGCTTGCTCACCAACATGACAACAGTTCAAAAATCCATCAAACGGCTGAAAGAGCTGGACGATCTGGCTAACGAACATAACTGGGCTGGCCGGTCCAAGAAAGAAGTGGGCCGTCTGGAACGCGAACGTAAGCATCTGCAATCGAACCTGGCAGGCATCAAAGACATGCCCGGTTTGCCTGACGTGATGTTTGTCATTGATTCCAACAAAGAAAACATCGCTGTGCTGGAAGCTCGCAAATTGGGCATCCCAGTGGTAGCCGTTGTGGACACCAATTGCGACCCTGAAGTTGTGGATCACGTGATTCCCGGCAACGATGACGCTCTACGTGCCATTCGCTTGTTCACCACCAAAATCGCTGACGCCTGTATTGAAGGTCGTGCTTTGGCCACCGAACAAGACTTTGCGCACGCTGTTCCACACATCAATGTAGACGAAGCAGAGCCGTCCGGCGATCAAACGTCCGGCGACTATGCTCAATACCTTGATCCGCAATATGCCGAACAGCTCATGTCGGAAACCATTCCTGACGATGAGATCACCTCCAACCTGCCCAAGAAATTGCAGCAGGGTCTTGAAAAAGACTAAACCGCTTGCGTGGGACAGGCCCTCCGGCCTGTCCTCCTACCGAAATTTCAAATAGGATTGTAAAACTATGGCGGAGATTACCGCAGCACAGGTTAAAGAACTACGCGAGCGCACTGGCGCTGGCATGATGGAATGCAAGAAGGCCCTGGTGGAAGCCAATGGCAATATTGCGGAAGCAGAAGTGGTGCTTCGTAAGCGGGGCATCGCCTCGGCATCGAAGAAGTCTTCGCGGGCAACCAAACAGGGAACTATTGGCACCTACATTCACTCCGGCTCTCAGCTTGGGGTGATGATTGAATTGAACTGCGAATCGGACTTTGTGGCGCGTACCGATGACTTTCAGGAATTAGTGAAAGACATTGCCATGCAGATCGCTGCAACCGATCCGAAGTTCATCCACAAAGAAGACGTGACGGCAGCCGTGTTGGATAAGGAACGCGAAATTCAAAAGGCGCGGGCCATTGCTGAAGGCAAGCCGGAAAAGATTGCAGAAAAGATGGTGGAAGGTCGGCTCAGCAAGTACTACGAAGAGTTCTGTTTGCTGGAAATGCCGTTCATCAAAGACAATTCCGTGACCGTGGCGCAGTTGATTGCCTCGAAGATTGCGAAGATGGGTGAAAACATCAGTATCGCCCGCTTTGTGCGCTTCAAAGTCGGCGAAACAGTGGCGGCTGAAGAAGCCACTACAGAGCAACAAGGTTAATGGCAGTGGGCCAATTCGGGCGCATCCTGTTGAAGTTGTCTGGCGAAGTTCTTGCCGGTGAAGAACGTTTTGGCATTAATGCCGAACGCATTCACGGCCTAGCTGCGGAAGTTGCAGGAGTGGCGCAAACAGGGGTCCAAATTGGTTTAGTAGTGGGTGGCGGCAACTTTTTTCGAGGAGTGGCCGCTGCTGCACACAACATGGATCGGGTGGCGGCAGACCATATGGGTATGCTGGCCACTGTGATCAATTCCCTGGCACTGCAGGATGCTCTGGAAAAGCAAGGCGTCCCCACACGGGTGATGACAGCCATTTCCATGCCAACTGTTGCTGAACCCTACATCCGCCGCCGGGCCATTCGTCATTTGGAAAAAGGTCGCATTGTGGTGTTCGCTGGCGGAACTTCCAATCCCTACTTTTCCACCGACACTGCGGCAACATTGCGCGGTCTGGAAATCCATGCGGAGATTGTAGCCAAGGCTACCGGCGTGGACGGTGTTTACGATAAAGATCCGCGCAAACATGCGGACGCGGTATTCTACAAAAAGATCAGTTATCAGGAAGTACTGGCCAAGGCGTTGGGCGTGATGGATGCCTCAGCAGTAGCCATGTGCCGCGATAACGGTTTGCCGATCGTTGTTTTCAACTTGAACACGACTGGGAATATAATGCGTATGTCGATGGGTGAGCCTGTCGGAACGCTTATTGGTGCTTAAAAGGAAGCGATATGTCGCAGAACTTTCAAAACATAAAAGAAGTTGAGAATTCAGCTAAGACAAGAATGGATAAGGCGTTGGCCGATATGCAGCATGCCATTTCGCAGATGCGCACAGGCCG
Source organism: Acidobacteriota bacterium (assembly GCA_025352795.1). Taxonomy (GTDB): domain Bacteria; phylum Acidobacteriota; class Terriglobia; order Bryobacterales; family Bryobacteraceae; genus JANXSF01. The sequence goes on from JANXSF010000022.1 coordinate 47,561, forward strand.
CGCTTCGGTGAACATTCTGGAGCCGATTAAGGTGGAAGCCTACGGTGCCATGAATCCCATTAACCACCTGGCGACCTTGCACGTGCCAGAGCCGGGCATGATCACTGCGCAGCCGTTCGATATCACCATGATTGGTGCCATTGAACGGGCCATCCGCAACTCGGATCTGGGTTTGAATCCGGGCAACGATGGAAAGCTGATTCGCATCCCCATTCCGGCATTGAACGAAGAGCGTCGCAAGGAATTGGTGAAGCAGTTGCACAACACTGCTGAAGATCATCGAGTGTCCATGCGCAACATCCGACGTGATGCGAATGACTCCGTCAAGAAGCTGTTCAAAGATAAATTGATCAGTGAAGACGATGAAAAGCGTGCGGTTGCGGACATTCAGAAAATGACCGATGCCGCGATTCAGAATTTGGATAAGTCGGTTAAGGCTAAGGAAAGCGACGTCCTGCAAGTTAAGTAAGTTTTAATTCCCGCAAGACAGATTGGCCCTCGGGGCGGCTGCTTTACCAGGCATCCGCATCGAGGGCCTTTCTGTGTTTGGTATGGTGTTTTCGAGTAAAATGAAGATATATGGCAAAGCTCACCGTAAAAGTCGACAGTGAAGTGGCTTCGCTTGCCAAACAATACGCAAAATTGCGTGACGTTTCCGTGTCGAAGTTGGTGGAAGCCTACCTATCCAAAGTTGCTGCCCCGAGTTCTACCCCAATGTTAGATTCGATTCGCGGAGTTCTCAAGACTGGGGACATCAGGGATTACCGTAAGTATCTAGAATCGAAGTATGGATGAAAAGATTACAAAATTTCCTGAGAATCCTTGCGGCTCGGGGACACTATTCATTGTGGGGCAGGCGATTCTGCCCAATGCCACTTAATTTGCCTACATCCCTGTAGAATCTCCAATGTTTTTGTTGGGATAACCCGTGGTTAAAAGACCGCTCCCTTGTGGTCACGGCTTGGTAAAGTATTAATTCTACGGAGCCGTGACCGCGAGGGAGCAGTTTTTCAAAGGCCTGATACGCTTCGCTCAAAAACTTGAAACTGTCCGATTACGGAAAAATAAGTGGCATTGGGCGATTCCGCCTGCCGTTTTTCATTGGTAAAAGCCTTAGCTGGCCTTGCCTCTGGCCCTTTCCAGGAGCTTTGCGGCTACCTTCTTGCCGCGTTCCAGGCCTTGATCGTAAATCTGGCGGCGCTCCTGCCTGGAATAGCCGTGGCCAAATCCATATAGCCGTTCCAGAGACTTGCCCACCACCCAGGTCCCCGCATAGGAGATAGCTGCTTTGGGAATAATTCCACCTCCGAATGGAATTTTCCCTACAAATTCCCGAGCAATGGCACGCCATCCGAACGCTCCTGCAATCACTGACGCGATTTCCGATTTCTGTTCCCGATAGCCAATGGCACGGTCACTTGCCCCGGCCAACATAAAGGCCATGCGCATCTGGTTCATCGTCAAAAATGCCGTGTCGCTGGCAAACTCTCCGGCGGCGAGTGGAAGGGCAATTCCTGGGATGATTCCGGGCAGGCAAGTGGCCACCGCGAACATAGCATTTTCCTGGCAGATCCCCTGAATGATTTTATCCACCACCATGGGTCTGAAGACCGGGAATTGGCGAGCTAGAGCCAAGCCCAACTCTTCTTTCTTTTCCAGAATTTGGGCGATCGTTTTATCAGGATCGGCAGAATAAAAAGTGTAGCCATGCTTGGGCTTCACAATTCCTTCTTCCCATAAATCAATGTCGAACTGCGGCACAATCACTTCCGGGCTGATCTGGTGAATGTGCTCTGCCGATGCTGCCATACGATCTTTACTCATGCCATCGGAAAGCAGAAAACGACGAATCTCTGCCTGCCGAAATGCCCGCTCTGCCGCAATTCCGACATGCACTGGCTTTTCTGCAATTGATCGCACTTCGTTAGGATTCAACTTCGCGATGGCTTTTCCGACGGTGGTTAGAAACTGATTCAAGTAGACTCCGCAAGTGAGGTGGCGTGGTCCGCGCCCGATAGCCGGAACAAAATTTGCACCCTATGGCGCCATTCTAACGCGACTCCTAACCGCTCCACCTGCACTTGGGACGAAAAAAAACGTAATATGGTTTCGGTGGAGGGGTGAAATTCCAATGCCGGTGCAATCAACATCAGCCGTGGCGATTCCTTTCGTAACCCAATACCCGGAAAATAACCCAGTGGCGAAAATTCTCCACGTAGGGCATGCCAGTTCACCCTGATCCAATAATCAAGGGCTTGCAGCGGAAGGTGCGGATCCTCCGATGCCTTCAATTCGATCACCGTTAAGCGACCATCCCTAGAAGTCGCCAGCAGGTCAATAATGGCCCGATCATTGGCCGTGAACGCTGGAACCTGTCCGTAAATTGGCGCGGAATGAAGCCACGGTTCTATTTGACGAATATGCTGACGGACTTGCGATTCCAGCCACAACTCCGGGCGCTGTATATAAAGTGGACTTTGTTTATCGATGGCTTGGGCTGAGCGGAACGAGCGAAGTGTTTCCACTGTTTGTTTGATTTCGCCTAAATGATGGTTATCCGCCTTCAGCTTGCTATTCAACCCAAAATCCAGTTGACCGCCGGCAAAGACTGCAAACTCAAGACCCCGCACCCTCAAGCTGAGTGTTCCAGATCCGGTTTGGATTCCTTCCACTTCAGGCTCTGCCAAAATGCTTTCCACCAATGAGGTGATGGCGGTTTGAGTTTCTTCAAGAGGTCGACGGCAGACGTCCAGGCGAGAGGAAAGATTTCCCCAATCAGCAAGGTCGGCAAGTTGGGCACCGAATTCAAGGTTGTAGATGAACAGTTTGTATTGGGCTTTTTGAGGGTCCAGCCATTGCAGGCGCAAAGCAGTAACTTTGGCCTGGTCTGCCGGAAGAAAAAGTAACAACCCCTGAACGGTTAACTTAGGTTCGCGGCGTCGCAGGTAGTCCAGCCAGATCAGCCCATAGGTCAAAATCTCATCGAGAGTATGGCAGTCTGGCGGCGATGCGATGGCTGCCCACGCGGTGGTTCCCATACGCAGCAATGCGCGGGGGAATTTTGGCGAAAGCGTATGCTGCAGGTCAATTTCGCTGGTCAGAGTTTCCAGCTTCCAACCTGTCATTTCGCGTCGCAACATAAGGCGGAAGTGCTCGCGGAAAACCAGCCTGCGTCCGTGAAGTGGCAACGCCAGATTGGTGGGACGGGCAGCATCGTATAGGGTTATGTAGCCCTTCTTGCCGCCGAACTTTTCAATGGTCAATTTGAGCCTGCCTGGCCGCTGCTCTTCAATGGCAACGGCACGGCGGCTAAGATTGCGACTGTCGTCCCACACGGTGATCAGCAGATGGCTGGAATTCACATCCACAGAGAATCTCCCCTGGCAGAGTGGATAAAGTTCTTCGCCGGGTTCTTCAAGGACAGGTCGTTTTGATGTGTCGAGCAGTTGCCGAACAGCCTGATCGAGCTCCCAGGGCGTAACAAGCCGGGGAGTGCGGGAAGTGATGCTCAAATTCTTCTTAAGTATAGCTTTGAAGTCATTAGAATAGTAGTTTGAGCCTGCAACAGAATTTGGACCAAGTTCGGGAACGCATTGCAAAGGCCGCAACCCGCGCGCACAGACCGGTGAGCGACGTATCATTGATTGCGGTAACCAAGGTATTCCCAGTGGAAGCAATTTTAGAAGCTTACGACGTTGGCCTGCGCCAGTTTGGGGAAAACTATGTGAAGGAATTTGAGGGGAAACATCCGCTGGTGAAGCATTTGGCGGGTGCCAACTTTCACATGATCGGCCATCTGCAATCGAACAAAGCGGCCAAAGCGGCGGAAATGTTTCAGGTGATTCAGACTGTGGATAGCGTCAAATTGGCACAGCGGTTGGATGCTGCCGGTGCGCCTTTGGACGTGATGGTGGAAGTGAAGTTGTCTGACGAAGAAGCAAAGCATGGAGTGCTTCCCCAAGATCTGAATGAAGTCGTCGATGCAATTCAAGCCTGCTCGAATTTACGATTACTGGGTTTAATGACAATGCCTCCCTGGTCGGAAGACGCGGAGTTAGCGCGACCCTATTTTGAGCGGCTGAGGAAACTTGGCGAACAGTTGAAACTAACGCGGCTATCCATGGGCATGTCCAATGATTTGGAAGTGGCCATTGAAGAAGGTTCCACCGATGTCCGGGTAGGAACGGCGTTGTTCGGCAAGCGTAAAAAGCTGTGAAAGTTTCCTACTACTCACCAATGCCCCCGGCGTTAAGTGGAGTGGCTGATTATTCCAACTGGCTGGTGAAGTGTTTGGGGCAGTTGGTGGAATTGGAAATCAATCCCCTCACGCCCAGAGGAAGCAGTATTTATCATATTGGAAATAACCCCTTGCATCGGGACATTTATCGGGTAGCGCTGCAGCAGCCGGGTGTGGTGGTGATTCATGATGCGGTACTGAATCACTTTTATTTGGGTTTACTTTCCGAAGAGCAATACGTGGAAGAATTTGTCTACAACTACGGCGAATGGACGCGCGGACTGGCGCACGATTTATGGAAAAATCGACGTCGATCCGGGGCTGATACTAGCTACTTTGACTATCCGATGTTGCGTCGAATCACGGAGAGTGCACAATGCGTTGTTGTTCACAATCAAGCCGCTGCTGAAGTTGTGAGGGCCCACGCTCCACTTGTCAGAATTGAGGAAATTCCTCACCTGTATGAACCACCTGGAGCAGTGGACGGAGTGCTTGTGGAACGTCTACGAGCCAGTTGGGGCGCCACTTCATCGGGCAATTGCATCTTCGGCGTGTTTGGACATTTGCGGGAAGCAAAGCGGGTGAATGTAGTGATGCGGGCGTTTGAACGGGCTCGTTTGGTAAACCCACAGATTTATCTTTTGCTGGCAGGACAGGCTGGATCGCTTGATATGGATCGTTCCCTGGTCAGGTGGGGTGAACAGCCCGGTGTTGTGCGCGTTGGCCACACGCCGGAACGTGATTTCTTTGCTCTGTGTCAGGCGGTGGATGCGGGCATCAATCTTCGTTATCCTTCGGCGGGTGAGACTTCGGGAATCACTATCCGCATGATGGGGATGGGCAAGCCTGTGATGGTGACCGACGGCCCAGAGAACGCGGCTTTCCCCGACGGCGCTTGTCTGAAGCTGCCGGTGAATGCCGGGGAAGAATGTTTACTGGTGGAATATATGCTTTATCTGGCGGCGAACCCAAGACATCGACGACAAATTGGAGAACGGGCGGCTGAACATATTGGCGAACATCACAGTATTGAAAATGTGGCGCGGAAATATAAAGACATTCTGATATCCTGATGGACTGCTTATGAGAATTGTATTTATCGCCCTTGCTGTTACACTTTGCTGTTTTGGTCAACCCAGCGCGGCGAATTTGTCGGTTACCGTGAAAGTTGTTATGCGAGACGGAATTGGACTCAGCACAAACGTGTTTCGCCCTGCGGGTTCCTCTAAAGTGCCCACAATCCTTATCAGAACCCCCTACAACAAAGGCAAAGGGATTGCTGGCGGGTATCGTCTATTCTTGCAAAATGGATACGCTGTGGTGGTACAGGATGTGCGGGGAAGGTATGAATCCGATGGGATGTTTGCCCCCCATGATCAGGAAGAACCAGATGGTGAGGACACGCTGGAATGGATCGCCAAACAGAGTTGGAGTGATGGCCAAGTGGGGATGGTGGGCGGTTCCTATTTGGGCATTGTGCAGTGGAAATTGGCGCTCAGAAACAATCCTCACTTGAAGGCGATTTTTCCGATTGTATCTGGCAATGACGATTATCGTGATCGGTTCTATTCCCGCGGTGGTGCCGTTAAATTGGGGAATCGGCTATCTTGGATGGCGGCCAATCTTCGTGCGCAGGGCAGTACGCCAGTAGACTTTTCAACCTATGTCCGGACTCTGCCATTGCGTGTGGCGGACATGGCCGCCACTGGTCAAATTAGCAAGCTTTACTATCAGCCGGTTATGGATCATCCCACCTACGATGAGTTTTGGAAGAAGCGCAGTGTTCGGGAACATTTGGATCAAATGAAGATTCCTGTGTTCAGTGTGGGTGGCTGGTACGACAATTTTGTGGAAGGAGATTTGGACGCTTTCTCCCTGCTGCGTAAGGCTGGCAAGAATGCATATGCAGCCATTGGGCCGTGGCCTCACAGCATGAGCACAACCTTTGAGGGTGTTTCATTTGGATCTGAATCGTCCTTGCCGATTTCCAAATTACAACTGGACTGGTTCAACCATTGGATGAAAACACCAAACCAGACAAAACCATTTCCCGGGCCACGATTGCGGTTGTTTGTGATGGGTCGAAATCGGTGGCGTGAGGAGGCGGAATGGCCGGTGAAAAGTGCCCGTCCAACGTCGTTCTATTTATCCAGTAAGAAAGCGGCAAATACGTTGGAGGGTGGGGGGCGATTGACGTATCGAACCCCTATAGTGGATCACCTGGATTCCTTCGACTACGACCCGTCCAGCCCTGTGCCGACACTGGGTGGAGCGGTTTGTTGCACTCCAGCGATTTTCCCTTGGGGTCCAAAGGATCAACGGACAGTGGAAAGTAGGCAGGACGTGCTGGTGTACAACAGCGACATTCTGAAAAAAGAAATGGAGGTAACCGGGCCGGTGACGGTAATTTTGTATGCGAATTCGACAGCATCGGACACCGACTTCACCGCTAAGTTGGTGGATGTGTTTCCCAACGGAATGGCGCGCAATTTATGCGATGGAATTCTGCGTATGCGGTACCGTGATTCCTTAACCAAGCCGGAACTGGTGAAGCCGGGGAAAATATACAAATTGGTGATTGAAGCTGGGGTGACGAGCAATGTTTTTCTGCCTGGGCACAGAATTCGAGTAGAAGTTTCCTCCAGCAATTTCCCCCGTTTTGATAGGAACTTAAACATGGGCGGATCGATTGCAGATGAGGATCGAATGCAAATTGCCCACCAAACGGTGCACTATGGGCGAAATTACCCGTCAAAAGTACTATTATCTGTAGTTTCGGGACTTAGTTCCTTGACTGGGAAACCCGCTCTCCCGTAAAGTGAAATGAGACTCATTCGAGCAAGGCGCGGTAGCCAAGTGGTAAGGCCAGGGTCTGCAAAACCCTTATTCGTCGGTTCAATTCCGACCCGCGCCTCCAAAAACTCTCCATCTGAAAATAATCATTCCCTTGCCAGCGGCTGAATCCAGGTTTGACCGCAAGCCTGAAGCATGTGCGAAGCTGACATAAGTGAAATGCAAATGGATCTGGGCCAGCTACTAACTGAACAAAGAAATTCCGCAAGCAGTGAGATCGACCGAGTCCCCACGGAACAGATGTTGCAGATCATCAATGCCGAGGACCAGAAGGTGGCTATTGCGGTTTCCGCGGCCATTCCACAATTGGCCGCAGCCGTGGATTTGGTTGCTGGGCGCGCACATAAAGGTGGCAGGCTCTTTTATATTGGCGCTGGCACAAGTGGACGGTTGGGTGTTTTGGACGCGGCAGAGTGTCCCCCAACATTCAGCGTGCCTGCGGAGATGGTTCAGGGGATCATTGCAGGCGGAGAGACGGCCCTTTCCAAGGCCACAGAAGCCACTGAGGACGATCCGGCGGTGGGGCGGAATGACTTACTGGCCCGGGGGTTCGGGAAAGCGGATACCCTGGTAGGAATCGCGGCCAGCGGCAGGACTCCTTACGTGCTGGGTGCCATTGCCGAGGCTAAGGCCATGGGCGCGGCAACCATTGGAATTAGTTGCACACCGGGGGCTGAATTGTCGCAAAGGGCGGACATTGCGATTGAACTTCTGGTGGGGCCCGAGGTGTTGACTGGTTCAACACGGATGAAAGCCGGGACGGCGACGAAGTTGGCTTTGAACATGTTGACCACTGGCATGATGATCCGGTTAGGTTACACCTATGGAAACCTGATGGTGAATGTGCAGCCAAAGAACGAGAAATTGGTGGACAGAGCGCAACGGATTATTGCCGATGGGGCGCAGGTGGAACGAACGAAGGCGGCGGAATTGCTGGCGGCATCGGCGGGCAATGTAAAGACGGCGATTGTGATGGGCTGCTTGGGAATCAGCAGGGAAGCGGCTGAAGGGAAGTTGCGAGAAGCGGCTGGGTTTGTTGTGAAAGCTTTGGAGAAGTGAAGGGAATTCGATGGACAAGTTTTTGATAGATGGCGGGGTTCGGCTGGTGGGTGAAGTAAGCGCTAGCGGTGCTAAAAATGCAGCGTTGCCTGCGCTGGCGGCTTGTTTACTGACTTCCGAGGAGGTGCTGTTGCACCGTGTTCCGCGCGTTCGGGACATCCGCACGATGCAAAGCCTTTTGGTGCACACGGGGGCCAGTTTAGTTGAAGAAGGCGAATCCACTGTGCGGGTGCACGCGGCAGATATTGTGGCTGCGGAAGCGCCGTATGAGGTTGTGAAAACCATGCGGGCATCAAGCCTGGTGTTGGGCCCTTTGGTGGCAAGGGCGGGCAAGGCTCATGTGTCTATGCCGGGGGGGTGCGCAATTGGGGCTCGTCCAATCAACTTGCACATGAGCGGATTGGAGCAGCTTGGCGCGGTGATTACGCAATCGCACGGGTACGTGGAGGCATCGGCGCCCAACGGGCTTAAGGGCACGAATGTCCTGTTTGACCGCATCACCGTCACTGGAACGGAAGATCTGATGATGGCGGCAGTTTTGGCAAAGGGCGAAACTATTTTAGACAATGCCGCGCGGGAACCGGAAGTGGTGGATCTGGCCAATTTGTTACTTAAGATGGGCGCACGGATCACTGGGGCGGGCACTTCACAAATCAAAATTACCGGAGTAGACCGATTGCATGGGGCGGAGCATTCCATTATCCCGGATCGAATTGAAGCTGGGACTTTCCTGCTTGCCGGGGCAATTACAGGAGGCGATGTAACGGTAACCGACTGTGAGCCGGAACATTTAGGCGCATTGATTGCGAAGTTGAGGGAATGTGGTTGCCAGATCACCGAACCAGCATCGGGGAAGGTTAGAGTGTGCGCTTCAGGGAAGCTACGGAGTGTGGACATGAAGACGGAGGAACACCCAGGCTTTGCCACCGATCTTCAGGCACAATTCATGGCGCTGATGACCCAGGCCGAGGGGATTAGCTTTGTGACGGAAACGATCTTTGAGAACCGTTTCATGCATGTGTTGGAACTGGTTCGGATGGGGGCGAATATCCGGGTAGAAGGCAGGCAGGCAATCATTGCTGGCAAAGTTCATTTGAGCAGTGCCCAGGTGATCTGTTCAGACCTACGGGCGAGCGCATCGTTAGTTCTGGCGGCGTTGGTGGCTGAAGGGACTACAATTGTGGATCGGGTTTACCACATGGATCGCGGTTACGAACAGATTGAGAAAAAGTTAGCTGGCCTGGGGGCATCCATTCGTCGGTCTAATTAGCTTAGGGCGTATAGTAGGCCGGTAACTATAACGTATCCCCAACACAACCATTCCACTACATAGAGGACGCGAATAAATCCTTGGGCTAGAAATTCAAAGCGTATGAACAGGGCAATCAATAATCCTACATAGATCACATACGGGTTCATGATATCTTCCGACCATCGAAGGTAAGCAATCATCAATCCCCAATAAACTAGCGGCCAATTACTTTCGTTAGGGAGTTTTGAGCGGACCCCGGCCATCCAAATGGTGACCACCACCAGCGCCATGGTTAAAATGCCGAAATCAGTTAGCCGCAGATGCATATTAGGATCAGAACGCCCATGTTAGGCTAGCATAGCCCGTGTGAGCATTATAATCCTGTTCGTGCAAAAATTTCTCTCCATAACTATAGTATTGGTATCCGAAATTTACCCTAAGCTTCTCCTTAAGCCTAACTGAGATTCTCGCTTGAGGCGAAGTGAAGCTTAATGGGAACGTTTGTGCAACAATAAGCGGGCTTCCAAGCGATGGGTCGACGATTGCGCGGGGCACAGATGTTGCCAAAGCTGTCAGGCGGCCATCCCCAGTGTCCTGAACTCGATTGAGTCCAAAATATAGATCAACCTTCTTCTTGATCGCCGTGCGCGCACCGATATTCAGCGAGTGGATATTGCTAATGTACGCGCTGCGATCGCCCTCTACAAACTGAAAAGTCGAGAAGTAGGCGATCCCCGAAAGCGAATCCATG
>JANXSF010000048.1 GCA_025352795.1 Acidobacteriota bacterium
CAAATCCACCTGACTCTCAAGGGCTCCAGAACCCCCGGGCACGCTGTTACGGATGGCTTGAAGCTGAAAACCAATTCCGGCGAAGCTCTGGGCCAGCGTATCGTGAATCTCATGTGCCAGCCGTTCGCGCTCGTTCGCAACCGCGCGCAATCGCCAATGTTTCGCCAAAAGATACAGATAGTTAAACGCGAAGATCAGTCCAAGCCCCACCAGACTCGCCAGGATCAGGGTAGACGGTCGCCACCACGGCGGCCCGGCAACGACCTCAAAGTCTTCGGCAGATCGCACAAGGATTACGAACGGATCAGCAGCCTTCTTGAACCGGGGATCTACAACGGAAATTCCTCGAAGACGTAGCCGACTTTCAAGCGCCACACCCCGCAAGTGTGACCCACTGCGTCCGGGGGGAAGAATAGCATGAAAAGATTGTGTCCCGGCATCCAGCTCCATTGTGATAGTGTCATCGGATCCTGTGGATATCGTTCGAAGATAACCTTCCACCTGAACGAACCTGCCATCGAAGTTACCATCAGCAATTTGGTTTGCTGTAGCAACCGCCGGAGAGATGGGCACCGCTTCTCTCAGAAGTCTGAAACGAGACTTTTGAATCACAGGACTGGACTTATCGAGGTTGACTTCTCCTGTGACTTCCACCTCATCGCCAATCTTTAGCGGCGTGGCGCCGTCGGATTGGACCTCGATGCCGCCGGTGGAGTCCTGAACGTAGATCGCCGGTCTGGTAAGAACCACGGATCCGCGAACCGAAGCCTGTGGCGATCCTAGCGGAGCCAGAAACTGCAACGAGACAACAGGCTGCGTCGCTGGCACGGATGGGGTCCCTTCGCCAATCGGTTGCGTTCCACCGCGCCGTATTCCTGTTTGCAGCGCTACGCGCAGGCGCGCTACCGCGTCGGACGAGGGTAGCGTTTGAGCGGTGCTGTTGGCTGCTGGTTCGGCAGCGTCAATTGGCGTCACGGTGACATTCCGCCAAACACCACCCGTGCCGTTAGACCTCAAGCCAATGCTGCCGGATCGAAAGCAATCCGGATCGTTCAAGGGTGCAGTCTTGACTTCACCCATTCCATCAGCCCATGCTGAGGCAGTGATTCGGCAACCCTGGACTTTTAGTTTGACGTGATACCAACGAAACAGCAGAACCGGTTCGGGCAAAGTCACTTTGGCTGCTTCGTGATAGGCAAAGTCGAAAGCCCCCAGGTCCAGACTGTTGTCAATCGTCCGGATGCCAACGTAATAGCCTTTAAAGGAATTCTCGCCTACTTCGGCCTCAGTCACACGTGCCAATACCCCTGCGCTACCTTCACCCAAAAGTTGGAAATCACCTTCTAAAACATAGTCCTTCCAGTTAGGCAGGCCCGTCAACAGTTTCGCGCCACGATCATTGGAATCATTGCGCATGGAACCTTCGGACACTTCCCACGTACCGCCGAGTGCTGTCCAACGATCCTCCGCGTCCTGCGTGAATCGGGCATAGTACGGAAGGCCGTAGCCGGGACGGCTTATGTACAACTGCCTCCCACCAAGGATTCCCATCGCCACGATGGACAATATGGTTGTCGAGATAACGAGCTTGCGCCGGGAACTCCGCTTCATAAATGCATCATCTCGGAAAGCTCGTAAAGACACTTGCTTCGGCAGAGTTCAGATTCTGCTTAGTAAGCAACAGTGGAGGAATCAAAGACAGCGCCTGCAGGGGCTTTCCACTCAGCGAGTCCGCGATGAGTTCAACCGCCTGATGGCCCATGCGATATGTATTTTCCGCCACAATGGCCGCAATCTCCCCCTTGCCGAGATAATCTATCAAATCGGAATCTTGCTCACAGCCAACCAATTGAATTGCTTGTTGTAACGACCGACTTTTCAAGACTGAATAGACTCCTCGTGTGGAGGTCGTCGTAAAGCTCAAAATTGCTTTCAATTCCGGATGCGAATCCACAGTGCTGTTGGTAAGCTCTTCCGTGCGCGGCGCACTATACGCTCCGGCTAATCGGCCCACAATGAGGATATCGGGGAATCGGCTGGCCAGAAACCGTTCGGCTCCGCGAATCCTATGCTTTACCCCCGGCGCATAACGCGCAAACCCAACAAGTGCGATAGAGCCTTTTCCGCCAATGATTCTTGCAATTTCTGCGGCGGCAAGTTCACCCATTTTTTCATCATCATTCAAAATGTAGCCAAGCTTGTCACTGGCGGGAAGATCGAGTTGGGCCGAAACGATCACCACCGGAAGGCCTGCTGCCAGAGCGCGGCGCAAAGGCGTAAGGATCGAAAATGGATGGTTGGGAGCCAGCACAAGACCCTGGTACTTAGCGCGCGCAACCTTGTCAATCAGGGAAATCTGCCCGGCCACATCAGTTTCCGATGTAGGTGCGTTCCAATAAAGGTGGCACTTCAGTTTATCCGCCGCTACGGTGGCCCCAAAATGCTCCACTTCCCAAAGCATTGCTCCTGCGGTTTGAGG
>JANXSF010000054.1 GCA_025352795.1 Acidobacteriota bacterium
GCTTCGCCCGACAACCCAAATCCGTCTTTTCCCGACTCACCCACCGGGTGAGTCTTCAGCAGAGCATTTTTCTCGGTCATCCTCAACAGTATCAACCGTTTCTGCTGCCGACATCATTTTCAACCGCCGTTTTTAGGTTTATATAAGCGAGATCACTGAAGGTTAGATAGTTGGCCTAGTGTGCTGGGGCTTCACTTGCTTTTATAAACCAGGCTGAATGCCTAATGCCACATAGTTTCCCGCATCCATATACAAGCTCCAACAGTTGTTGGGATAAACTGTGGTTAAAAAACCTGATAGCTTCGCTTGGGAGCGAAGTTTTTATTCCAATTTCCAAAAACTTTCCAAGGTGCCCTTCCATGTAAAATAGATGAGGAAAATTAAAATGACGAACACGAATCGACGAACTTTTTTGAAGCAGTGCACAGCACTTGGTGCCACCGCCAGCCTAGCTGCTGCCGCAACCGATTGGAAAAAACAGATTGGCTTGGAAATGTACACCGTTCGCGACATTGCCGCCAAAGACTTTGAAGGTACGCTGACCAAAGTTGCCGAAATCGGCTACAAAGAAATTGAACCAGCCGGTGCCCATTACGGTGGCCTGCAACCAAAGCAGTTCCGTGCCTTGCTGGATCGTCTTGGGCTCAGCATGCCCAGCACGCATGAAGCAGCCACGGCCGGTGCCGATCTGGAAAAAGAACTGGAAGGATTCCAGATTATGGGCCTAAAATACACAGAAATTCGCAACCCTGCGGCACGAGGCTCACAAGGGGTTACGGAAGAATCTGTGAAACGCACTGCTGCCGATTTGAACCAGTTCGGAAAGACCACTACAAAATTCGGGATGAAGATGTTGTTCCACAATCACGCGCAAGAGTTCCAGCGCATAGAAGGCAGCAAGCTACGACCTTATGACATTCTGCTTGGCGAAACGGATCCGGCGCTGGTAGCCATGCAACTGGATATTGGATGGGCCAGCGTGGCCGGACAGAATATTCTGGAAATGTTCAAAAAGAATCCCGGCCGCTTTGAGCTGTGGCACGTGAAAGACGCACGGGGAATTAAGATTCTTCCTGCAGACCTGGATCAAAGAGCCCGAATGCGAGCCGTGACGTTGGTTCCAATTGGCCAAGGCGAAGTAGATTATAAGTCCATCTTCGCCGGGGCGGAAATGGCCGGCATGAAACATTTCTGCATTGAACAGGACAACGCGGCGGATTGGGGCGATTCCATTGCCGCCGCTAAAGTTTGCTATAAGAACCTTAGCAAAATTCTGTAACTACTAAGCCAGTGCACTCTTGCAGAAATCGACACACTTGCCGATTTCTGCAAGAACTGATGAGCCTTCCGGAGTCTTGTATTCGAACTCAATAGTTGCCTGAAACGGGTACTTTTCCTTGCGCATCAATTGCAGAACTTCGGCGATGGGAGTTTCCCCTTGCCCCCACGAGAAATTAGCCCCATCGTTCAACTTCCGATCTTTCAAATGAATATGAGTGATGCGGCTATGATGCTTCTTCAGGAACTCCACCGGTGACACATTGTTGCCCGCGATGAAATGGCCAAGATCCAGATTGATGCCGTTATATTTTGAAAACGCCATTGCCGTTTCCCAACTTTCCGGCTTGGCGAACGCTTCAGGATTGTGCATATTTGCATGACCGTGGTACCCCACCATCACTTTATGTTTGGCGGCAATCTCACCCAGCCATTTCGTTCGACTCAACGGAATTTCGCAAGATAACGCTTTTCCACCCAAAGTTTTTACAACTGTGAAAAAGTAATCCACAACATCTTCGGGCATGGTGTCAATCCCATCCACCTTCACAACTTGGATGAGCACTCCGGCATCCTCATACTTTTTCCGAAAGCCCTTCACCTTGTCCATGGAAAGTCCCAGACGCCATTTATTGAGTTCTACAATTGCGGCTTGCTGTTCCGGCGTGCCCTTACCTTGAATGCGGCCATTGGCAGCTCCAGGAATGGCGGGTGCGTCAAGGAATGCTTCCACCGGTTGGGTGCGCAACTCAACTGCACTTAGGTTCAAGTCCGTCATGTATTTAAGAACGTCGTCTGCGGTTCCGGGTAAGCCTCGAAAACTGTACGGGGCGTTGATGCCAATCTGAATTCCGCCAAACATTGAGTTAGGCTTGGCCAAGAGGTTGGCCGCAGGGAAAGCGGCCAGCGCCAGCTTACCAATATCGCGTCTTGTAATGTTCATATGAAGTCCTTAATCAAAGAATTATATAGTACACTGATGCTGGTAGTACTGAGTACAAAAATAAAACAAAATAAGCTGTTTTCCTTAGGAGATCTCCCCCATGTTCAGTTGTAAATTTAATTTCTTGCGCGCAGTCCCGGTCATTGCGATGCTAACTCTGTCAATCCCCACCTTGAACGCGACTACTACAAACTCAACCTTCTACTTCACCGGAACTTGTTCCGATTGTACAGGTACAGCCAGAGCAACCTTGGTATTAACCAACTACAACCAAGGCAGTTCCGTTTTGTTGTCGAATTTGGTTTCGTTCAACTACGCCGCCACAAATTTGGTCAACTCATTTAATTTCACGCAAGCCGATGGTGGTTTTTTCAACTTTATAGTTAGCGGAACCATTCCAGCAGCGCTTCCTGCCGCCACTAATTTTTCCATCGGGTTTCAAAATCAAGCTGCTACCCCTACTGTCAAACCGAATGGGGCCACTTTGAACAGCCCGTTTTTCACAACATTTTCAAATGGTCTCTGGTCAGTTGCGGATAATGGATTGTTGATGGACTTTGGAACTGCTGGCGCATTTAGCAGCTCAGCAACTCCAGAACCGGCATCGTTTGTTCTGGTAGCTGCCGGAATTGCCGGTTTGGCACTGCGACGTCGTACAGTTTCCGAATAGTAATCAGCGAGAGTCCTTCCCGGTTATGGAAGGACTCTTCTGCCAATCAAACAAGAACAGTAAGCAGAGATGCTTGCCGAAGATTATTTTCCGTAACCACTTCAATTTGGATATCCAACAGCAAATTTGCCGATTGCGGTTCCGCCAACTCCACTTTCAAGTAGTTTGAACTCAGGGCAAAATTGCCATCACCCAAAGTCACCACAGACAGTTTACGACCCACCATGCTCCGGCGAAATTCCAGGTGCTTCTGCGCTGCTAAATCGCGTAATACTTTGTTGCGCTGCTTGCGAATCGGAATCGGAATCGCATTCCCGGCCTCCGCTGCTGGCGTGCCCGGACGTTCTGAATAAGTGAAAACGTGCAAATAAGTGAACGGCAGATTTTGAATAAAACTACGACTCTGTTCAAACTCTTCCTCCGTTTCACCAGGAAATCCAACCATCACATCAGCCCCAATCGCAGCATCGGGCATCAGTTGGCGAGCTCGTAGGATGCGATCGGCATAATGGCGTGGCCTGTACTTGCGATGCATGCGCCGAAGCACCGTGTCACTTCCCGATTGCAGCGGAGCGTGGACGTGCTTGGCGATGCGCGTTGAATCGGCCATCAGTTGCAATAGTTCGTTGGAAAAATCCATCGGCTCAACACTGGAAAGGCGCAGACGGTCAATACTGGTCTCTTCTAGCAGCAGGCGCACAAGGTCCACCAAGCGCATGGTGCTGCCCGGTTCACGGCCCCAACGTCCCAGGTTGATGCCACTCAATACCACTTCGCGATAGCGGGTGCTTAGTTGTCTAACCTGCTCCACCACTTGCCCAACAGGCATGCTACGGCTGCGGCCACGCACAAAGGGGATAATGCAGAAAGAGCAGCGATTGTTGCAGCCATCCTGAATCTTCAAGTTCGGACGCGCCCTGTCGCCAGCCGAATCTTCCACTGGCGCAGATAGAAAATCGTGCTGCTCAAAAATATCACTCAAATGAATGTTGCCATGATATTCCGTGGCCGTGACAATATCGGCAATCTGCGTCTTGTGGGAATTGCCCACCACCCATTCCACCCCAGCCATGGCCGCCAATTCATCTGGAGCGCGCTGAGCATAGCACCCAGTGACCAGGATTTTTGCAGCAGGATTTTCACGATGCACTCGACGCACTGTGCTGCGCACATCATCATCGGCAGCAGCAGTTACTGTGCACGTGTTCAGAATCACCAGGTCGGCTTCAGCACGACTGGGAATAGCATTCAGCCCCTTAGCCACCAGTAGCGATTCCAAGGCAGCACCATCAGCCTGTGTGGCTCGGCATCCGAAATTTTGAACGTAAAACTTCCGCACTCCCCTATTGTAGCTGCCACCTAACAAGAAGTACCCTCAAAGTGAATGTTCGCGCTCCTAATTTTTCCCATACTTTTTTTCCACGACTGGCCCCAACTGTTGGGTCCGAATCGCAACGGCATTTATACCGATTCCGACGTTGCCTGGCCCTCTTCCGTCGCCTGGGAAAAGGAAGTCGGTGCAGGCTTTGCCGCACCTGTGATCGTCAATGGCAAGGTGATCCTGTTTCATCGCAAAGGGAAAAAGGAAATTGTGGAAGCATGGGAAGCCGCCACCGGGAAAACTCTTTGGACTTTCGATTACCCCACCAACTACAAAGACGATTTCGGATTTGACGACGGCCCACGTTCCGCCCCTACAGTTGCCGATGGCAAAGTCTTTACCTTCGGTGCCGAAGGCGTGCTACACGCGATTGATCTCAACACTGGAATCAAGCTGTGGCGGGTGGACGTTCACAAGCAATATAATGTCGAAAAAGGATACTTCGGGGCCGGTTGCTCACCGCTGATTTACGACGGCAAACTGTACCTCAACATCGGCTCCAAAAAAGCTGGAATCGGCGCGTTTAATCCGGCCACCGGGAAGAATATTTGGAAAGCCACCAATCATGAAATGAGCTATTCCTCACCAGCGGCAGCTGAGTTCGGAGTAATCTTTTTCACCAGGGAAGGCATTGTAGTGGCAGATAAAGATACAGGGAAAATCATCTACGAAAAGCATTGGCGAGCTCGTGCCCACGCCTCAGCCAACGTCGCTTCTCCTATTGTCGATGGCAATCTGTTATTCATTTCCTCTAACTACGCTGTGGGGGCAATAGTGGTGGATTTTTCAACCAGTCCACCTACCGAATTATGGTCCGGTGACGACGCAATTTCCGCCCACTACGCCACTCCAGTGTTAAAAGATGGTTTCCTGTACGGCCTGCACGGACCCACGCAAACCGGTCAGCAATTACGAGCGGTGGAAATGAAAACAGGGAGAGTCGCCTGGAAAATGCTCGCCGGTCCAGGGGGTGGAACGGTTACGCTGCTGAAGGATCACTTAATGTTCCTGCGCGATGACGGCCAGCTTTTCAAGATCAGACCGAATCCTGAAAAGCTGGAAGTAGTTGGTAACTTCAAAGTACTGGACGGAAAAATTCGCGCATTCCCGGCCATTGGAAACGGCCTGGTCTGCATCCGCAATACGAAGGTGCTAGCCTGCCTCCGCTAACTGGCGCACTCGCCGCGACCCAGTTGTAAGGAATAAGTGACGTCATCACCCCAATCCTTGTACATATCTTCATCCATCTCCGTTGGCTTCACTAAATCGGCAGTCAATTCTTTGAAGAAGGTAATTTTGTTGCGAAGCACATAATTCCGGAACGATTCGCCCGTCTGGCGATCTTTCATGAAATGTTCCAGCACGCGATTCACTGCCACCGTGGTCAGTTTGGCCGGCAGGCTCTGTACCATTGCTGCAAAGCGCATCACCCCATCGCTATCGTAACCACCGCCCAACATCATCAGATAGTACGGCACTTCACGACCGTTAATTTTGCGCGAATTCCCAAAGAAGCCCAGATCAGCGGTCCAATGCTGCCCGCAGGCGTTAGGACATCCGCTAATGTGGATGGAAAGTTTCTTCACTTCGGCATCGGTGTATTTCCTGGTCGATGCAGTTAAAGCCGCACCCAGGTTCATTGATTTAGTAAGCGCCAAGTTGCAGGAATAGGCACCGGGACAAG
Source organism: Acidobacteriota bacterium (assembly GCA_025352795.1). Lineage (GTDB taxonomy): Bacteria > Acidobacteriota > Terriglobia > Bryobacterales > Bryobacteraceae > JANXSF01. Next base: position 5,957 of record JANXSF010000054.1, read on the forward strand.
TTAACGTATCGGTGATTTCATGGGCACCGCCAGCGGCCAGCCCTAGGGTCAGCAATGCCGAATAGACGCGTCGCAAGTTGTGCACTGGAATGTAAGCCAGATACACGTTTTGCATAATGGAGACACGCAAATAGCTATCGCCAGCATCGCGGGCAATGCGCGCCAGACCACGCATCTGTTCCGAAGATAAATTTCCTTGCGTTGTACGAACAGTGACAATGGCATAGCCAGTTTGCTTTTGTTCTTCCACATTGGTAGCCAGCCAGCGGTCCAATTCTGGATCAACGGAAGTTGCCCCAATTACTGGAAGTTGGGCACCAGTTCCAAGTGCGGGGGCAACAGTTTGAAAGCCGGCAAAGTTCTCTGGAACGGCAGTTGAAACTGCAACGCCACCGCCCTTCAAAATTTCCGCATACTCGGCTTCAATGGTTTCCTTCACCCAATCCCAACCACGATCTCGCAAAACAAATTTCAGACGAGCCAAATTTTTATTCTTGCGATTCCCGTTCTTGTTAAACAATCGCAGCACAGCTTCAATCCGCGGAATCAGTTGTTCGGCAGGCAGGAATTCATCAAGCAGGCGGGCTTCCACGGGCATTGGCCCTAAACCACCGCCCACCACGACGCGGAATCCTTTCTGCCCATCTTTGATCACAGCGGTGCAGCCAACATCGTGAATGGCAATGGCCATATCGTCTTTAGCGCCGCCGGTGTAGAACGCAATTTTGAACTTGCGCGGCATGGAATCGTAGGCTTCTTTGTGAAGAAACGCAAACGCTGTTTGCCTGCAATAAGGCTGAACATCAAAAACTTCATCACCACGCAAACCTGAAAGTGGGCTGGCTGTGACATTACGAATTGTGTTGTAGCAAGCTTCCCGCGTGGTCAAGCGGCCCACGGCCAGCTTACGAAGAAGCGGCGCCACTTGGGGCAACGGGACAAAGTGATACTGCATGTTCTGCCGGGTGGTCAAATGACCTTTGCCTCCGGCGAAATCTTCGGCGCACTCCGCCAGTACATCCATCTGGTTCGCTGTCAAAATTCCACCAGGAATTTTGGTACGAATCATGTGGACACCTTCCTGGCGCTGGGTATAAACCCCCCTGCGCAATCGGTGCGGACGGAATTCATCGGGGGTTAGTTTCCCTTCGGTGAACTCTTTAGCCACACCTTCAAAGGCCGCGATATCGGCCTCCACGGTCTGGTTGAATTGTGCCTCAACGGCGGGGTCTGTATGGAGAACGAGGTCTGCCAATTTCAATCTCCTGTTTCTCTATCGAGATTACCATTAATGCCAAGCCACTGCAATATACCAGGGTACCAAAAGCGTACCCCCACAAGAAATCCGGGACAGACGAACATTTCTCAGATTTTTCACCTTACATCACGTACCAATCCTGAATTCACGCTGGCTCGACAATCGCCGACATACTGCCTTTCGACGCGGCGATTCGCGGATCAGCTCCGTAATTTTGAATCTGATCTTTAGCATAATCAGCCTCGGGCTTACCGCAGGTGATGACGATGGTGCGACCAGTCTGGTCAACTTGCTCAGCATGGCGAAAGGCTTGTGATTTCGACACGAAAAACAGCTTCATCAGCATCTCAATCACGTATTCGTAAGAATGATCATCATCATTGAGCAGCACGACATTGAAAACATTATCGGGAACCTTCTTGTCCTTCTCAATCTTCTTTTCCCTCTCAATAAAGACAGGTTCGGCAACTTCCGGTTCGGCAACGGCAGCAAAAACATTCGGCATTCTGATACTCCGTCAATCGTATCGTAAATCAGAACGTTTCAGGAACGCACGCCGGGAATTTGACGTCTTAAGTTTATGTAGGCGTACCGAAGCGTCGTCAAGGTTTGCGAGGAATGGTATGCTGAAGATGGAAAAAGGGGGCGAACAGGTTTCGACGGGATGGAATTGGGTTGTTGAGGCGTGCCGGGTTCTGAGCTCCCGTAAAACGATCAGAAAAACATAACTGCCAATAACACGCAGTTCGCTTACGCTGCTTAATTAATTTAACCAGCCACCACGAGTCCGGGGCCCGTCTCTGATTTAGTTGGTGTAAACAATACGGGATAGGTCGATAGTCTCCGTCTGGGGCTTGAGATCGAGATCAATCAGGCTGGATCGGCGCTGTTCCGCCACTTCTTTGGGCGCCGGTTGACATTCAAGTCGTGGCTACGCACGTAGTCTTGGCAGGTCAGGCCGTTTCGGACGCGGGTTCAATTCCCGCCGCCTCCACCATACTTTTTATGAAGCTGTTGTCAGTCGCCGCCGCTTAGGTCCTTTTTACACGGAGTACGCAGGACGAGCAATGTTGAAGATCGTCCCGATATTTGGAAGGACGACTGAACATGATCGTGCCGGTGTCGAGATCCTGAGTCTGGCGGCGGCGGTTCGGTAGCGACCGGATCCCTTAGCAATCGGCCGCATTCCATGATGGTCATCAGTTACGCCACACCCGGCCTGCATCGGTATATGATAGTAGTCCCGAAGGCACAGCAATGAACGCACTCCTACTCCGGCGCGCCCGGCTCGCTGCTGCTCAATCCTCCGGTGCCCTTGCGCCCGCAGACCCTTCCTCCGCGGCCATCATCGAAACCAAACTCTGGCGCCTCCGCGAACCTGCCTCCCGCCGCCTCTATTC
>JANXSF010000079.1 GCA_025352795.1 Acidobacteriota bacterium
CACGGCTCGGTAACGCACTCATTCTACAGAGCCGTGACCGCGAGGGAGCGGTCTTTTAAAGGCCTGATACGCTTCGCTCCAACACTTGAAGTTGTACCGATTGCGGGCTACTACATGGCTTTGGGCGATTCGGCCTGCCAGCTCGATAGCGAGCGAAGTTTTCACTCACTTCGAAAGTCAGGGTGAAAGCACTTACTGTAAGTAGAACGAGAACAAAGCATCCCCTGCGGCTACCAGAAAGTGCTGTTTGCCATCCACCATATAAGTCTGTGGCGCGTTTGATACTTGCCCGATCCTGGAATGCCACAGGATCTTTCCGTTGTAAGCATCGTAAGCCACAAAGTTGCCGCCTAAATCGCCTGCAAAAACAAGCTTTCCAGCAGTGGTCAAAATTCCATTGCCTCCGCCGAAACCACCGGTGCCTGGGTAAGTGTGCTGCCAAGTGATTTTACCGGTCTTATAGTCAATGGCAGTCAGATGAGAGCCCAGCGATGCCAGTTGCTGTTCGTCTTTGCCACCTAAGCCCATAGCGCCTCTGGGGTCGGTTTCCGTCAAATAGTACATGGCGAATGTGTCGCTAGTTGGAACGTAGAATAGACCCGTATCCGGCGAGTAGGCTGCCGGAGGCCAGTTGGTTGCCCCGCCATTATTTGGTGAAACCAGTGCGCCGGGGACAATGGAATCTTTGGCTGGGTCGCGCATGGGCTGACCCTTGGCGTTGATCTCTTTCACCCAATTCACTGTTGAACTGAACTTACTGGTGAGTAAGTGCTCTCCAGTTAGTCTGTCTAATACATAGAAGTAACCATTGCGATCGGCATGCAACACCATTTTCCGTTGCTTACCTTTGAATTCACCGTCCACAATGATAGGTGTTTCCGTGGAATCCCAATCATGCGTATCATGCGGGTTCACCTGGTAATACCAAGCCATCTTGCCGGTTTCAATATTCAAGGCAACAATGGAGCAGGTATACAAATTGTCTCCATCCCGACTCTTGGGATTCGTATAGGCTGGCGAAGGGTTGCCCGTTCCGAAAATGTAGAGCTTGGTTTCGGGGTCGTAAACACCTGGGATCCAAACGTTGCCTCCACCATGACGAGCGCCGTCAAGGCTACCCCAGGTTTCAAGACCGGGGTCCCCTTTTTTCATTGGCAGCGAATGCCAGGTCCACTGCACTTCACCAGTTTCCGGGTCACGCGCCTGCACAAAGCCAGGTTCATCTAAATCGTTTCCAGTGCCTACAATCACGTGGTTCCCAATGACGATTGGGGACATGGTGGAAAAGTATTGCAGGTTAAAATCGGCCATCGCTTTGTGCCAGATTTCTTTGCCCGTACGGGCGTCCAGGCAGACCAGAAAATCGTCAGGAGTTTCCATATACAACCGGTTGTTCCACATGCCTAAGCCGCGATTGCCGATGTGTGTCCCGCCCTTGGTTTTCCAGAAATAATGCCACAAAATATGACCATCGCGGGCATCTACAGCCCAGGCATTGTCGGGCATGGAGAGGTACAGAATTCCGTTAACAGAAAGGATGGACGCGCGCACGCTGGAGCCACCGCCAAAACCGCCACCACCCACTTCACCGGTGCCTTCTCCGCCGACAATCAATGTTGGTCCGCCGCCAAAGCCACCACGTCCGCCACCACCGCCGGTGTTGCCCATGCCCGGCGTGACTCGACTTGTCCACGACAACGTAAGATTCTTTACGTTGGTGCGATCCACTTGCTTTAAGCGGCTGTAGCGCTGACCGGAGTAATCACCAGAGTAAGTGGGCCAATCATTGGAAAGTGGCTTAAGCAAGGCGTTGGGGTCAAGCCCTTGCGCTGCCAAGCCCACAGGCAATGCTAAGAAGAGGAAGAGATTTCTGTTTGCCATGTTATTTCACCGTCGCCAGGTAGGAAGTCACGTTGTGGATGTCTGAGTCTGTGTATTTGCGCAGCAGATCTTTATGGGGTTTCAACGGTTCGTGAATTTCAACCTTAGGAACATTTCCTTCGCGGGTGAAGGTACGCTGGCCGCCTTCGGTATCGGTGAGTGTCACGATAAAATCGTCGATGCGGGCAAGCCGTCCGTTCACTTTTTCACCGCTGGGAGTTGTCACCGTAACTGTTGTAGGTTTTACTCTGGAAGGCACTGGTGCTTCGCCGAAACCGCCCCTGCCGCCGCCCGGCATTAGCCATTTTTGCTGCAACTGTTTGGCGTCGGTAATGCGCGAAGCGATTCCTTTCAAATCTCCGCTTATGGAGTGGCAACTGGCGCAGGTCTTTTGAAAATAGGCTTCCCCTGCTTTGGCGTCGCCTACCAAAATTGTGAGTGGCACCATGCGCGATGCATCATAACCGGCTACTGGAAAGTTATGGATGTATGCTGCAATATCGCCAACTTGCGCCTCGGTCAAATTGAAGCGTGGCATTTCACCACGGCCATCGCGGACCACTGGGTATAACAGTTCGCCCTTCATATCGTTCAGCACTAATTCGGTACGAATCAGATTGGGTCCGCCTTCACCGCCACGTGCATCCGATCCATGACAGAAATTGCAGTGCACGCCATAGAGCGCTTTGCCTCGATCAATGGTGGCTGGTTCTGAAGCTGGACGCGAAGTGGGGAAAGCGGTAGGCCTGCTGCGAGCAGGGGCCGGAGGTGCACCCTGACGAATGGCGGGTGCGGTTGTTGGCTGCGCCAAAAGCGCAAAGCTAGACAGAAGCGCTGCAATGGCAACGTAAGATTTCAAATGGGACAATCTACACCTCTAAAGTTGTAGCCGTGGGATGGGGGCCCAGCATAGCTAGCGTCTATCGTATCACTGAAGCTTAGAGGTTGGTGATCGGAGTGGTAAGCCTGTAGGGGCCAAGTGAGAAGTTCCTAAATGAGCCAAGTAGAAAGTTCCTCTTGACAGCTGAAAAGCTGAAGGATGGAACGAATCGAAATGAGCCAAGAAGAAAGAGACAATTTAGACTGGCTGAAGCGAGCCAAAGACG
>JANXSF010000133.1 GCA_025352795.1 Acidobacteriota bacterium
ATTCCCACATTCCCACCGCCTCGACTGCGGTTGTGTTGTGCCTTTACCAATCCAAACAACAAAACAAGAAAACAAGAAAACACAAAGGAGCCCGGTCTAAAGGCCGACCTTCAGGCTCATCCTTCGATGAGAATATGCTGGCACAATATAAGAGTTGCGAATTCCAATATTTATTCTTGCGTTAGCCTATTTTGGCATCGCCTCGGCGGAGACCTCTCAGGAACTCATTGCGCGCATTCGTGGGCACATGCAGCAGACCCTTGAAGGAGTTCCCAACTACACGTGCCAAATGTTGGTGGAACGTTTTCAGCGCCAGCCTGGCGTCAAACAGTTGAGCAGGCGCGATGCTCTGCGGCTGGATGTGGCGGTTGTGGCCAGGCATGAATTATTCGCGTGGCCCGGTGAAGGGCAGTTCAAGGAACGCGAAATTGGGGAGTTCGCCAAGCGTGGTGCCTTTGGAACAGGAAATTTCGCTACGCACTTGTCCAATGCCCTCAATTCCAATGGAGTTACTTACGAAGTTCATCCCGCTGAGGAATTCGACGGGCGTAAGGCGTACCGCATTGGGTATAAGATTCCAGCGTTCAGAAAACCGTATCGAGTGAAGATTGATGCGCAAGTGGCTGAAGCTGGAATCAACGGTCAGTTTTGGGCCGATGCGGCCAATCTGGATGTGTTGCGTCTAGAATTTTCCCTGCAGGAAATACCATCTGGATTTCCCTTGACCACAGCCAGCGAGTTCGTCGAATATGAGCGAGTGCGCATCGGTTCCGGTGATTTCCTGCTGCCTCGCAAAGCGCAATTGGAATTGCAACATGACGACGATACGGTGGAACAGAATCGGACTACGTTTTCTTCCTGTCGTCAGTATTCAGGGGAATCGGTGATTCGGTTTGAAGGGCTGGCGGAGGAAACTGAGGCGGCCAAAGGACCCCAGGAAATCAAACTTCCGGCCAAGACGCAGATTACTTTGGAACTGCGCACAGCCATCGATAGCACCAAGGTAGCAATTGGAGATCAATTGGAAGCTTTTGTTTCCAGGGCTGTGAAGAATAAGGGCGAAGTTATAATTCCGAAAGGTGCCGTGGTGACAGGACGATTGACGCGTTTGGAGCGGATGCAGACAGGTCAACAAGGCACTCTATCGTTTGTAGGACTTGAATTTACGAAAATTGTGTTTGGGTTGAAGTTTGTGGAATTGACAGCAGTTCTGGAAGAGGGCGGCACCATTGTCAGCGCGGCATTACCGGGCATACGAAACATGAATCGGGCGGCAAGAATTTTCCTGCTTCGCGAACCGCAGAAAAAGGGAGAGGAGGATAAACCACCTGTGGTTTATTCCTCCTCCGGTAAGCTGGAACTGCCCCAAGGCAGCTTGCTAGTTATACGTACTTTCTAGTTATCCCAAATGCAACAGGCCGGATTAGAACGTCAGCCGCAGAGATGCCTGCATGATGCGGGGTGACCGAGTGGCGGTTACCTGTCCGAACGTCGTATCCACCTGGCTCCCTGCTGGGTCAAACCGAGCCGTAGTATTCAAGCCGCTGAATTGCGTGTGATTGAAGGCGTTGTACATTTCCCAACGGATGGAAAGGAAGCGTCGTTCACTCTTGAGCGGAATTTTCTTGATAAAGGAAACGTCCACATTGCTGAAGCCAGGTCCGCGGATAACGTCCTTTGGTGCATTGCCAGGGCTGCCAACGGGAGGTCTGGAGAATACGGAAGTATCGAACCAGCGGAGGAATGATTTGGACCCGTGATCAAGCTGCGCCGCACCGTTGACAATGATGCGCGCCCCATCACCCCCACCTGTTATATCGGCACCATCGGTGGTGGTGTAACCCACTCCACTGGGTTGTCCGCTGACCAGCGCAACAATCCCTGAAAGCTGCCAACCATCGAACACATGGTGCACAACTGTGTTTCTAGCCAGATTAGATAGCTTAGGCAGATCGTAAGTGAAGTTAGAAACAAAATTATGAGTCTGATCGCCACCATTTTTGCCATAGCTCCAAACACGGATGGGTCGATAGATGGGAATGCTTGAGTAGTCCATGAACTTCGAGTAAGTGTAGGAGACACCCATTTGAAGACCACGACTGAAGCGTCGGTTCAGCGACATCAGCAAGGCGTGATAGTTAGAGGTATAGGCGTTGTCCGTGAACGTGACCGTACCGTAACCAGGAAGCGGACGGAGGAAGTTATTTGGCAGTGGACGACCGTTTGTGGGGTCCAGGTTGGCAGCAAGGAAGTTTGTCCCATAGGGCAGCGTATTCAAGTTGCTGGTCTGGGGAATGTGACGGCCAAAGGTGCCGCCATAGCTGACGTCCAGAAGGAGTGAATGACTTAGATCCTGCTGCACGCCAAAGGTGACATTGTAAGTGCTGGTAGTCTTGTTATTCACATTAAATGCGTTGGTGTTACTGGGTGCCAACACATTGGCGGCCTGGGTAAAGGTGGCAATGTTGCCATAGTAAGTGACTGGAGTAAAGATGGCCGGCGGGTTATTGGTGGTTGGACTCCACTTACTCAACCGCATGTTATACAGAATGGAAGATCCGCCGCGAATGGCAGTCTTACCCTTACCGAACGGATCGTAGGAGAACCCAAGACGGGGTCCATAAAGCACTGGCTGGTTGTTGACAAAGCCGTGAGGATAGTTCTTATCGCCAGAGAGCACTCCACCGTTGGACGGGTTGCCTGTGCCAGGAACAAATGCCCCGATATAGGCGACTGGATAAACCTGGCCGTTGCGGGGGTCAATGGCAACTCTATTCTTGTTGGCATCGAAACCTGGACGGAAGAAGATAGGAGCATCCGTTACTTTATAGCGACTCAGAGCCAGCACCGATTGTTCGCCATCTTTGTGTGGATACATTTGATTGGCCCAACTGAAACGCATGCCGTAATCCACGGTCAGGTGGCGGGAAACTTTCCAACTGTCCTGGGCGAACCATTCGACAAACGTCTGCCGTTCGTTAGCGCCGTAACGATTGGTTGATTCCGAATACTGCTGAAAAACGCCAAGTGCGGCGTTGGAATAAGCCCAATTGGTATCCAATGGATTATTGGTATCGCGAGCAAAAGCGAAGTTGCCGCTAAAGGTGCTGCGTTCGCCTTCGTATTCCCGAATACGGTTAAAATCGAAACCGACCTTGAACAAGTGAGCACCACGGGTGATGCTGAAGTTGTCACTCAGAGTGAAGGTGAAATCGGTTCCACCGGTAAGGAAACGATCATCAAAGGTGGCGTCAGCACTGCTGGGAACGCCGCCGAACGAGAATCGTGGAATGATGCCCTGGACGTTTGCTGATGGATAATATTGACCGGCAGTGAAGCCAATTTTAGATCGCAGAACACGATCAATGGGATCTACCGGATGCCACGCTTCATGATTGTGGCGAACGCCGCTGGTCATTTCCATGACCACGGTTGGGCTGAACACGTGGGTGTAACCAGCTCCTAAACCGGATTCAGTAAAGCAATAACATTGAGCGAATAATCCCCAGGCCGAAGCACCACCAGCGACGGCGTGTCCTTGCTGTTCTGAAAGCCAGGTTTTGCCACGCACGTAAATACGGTCATTTGCCGTGGGAACGTAATCGAACTTGAAAAGCTGGCTGCGTTTGGGATTGGCCAAAGCTTCCTGGAATTTGTAGTTGTAATTGCCGCCGGAAATTCCTCGGTCAAAGAAATTTGGCTGAGGCAAAAGGTTCATCAACGCCACGCCGTTGGAATTCACTCGGCTGGGTGGAATGGTGTTCCCAGGAAAACTTAAACCAGTAGTGGGATCATTAATGGCGATCAGTTTCCCGCTGACGTCAAGAGTTTGTGAGAAGTTCCCGGCACGTTCCAGCGCGGTGGGCACCGTGACCCGTTGCAGAGATCCAGGATACTTAATACCCCAATCTTCCAAATTATAAAAACCAAATAGCTTGTCTTTTGCAGTGTTCCATTTACCTGGAATGTAGATGGGACCACCCAGCGTGAAGCCCAAAGTGTTGTATCGGTAAATAGGCTTTTGCACACCGTTGCGATTGTTGAAAAAGTCATTCGCATTCCACATTTCGTGACGCTTGTACCAATAACCAGTGCCATGATATTCCTTGCCGCCTGACTTAGTAACTACCTGCACAACAGCACCGCCGTTGCCCGCATATTCAGCCTGATAACTGTTCAGAATCACTTTCACTTCGCCGATGGCGTCCATTGTGGTGACGCTGGAAAACACATTAGGGGAGCCGTTGTCATTGCTCACTACACCGTCAACTGATAACGTGTTCATACCGCTGGTGGTGCCGCCCATGTTGCTGGAACCGGTGCCAAAGCTACCACCCACCGAATCACCGTCGGCAGAATATTGCACGCCGGGCAGCAGTTTCAGCAGCGAGTTGACGTCGCGACCGCGGGCTTGCAGGTTGGTGATCTGTTCGCTGGTAATCACACCAGAACGCTCGGAACTGGCGGTTTGCACCGTGGCACCTTGAGCTTCAACCGTGATGGTGTCAGTGACGGCACCAATGCTGAGAAGCACTTCGCCCAAAGACACACGTTCATTGGCGCTGAGCACCAGACTGGTTTGCCGATAGGCCTTGAACCCAGGGGCTTCAATCTTGATGGAGTAAGTTCCAGGCAGGACAGCCGGGAAGTTGAAATTACCTTGTTCATTGGTAGCACCAACGCGCGATTCGCCTGTACGGTCGCTTACCAGAGTTACAGGAGCGGCAACAACAACTTGCCGAGTTGGATCCATGACAGTGCCAGTGATAGTTCCGGTGATGGTCATTTGAGCCATGGCCGGGGAAAGTGTGAACAGTGCAAAGCAAATGCTTTGCAGCAGATGATTGAGTTTTGACATGAAGAACCCCATTTCTTGGTCATCGAATTTAACGATAACTATGTAAGGATACTACTAGGATTCACCATAAAAAGTCAATCGAGATTCTACTGAGAAAAGCAGAAGGATTTTTTTAGAGAAGAGCAACCTGCTCCTCAGACGGCTCCGCTCAACAATACCAGGGTTCGTCCAAATACGGGACAGTTGCCCGAGGCATCAGAGTATAAACTTCTGGCGGTGCGGCTCCGGATGCTTCCTGCCATACTGTGGCGAAGATTTCCTGGCGAGTGGCGTTTCCTTTTTGTAGTTTGTCAACCAGCTTCAGCAGGCGTGAACTCAAGGCGTCCACTTCTGGATCACGATGCCTCCAACGATACACCAGCGCTTGGCTATCGAAGTGGTCCACCGTATCAAGAACGTCGGATAACTCCAGCATCCGCGAGCCTTCAGGAATCAGTAAACGGAGTGCCAATTGCACTGGGGCGATGCTAGCGTCCAAGCCTTCCTCTGCTAGCGTTTTCAAAAGGTCACGATAGCTGGTTAGAGTTGTCCAAGGGGTAAAGGCAATGAAGGTGGGCACGAATGTCAGCCCTGCGCTGCGACATAGTTTCACTACTTCCAGGAAGTCCGCGCGGGTATGATGTTTCTCCAATTTCTGAAGAACGGAATCGTCCAGACTCTCCACGGCGGATGTCACGAATAGGCATCCAGTTGCGGCCAGAACAGGCAACAATTCGCGATTCTGAAGCAAGTGCTGCACCTTGATTGTGACGTCGTAAGTCAACTGTGGAAACTCGCGATGAAGTTGCTCAATGATTCTGCGGGCGTGGGTGGGACCGTTGAAAAAATCGGGATCACCAAATGTGATGTGACGTGCTCCAGCGGCTACTTGCTGACGGACATCGCCCAGAACTACATCGGATTGCACCACCCGGAATTGCCCTTGATAAACAGGCACAACGGGGCAGTGTCGACATAAATGCTTACAGCCACGACTGGCTTCGGTGTAACCTACTGGACGGGATTCGCCAGCGATTTGAAGTTTGGCGTAACGGCTTAAACTGGGGAGTCCAGTGCGGTCGGGAATTTTAAAGTTGAGCTTTACAAGTCTACCGTAGGGAACCACGCCGTCGGCAAGTGCCGCCAGGTCGGCTTCAAATTCGGCACCCAGAACTGTATGCACCCCACTCTCTGTAAGCAGTTTCTTATTGATGGGTGCGTAAAGGCCGTAAGCCACCAACTTCGCATTGGGGTTGAGTGCTTGAATTTGCGGCAGAACGGCAATGGCCATGCGTGTTGCGGTGTGCATGGGGAGATGGAACGCGATCATTTCCGCTTGGGCGGCAACGGCTCTGGGGAATGGAGATACGGCCAAGTCAAGGCAAGTTACCTGATGACCGCCATCGCGCAGCCAGGCCGCAGGGGATGCGAGTCCGAACGGTTGGCGACCCATTTCATAAGTGGATATTAGGAGGACGTTCACTCTTGTCTGTTTACTCTTAACCATCGTAGCTGGCCGCGACCCGCTATAATCAAGCGATCCCTGCATTTCCTTTTCTTCCATGCTATTGACCAGTTCGGCCTACTTCTTTTTCCTGGTTGCCGTTTTCCTTCTGTACTGGCCCCTAGCCCGGTTCCGTGTAGTGGGTCTGGCTGTCATTTTATTTGCCAACTATTTCTTCTACGCCAAGTGGGATGTTTTTTATCTTGCCTTGATCCCAATCTCTTCGACAATTGATTTCGTTTTGGGTGGCATGATCCATCGCGCAAAGGATCCCGCTAGAAGAAAATTGTTGGTGACGCTAAGCGTTCTGCTGAACCTGGGGCTGCTTGTCGCATTCAAGTACATGCCCTTTTTCCTGGAAAATTGGGCCAAACTGGCCGGGACTGACTTCCCGAAATGGAATTGGACATTTTCACTAGGCATTTCTTTCTATGCCTTTCAATCGCTGACTTACACGATTGATATTTATCGCAAAGACGCCAAACCTACAACCAGTCTGCTGGCCTATCTGAGTGCTGTGAGTTTTTTCCCAACTACGCTTGCCGGACCCATTACTCGTGTATCGACCCTGCTTCCTCAATTGGAAAAAACATCGCGAACGTTAGATGCAGCGGATGGTGGAAGAGCGCTGTTCCTGATTGGCCTTGGCCTGATGAAGAAAATGCTGATTGCCGATTACCTGGCTGAGAATCTGGTTAACCGAGTTTTCGATTTTCCAGCACTGTATTCAGGTGCCGAAGTGTTGACCGGCGTCTATGCTTTTGCAGTGCAGCTTTACTACGATTTTTCAGGCTATTCGGACGTAGCCATTGGGTCAGCACTTTTGCTTGGGTTGAAGTTGCCGCCGAATTTCAATGCTCCGTATTCGGCTACAAACATCGCAGACTTTTGGCGACGCTGGCACATTTCCCTTTCCAACTGGCTGCGCGATTATCTGTACTTTTCACTGCCTGGGCAACGGGGCAAATATTGGCCGTACATCAACCTGATTGTGACCATGGCCATTGGCGGATTTTGGCATGGACCAAGCTGGACTTTTCTGATTTGGGGATTGCTGCATGGCGTCGCCCTGGCAGTGGTCCGGCTATTCGATGTGCGTCGGGGCAAAGCAGATCACAAGTTGCCAACCGTGGTACGGACTTTCTTCACAGTGCAGTATGTGTGCTTCGCCTGGATCTTTTTCCGTTCCCCCTCACTGGAAGCAGGGTGGAAAATTTTACGACGAATTGCTTCACTGACTGTTTCCTTTGACAACGTTTCAGCCGGACTGTGGATTGTGCTGGCTATCGCAATTCTGGGTCATTATATTAAGAAAGAGTGGTTTGATTGGACCCAGACGGGCTTTGGACGGGTACCATTTTATTTGCAGGCAATGGCATTGATGTTATTAGCCATTGCGATTCAATATGTAGCGGCAACCGGATCTGCCCCATTCATCTATACGAAATTCTAAATGAGCATGTATCCAATTAAAATGCTGCAAACAGCCGCCACGCTGGCCGTATTGCTAACGCTGCCCGACTTCATTCCTTACTTCAAAGATTACAAAGTGCTGGATTGGCGCTTTGCCGGCCAGGTGTTGGATTTTGCGCCACGCGGTCAATCCACAACTCCGGTGGAAGCAGAAGAGTTGCGGTTGCGTCCTAGCACCGACGTGAATAAAACTGGCCTTTACAAGATTCAGGACCGTTCAGGAAACTTGAAACAGTTTTACAAATCCCTCTATGACACAGAGTTGAAAAAGTCGCCAGGCATCACACAAATTCTACATTATGGCGATTCCCCGACCACTGCCGACCTGATCACTGCCGACGTCCGCGCTTTGTTGCAAAAGCAGTTTGGCGATGCTGGACATGGCTTCATTTTTATCGACAAGCCTTGGGAATGGTATGAACATCGTGGAGTAGAAATCAGCGGATCAGGTTGGGAAATGGAACCAGCTAATAAATCAAACGTGAAGGATGGACAGTTCGGATTGGGTGGAGTTAGTTTCTTTGGACAATGGGGATCTGTTGCCAGTGTCCGAGTGAAAGATAATACCCACACAGTTGTAGAAGTCTCCTATTTGGAGCAGCCTTCTGGAGGGTCGTTCGTTTTGTTCGGCGACAAGTTTCCAATTGCAACCATCAGCACCAATGGCCCCGAAACCAAACCGGGGTTTGCCACTTATACAGTGAACCCAGGAATTTCTGAGTATTCGATTGGCAACGTGCAGGGGCATGTTCGGCTGTACGGCATGCGACTGGGAAAGATGACTCCAGGGGTTGTTTACAGCAGTCTGGGCTTGAACGGTGCTTACATTTCGTTGTTGGCGGGCATGTTCGGCGAAGAGCACTGGGCAACGCAGTTACGGCAAGCGACGCCACAGTTGGTGGTGATCAACTACGGCACCAATGAAAGCGTGTATCCATCGTTTGTGCATAAAACTTTTGAACGGGAATTATTGAAAGTGATTCAACGAGTGCGCAAAGCAGTGCCAGAGAGTTCCATTCTGGTGATGAGCCCCATGGACCGTGGTCAGCATATGTCCACTGGGGAAATTGGCAGCGTGCCCGCATTGGCGCAATTAGTGACCATGGAACAACAAGTTGCCGCAGCGAATGATTGCGCATTTTTCAACACGTTTGAAGCGATGGGCGGACCCGGAACCATGGGGCGTTGGTACCAATCGGAACCGCGCATGGTTGGTGCAGATCTGATTCATCCTATGCCTGCTGGAGCGAAGTTGGTGGGCAATCTTTTATACAAAGCTTTGCTGGAAGGTTACAACAACTACAAGTTGGACATTGTACATCAGAAATTTCCAGATGCCAGCATTCGTGGAAAAAAGGCTAGTGAAGAAAAGTAGCATCAGTGTGGTTGGCTTGTTATTGCTTGCCGCCTTTGGCGCTGGCTGGGCCACCCCTTTGCCACAGTCCACGGCACGACGCAAGAAAGCCGTCGGAAAGGCCGTCGTAAAGAAAGTGCAGCGACCGGTGGTGATCCCGCGTGAAGCAATGGATGCAGTGACGGCTTGGTTGGATGTTCCCAATTCCCTAGAAACCCCTGCGGCACTGATTCCATTCTTAGAGCAACTGTACCGGGTGGAAAAGAATCCTGCATCCGCAGCACCGGTTCATATTTTGCACTATGGGGATTCGCACACGGCTTCGGATGATTGGGCCGGTACGTTGCGCGAATTATTTCAGACTCGCTTCGGCAATGGTGGCGCAGGATTTTCGCACGCGGGTCGACCTTATAACGGGTATCGCCGATTGGACGTGAGAAGTTTTGGTTCGCTGAATTGGTACACCCACGGGTTGGTGGGCAGAACTGGGGATTGGATCTATGGGCTGGCCGGAATCGCAACCACTGCGTCGCGCCCCAATGAATACGCCCTGTTAGACGCAGAGTGCCAGGCGGCGGAATTGTACTTCCTGCAACAACCGGGTGGCGGCACCTTTGACCTGCGTGTGGATCAAGGCGAGGCTCAGGCGATTTCAACCAATGGGGAAGTAAAGCCCGGCTATGTGAAGATTCCCATTGAGCCTGGGCAACATCATTTTGAGGTGCGCACAGTGGATTCAAAACCAGTGCGGATGTTCGGCTGGACCACCGACAATGCGCACGGAGTTACATGGGAGACGTTGGGGATTAACGGTGCGCAGATTGGTATGCAACTGGGCTGGGATGAAGCATTGTTGCGGGATCATATTGTGCGGCGGAATCCGGCACTGATCGTATTGGCTTACGGCACGAATGAAGCAGGCAACAC
Organism: Acidobacteriota bacterium; assembly: GCA_025352795.1. Classification (GTDB taxonomy): domain Bacteria; phylum Acidobacteriota; class Terriglobia; order Bryobacterales; family Bryobacteraceae; genus JANXSF01. Next base: position 10,096 of record JANXSF010000133.1, read on the forward strand.
CGACCTGACGCTGGAAGGGTATCGCGATACCTACATCCGAGCACTGAAACAGATGCGCCGGGCGTCGCCGACAGCTTCACTGCTGGTGATTGGTCCGCCAGACCGCTGGGTACGATCCCGCGCTGGTTGGGTGCCAATGAACAACATCGACATTATTATTGCGGCGCAGCGACAGGCATCGACGGCAACAGGGGCAGCTTTCTTTGATCTACGGGAGCGCATGGGCGGAAAAGGAGCCATGGGGAAATGGGTATCTGCCGGATATGCGCAATCCGATTACGTTCATTTCACCAGTCAAGGCTACCGTTTATTAGGCGCGGCATTGTATAAAGAGTTAACCGGCCAATTTTCCGCTTACCAAAAGGTGAGGGATGAACCCACCGTAAAACCAGGAGAGAGTAGATAGCGTTCATGAGCAAGCGTCAGGAAATTATACAGATCATTGAGAGCGTTTCAGGGAAGCCTTTTAAGCTGAGCCCTGAGGAATCGCTATTTGAATCGGGGACGTTGGATTCTTTCGCATTGACCGATGTGGTTGCCGCGCTGGAAAAGAAGTTCAAAGTGAGCATTCCAGATTCAGCACTGAACCCGCGCAAGTTCGATTCGGTGGAACGCATTGAAGAGACTTTAGCAGAGTGGGGGAAGTAGCGGAGTGGCATTCCTGCGGGCCTTTGGCAGCTACTTGCCCGATCGGGTTGTGACTAATGAAGAGATCGGTGGGCAAGTAGGGTGCGATGCCGAATGGATCCGTGGAGTGTCCGGCATTGAATCACGGCGCTTTGCCTCCGCATCGGAAAATGTGGCCCAGATGGGTGCTGCGGCAGGTGCGCGCTGCCTGGAACGAGCCGGAATTCCGGCAACTGACTTGGGCATGATTCTGGTTTCAAGCGGATCGAGTGAACGGCAATTTCCTGGTCCGGCGGCGAGTGTAGCGAAACTGTTGGGTCTTGATTCAGTCCCTGCCATTGATCTGCCGTTGGCTAGCGCGGGTTCGTTGTTCGGAATTTCGCTGGCCAGCCAATTGGCTGCCGTGGTGGGCAATGTTCTGGTGATCGGCACTGAGAAAATGTCGGCCATTGTGGAGCGTCAGCCCATGGATCGGGCAGTGGCGATTTTGTTTGGTGATGGTGCCGGGGCTTGCCTGGTGAGTCCCGACGTTGGTGGTGCCCGCGTGCTTGGATGGGAACTGCATAGCGACGGAGCGTTTGCCGAAGATTTAAAAGTGGAGTTCAACGAGCCCTTGGCAATGAACGGTCGCACGGTGATTCTTCAAGCCACACGCAAGATTCCGCGAGTTATCTCAAGCTTGTTTGAAAAGCATGGATTGGCGGTGAGTGAAGCTGGTGTTTTTCTGATGCATCAGGCCAATCAGAATTTGATTTTGAAAATTGCGGCGGCGTTGGATGTCAGCCCGGAGCGATTCTATTCCAACATCGCTCGATATGGGAACACGTCATCAGCGTCCATGCTAATTGCAGCCGATGAATGGTCGCAGCAGGTGGGGTTTGAAGGCGGAGTTCCGGTATGCTTTGCAGCGTTTGGGGCAGGATTTCATTGGGGTGCGCTGCTGGCCGTTGGCGTGGATTAGGGCATCCAGTTATGCGATTGAACGAGGCTGCGCGGTCTGGCTCCGCTTTGGGATACGCTCAATAGTCTTTCCGATTTGCAGGCGCGCCAAGTCGAGCTCATAAGCGCTCTGGAGGTTCATCCAGAAGCTTGCCGACATGCCGAAATACTTACCAAGGCGCAATGCTGTGTCTGCCGTGACGTTCCGCTTTCCTGCCAGAACTTGATACAGGCGGTTCGATGGCACCTCGATAACATCGGCCAATTTCTTGGCCGAAACGCCAATTTCCTCCAATTCATCGGCGAGGATTTCTCCGGGGTGAATAGGTGTACGCGCCATAATAGTCTCCTTTCGCTTCAATGATAATCGACAATTTCAACATTAGACGGACCTCGTTCGTTCTTCGGCCAATTAAAACAAATGCGCCACTGATCATTAATTCGGATGGAATATTGCCCCTTCCGGTCTCGTTTCAAGGCTTCCAGCCTGTTAGAATTCAATGCTGCCAAGTCGGCCAGTGAACCCGCAGCGTCTAGAATGCGCAAACGCTTCTCAGCTTGACGGCAGAATGGCACCCACTGGCGGATAGTCTCGCCTAACGCGAATCGCTCCGAATCCCTGTCACGATAACTTCTGATCATCCGTTCCTATGGCTATTATATACGAGTGACGTCAAACGTACAAACAGCACATACCGGGAGGCATACAACACCTATGCGACGAGTTTTCCCATCTCTGAAGTATCATATCCGGCCAATACCTCCAACTTCCGTCGCAACGTCGCGCGTTGCAAAACGTCCAGGAATGACTTTACTGCTGGAAGATCGGCTGTGCGTTTGCGCATCACCAGATCGTAACGCTCACTGTGCAATGGAATAAAATCCAGGCCAAAAGCTTGGGCCGCGCACCTTGTTGCCAGGCAAACATCCGCTTCCCCCGAAACCACGCAATAGGCAGCGGCAAGGTGGCCATAGGCGATACGTTTATACCCTTGGACATTTTCAGCATCCATGCCCGCCTTCTTCAGCAGTTGTTCCAGCAGCCCGCGACTCCCTGAGCCCGGCTCTCGATTCACGAATTTGACATTCTTCCGCGCCAGATCCGCAATCCCACCCACACCTTTGGGATTGCCTGAAGCAAGCACCAGACCTTCCTCCCATCTGGCAAATGTTACAACGCTGAAATCTTCTTTGGGAAACTGTTTGCGCAGAAATGGCAGATTGAATTCGCCGGTTTTCGGATCTTCCAAATGCGAACCGGCGATGTGCACCTTGCCATCTGCCAGCCACTTCAATGCAAGTTTACTTGAAGCGGCGGCGGTGACAAGTTCCACCCCGCTGGCCTTTTCCACCATGCGTGCGAGAAGCCCGGTGGCCGGATCACAACCCGCTAAAATCAGCCGTTTCTGAGCTGCTTCTTCTTTGGCAAAAACAATCAGATCTGCCCGGCCATTTGTCCGACAAGTTTGCTTAATAATGCCATCGGCTTCAGGCATGTAGTAAGGGGAAGGGCTAACCGGAATACTCACCCAGCGTGAACCGATTTGGCAAATGCGCACGGGTTGGCCTTTCAAGGGGGTCCCAGCACTCAGCACTTCGGCAGGCAGCGACTCGGGTTTTTGATGAGAACCAGGCTGGAGAGAAAACAGCTCGTCTACAGTAACCTCTAATTCACGCGCAAGGTTCAATGCCACTTCGGTATTGGGAACATAAGTTCCTGCTTCAATGGCGTAGATGGTCTGCCGACTGACATCCACTCGGCGAGCAAGGTCGGAAGCGCCTACTCCTCTGCTTTTGCGAATCTGCCCTAAGCGATTTTCGACACGAGTTTTCTCAGGCATTCGGCATACATGGCTCCCTCACATTGTAGCGTCAGGTTAAAAGCGGACCTTGGCCACGAATTCAAACACTCTCGGATTGCCCGCACTGGTGATAGAGCCAAACGCTGCGTTCCCAAAGCTCCCATTCGGATCGTTCAGCGGAGGCGTATTTGACACGTTGAACACTTCCGCACGGAATTCCACGTTGACACGCTCTGTGATCGGAAAAGTCTTGCCGATCATCAAATCAGCATTCTGAAGCCCCGGACCCCGTACTGGATTGCGGGAACTGGTTCCAATCGCAAACTGTGGCGCACCGGTGAATGCGCCCGTGTTGAAATATTTAGCGACGCTGCGATTATCCAGGCGATTGGGATTGCTGATGCGGTTGGGTCGTTGCACCGCATAACCTAAGCTGGAATTATTGTTGGTAGCCTGCGTGACGGGAACTGCATCGCCAGTTTGTACACGCACAAGACCCGCCAGTTGCCACCCTGAGATCTTCCATAAACGGGGGATTTCGTAAACCCAACCAAGACCAAACACCTGCGGGATATCGCCCGAAGAAACATCCTTTTCAAGATGACGGTTATAGGCATCGGCGGCTCCTGTTGTGCCAATAACGGGTCCAGTAAAAATAGTTTGAGAGAAGACGGTGGAAGCATCATCCAGGAGTTTGGAGAATGTGTAGGCTGCCGTCAGCGTTAAGCCTTGCGAAAAACGCTTTTCCAGTTTCACAGCCGCAGCGTTGTACTTCGAGTTGCCCACGTTATTTCGAAACAACGCCACGTTTGTGAAACGTGGATAAGGGCGCAGCAACTGCTGCTGTGCGATGGTGGCCGAACTCAAAGAAGAGGACGCCGGAATTTGCCCTGCATAAGGATTCGCAACGCGGGTCAACAGTGCCGCTCCCATAGAAAGGTACTGCGAGCGAAGTTGGTTGATGTTCGCGTCAGGAATGCCTAGCCTTGTGTTCTTTGAGCCCAGGTAGGCAAGCTCAACATTCCAGTTCTTCCCAATCGTCTTTTGTACTGTGAAGTTCCACTGTTGAGAATAGCCCGAACCATTCTTGCGATCCACACCAAAAACGCCTTGTCCCAGGCCCGAATTCGGATTCGGCGCGCTAACTTGGACTGTAGGCCCACGTGATAGGACAAACGCCGCATTCACATTGTCCTGCGATTGCTGGCCGACAGTCTGAATGAATGGGAACTGCGGAATAGTAAAGGGCGTTGTGATGCCAGATTGTTCAAAGAACACCATGCCATAGCCGGATCGGATAACCAAGTTATCGCCAATGCGAAAAGCCAGGCCAATACGAGGTCCGAAGTCACCCCAGTGGACCTCGCGAGCTGTATGGGAAAATTCAAGCACCTGCGAGTTCAGGTTAAAGATGGCACCCTGATCACTCTTTTCAGTGGATGGAAAATTGAGCGTGTAGCGCGTGCCGACGTTCAGCATGAGCCTGGATGACACTTTCCAATCGTCTCCGAGAAAGAACTCTGCAATGTTGGCGCGGGGTTGAATTACCTTCTTCTGAACGTCGATTGTGAACGCGTTTACCTGTCCCAACAGAAGAGAAGCCACCGCATTGCCGCTACCGGTGACAGCAGAGTTATTGGAGCCGGTCGTTGTAAATGCAAATGACCCAGTTGGGTTCGGCGGGTTCAGGACGTTCAACGCCTCAAGACGGAGATCGACTCCAAACTTGATGCTGTGCCGACCGCGTACCACCGTAAACGTGTCTAGAAATTCCGTAATGGACGTCGTAAAGTCGGAATTTGCAGCGGTGGTTGGACCGATTTGCTGAAGTCCGGTTACGGTAAATATGGGGAGTACAGATCCGAACGAGTTGGACGGAAGACCAGGGACAGTGATTCCACCATTTTGAAGGGACACTTGATTGAGCCCCCGCCTGGAGTAGCCTACTCGGAACTGGTTCAACGCCGAAGAGGACAGAACCTGGTTATAGTCAGCGACGAATGCGTCGCCGCGCGTCCGCGCATGTCCAATCACGCCAGTGGTCAAACTGCCGCTACCATCGGGTAATGGAGTGACGGGGGTGTCATCATCGCGGAAGATTGTGTATCGCCCAAAGACTCGATGCTTTTCCCCGAAATAACGGTCCACCCGCAAGTCTGCCTGATCTTGATTATCGGGCTCAATGGCGGTCCGCACATAATTGTTTGCGGCAACTACATTCGGCAGTGGGTATCGTTGAAGGATCTGTTGCCCCAGCGAGTCCGCGCGCGCCAGTGGAACCATGTTGCCCGGAAACTGCATACGGGGCGATGTTGCTGGATCGAATGTCGGCTGGCTATAGACTCCCTGCCGTTGCGCAAGTGTGGGAACAACACTGAAGCGTGGAATGCCGGTTCGTAGGCGAGATTCCTGCCAATCTGCAAAGAAAAAAGTCTTGTTGGTTTGAATTGGTCCACCAATCGTAAGGCCGTACTGATTGCGGCGAAATTGTGGCTTCCGCCCAGGCTGTGCGAAAAGATTGCGGGCGTTCAATGCTTCGTTACGGAAGAACTCGAAAAGCGTCCCGTGAAATTGGTTGCTGCCAGACTTGCCGATAACCATAACCGTGCCACCGTTGGAACGACCGTATTCTGGGGAGTAGGCGTTGATGTTCAATTTGAATTCGGCCATGCCGTCGATAATGGGGTAATAAACAACTTGCCCCGGTTCCGGTTGCAACACGCTGATGCCGTCGTACAGGTATTCGTTGGTTCGCGGTCGGCTACCATTGATTCTTGCCAGAATGGAGCCGCCGCCGGGCAACGCGACCCCTGGTGCAAGCGTTAGCAGCGGAATGAAGTTGCGCCCGTCCAGCGGCAGTGTGGATATTATTTTCTCCGAAACATTTAGACTAACTTCGCTACTGGTCGTTTGCAGGAGAAGGACAGATGCAGTGACATTTACGGATTGGGTGGGCTGTCCAACTTCCAACTTCACGTCAAGCGTGGTGCGGTCAGCCAGTCGCAATGTGATCCCTGCTTGGCGATAAAGTCGAAACCCAGTCTGCAGAACTATCACCGAATAGAGCCCAGTAGGCAATCCCAGAATGTGATATTCGCCACGATCATCGGTAACAACGGAGTATCGAGCCATGGTGGCCTGATTCTCCGCATCCACCTTGGCTTTGGGGATTGCGCGACCCGATGGATCTTGAATGGTACCGAGAATTTCCGCGTAGCCAGCTTGCCCCCAGCAAAGCGTTGAACTGACCAAGGAGATAGCGCAGAGAAAGAATAGGCACTCCAATTGTTTGGAGGTGAATGTTTTTCTAAACATACTACGTTATTTTAACACGACACTTTAGTTGAACGATCTATCACAACTTTAATTGGTTTGGATTGAGTTTCAATGGGAAACACCACTGGCCGTTGAGTGCAATAATAATCCTCATGGATGCAAATGCGTTGGCCGTTTTCAATGAATTAATGGGTTGGTACCAAAGACAGCTCAAGTTGAATTATTCCAAGTGTGCTTTCGGAAAGCAGAGTGAGCTACATGGCTGGTCCGCACAGAAGAAGAACTCATTTAACCCCGCACACGATGGATTGAGTTGTTACGAGATTCTAATGCATGGAGCACTGTGCGCCGATAAGTTCGCCCCGTCGCAAATTAAAGATGCTTTCGATTCTGCTTCCAAAGTATCTGGCGGCAAGCCATCTAGGTATAATGCCGCGCTTCAGGTACAACTGATGAAGGGTAATGAACGAAGCTATAGCCTTTCGAATCACAACTCGTTGCCTGAAGCAGGCGATTTAGTTTTCTTCAACCAAATGATGCACGTCGCCATGGCGACAGGAGTTCGTGTTGCCGGATCAAGTCTACCGAACCGTAAGGGGATCAACGTTGCCTATACGGCAATAGGAGCCACTATAGGCGGTGATGTTGATGCGCAAGAGGCTCAAGTTTTGAGTTTCTGGCCAAGGTATGTGGTTAGTCCGACAGAGGACAAAACTGGTTTTACATCCAAGAAAGAGCAAGTAGACGCTGCCTGCGCACTGGAGCTCACCACCATTGAGGACTTGGTGCTGGGAATGGCTCTTGAGATAAAGGGTTCGCCTACAATCGACTATGGCAAATATAACGTCATGTATTGTCGCCCTGCCTGGGGCACCAGCGGATATGTGTAGTCGCCGATGTTTCCGAACAGGGAACCCCTATTAGCGCTTAGCGAGCTGTTCGATTTCCAGTTCTTCTTCCACTTCCACACTGGCGCCTTTTGTACGACGGGGATTTTCTAGGTATTCGGAAAGTCGCATGGGATAAGCGGCACCTTTTTCCATTTGGCGCTGGACGGCTTTTTGATAGCGGCGGAGAGTTTCGCGCTTGGCACCTTCGCGCAGGCTGCACCCTTCAATATCCAGAAGAATTTCAATCTCCCAGGGACGGAAAGTGTTGCGGGTCAACGTGCCTTTCAATAGTTCCGCAACCAATTTATTGAACTGAGTAAGATGGGCGTCGCTCGCCACCATATCCATTTGTACGCTGCTTGGCAGTCCTTGTTCTGACACTGATCCCTCACCTTTGATCAATCATGATCTAAACGCTAGAATAGCGGAGCCAACCTATTTGGTCCAAGCTTTTATCGGCGATTTCTTCATCTTTCTTCAGAAAAAAACTACTCGTAAGGTAAACAAAGTAAATCATTTGTTTTAATCTAAGGCGGGATCTAAGTATCCCTAAGGCGGACACCTTACGCTTCTTGATAGAATGCTCTCCTGATGAGGACGACACTTCAATGTAGCCGCCCTGACGTCGATTGCAATAGACTAGACAGGTAAGGAGCCTTCAGCTAAATGAGCAAGCGCAGTTCCATAGGATCATGGGCCTACACAATAGGGCCGTATGGCAGCAATCCGATCGATTTCGATACGGTCTGCAAGACTTTAAAGAGCCTGGGGTTCGACGGCGTTGAATTGGGCGGCTTTCCGCCTCACCCGAACCCTGGCAATCCCAACGGATCGAATGAAGGCTTTGGCGGAGCGATGCCGGAAAAATCGCAACGTGCGGAATTGAAGGCTCAGATGGTGGGTTACGGCTTGGGATTTTCAGGCCTCGCTGCAAATTTGTGGGACGAAAAATTGATCAACACCGACGACCCTACAAAGTATATTGCGGAGTTTGACAAGAACTCGGAATTCGCCGCCGACATCGGCATTGAAGGCATCCGCGTGGATTGTGTGCAGCCGCCCACCATTCACCGGGAAGTTGATTACGCAACGGCAATGGGTCGAGTAGTGAAGGCCTGGAAGGCGTGTGCGGATATCGCCGCCAGCCGTGGTCAATATGTGACCTGGGAATTTGAACCGGGCTTTGCGTTCAACAAACCAAGCGACGTAGTGCGGATTCACGACGCCGTGAATAAATCTAACTTCGGCCTGCAATATGACACATGCCACGGTCAAATGGTGAGCGTGATGGGTGCGCGGCAGGAAGGTGAGAAAGAAGTATTCGCCAGCCAGGTGGACTTAATTCGCATGCTGAATGGCCGCATCAATCATATTCACGTGATCGATTCCGATAACAAGTGCCACAAAGATGCCAAGGGTGAAGACGAGACATCGGCTCATCCGCCGTTTGGCTTGGGAATTCTGAACTTCGATGAAATCATGCCAGAGTTGGTGAAGGCGTCGCGACTCTCGCACGATTGGTGGACCGTCGATTTGTGCTTCTGGCCGGATGCCTGGGCCGCCACGGCCACTTGCAAAACTGCCCTGGACGGGCTGATTGCGAAGTACGGAAATTAGGAGACCAACCATGGCAAAAGAACTTCGCATTGGAATGATTGGATATGGGTTCATGGGACGCACCCATTCCAACGCTTATAAAAGACTCAACGATTTCTTCCCCGTGCAGCATCGTCCAGTATTGAAAGCTGTTTGTGCACGGGATGCAAAAAAAGCCCAGGCATTCGCCGATGTTTGGGGTTACGAACGTGTGGAAACGGATTGGCGCAAGGTCGTGGATGCGCCGGATATCGACCTGATCGACATTGGTTCGCCGAATGACACGCACTACGAAATCGCACTGGCAGCCGCCAAGGCGGGCAAGATGGTGCTGTGCGAAAAGCCTTTAGCAATGGACGTGAAGCAAGCCGAAGCGATGGTCAAGGCCGTGGAGAAGGCCAAGGTTCCAAACATGGTTTGGTTCAACTACCGTCGCGTGCCCGCTATCGCTCTTGCTAAGCAGATTGTGGATGAAGGTCGCATTGGCCGGGCGTTCCATTATCGTGCCACTTACTTGCAGGATTGGACCATTGCCGAAGACGTCCCACAGGGCGGCGCAGGATTATGGCGACTGGATGCCAAGGTGGCCGGGTCAGGCGTGACTGGCGATTTGCTGGCGCATTCCATTGACACAGCAATGTGGATCAACGGGCCGATCACTCGCGTAGTAGCAAAGACCGAGACGTTTGTGAAGAGCCGTAAACACGCGTTAACAGGGAAAATGGAAGCGGTTAAGATTGACGATGCGTGCATGTTCCTCGCCGAATTCGCCAATGGTTCCATGGGGACTTTTGAATCGACGCGCTATGCCCGCGGTCGGAAGAATTTCAACACCTTTGAATTAAACGGGGCCGATGGCAGTGTCTATTTCGATTTGGAAGAGCCGGAATATTTGCAGTACTTCGAATACATGCAGAAGCAGTCAGGGAAGAAGACAGAATCGCACCTGACCGGTTGGCGCAAGATCCATACGACAAACCCAGAGCACCCGTACATGAAGCACTATTGGGTTCCTGGGACCTGTATCGGGTATGAGCATACGTTCCTAAATGCGCTGGCTGATTTCGTGGCTGGAATCGAAAGTGGGAAGCCAGTTCAGCCAGACTTCCGCAGTGCACTGCA
>JANXSF010000068.1 GCA_025352795.1 Acidobacteriota bacterium
GCTCGCCTCGACTTTGGGCAGCCACGCCAGGCGCGACCCCGGCGCTGCTGTGCGAACATACCATGAGGGTTGAGATTCAACCCCTCAATTAGGAACTTTCTACTTTGCCGGGAATAGGATCTTTCTACTTTGCTCCGACACTGCGGACAGTCTTCGCAGCAGCAAACGGAATGGCCTCAGTATCCGCATTCACCGGGTAGCGCTCCTGCCCTGAATAAACTACATAACGCCGGGCCACTTTCAGATCTTCACAAGCGTAATGAAACCTTTAGCCGGATGAGGTACCAAGGATCGCTTCACCTCAATCGCGATGCGCTCCCCAGTAGCCCGTTCTTGCCAATAAGGTTAATTTAACAAAGCAATACTCTATCTTGCGATCCCATCAGATGCACCGCCGCGCCGGACCACGGCATGGACATTATTCCCCTCAGAAGGGGTCGAGTCGTTCGAACGTTACATAAGTTTGTCGAGAGTTATCGGAAGGCTCGTAATGCGTTTGCCTGTGGCGTGGTGGATGGCGTTTGCAATTGCCGCAGCGACGCCTGTAATGCCGATTTCTCCCACACCGTGCGCGCCAAGTGGCGTGTGGGGGTCCGCAATGTCGGTGTACACAATGTCGATATGGGGAACATCAGCCTGCACCGGGACGTGATATTCCGCCAGCGAGGGGTTCATGATTCGGCCGGTTCTATCATCGAACATCGTCTCTTCAGTGAGCGCCATGCCAATGCCCATGATAATTCCGCCACGGAATTGAGAGACAGCGGTTTTGGGATTCAAGATCCGCCCGCAATCGAATGCCCCCACCCATCGGCTCACACGCACTTCACCGCTCAGCCGGTGCACTCGTACTTCGCAGAATTGAGCGGCATAGGAGTGCATGGAATACTTCATGGTCTCCAGCGGCGCCCCGGTCTTGTGCTCGGCTTCCACAAAGTCCTTCCCAGCATGCTTCAGAATCGCCACATAAGTCTGACCCAGATGAGGATGGTCTCTGCGGAAGATCCCTTCCTTAGCGGCATGAATGTCATCGAACTTTGCGCCCGCCAGCGCCGATTCAGAGTCTTTTTGAGCAAGTGAAAGAAGTTCTTTGATCACATTATCGGCCGCTTCATGCACGGCCAGCGCAACGCTGATAGTTTGAGACGATCCCCCAGCTACGCTAGCCGCCGGTAGGGTGCTATCGCCATATTCGAACTTCACTTTTTCCATGGGCAGCGCCAAGCGCTCGGCGGCGTGCTGCGTTTGCACCGTCTCCGTACCCATACCCATCTCCTGACAGGACGTCTGAACGTGGGCTGTTCCATCGGCATTGATACGCAGGCGGGCCGCGGTTACCACACGATACACCGGGTAAGTTCCCGTGGCAGTTCCCTGACCGATTAACCAATCGCCATCGCGTTGCGAGCCAACGGCGGCGGGGCGATTCTTCCACCCGAATTTATCTGCGCCCATCGTATAGGCTTCACGCAGGTATCGGCTGGAAAATTCGTTACCGCTTACGGGATCTCGATCAGGCTCGTTTCGCATGCGCAGTTCGACGGGATCGAGGTTCAGTTCATATGCCAGGGCGTCGATGGCGCTCTCCACCGCGAAGGTCCCGATGGACTCACCCGGCGCGCGCATGAACGTATTGGCGACGCGATTCACTTCGGTCACCTTCTGGGCAATCCTGTACGAATCCATTGCGTACAAGTGACGCGGAGGAAAACTGAATTGCTCAGGGAAATGGTTGTCGGTGGACTGCGCGGTGACGCCCTCATGAATGAACGTGGAGAATTTTCCCGAAGGCTCCGCTGCAATTGCCACGCGCTGCTGGGACGGCGTCCGCCCGCCTACTATCCGGAATACTCCGGCCCGCGACGGCGTCAGCCGCACCGGCCGTCCTGTGATGCGTGAGGCAAGAACGCAGAGCTGGGTATAGGGCCAAAGACCGCCTTTACCGCCGAAACCTCCGCCGACAAACGGCGAGATCACGCGGACATTTTCCGTCTTCAATCCGAATACGCCAGCGATGCTGGCCGCAGTGCCCGCAGTGAATTGGCTTGTGTCGTAGAGCGTTAACTTATCGTTTCCATCCCAGATGGCGATGGCGGCATGCAACTCGATGGCGTTGTGGTTGTAAGGTGGCGTGGTGAAAGTCAGGTCCACCCGATGAATAGAGTCTTTGAGGATAACGTCGGCACTACCCTTCTTTACTTCGGGGGCTTCACCCATAATTTCCTTCGGCTGTTTTGCCTGCGGGATCGACTCTTCAAAGGAATTTACACCGGGCTCAGCGGCGTACACCGGGTGTATCAGTGACGCGGCATGTTCGGCCTGCTCCGGCGTATCGGCCACCACAACCGCTACCGGTTGACCGTTCCACGAAATCCGATCAGTATTCAGAATCTTAACTAGCGTTGTTCCCGAACTGGGAGAGTCGCCTACTGAAAATGGCGGCGGTACTTTCATTTGCGGCGCATTCAGGTGAGTGATCACCGACAGCACTCCGGGCGCCTGCTGAGCAGTACTGGTATCGATGGCAACAATGGCGCCCTTGGAGATTGTGCTGTAAACGATGGCCGCATGGACAAGCCCTTCCACTGGATATTCAGCGGAGAAGTGTGCCGCGCCGGTAACCTTTGGACGGCCGTCCAGGCGGCTGATCGGTTGTCCCAGAAAACGATGCCGCTGAATGAGTTCGTCGCGGTCGCGATCAGGCATCACGTGTGCGAAGGTTTCTACTACTTTACGCAGGATGTTCATTGTCTGGCTCCTTCGTTGGCAGTCAGTTCAGAGAGAACTGCGATGATCGTCCTTTTTGCCAGCTCTATCTTGAAGGCGTTGCCCCGGCGGGGGATGGCAAGCGCAAGTTCGGCTTCCGCCGCTTTTGCAAAATTTTCGGAGGTAGCATCGGCGCCGCGCAGTAGTTGTTCGGCAATCGTAGCTCGCCACGGTTTATGTGCAACACCGCCTAACGCGAGATGGATCTGCTGAATAGTTCCGTTGTCGATCTTGATGGCAGCACCTACCGACACAAGTGCGAAAGCGTAACTTGCGCGATCTCGCACTTTGCGATAGACCGAGGAGAGGCCAGCGGTCGAAGCGGGCAAGTCGATGGAAGTGATGAGTTCACCAGGCTTCAGATTCGTGTCAATTTCCGGAGTATTGCCGGGCAGGCGATGAACCTCGCTGAATGGCAAGCTGCGTTCACCAGCAGGACCCGTAACGTTGACGGTGGCGTCCAGAGCGGCCAGGGCCACGCACATGTCCGATGGATGCGTTGCAATACACTGTGGCGAGGTTCCAAGAATCGCGTGAATGCGGTTGAAACCCTCCATGGCGTCGCAGCCACTTCCCGGGGCGCGCTTGTTGCAGCGGCTGGCAGTATCGTAAAAATAGTAACAGCGAGTACGCTGCATAATGTTACCGCCGGTGGTTGCCATGTTGCGAAGCTGGGCTGAGGCGCCATGCAGGATGGCTTGCGAAAGCAGTGGATACTTTTCGCGTATCAACGGATGCGCCGCAAGGTGGCTGTTGCGAACCAACGCTCCCATGCGCAGTCCGCCGTCCGGCAACTGGTGAACATCAGCAAGTGGCGTGCGCGTGATGTCAACCAGTGCATGCGCGGTTTCAATGCCCTCACGCATTAGATCCACAAGATTGGTGCCTCCTGCCAGGAAGCGCGCCGCAGCGCCTTGAGTGGAGTTTGCCGCAAGAAGATTCACGGCCGAGTTCGCGTCAGTGGCTCGAAGGTAAGTGAAATTATTCATTGCTGACGTCCTCCGTAAACCTGCTTGATGGCGTCTCTGATGCCGACATAGGCCCCGCAACGGCAAAGGTTCCCGCTCATCCGCTCTCTAACCTCCTCCTCCGTCAGTTCACTATTTGCGGTGCCATCTTTGGTTACCGCGCTGGGTGCACCCTTGCCAAACTCGGTCATCATGCCGACCACGGAACAAATCTGGCCGGGTGTGCAATAGCCACACTGAAATCCGTCCTGATCGATGAATGCCTGCTGTAGAGGATGCAACTCGCCGGCATTCGCTAAACCCTCTATAGTGACGATGTCGCAACCCTCATACTGGATCGCAAGGGCAAGACAAGAATTGATACGCTCGCCGTCCACTAGAACCGTACAAGCCCCGCAGGCACCTTGATCGCAGCCTTTCTTGGTGCCAGTGAGGTGAAGATAATCACGGAGTGCATCCAGTAGCGATACGCGTGGTTCGATGCTTAAATTCTTTCTAGCACCGTTGACTTGCAGGACGATGCTTTGAGTCTCTGTGAATGTTGTCATAGCGCTCCAATTGGTTTTGGACTTACAACATAGGATTACTTCCGCAAGCGGCACACTTCTTCCTACCTCAATAGATCTTCTAACTGGTCCAATGTTTCGCTGGTTAAGATTAAGCTGGGGGTTCCAGGTAACCCTCCAAACAAATATTGGGTCCTGCTGCCCAACCTTAAGCTTGCCCCACACTATCGGAAAACGGTATCTTAGTGCGTTACCCTATGGCAAAATTGACACCGATCACGGTCGCCCATGGCGACGGCATCGGGCCCGAAATTATGGAGGCCACCCTCCATATCCTTAAAGAAGCCGGCGCCCGCATCAAAATTGAAACCATCGAAATTGGCGAGAAGGTTTACCTGCGTGGCAATTCCACTGGCATTGAACCGGGGGCCTGGGAATCTTTGGAACGCACCAAAGTATTTCTGAAAGCGCCCATCACAACTCCCCAAGGCGGGGGATTCAAAAGCCTCAACGTCACCACTCGCAAGATGCTTGGCCTTTATGCCAACGTGCGGCCCTGCGTGGCGTATCACCCTTACGTGGACACACTGCATCCAGCCATGGATGTGGTGATTGTCCGCGAGAATGAAGAAGATTGCTATGCCGGTATTGAGCATCGTCAGACGCAGCAGGTGATGCAGTGTCTGAAGCTGATCAGCCAGCCGGGTTGCGAGCGCATTGTTCGTTACGCCTTTGAATACGCCCGTCGGAACAACCGCAAGCGCGTTACCTGCTTCATGAAAGACAACATCATGAAGTTGACCGATGGCCTGTTTCACAAAGTGTTCGACGATGTTGCCAAAGAATATAAAGACATTGAAAACGATCATTGGATTGTGGACATTGGTGCAGCTAAGCTGGCCGATACTCCCGAAGCTTTCGATGTGATCGTAATGCCGAACTTGTACGGCGACATTCTTTCCGACGTTGCAGCGCAGATTGCCGGTTCCGTGGGCCTTGCCGGTTCAGCCAACATCGGTTCTGGTGCAGCTATGTTTGAAGCGATTCACGGTTCCGCCCCACGTCGTGCCGGGCAGAACTTGGCCAATCCTTCAGGCCTGCTGCTGGGTTCAGTAATGATGCTGAATCACATTAACCAATCGGACATTGCGGAGCTGGTGCACAACGCCTGGCTGGCAACTTTAGAAAGCGGATTTCACACCTACGACATTTTTGCCGAAGGGAAGAGTAAGGAAAAAGTTGGCACCAGAGAGTTTGCTCAAGCCGTAGTGAAGCATTTGGGCAAGAAACCTAAAACGCTGAAGACGGTGGCTTACAAATCTGCGCCGAAACAGAAGGTAAAGGCGCTGAAGGTTCCGAAGATAGAAAAGAAGGAACTGGTGGGCGTGGATGTGTTCTTAGATTGGACCGGTGGCAACGGCTTGGATTTGGGCAAGAAGCTGGAAGCGGTGAAAGGTGGCCTGCTACTCTACGGCATCTCTAACCGCGGCGTCAGCGTCTATCCCAAAGGCAACAGCAACACGCTGACAAGCGATCAATGGTGCTGCCGCTATATGGGCAAGGGCGTCCTTGAATATACGGTAATCGTAAAGCTGTTGAGCAAACTGGGTGCCGCTGGTTTTGATTGCATCAAGACTGAGAATCTGTATAACTTTGACGGGAAGCCCGGATTCTCGCTTAGCCAGGGACAATAGCAACGGTGAGTAATCCGCTGGTTTCTGTGATCATGGGCAGTAAGTCTGATTGGGAAACCATGCGCTATTCGGCGGAGATTTTGACGCAGTTTCATGTTGATCATGAATGCCAAGTGGTCTCTGCCCATCGCACGCCGGATTGGATGGTGGAGTTTTCCAAAACTGCTGAATCACGGGGATTGGAAGTGATCATCGCCGGTGCTGGTGGGGCGGCTCACCTACCGGGAATGGTGGCGTCGCAAACACTGGTTCCGGTGTTGGGTGTGCCGATTGAAAGTCACGCTTTGAAGGGTATGGATTCATTGTTATCCATTGTTCAAATGCCGGGCGGCGTTCCCGTGGGAACCATGGCCATTGGCAAAGCAGGTGCCATTAATGCCGCTTTGCTGGCAGTTGCTATTCTGGCTAACACACGGCCCGCACTGAGAGAAAAACTGCAAGCCTTCCGCGCGGAGCAATCGGCGAAGGTAAAGGCTGATACGCTTCCATGAGTCTTGAACCGATCCTACCGGGATCCACTATTGGAGTCTTAGGCAGTGGCCAACTGGGCCGCATGTTTACGATTGCCGCGCGGCGGATGGGATACCGCGTTCACACGTTTTCACCGGAAACAGATACGCCCACCGGTCAGGTGGCAGATCAGGAAGTGACGGCAAGTTACGAAGATTTAGACGCCGTGAAGAAGTTTGCCGAAGGTGTCCAGGTGGTGACCTTCGAGTTTGAAAACGTTCCAGCCGATACAGCATCGGTCTGCGCTGAACATACTTTAGTGCGGCCCAACGGCACGGTGCTTCACATTACACAACATCGCTTACGCGAAAAACAGTTTCTGATGCGCAGTGGATTTCCATTAGTCCCATTTCGCAAAGTCAGTTCATCGGCTGAACTGGAAACTGCGTTGAAAGAAATTGGGGTCCCGGCTATTTTGAAGACCGCCGGTTTCGGGTATGACGGCAAGGGTCAGGTGCGGGTGGATGCGGTGGAGGACGCCGCTGCGGCTTGGGCCAGCATCGGCGAACAGGAAGCCGTTTTAGAAAAGCGGGTGGACTTTCAAAAGGAACTTTCCGTGGTGGCGGCGCGATCTGTTCGCGGAGAATTCGTGCACTACGGCGTGCTTGAAAATGCTCATCACAACAGTATTTTGGACGTCACCATGGCCCCAGCCAACGTGAAATCGAACATCGCACAGAAGGCTGTGGATCTGGCGCGTCAAGTGATGGATGAGTTAGATGTGGTGGGCGTACTTTGTGTGGAGTTTTTCCTGAGTTGGGACGGCCAGTTACGAATCAACGAATTGGCACCGCGTCCGCATAATTCGGGGCATTTCACGTTCGATGCAAGTGTAACCAGTCAGTTTGAACAGCAGTTGAGGGCGGTATGCGGTTTGCCTTTGGGTGCGACTGATTTACTTCGACCAGCAGCCATGGCCAATTTGCTGGGAGATATGTGGGACAACGGAGAGCCCGATTGGGCTGCTGCGGCCATGTTCCCTAATGTGAAAATTCACGTTTACGGAAAATTGCAGCCACGACCGGGTCGGAAGATGGGACATTTGACGGCGCTGGCTTCAACGAGTGCGGCGGCGAAAGGGACAGTGCTGGCGGCCAGGAAGGCTATGCTTCGACGGGTAGAGGAACAGGGTTAGCGACCGTTGGAGCCAATTCCACTCTAAGTAGAATGTCCCACTTTTTCTGCTCGGATTGGAGGTGGGGTCGGGGTTTGCTCACCCAAATCAACACCCACTTTATTTCCAGAAACCGGGATCAGAATTTGACTTCGTCCTGCGCGTTTACTATAGCTGAACTTTTCTTTGATGGCTTTCCAACTGGCGAAATTACAGCGGCAGTACTCACAACGCACCGGCTTTGCGCCAAATGTCAATTTTAAGGTGGTCGATGAATTGGGACGATAGCGGGAAGTTGACCATTTGGTCAGATCCATTCTATGGCAGCGGGGGCATTTGGCGAAAATCAGGTGCTCAAAACTCCAAATGCGAATGGTCATCCGTTCTTCGCAACCTTGACATCGAGCAGGTTGATAACCGAGGAAAAGCCCGATTCGTTCCAACACACCTCTAACTTTCGATATACGAAACTTAGTTGAACCGCAAGATGGGCACGATTGGGCCATGGATTTCCGTTTGAACCTAATTGTAACCATCTTTATCCTTAACGCAAAGCAAAAATGAATATACGTACTATATAGGCAGGCGATTGGTACCCATGACGCCTATGCGGCCCCTTTTTTGCCCTCATTTGTGGGGGTCGCCACATACATTTGAGCATATTTTGTGAACTCTTGCTGCAAAAGATCTCTGGCCGATCCTTGCTGTGGCAAGACGATTCCTTCAATAAATTTCACCGCCATCAGTTCCCGAGTGGTGGAGGTGATGAAAACTTCGTCAGCTTTTTCCAGATCAGGCAATCGCAAAACTCGTTCCGAGATCTCCAATCCTTGAGCTGAGACAGTATCCAGCAACAGTTCCCTAGTGATGCCGGGCAAACAGCCTGATCGGATGGGTGGGGTAACAACCTGGTTGCCAAAAACAGCAAAGATGTTGGCAGAAGTGCATTCGCTAACTTCGCCATGCTCGTTGAGCAGCACCACTTCGTCGTAACCTTGTTCATGAGCCCATTCATGCCAAGTAAGATTCTGGCACCAGGACGTCACTTTGGTTCCTGCAAATGGCGATGCGGCATGGCGAGCATTTTCTATAACCCCAAGACGAGCAAATTCTCCCCAGGGGTGCAAGTCGGCGGTGAAACCGATTAGCTCAAAGGGGCGGGCCTGATCTGGTCCTTCAAACATGCCGCCTTTGTTGCGCACAATTGCCATGCGTAGAGTGGCGTTATGGGCTTGATTCGCGACGACGAGTTTAAGAAGCTGCTGACGCAGCCAATCGGCAGAATGGGGCATGGGAACACGCATCAGCTTGGCGTCCCGCATGAGCCGGGCCCAATGTCGTTCGAAGGCGAACAGAACACCATCGCGGACGCGGATAGTGGAAAATACTCCCCAACCGTTTAAGAAGCCAACCTGACCGGCGGCAAGAAAAGTATCGGAAGCGGGTTTGATCCTATCGTTGTGAAGGACGAGAGCGTGCATGGCTTTATTGTAGCTTTCACAATGAGCCCAGGCTTTCCGCTGCTTACTCAAACACTAACGGTTAACAGTTGGCTGCAACGGACGTACGTAAATATTTCGGAAGGCTACCTGACCATGATCTCCTTGCAGCATCATTGGATTTATCGCGGACTCGGGAAGGTTCATTGCGGCCCGTGTTGGTCCGTCTATTTCCACATTTTCCTGCACCGATAATCCGTTGTGCAGCACGCGAAGGAATTTGGCATTTTCCGTCTTCTTACCGCTTGCATCGAAACGCGGGCTGCGGAACCAGATGTGAAAACTTTGCCATTCCCCTGGACGCCTGCTGGCGTTGCGCGATGGTGCGGAACCGCCTATTCCCTGGTTGTCAATCCACTTGTGATAGATGCCCCCACCATCGGAAGTTTTCATTGGTTCAGAGGAACCATAGCTATCAAAAATCTGGACTTCATACAAACCATGAAGGTACACTCCAGAATTTGAGCCTTTGCAAATCAGAAATTCAACGTATAATTCCACGTCGCCAAATTTTTCAATGCTGACGATGTTGTGGACTTTCCCGTTTGGTCCATTCATCAGACGGTCGCCTGGGGCGGGTAGCGCAGCTAATCGGGTGGGACCAAGCAGACGCTCCCAAACAACGGCTGAAGTGGTTATCCAGACAAGCGGCTTGCCATCCTGACCTTGCCACCCGGCAACGCTTGCAGGCCCATTGAACAAGGGACGCCAGCCTTCTTCGATTAGAAATGGAGCATCACCATGATCATCGCCATCGTTCCATTTATAACGGCTTTGGGATTGCAAGAATCCAGCGGTGAGCACAGCGGCAAATAAGATTCGACGAAGCATGACCTATTTTGTATCAAATCAATGGCCCGTCAAGCTGAAGTTCTTTTAGTTGGAAAGACTTCTTACCAAGGCCTCAGATAAAGTTTTTGATCTTTCGGCAAGCTTGCGAGCTTCCACTAAATCTGAATTGCGGGCGTTGCGGGCTTGAGAAATCAATGCTTTGATCTGGCCCACCAAACCATCCTGATCTGAAGTCAATTTTGGTTTCACTGTGGCGGCTGTGGCAACTGCTTGTTCGGAAGTTGCCAGAAAAGCATCCGTTTGCGAAATCAATTCCAGTTGTTGTGCAGGGGTCAGTAACTCCCCAAGTCGAAAGGCCGGAGTGACTGGCTTAGGGATGGTTGGTTTCACCGGTTCAGGAGTATCTTTCTTACGAACCACAATGGGCCTGGGCAAACGGATGCGGGGCGGAGGTGCAGTCGGCAGGAAAACGGGGAAACGAGTCAGTTCCAATTCTTCCGCTGTTTCCAATTGCGGCGGCAACTCAGCTTCGGCAATTTTCAATGCGCGTTCCTGTGCGGGTGGGGGAACCAGTGGACGCGGCGGCAAAGGCACGGGTCGGCGCACGCATCCGCCCAGCAGGGAAAGAATTGCAATGACGAGCGTGGCCTGTTTCATGCAACCCCGGCAAAGGTGGCGTCAACTGGTAACGCGGCAGGCATCTTCAAGCGGAACGTTGTACCCTTTCCAGAGGTTGAATCAAACTCAATGCCACCGCCCATCAACTGCAGGACCTTGGCGGACACGGCAAGGCCAATTCCATTGCCTTTTTCCTTTGTAGTGAAGTATAAGTTGAAAATTTTATCTCGTTGATCCAGTGGAATGCCTTGGCCTTGATCGGAAATTTCCAGAACAACTAATTTCCCCACAGGGACGATTTTCAATTCCAGTGCACCACCTTGGCGCATGGCTTCAATGCCATTGGACGCCACGTTCAGAATGGCTTGTTGCAGAAGGTCGCGATCGGCCATCACAGGCACTTCTGGCGGATGGTTTGTAAAAACAATATCCACACCACAGGCCGAAGCTTGCGGGGCTAACAGATTCTTTGCTTCAGCCGTCAGCCGAACCAAGTCCAGTTCGGCGACGTTCACCTTCAAGGGGCGGTTGAAATCTAGAAACGTTTTCACCACGCGATCCAGCCGGGCGATTTCCTTACCGATCACCACCACCTCATCTGGCAAATCTTCGCCAGCCATTTGGAATTTCGCTTTTAGCACTTCTAAATGGATGGCGATGGCGTTCATCGGATTCTTGATTTCATGGGCCACGTTGCCGGTCAGATGATTGATGGCCGAAAGCCGCTTGGACATGTCCAACTGAGTAGCCACAGCGGAACGCGATTCGGCGTCGCGCATGGTGATCATTAATCCACGGGCGCTTGTCTCCATGGAAACTTGCAGACGTCGGGGTTCCGCAACTTCATAATCGTGCAAGGGTTTGTTCAAAGTAGCGGAGGCTTGCAGGGCGGCACCTAATTTTGTATCGGCTGGAAACAACGATGCCAGAGTGTTGCCCTCAATGGTGTCTTTATCTCTACCCAAAAAACCATCTGCTGCACCGTTAGCGAAGATACATTTAAATGCTGGGTCAAAAATAAAAACGGCTAAATCCATCTGTTCCAGAAGAGAACTCATTTCCTGTTGGGTGCCCCTGACCTGCGCACCAAGTAAATCGAGTTTTGATTCCAGTTCTTTGAATTCGGCGGGGACACTTTCCCTGCCCACCAAGGTATCGGTCTTCGATCCTTGGGTGATGCGGTCAATCATAGTGCTCATACGAGCCAATGGGCGCACTAGAAAGTTGGCGAACACTGCGGCAAATATGAGGGACACTCCCAGCCCCACCCCGGTGATCCACACCAAACTTTCAAACACTGGTTGCACAGCGGCGCGCATCAGTGAAGCGGAAATCACGACCTGAATCCGAAACAGTTCGCGACTCTCAGAGCCTAATGGAATACGAATGGCGTAATCGTGAATGCCGCCTTTGTAGAGACTGATCAACCGTTCCAACAAAGGCTGTTTCTGCCATTCGTTATAATCTTCAAGGGCCTGCGCCTTGCCCCCAACATGTGCCGTATTGCTAGCTTTTAGAATGATATTTTGCGGATCGGTTATAAAAATTTCTGAGGCCAGACCAGATTCCCCCAGCGCCTTGCTCAGCATCTGATCCAGCATGGTGTCTTTCTCAATGACAATACGCCACAGCTTGGCGCTTTCTTCTAACGTCTCTGGCGGCGGCGATTCCAGGGTGGCTTTTTCATTGATGCGCTGAATGACAAAGTCCTTCACAAGATCGGCATTGTCTTGCGCACGGTCCTCAGTTGCGGCAAACAAATCAGCCAATTGACGGTTGATGTGCAACAGAGAAATTCCCGTTGTCAGTAACAACACCATGGCCACCAAGGCAATGCGCAGGCGCGCTTTTAATGACATAGCTGGCTTAAGCTTCCTCCGCCGCGCCGTACTCTTTCAACTTATTAAATAAAGTTTTCAGGCTGATCCCCAGGATTTCCGCTGCCCGTGTCTTATTGTTTTTGGTGTGTTCCAGCGTTCGTAAAATCAGTAATCTTTCAGCCTCTTCCACGGTCATTCCAACTTCTAAAAGTAGCGTATTTGTGCCCACAGCAATCGAACTTGCGCTCCTGCCTGCACCACCGCTGGAAGCCGATGGGCGTAAGCTGATTGGAAGATGTTCCTGGCGAATGGTCCCTTCCCCTGCCAGAATCACGGCACGTTCCAGCGCATTGCGAAGTTCGCGAATGTTACCGGGCCAACGGTGCGCCATTAAGGACGCCATGGCTTCAGCACTTAGATCTGTGGCCCGGCAATCGTGCTTCTTATTCAACGATTCTACAAGTCTGGAGGCGATGCCCGGAATGTCGTCCATTCGATCCCGCAAGGGCGGCAGGGTGATCTGAAAAACGTTCAGACGGTAGAACAAGTCTTCACGAAACTCACCCTTCTTAATGGCTTCTTCCAGGCTCTTATTCGTAGCGGCGATAATGCGCACATCCACCGTTACTTCGACGCGGGCACCCAACCGGCGGACTTTGGAATCTTCCAGTACGCGCAACAATTTCGCCTGTGTGGCCACGGGCATATCGCCGATTTCATCCAACAGCATAGTTCCGTGTTCGGCCAGTTCAAAGCAACCAGCACGGCGTTCCACCGCACCGGTGAAGGCACCTTTCTCATGACCGAACAATTCGCTTTCCATCAACGATTCGGGCATGGCTGCGCAGTTCACGGCAACAAAGGGTCCATTGGCGCGAGGACTTAATGTATGGATAGCGCGCGCAACCAACTCCTTACCAGTGCCACTTTCGCCAGTAACTAGCACTGCCGCCCTGCTGGGAGCAACTTGGCTGATCAACGAAAAAACCTGCTTCATCACTGCGGAACTGCCCACCATATCTACCAGTGAGCCATTGCTTGCCAGCGTCCGTTCCAGCACTTCTGTCTTGCGCTGCAGCTTGCCCAGAGAAAGAGCGCGGTCAAGCAAGACACGCAATGCCGCTGGTTGAATTGGTTTTTCCAGAAACCAAAACGCGCCTAAGTTATGGATGGTTTCAATGGCAGTTTCCAAACTTCCGAAAGCTGTCAGCACGATTGCTGGAATACGTGGACCTTCAGAATTAATGTGACGCAGCAGTTCAAAGCCATCTACCCGAGGCATTTTCAAGTCGGTGAGAATCACACTTGGTGTTGAAATCGCCAGCTTTTCCAATGCATCCTGGCCATCACAGGCAGTCTCCGTTTGAAAGCCCCAGGCACGCACGATACTTGCTAACCCATTGCGTTGGGCCTCCTCGTCATCAACAATCATGATTTTCGGGGATTCTGAATTTACGATTTCCGCCATTGTGACATTTTACCCTTTGTGCACTGCTATCATCCCAAATAAGTGAACGCTCTCAATTATTTGGACCAAGTGGGGAAGAAACAAGGCGAGCTTGCGGAGCGATTTCGGGCTTATGCAGGAGCATTGGAATCAGCCGGACATCACCGTTTGGCAAGGCAATTTGCTGAAGAAGCGGACACTCTGAAACCTTCTGAGGTAATGATTAAAATCCCTTTTCCAGGGGTCAGGGCGTGTCTGGAAGATCTATTGGATTTGCTGCAACGCGACGTTGTGCCGCTGGTGATCGTTGCCTTGCAGGATCAGGCTGGGGATGGACGCGCGGAGTTGGAAGCTACTTTGGCTTGCAATGAACGGCAACTGGATTGGGTGGAAGCTCAGATTTATATGATTCAGGAATTGGGAGAGGGTCACTATTTGGCTGTGTGTAATTGATATAGTTCATCGCGTAGTTCACCATGTAGCTATGAAGCAGTCCAATATGAACGATGCAAAACTCAATCTTTCGGGTTGTGTAACCGATCCAGCGCCTAAAAAGACAGCAGCTAAGCCGCAGATCGGTGCAGCCAAGGGCGATTTCACGGTTCCCGATTCGTTCTTCGAGCCCTTGCCTAATGGCATTTTGAAAGCCTTCGGTCGCCTCTCATAAAAAAGCCGCAGCAAACTGTTTCCATCCGATCAAGAAATGCTACACATGCCCTGACTTCATCCAACCTTTAATCACAGGCAACGCCGCTTCCGCTGCGGCCTCGCCTGCGGCAATCATTTCTGACGCTTGCTCAAATCCATCCCAACTCACCCTTGCAACATCTGGTTCCAGAACTAACGTGGAGTACTTGCGCCATTCCTCTTCTGTCCGACGCTGTAAAATTTGGAAGCAACGATTCACCACACCCAACAGATTGCCCGGATCAGTCACTTCCAAAGGCGTGGGCAGGCTGACGGCAATCACGTGCGTTGCTCCCATGCTATGTAACGGTTCAGCCGGCAGGTCCATTGTTATGGCACCGTCTACCAATAGCCGACCATTCAATCGCACAGGTTGAAATAGGCCTGGATAGGAGCAACTGGCGCGAATTGGATTTTTCACATCGCCGGTATCACGAAAAATAATCGGCCGACCGTTGCCTAAGTCGCTGGCCACAATTGCCAGTCGAATGGGCATTTCCTCAAAGCGATGGACGCGCAATGCCCGGTCCAAAAACTTATCCATCCGGTCGCTATTGGCCAGACCAAGAATATTGATTGACCACCCCGCCACATCTTTGAAACGCATGGCCCGGGCCAGCCGTTCCGTCTCATCCAAAGTGGAACCACTGGCATACGCCGATGCCACAATGGCTCCGGCACTCACTCCGGCAATGCAATGAATAGGGATTTTATTGCGTTCCAAAACCCGCAGCACGCCGATGTGGGCCGCACCTCTGGCGAAGCCTCCACCTAGTGCAATTCCAATGCGCACTTCTTTTTTTGTTGAAGCATCAGGCGGTTTTGCACTACCGAAAATGGCTCCGGCGGCGGCGGCCAGTCCCTTCATCGTTTGACGAAAGCCCGTGGCGCTAGGCAACTGGAGTTCTCCTGTTGTGGAATCGACTAAAATGAAGTTTCATGCGCAACTTGATCGTTCTGTCCCTCTTATTGTGTACCTCGATTCCCGCCCTGGCGCAAAAGAATCTTTCTGGATCGACGGAAACCCAGTTAAATCTGGAAAAGCTGGGCGTACTGGGCAATGTTTTGATGATCGCCGCCCACCCTGACGATGAAAATACGGCGTTGCTGGCATGGCTTGCCAAGAGTCGCAAATATCGCACTGCCTACCTTTCGCTGACCCGTGGCGAAGGTGGGCAGAATCTGATTGGCAGCGAACAGGGCGACCTGATGGGCGTCATCCGCACGCAGGAATTGTTGTCTGCACGGCGCCTGGATGGGGCGGAGCAATACTTTTCTCGAGCCATTGATTTCGGCTTTTCCAAGACCGCTGCAGAAACATTTACCAAATGGGATCGTAAAACAATATTGGGCGATGTTGTTTGGACCATTCGCCGCTTTCGGCCCGATGTAGTGATCCTGATTTTCTCCGGTACGGCGCGTGATGGTCACGGACAACACCAGGTTTCCTCCATCATCGGCAAGGAAGCATTTCGTGCCGCAGCGGACCCCAAGCAATTTCCTGAACAGTTGGCTTACGTGGAACCCTGGCAGGCGAAGCGTTTGATGATGAGCCTTCCTTCCTACACTCCTGAAATGGAGAAGCAATCCGCAGCCACTCCCAATACATTATTGGTGGACCCAGGCGAGTTTGATCCACTGTTGGGCGTATCGTTCGCTGAAATTGCGGGTATGAGCCGCAGCCAGCATCGCAGCCAAGCCATGGGCTTTCCAGAACGCAAGGGTGCCCAAAAAAGTTACCTGCTAAGAGTGGATGGCGATACGGCAGCAAAGGATATGTTTGACGGTGTGGATACAACCTGGAACCGCATTGAAGGCGGTGGGAAAGTGGGTGAGCTGTTGGCGAAAGCGTTGCTGGAACTGCCTGCTCGCAATCCTGAAAAGATTCTTCCCATCCTGATGGAAGCCCGTCAAGCCCTGGTTAAATTGAACGGATTTTATGCATCCCAAAAGAAACAGGAATTGGATGAACTGATCGTAAAAGCTGCTGGCCTTTGGTTGGACGCAACGGCGGAACGGTATCAGATTGTGCCGGGTAAGTCGGTGAAAATTTCAGCTCAAGCTCTTGCACGCTTGAACACGAAAGTTGAGTTGAGTGAGGTGACGCTGGCATCCTTGAGGATCACCCAAAAGCCCGACCGTGCGCTGGCCCACAACGTACCTTTCATCCAAACACTACAGGCAACCTTTCCAGCCGGGACCCCGTATACACAGCCCTATTGGCTGCAGCTTCCCAAGAAAGGTGACCTCTATAATATTGCCGATGTCAGGGAATTGAACGTTCCGGAAAATCAACCGTTGACGGCTCAATTCAAGGTGAAGGTTGAAGGGCAGGAACTGACTCTGCTTCGTCCGGTGGTTTTCCGTTACGTGGATAGAGTGCGTGGAGAATTGACTCGGCCAGTGATCATTGTCCCTCCGGTGACGTTAAAACTTTCGGAGAAAGCTTTAATTTTTCCCAGTCGATCAGCGAAGGAAATCGAAGTGCAAGTGACAGCAAATCAAGCCGGTGAGAGCGGGGCAATTAGGTTGGAACTGCCCACAGGCTGGCGTTCTACGCCACAATCAGTGGCATTTGCATTAACGGAAACAGGCGAGCAAGCTACCGTCAAATTTAATTTGACGCCACCAGACCATGACTTCGTTGGGAAGGTGAAAGCCATCGCAACCACTGCCAGCGGGGAAGTGGCGCAGGCCCAGGATTCCATTCTGTACGAACATATTCCGCCACAGGCAGTGTTCCCGCTAGCCGAAGCGAAACTGGTTCGGGCAGATATCCAATTGGCAGCGAAACGGATCGGCTATATTATGGGTGCTGGCGATGAGGTCCCGCCATATTTGCGACAACTGGGCGCAGAGGTTGTGCTGCTTTCCGCCGATGACCTTGCTCGAAATGACTTTAAGAAGTTCGACGCAGTGCTTACCGGCGTGCGAGCCTACAACACTCGTCCAGATCTGCGGGCCAATGTCCAACGCATCTTCGACTATGTGAAGAACGGCGGCACTTATGTTGTGCAGTACAACGTGATGGAAGGCGGCTTCTTTGGCGGCGATCCTAAGATTTTGGAACATGTGGGTCCATATCCGATGAAGATCACCTCTGCCCGTGTGACGGAAGAAGATGCCCAGGTGGAGTTCGTCGCCAGCAATCCATTAATGCAATGGCCCAATGTGATTTCACAAAAAGATTTTGACGGTTGGATACAGGAGCGTGGTTTGTACTACGCCAGCGAGTACGACCCCAAGTATCAATCACTGCTTTCTTCGCACGATACTGGCGAAGCGAATCTTACTGGCGGTACACTTTACACAGCCTATGGAAAGGGTCATTACATATTCACTCCGCTGGCTTGGTTCCGCGAATTGCCTGCCGGAGTACCTGGTGCATACCGCATTTTCGCCAATCTGTTGAGTGCTGGTAAAGGGAAAAAGTGAAAGAGCGCGAAGTCATTGATGAACCGCCGCCGTTTTTGGGTACGTGGCCGCGAGTCTACTTTGCCGTTGTCCTTTACCTGGCTGTACTAATCACCCTGTTCTATCTATTCGGAACTCACTACGCATGAACATTATTGATTGGGTAGTGATGTTTAGCACGCTCACCGCCGTCATCTCTTATGGATGGTGGCGAGGCAGGCGCAACCGCACTACTGACGAATATCTGTTAGCGGGTCGAAGTATGCCGTGGTACGCCATGGCGCTTTCCATAATGGCCACGCAGGCCAGTGCCGTAACGTTTATTTCAACAACCGGACAAGCCTATGTTGACGGTATGCGATTCGTGCAATTTTACTTTGGCCTGCCCCTGGCTATGGTTATCCTATCGTTCACTGCGGTACCAGTGTTTCATCGGGCCAACGTTTTTACTGCCTACGAGTATTTAGAACAACGGTTCGATTCAAAAACACGTTCGTTAGTAAGTGCCATTTTTCTAATGCAGCGCGGCTTGGCTGTGGGCATTGCGCTTTATGCGCCCGCTGTTGTTTTGAGTGTCTTGCTGAATTGGTCCGATCAGTGGACCACCGTTCTAATGGGTTTTGTGGTGATCACTTATACAGTGGCAGGCGGCATTCAAGCCATCACCTGGGCCGATTTTCAGCAGATGATCATTATGATGTGTGGCCTGTTACTGTCTTTCTTCATGGCTATTCATTTGATGCCGGCCCATGTTGGATTCAGCGAAGCGCTTGAGATTGCCGGGGCCGCAGGAAAGTTGAATCCGGTGACATTCAACTTTAGTTGGTCTGACCGCTACAACATTTTTTCAGGCTTGTTGGGTGGAATGTTTCTGGCACTCGCCTATTTCGGCTGCGATCAAAGCCAGGTGCAGCGTTATCTGACTGGCAAGTCAATTGGGCAGAGTCGACTCAGTTTGCTGTTCAACGCGGTTGCTAAAATCCCAATGCAGTTCTTCATACTGCTGACCGGGGCCATGGTGTTTGTGTTCTTCACCTTTGTACAGCCGCCAATGCTGTTTCATCCAGCGAATTTGAAGAAAATTGAAAGCACTGCAGAATACGCAGGATTAGCAAAGCAATACGATGCGGCTTTTCTGGAACGTAAGCAGGCGGCAGATGCGCTGTTGCGAGATCACACTTCGGCATCCAAGGAACGCTATCGTCAGGCACAAGCGAGTATGGAAGCCACTCGCAAAGATGCGGCGAAGCTGGTGGACAAAACCACCGGTGAAAAAGGGTTTAACGACACCAATTATATCTTTCTGACTTTCGTCACGAAATATTTACCGGTGGGCATAGTGGGCATTGTGTTGGCGGTAATTTTAGGCGCAGCCATGTCCACCATTTCCGCCGAGATTAATTCGCTGGCAACCGTTTCTGTGATTGATGTCTACAAGCGCCATGTGCGCCAAAACGCCAGCGATAAACACTACCTTTTAGTGAGCCGCGTGGCCACTGCCTTTTGGGGTTTGTGGGCCATGGTGACGGCCCAACAGGCGAAAAATATGGGGTCGCTGGTGGAAGCTGTGAACATGATTGGTTCGTTATTCTATGGCGGATTGCTGGGTGTTTTCGTACTGGCCATTTTCTTCAAGCGGGTGGGTGGGACAGCTGCATTCATCGGGGTCGTGGTGGGTGAGGCTGCTATTTTTACGGCGAATTATTTGAAGTTAACTTCCTTCTTGTGGTTCAACGTGATTGGCTGTGTTGTAGTAATTCTCACTGCTTTGCTGATTACAGCGGTGATGGGTGAGCGGCGGCTGGTAAAATGAAATTACCTGGACCGTCCCATGAAAATTTGTTACTTCGATGCTTTCTCCGGCATAGCCGGTGATATGACTGTAGGCTCGCTTCTCGATGCTGGCGGTGATGCCCAAGCTTTGATCGCAGCGCTTGAATCATTAAATACCGGTGCATCCTATCGCGTGGAAAAAACCAAGCGTAAAGGAATTGGTGCGACCAAATTCCATGTGGATCATGGCGAACAGAAAGCGCATCGCCATTTGACTCCCATTTTGAAAATGATCGAGAACGGGGCATTGCTGACCTCACGGTCGAAACAAATGGCATCGGATGTATTTCGAAAGCTGGGCGAAGCTGAAGCCGCTGTGCATGCCGTGCCAATTGAAAAAGTGCACTTTCATGAAGTGGGTGCAGTGGATTCTATTGCCGATATTGTGGGTGCCTGCTATCTTTTGGACCAATTGGGAATTGAGGAAGTGCGCTGTTCGGCATTAAACGTAGGTTCTGGCACAGTGACGGCAGACCATGGCGTGATGCCCGTTCCTACGCCTGCTACAGCGCGTCTGCTGGAAGGGATCCCAATTTACTCAAGCGGCCCCATCTTTGAACTCACCACGCCCACCGGAGCGGCTCTTGTAGCAACCTTGGCCACACAGTTTGGGGTGTTGCCTGCGATGAAAATAAGTTCTACGGGCTATGGCGCTGGAACCAAGGATTTCCCAACTCAAGCGAATGTACTGCGCGCCGTGATTGGCGATTTATTAGTGGTTGCTGAAAGTGAAACGGTGATTGTGATGGAAGCGAACATTGACGATTCCACGCCGCAGTTGTTGGGCCACGCGATGGACCGCCTGTTTGAGGGCGGCGCATTGGACGTCACTCTGCAACCGCTTCTGATGAAAAAGAATCGTCAAGGCACGCTTGTCACGGTGATAGCCAGGCTGGAAGATCGCGATTCGTTGGCCACAGTGCTGATGACGGAAACCACCACCATTGGCATCCGCATGCATTCCGCAGAACGCCGCATTGCTCCTCGCCAAATTGTTGAAGTGGAAACCCAGTGGGGCAAAGTGAATGTGAAAGTGACCGCCCAAGGGTTCACGCCAGAATATGAAGATTGCCGGAAGCTTGCCCTTGCTGAGGGCGTTCCGTTACGAAGCGTGCTTGCCGAAGCCGCTTTTGCTTATCAAAAAGGGATTTAGTTGCCATGTCTGAAAAATATTATCTGACCACACCGATTTACTACGTCAACGCCGCGCCACACATCGGCCACGCCTATACGACCATTGCTGCTGACACAATTAAGCGCTATAAAACCATGCAAGGTTTCAACGTCGTGTTGACTACTGGCACAGATGAACACGGTCAAAAAGTAGAACGTTCGGCCAAAGCCACGAACAAATCGCCGGAGGAATTCACCACCGTTGTTGCCGAAGAATTTCGCCAGCAGTGGGAAAAGTTCCATCTGACTATTGACCACTTTCAGCGGACTTCTGATAAGAAGCATCACGAAACGGTGCAGTGGCTTTTTCAGCGTTGTCTGGAGCGCGGGTTTGTTTATCCGTCCAGCTATACGGGGCAATACTGCACTTCCTGCGAACTGTACGTTACCGATGCCAAGCCGGGTGATCCGTGTCCGGATTGTGGACGTCCAACGGAAACCGTTACCGAAGAGAACTACTTTTTTAAGCTTTCAGCATTCACTGAAAAGTTGTTGGAACTTTACGAGGCGCAACCGAATTTCATTGAACCAGCCATTCGTCGCAATGAAGTACTGGCATTCGTAAAGGGCGGCTTGAAAGATATTTCCATCAGCCGCACTACGATCAAATGGGGCATCCCTGTTCCCGTTCCTGGGAACCATGTTTTTTATGTTTGGTTCGACGCGTTGATCGCCTACATGACTGCCGTAAAAGACACGCCTGGCATGTGGCCCGCTGATCTTCACTTGATCGGCAAAGAGATTGTGCGCTTTCACGCAATCTATTGGCCGGCGTTCCTGATGGCTGCCGATCTGCCTTTGCCGAAACACATTTTCGCGCATGGCTGGTTGCTGTTTGAGAATGACAAAATGTCTAAATCGCGCGGCAACATTGTGCGAGCTGAACCGATTCGCGAAGTGATGGGTGCCGATGCGCTGCGGTACTTTCTGATGCGCGAAATCGTGTTTGGTTCCGATGGAACGTTTAGCTACGACGCACTGGTGGGTCGTTATAATTCTGACCTCGCCAATGGCTTGGGGAACTTGGCTAGTCGTACGCTCAGCATGATTCATCAGTACCGCGGCGGCTTAGTTCCGGCATCGACCGAGGCGTGTCCGTTTGAAGTGCCGCAGACAATTTCCGCGACGATCACGGCATATGAAAACTTCGTGTTTTCCAAAGCATTAGAAGCAATCTGGGGATTGATTAGTGCTGCGGACAAGTTCATTGTGCAGCAAGCACCGTGGACGCTTGCAAAGAAAACGGAGCCAGAGTTGCAGGCAAAGTTGGACCACACGTTGTATTCGGCGGCCGAAGTAGTCCGAGTGGCCGCAGTGTTGTTGGCACCGATATTGCCGGAATCGGCTGCAAAACTCTGGGCCCAACTGGGCATGCCTGGGTCAGTGGAAGACGTTCGCTTCGGGTCACTGGAATGGGGCCAACTGGCCGCTGGTCAGATGACCAACAAGCCGGAACCTGTCTTTATGCGCATTGACGCAGCTCCAGCAATTGAAAAAATGCGAGATTTGGAAGTGGTTGAGACTCAGCGTCAAAATACATTACTGGGCAAGCTGCCGGAAAAAACCGGCCTCACCGTGGACACCCCAACCATTGCTATTGACGATTTTGTGAAAGTGGATTTGCGCGTGGGTCAAGTGCTGAGTGCCGAACGGGTGAAGGGTTCCGATAAGTTGCTCCACATGAAGATTGACATCGGCGAAGCGCAGCCGCGAACCATTGTCGGCGGCATTGCCGAAGTGTATTCGCCGGAGCAAATGGTGGGACGCAAAGTTGTGATTGTGGCCAACCTTGCACCACGTAAATTGAAAGGCATTGAATCGCAAGGCATGGTGGTGGCGGCATCGCTGGAAGGCGGCAAACCAGTGCTGGCGGGCTTCCTGGAAGATATTCCGGTGGGAGCACGGCTGAAGTAAATGCCGCTCATTGATTCGCATTGCCATTTGGACGATGAACGTTTTGCAGAGGATCGCGAGGCTGTGATTCAGCGCGCCCTGGAAGCTGGCGTCAGTCACATGATGAGCATCGGCACGGGTGACGGGCCGCCGGATTATGAGGTGGCCATTCGCATTGCCGAAAAGTATGATTGCGTTTATGCCACGGTGGGCGTTCATCCCCACGCCGCCAAGCAGTTTGACAACGAAAGCCCCGCACGTCTTGCCGATTTGCTGAAGCATCCGAAAGTGCTGGGATTGGGTGAAATTGGCCTGGATTATCACTACGACTTTGCTCCGCGCGATGTTCAGCACCGAGCATTTTTGGATCAGATTGAAGTGGCCAAGTCGGCAGGCAAGCCGATCATCATTCATACTCGTGAAGCTTGGGCCGATACATTTGAGCTGTTGGAAAATCATTGGGCTCCGGCTGGATTACCGGGAATTATGCACTGCTTTTCAGGAGGAGTGGTAGAGGCCGAACGCTGCCTGGCAATGGGATTTTATCTATCTTTTTCAGGCGTAGTAACCTATCCCAAAGCGATTGAACTGCACGAAGCCGCACGAGTGGCTCCGGCTGATCGAATCCTGGTGGAGACCGATGCACCGTACCTTGCACCAGTTCCGTTTCGTGGAAAACGCAATGAATCGGCGTATGTGGTGCGAACAGCGGAGCGTTTGGCGGAGTTGCGCGGAGTGAGCATCCAGACGGTGGCTCAGCAGACGACGGAGAATTTCCGTGTGCTTTTCCTGAATGGTCATTTTGTGTAAGTCTTCTCAAACCCGTTGCGATCATTGTGAACGGTAAACCCACCAGTGGCCTTGGCGGAAACAGAAATCCCTTTCCCGGCACAGTCTTCATCCACGTTGGCTATCCACTTCTCTGCTGAATTGTGCCTCTTTCCGCCTTCACTCGAAAAGTGAAGTTGCCACAAATCCTGCAGCCCTGGGGAGTCATGAATTGTTTGCCAGGCAGGAATGGAACCGCCCTTGCTATATCCGTTATTCATAATGGCCACCTTCGGTTTCAACGCATGAACGATTTGCGGATGACCTGACGTTTTGGTGCCGTGGTGGGTGGTCATATATAAATCCACAACGCCCAATTTATTTACCGGGCAGGCCAGCAGATATTCCTTGTTCCAAAATAAATCGCCTAAATCAGCTACCCGAAAATTGCCAAATTGGATGATAAACCCCAACGATAAGGCGTTTTCACCGGGATCGGGATCCAGCGCATGGTAACTGCTGCAGAGGGGATTCTTCGTCCCTGCACCAGGCATAGGTTTAGAGATTACTTCGCCAGAACCAGCCACCACATCTACGCTAATACCTTTGATGGGAACGCGCTCCCCAGGCTTCAGAACTTTGTGCGGATACTTGCGGCGAACCACGTCATATGCCTCAACAAGAGCGGCTGTCTTGATGTTCGCTTTGTCCCAAGTTTCGCCATGATCGTAGATAGTCCCAATGGGAACCAGCGCGGCGAGTTCGGCCACACCGCCAACGTGATCGGCATGATAGTGGGTCACAACTAAATGGTCGATGCGCTGCACGCGGGCCACTTTCATGGCTGCAACAATGCGATTAGCATCGCGCCCATTGTTGCCAGCATACCCGGTATCAATCAGCATGGTTTCACCTGATGGCGATATGTAAAGGGAAGATTTGCCACCTTCCACATCAATAGCGTAAATTCGCAGCTCGCCTTGGGGCAACGCGGCAAAGGTTAACAGCAGGGGAAATAGAAATGGAATCACTTCCATTGAATTTTATCGAATATCATGCGCAGGCGTTGTCCCTTTTGTGGATTGATCTGTTCCACGAACCTCACTCGCCCATCAAGGTGCATCCGAAAGTTAGGATGAGATTCCCGATTTTGGCTTTGTGGTCCAGTTGAACGCAATTATTCAGGAACAATACCCTGGGGTAACCCCAGAGAGGCCTAACCGAACTCGAAAGCTCGAACCAGACCAAGCTTGGAATCTTCTTGCCGCCGTTGGAAATTATATCAACACGTCGTCCTTCTTTACAGAGTCCTTACAATTTTGTAGGGCTTTAAGATGAATTCCTTACAATCATGCTGCACAATAGGACAGATGAATATTCTTCATAAACTGATTGTTGCGACCATTTGCATTGCCGCCACGCTGGCGCAGCCTCCGGGAGGTGGCATGCAATCAGGCGATGGCATCTGGACCCGCGATGCCCGCTTTGGCGAACTGGAGACTTTCGATGCCTGCTTTGGCCATCAGCCAGGGTCTGGTCAGTATCATCATCACATTCAGCCCATCTGCTTGCGCGCTCAATTGAACGACAATGTGGAACCCTTACGTTCTGGTAGAACCGGAACCATCTATCGCGAAAAGAGCAGCGGCCTGAGTCACTCTCCAATTTTGGGATGGGCGCTCGATGGCTATCCAATCTACGGCCCTTACGGATTCAGCGATCCGAAGAATCCTTCCAGCACCATTAAGCGCATGAACACCAGTTTCAAATTGCGGACCATAGCTCAGCGCGACACGCTGCCTGATTGGAGTTTGTCCTATCACAGCGGGGTGGCAAAGCAATTAATGGCAGCGCAGCTTGGTCCGGCTATCAATTCGTTCTTTCCTTTGGGTAGGTATATTGAAGACTACGATTTTGTGCAGGGGTTGGGTGACCTTGATCAATATAATGGCCGTTTCACCATCACCCCCGA
Organism: Acidobacteriota bacterium; assembly: GCA_025352795.1. GTDB lineage: Bacteria > Acidobacteriota > Terriglobia > Bryobacterales > Bryobacteraceae > JANXSF01. Next base: position 25,475 of record JANXSF010000068.1, read on the forward strand.
ATATCCAAATGGAACCTACGCTTATTTCCTCACTATCAATGCAGATGGCCTAGCCGTTTTCCCATACATCATGGGCATTCAATATTACGGCGCAGTCACAACAACATCGCGCCAAGTGCCCGCCGATGCTTTGGATTATTTTAATAACGGCCAGTTTACAGGCGCGCAAAGTGCAACGGACTCTTTGCTGAAATCGTTTCAAACAAAGAATTCGCAAAACACTGCACAGGCAGTAATCGGTTGGGATCCTTCAGCCGGCGCGCAAACCACATGGCCCGGAACTCAGCCAACTGGCGCGCGGACTTCAGGTAGTGTCACCGCGCCCATTAACGCTGACGTGCAGCGGATTCGCACCACAACAAGTTCGGTTTATGTCAACTCCAACGACTTGCCCAGCTACACCATCGGCCCCTGGTTTGCGTCCATGAGCGGAGGCGTGTTTGTGAACTTCCCATCGGCGCAGAATTTCTTGGCAGAGGTGTCACGCACTCCCCAAGCGGCCTCATCCGCGCGCACTGCTACTGGACTTGGATCGGTAGGCGTTTGGGTAAACGGAGTTTCCGTCTTCAACGCAATGGATGGCGCATCCTATAAGAGTTCAACAGGCGATGACGCAGGCGGCGGGATAGTTGTGCAGAACACCGTCAATTGGTCCGCTGCCTCATTGGAAGGTGGTCCACTTGCGCCTGGTTCACTTACAACCGCCTTTTCAAACTTTGGCGCCGTGCTTGCGACCACAACCGAACAAGCTACCAGTGCCGACTGGCCAGTATCATTGGGAGGCACATCGGTAACAGTCAAAGATGCAACGGGAATGTCGACCCAAGCGGCAATCTCCTACGCATCTCCTACACAAGTCAATTACCGGTTACCGGAAGGCATGGCATCCGGATTGGCCACCGCGACGTTTACTGTGGGTCCAAAAAGCTTTGCCGGTTACCTCAACATTGTTCCGACATACCCTTCGCTGTTCAAAGCAAATAGTGAGAATCTGGCGGCTGCCCAAGTGGCTCGTATCCAGGCTGGCAAGATTGTTTACGATGCGGTTGCAACCCCTATTTCCATTGGTCTTGCCGCCGAACAGGCGACACTTATTTTATACGGAACCGGCTTGAATTCCTCTAAAGAAGTTTCAGTAACCATTGGAGGCATGAAGTTGCAACCAGCCTATGCCGGCCCGCAGGGCACTTATCAAGGGCTGGATCAAATCAATGTCACATTGCCGCAGTCTCTTGCAGGCAAGGGGAAAGTAGACATAATCGTAACTGCTTCCGGCAAGCCCTCGAACCCGGTCAATGTAGTATTTCAATAGATTGAAACAGTCGCTGGCATTTCTATTTATTCCGTTGGCGCTATGGGCGCAGCCTCTACGATCTGTTTGGATTTTCTCAGAGGCCCACAGCCCCGTCAAGAATATCCAACGCGATGTTCACTCAGTGGAGTTCACTCCCAACGAAGCCATTGTGCGGTCAGCAGGAATCTCACTCGCGCCGCTTGGACTGCTTGGAAATGCACCCCAGCCCCGCGAAGAAATCCGACAATTTGAATTCCGATTTCCAACCCACCCTCAACCGGAAACTGGCCGTCATGCGCATGTTCCAATTGAATACGGTGGCGCGTTTATCAATGGCGTGCCTGTCTATAACCAGTTTGAAGCAGCTTCCTATTTTGGTCAGAACCTTTGGCATTATGATCTGGTTGCCCGCGTCAAAAAAGGAACGCCAACTCATGCGCCACAAGCTGACGGGCTCATCGAAAAGCTGATTCCGCCGCAGGGCGAACATTCGCCGATCATCGGATTCGCACTCGATGGCTATCCTATTTACGGACCCTGGGCTTCAACTACCGATGGCCTTCGCCGCATGCGCTCCAGCTATCATGTCGGAGCAAAGTAGAAAGATCCTATTCCCGGCAAAGTAGAAAGTTCCTAATTGAGGGGTCGAATCTCAACCCTCATGGTATGTTCGCACAGCAGCGCCGGGGTCGCGCCTGGCGTGGCTGCCCAAAGTCGAGGCGAGC
>JANXSF010000070.1 GCA_025352795.1 Acidobacteriota bacterium
AGGGACACGCGGTTGGATACAGATGCACTCAAACGTCTGCTGGTCAACTATGCATATGTCCTTCGTAAGATTCGTCGACCGAAGGAGGCGCGGTCCATTGAAGCGCGGGCCGAAGCCCTTCAAACTCCTGGCTGGAAGAATGCAATCGTGGACGTAACGGAACTAGTCAGCAAGAAAAGGTAGGAGCGCAAAAAGGTCGCGATAGCGCGCAACTTCTTCGCTGTTGTTAGTTATGAAATGACCATCGAACGGCTTGACCAAATTCCACTGAAGCTTCTTCGCAACTTGCATTTTTTGGCTTAGTCATCAGCTCGTTATTTGCACAAGGACCGCCGCCCCCGCCTACTAACGTTTCGGCATCGGGTGCGCTGATTTTCGGTAGCTTACACTAAGATGACGTAATTAAATTTCGCCATTCCCAGTTTGCTAAACCGGTCATGAGGCCAAAGTTGCTTGAAAAAAACGCGGGTGCGTCGTCTCAAACCATGTTTGCGGTCCTCATTGGTGATGGTTTACCTTCGTCCGTTAAGTTGAATCTTCAACCTCAGCATCTTCTCTAAACCAGCGACACTAAACCAGCGCCCTAAATCCCCCCATCCCGCCCGTGTGATAACATGCACCCAGGGACCTAAATAGACAGGTTCACCCATCTGATGCGATTCATTTTCACTATACTTTTTAGCGCTTACGTTAGCGTTACCGTTGCCACCGCACAAGACGGTGGACAATTCTTTGAGACGAACATTCGTCCGCTGATTGCCAAACAGTGCCAGGCATGCCATTCTGCGTCGGCGGCCATGGGAGGTTTGCGTTTAGACACGCGCGAGAACCTGTTAAAAGGTGGAGCTCATGGGGCGGTAGTAGTTCCTGGTAAGCCCGGCGAAAGTTTATTGCTACGCGCTGTTTCCCACACAGGCGATTTGAAGATGCCGCCTTCTGGAAAATTGAAAGATGCGGAAATCGCGTTGCTGGGTCAGTGGATCCAAATGAATGCTCCGTGGGGGAATGAGAAGCCTTCGCAAGCCAAAAGCGCGCAAAAGTTTTGGGCCTTTGTACCAGCCAAAGAACCGGTGATTCCGGTGGTGAAGAATTCAGCCTGGGTGAAATCGCCGATTGATGCGTTTGTGTTGAATGGGCTTGTAGCCAAGGGGTTGACGCCTGCACCTGCTGCCGATAAGCGGACATTGATCCGCCGCGCGACGTTCGATCTTACAGGCTTACCGCCCACACCGGAAGAGGTGAAGTCGTTCTTTGCAGATCAACGACCAGAAGCGTTCCGCGATGTAGTGAATCGACTGTTAGCATCGCCACGCTATGGGGAACGTTGGGGACGTCACTGGCTGGATGTTGCCCGCTATGCGGATTCCAATGGTCTGGATGAAAATCTGGTGTACCGTCATGCTTACCGCTATCGCGATTATGTGATTCAGGCATTCAATAAAGACAAGCCGTACGACTTGTTCTTGAAAGAACAGTTGGCTGGCGATTTACTTCCTGGCGTAAAAGATGAGACAACGCAGTTTGAACGCTGGACAGCCACCGGGTTCCTTTCCCTGGGCGCGAAGATGCTGGCCGAAGATGATCCGATGAAGATGGAAATGGACATTGTGGATGAGCAGTTAGACACCACGGCCCGCACCTTTATGGGGATGACCGTCGGCTGCGCGCGTTGCCACGATCATAAGTTTGACCCCATTCCAACGGCTGACTATTATTCCATGGCCGGAATTTTTAAGAGTTCCAAAACTATGGAGAATTTCAAGGTTGTGGCAACTTGGCACGAATACATTCTAGCCCCTGAACAAGAGCGTCAGAAGTTGAAAGAGCATCTGGAAAAGATCACGGCAAAATCAAAAGAGATGGGTAGTCTTTCCGGGAAAGAAAACAACTTGCTTGTGACCGTAGCTCGTACCAAAGTTGGTGCCTACTTGTTGGCGGCTGGCGATGTGTTGCGTTACGAGAAGATGCATTTGAAGCCCGTTCTAGGCGGCAATGGCGTGTTGCGCACGGCTGATAGTTTTGAGCGGGGCAATGCGCCCAAGAAACTGGAAAAGGAAAAGAGCAATGTGCCGACGGGATCGAAGGGGCCCTACTTTGCTGAGTTCGATGTGACGGTGGAACAGGCCGGTAATTATCAGTTGGACATGCTGGAGGAAGAGACTGGCGCAGGCACTGCGGATGTTTGGGTGAATGGTGTATTGGAAATGCGCGGCAAGGGTCCGGTGACGAATCGGGAAGCTTCGCCCGATGCTGGTGGTTGGTCTGTTAGCGGTATTTTCCCTCTGCTCGCCGGAAAGAATGTAGTCCGGCTGGAGCACAAATCACGCTTCCCCTATTTCGAATCGCTTCAATTGCACGCCCTGGCCAAGGGTTCCGAAGTGCCCCTATCTTCGCAACAGGTGGCGCGCCAATATGAGGTGAATCCCAGTTACCTGGGTCAGTGGGTGGAAGAGTTGCGACGGGATAAGGGAGCTCCTAATTCCGTGCTGTACGCGCTATTCGCCTATGGAGAAAACAAGGGATTGGAGGCCTGGTTATCGCCAGCAGCGGCGCGCTTCAAAGATTTCCATCCCAAGTCGCGCGAAGAGTTGGCCGCGCACTATCAGCAATTATTTAATGAGGCCGATGGTCAATGGCAGCAGGTGTTGAAGGCGCGCAAGGACCAACCAAAAGTGAAAGCGGAACGCAATGCGGTGCAGCAGGAAGAAGGTTTGCCCGATGCGATTCTGGAAGCGTTCCGTTCTGTATCCTATGCCAAGGCTGGGCCGTTCAGCGCGCCCACTGATGCCAAACAATATTATCCGCAAGCGATTCAGGATCAGTTAGCGGCCCTGGCAATAGAAAAGAAGAAGTTGGAAGAAGCCACTCCAGACCTGCCCAAAGCGATGGGCGTAACGGAAGGCGATAAAATTGCCAACATCCCGATTCATCTGCGCGGCAGCCACTGGACACTTGGCGAGGAAGTTCCGCGACAGTTTCTGCGCGTCGTAGCTGGGGAGAATCAGAAGCCCATTTCCGACAAGGAAAGCGGTCGTTTGCAATTTGCAGAATGGCTGACCAAGCCGGATCATCCACTAACAAGTCGCGTGATGGCCAATCGTATTTGGCGCTGGCATTTTGGGAAAGGCATTGTGCCGTCGGTAGACAATTTCGGAAGGCTGGGGGAGATGCCAACCAATCAACCGTTGCTCGATTGGCTGTCATTGCGCTTTGTGGAAGCCAACTGGTCTATGAAAGAAATGCATCGGCTGATCATGCTTTCAAACAGCTATCAAATGAGTTCCAACTACAACGAACATGCGGCAGAACTGGACCCGGAAAATACTTTGTTGTGGCGCATGAGCAGGCAACGTTTGGAATCAGAAGAGATTCGCGATGGAGTTACCGCAGTTACCGGCGAGATCGATTTGAAGGTAGGTGGCACTGTTCTTTCTTACAAGGATCGCGATTATGTTGCCAACACTTCACGACGCGGCGGGATCGATTACGATAATCCACGGCGGGCTGTGTACATTCCGATGGTGCGCAGTTCCATGTACGAGATGTTCACCGCCTTCGATTTGCCCGATCCGTCCTCTCCGAATGGAGACCGCAACGCCACGGTAATTGCACCGCAAGCATTGTTCATGATGAACTCAACGCTGGTGCTGAAGAGTACCCGGGCCATGGCTCAGCGGCTATTGTTACGAACTGATCTGGACGATTCCGCACGCATCCGCGATGCCTATGAACGAGCCCTGGCCCGTCCACCGGCAGCACGCGATGTGGACCGTGCACTGACGTTCATTGCACAGATTGAAAAGGCCATGGAAGGTCAGGAAAAAGATGCAGAGAAGCGGCATCTGTTTGCTTGGCAAAGTTTTTGCAAAGCGCTATTGGCTTCGAACGAATTCATTTATCTCAACTAATACTCAACTAAGAAGAGGCAAGCTAATGAACCCACACTGGAACTCCTATTTGAATAAGACCGTCTCACGCAGGGAACTGTTGCGGGCCAGCAGCACTGGCTTCGGCGGTATGGCTTTGGCGGCGATGTTGGGTGAAGAGCAATTACGTGCCGCTGCGGCAAGCTCCATCGGCCCTGCTGGTCAAGGTCCGCTGGCGGTGAAGCAGCCGCACTTTGCGCCAAAAGCCAAGCGGGTGATTTTCCTGTTCATGCACGGTGGACCTTCGCAGGTGGACACGTTCGATTACAAACCGTTGTTGCAGCGCGATCATGGAAAGCCATTGCCCTACAAGCGTCCGAAAGTGGTTTCGTCGGAAACATTCAACCTGCTGAAATCGCCTTGGGAGTTTAAGCAGTACGGCCAAAGCGGCATGTATGTGAGTGAACTGTTCCCGGAAATTGCGAAGCGTGTGGACGACCTTTGCTTCATCAAATCCATGTGGGGATCGAATTCAAGGCACGGCGGAGCGTTGCTGGAAATCCACACGGGCAGCGATACGTTTGTCCGGCCGTCCATGGGTGCCTGGATCACTTACGGGTTGGGCAGTGAGAATCAAAGCATGCCGGGCTATGTAACTATCTGCCCCACGCAAAGCCATGGCGGTGCAAATAACTACAGTTCAGGATTCCTACCTGCGCCCTATGCTGGTACGCCAATCGGCTCAGTGGGAGTTAAGTCGAAGGATGCAAAAATTCCTTACATCTCTAATTCCGAAACTCCCCGTGACATTCAGCGCATGGAACTGAACCTAATCCAGCAAATCAATCGCGAACAGTTGGCCGCTACAGGTCCCGATGCTGCGCTGGATGGGCGTATTGAGTCCTTCGAACTTGCCTTCCGCATGCAGACCGAGGCCCCGGGATTGCAGGATATTTCAGGAGAATCCGAAGCGACGAAAAAGCTGTATGGAATGGATAATCGGGTAACAGAGGATTTCGGCCTGCAGTGTTTAATGGCCCGTCGGCTGTCTGAAAAAGGTGTCCGCTTTGTGCAAGTGAGCCACACCTACAAGTGGGATCAGCACGCCGATTTATTGCGTGACCATTCACAGAATGCGCATGAAGTGGATAAGCCCATTGCCGGGTTGTTACAGGATTTGGCAGCGCGTGGATTGTTGAAGGATACGCTGGTGGTTTGGGGCGGCGAGTTTGGCCGCACGCCAACAGCGCAGGGTTCCGATGGGCGTGATCATAATCCAGAAGCGTTCACTTACTTCCTGGCCGGCGGCGGCGTGAAGGCTGGTTTACAGTATGGCGCAACGGATGATTACGGATATTATTCAGTGGAAAACAAGGTGCATTTCCACGATCTGCATGCGACTATACTTCATTTGCTGGGCTTGGACCATAAGCGGTTGACGTATCGGTATGCAGGCCGTGACTTCAGGCTAACTGATGTTCATGGGGAAGTTGTGAATGGGATTATTGCGTGAACTTTTTTTCTGATCAACTCCCTGGTACTTGCCAGGGAACTATCTGGAGGTCGGTCTGCGAAAAATCGTTTCCGATGAACAGGAGAGGTTCGTACCGTGCTTGTGACAGTGCATAGGATGCGCAATCTCCGAAGTTCAGTTTCGCTGGATGACGACCTCGCCCGTAAAATAACCATGCCTTTTGCGCAATGGGTAACTGCTCTCCATCGAACGCAATTTGCGAAAAGTGGAATTGTGCCATAAACAGACCCAGTTCCAACACAGCGGCGGGTCCGCGTCGAGATCCGAGCACACAAGTGGCTTCCAAAACCGAAACGGTTGAGATCAGCCGGATGGCATCACGCACCAAGGCTGTCCGCAGGAGTTCAGCGGGAGCTTCATTTTCGAACATAGTAACTAGGGCGGAAGTATCAATCACCAATCAAATAGCCCTCTGCATTGTACCCGAGAATTTCGTCATCGGTACGGTTGTCCATGAGGGGGAGGGCGGCTACTCGATTAGCAAATTCCTTCATCTGTCTGATTTCGTTAGATTGCCTCTGGCTAGATTCCAAGCGTTGTAGTTCCGCACGCAGAGCGAAGAGCACAGCTGCTGTGATTGTGGTTCCTTGCAAATCAGCGAGACGTGCGGCAACTTTGGTGACTTCTGGATTCTTAATATTGAGTGAAACTGTAGTTCGTGCCATCATTCTTTACCCGTTGCTGTAATTCTACCACAAAGCGAGCGAAGAGTCCTAATCGCTGCTATACTCCTATAAATCCGCTCCCAAAAGCGAATTCTGCTTCAAAAGGAACTCAGTCTATGGACCTTTTCAGACTGTCCGCCGCCGCTCTTGCCTTTTCACTTCTTTCTGGTCCAGCCCATACGCAAACGCTTCCCCCTGGCGTAAAGAAAATCGCCTCAGTGGAAGGCATCACGGAATTCACTTTCCCAAACGGCCTGCGCGTGCTTGTGTTTCCCGATGCTTCTAATCCCAAAGTTACTGTGAATGTGACTTACTTAGTTGGCTCGCGACATGAAGGTTATGGCGAAACCGGGATGGCTCATTTATTAGAGCACTTACTGTTCATGCAGACAACTGGTGGCAGGGACATAAAGAAGGAACTTACTGGTCACGGAGCCAGTTGGAATGGAAGTACGTCATCTGATCGTACTAACTACTTTGAAACAGTTACATCTTCTGCCGAAAATCTTCGTTGGGCTTTGTCACTGGAAGCCGACCGCATGGTGAATTCCAAAATGGAGAAAGCCATTTTGGACACAGAGATGACTGTGGTCCGCAATGAGTTCGAACGAGGCGAGAACAGTCCGGCACGTGTGTTGCAGGAACGTGTCGAGGCAACAGCGTATCTATGGCACAACTACGGGAAGTCAACAATTGGGTCGCGCGCTGATCTGGAAAATGTGCCCATCGACAAGCTGGCGGCCTTCTACCGCAAATACTATCAACCTGACAATGCCGTTGTAGTTGTGGCAGGGCAAGTTACAGAAACCGATGCCTTGGCTCAAATTGCCGCAACCTTAGGAGACATCGCCAGACCATTGCGTAAGTTAGACGCCACTTACACCACCGAGCCCGCGCAAGATGGCGAACGGTACGTAGCACTGCGGCGGGTTGGCGATTCTCAGGAAGTGATCATGGCCTACCATACTCCTGCCGCAGCTCATCCCGATTCCGTAGCGCTTGAGATTTTAGCGGGAGTGATGAGTGGAGGCGGCGGTCGAGGTGGTGCTGGCAGTGGGTTAGGACGGCTGACCAAAGCATTAGTGGACAACAAGAAGGCCGTATCAGCCCGCATGTCCTCACAGCAGCAGCACGACCCCAGTTTAGCTGTTCTTTCGGCTCAATTGACCAAGGAACAATCGTTGAAAGAAGTGCGTGACGTGATGGTTCAAACCATCGACGGTATTGTGAAGGAGCCACCAACAAAGGAAGAAGTGGACCGCGTGAAGACGCGTATGTTACGAGGCATGGAAATGCAGATGGCCAATTCCCAAGGCGTAGCTTTACAACTAAGTGAGTGGGCTTCCATGGGTGACTGGCGTTTGATGTTTCTCAATCGTGACCGTGTGAAACAAGTTACTCCAGAAGATGTAGTTCGAGTGGCCAAGACCTACTTTGTGGAATCGAACCGCACGGTGGGCGAATTTATTCCCACTGCAAAACCAGAACGCGCGGAGATTGGTGCGGCTCCTGATTTGGAAAAACTGTTTAAAGATTACAAAGGCGGAGAGGCCATGTCGCAGGGCGAATCGTTTGATCCGACGCCGACTGCAGTGGAGGCTCGCGTGGTACGAACCAAGTTGCCAGGTGGCTTGAAACTGGTATTACTCCCTCGTCAAACGCGCGGCGGAACCGTTTCGGCTGCGCTCGATCTACACTTTGGCACGGAACAATCTTTGGTGGGTAAAGCCGCAGTAGCGCAGATGGCGGGCAGTTTGTTGATGCGCGGTACGAAGACAAAATCACGGCAACAGATCGCTGATGAGATGGATCGGTTGAAGGCTCGGGTGACTGCGTCGGGTGGTGGTGGCGGCGGCGGATTTGGCGGCGGTGGACGTCGTGGCGGCCCAGTGGTGTTGAGCGATGCATCGGGCGCAGCAGCGTCCATTGAGACAACGCGCGACAACCTGACAGGCTCTTTGAAGTTGGCAGTGGATTTGTTGCGTGAACCAGCATTCGCAGAATCGGAGTTTGACCAGGTGCGTGCACAGCGGATCGCAGCCATTGAATCAGGTCGCAGTGAGCCTGCATCGCTTGCGGCACTGGAGTTCTCACGACGTTTGAGCCCCTACACAAAAGGCGATGTCCGCTACGTTGGTACCATCGACGAACAGATTGCGGAGTTACGCAAGGTGACTGTTGAAGATGTCCGGAAATTTCACGCCGAGTTCTATGGCGCAGCGAATAGTGAGTTAGTTGTGGCTGGACAGTTTGATGCAGCTGAGGTGCAAAAGACTATCGTTGACTTACTCAACGGATGGACAGGCAAGCCCTATCAGCGACTTACTTCTATGTACAAGAAGACGGAATCGGCCAACGTGAAAATTGAAACACCCGATAAACAGAATGCCACGTTTGAAGCGGGTATTCGTTTGAAGTTGTCGGAAGAGGATGCCGATTATCCTGCACTGCTGATCGCCAATCAGATTTTTGGAAGTGACCTGGGCTCGCGCATGCCCAATCGGATTCGCAATCAGGAAGGGCTGAGTTACGGGGTTAGTTCGCGACTTGCGGTCGCAGCGAAAGGGGATGCCGCAATGTGGACTGCTTCGGCGATTTCCGCTCCGCAAAATACGCCGAAAGTGGAAGCAAGTTTCAAGGACGAGTTACAGAAGACATTGAAAGGCGGGTTCACCGAAGCAGAGTTGACCGCTGCAAAAAAGAAATATAAGGATCAAAGGTCGGTGGCTCGTTCACAAGAACAAGGGTTGCTCCGAACACTGGCCAGTCATGAAGCGTTAGGTCGCACCATGAAGTGGGAAGACCAGATGGATGCCAAAGTTCAGGCGCTGACACTCGAGCAGGTGAATAGCGCAATTCGTCGATATCTAGATCCGGCGAGTTTGACCATTGTAAAAGCTGGCGATTTCGTGAAGGCTGGGGCCTACTTGCAGTGACGTTGGATAGCCTCGCTGCCCAATGCCACTGTATTTTCCCGCATCCCTAGAATCTCCGACCTTTGTTGGGATAAACTGTGGTAAAAAAACCGCTCCCACGCGGTCACGGCTCTGTTAAATTAGTATGTTACCGAGCTGTGACCGCGAGGGAGCGGTGTTTTAAAGGACTGATACGCTTGGTCTCCCGGCCTGTCCAAGTCTATGACGCGGGCTTCCAGCGAACTATCGGCTTGCGAGCTGCTGCCGTTTCATCCACCCGTGGGGTGCGGGTCAGGTGTGGTGCTTTGATCACTAATTGCGGATCTTCCTCCACTTCCTTGGCAATGGAAATCATCGCGTCGACAAACAATTCCAGTTCCCGTTTCGATTCCGTTTCCGTAGGTTCCATCATCATGGCACCGTGCACAATCATCGGGAAGCTGGTTGTATAGGCATGAAAGCCATAATCAATCAGGCGCTTGGCCATATCGCCAGTCTTTACGCCGAACTTTTCCTGACGATCATGACTGAACACTACTTCGTGCATTGTCGGTTCAGTCACCGGAAGTTCAAAATAAGGTTCCAGACCTTTACGGATAAACTGAGCGTTCAACAGTGCGTCAACCGTGGCATTACGCAACCCAGGGCCACCGTGCGCCATAATGTAGGCCAGCGCCCGCACCAGTACACCAAAGTTGCCGTAAAACGCCCGCACCTTGCCAATGCTCTTGGGCTTGTTATGATCCCACTTCCAACTGTTGCGAACTCGCTTTAATCGGGGCACTGGCAGAAATGGTTCCAAATGTTTTTTGATCGCCACCGGACCCGCACCAGGACCACCGCCACCGTGTGGCGTGGAAAATGTTTTGTGCAGATTCATATGCATCACGTCGATGCCAAAATCTCCTGGTCGTGAAATCCCTACCAGCGCATTCATGTTCGCGCCGTCCATATACATCTGCGCGCCCTTGGCATGCAAAATGGCCGCAGCCTTTACAATGTCCCGTTCAAACACGCCGATCGTATTCGGATTCGTGACCATCAGTGCCGCCACGTCTTTATCTGTGGCCGCTTCCAAAGCTGCCAGATCAATCATGCCGTGGTCGTTCGATTTCACACTGACCACATCGTAACCAACCATCGCCGCCGTCGCCGGGTTGGTCCCGTGCGCCGAATCCGGTACCAACACTTTCTTACGCGGATTCCCTTTGCTCTCCAAATATTTTCGAATCAACAGAATGCCGGTCATCTCTCCATGTGCGCCAGCAGCAGGCTGCAAAGTGATCGCGTCCATGCCCGTGCATTCGCAAAGATACTGTTCCAGAATGGCCAAAATCTGCATCGCGCCTTGCGATAGCTCTTCAGGCTGATAGGGGTGCGCCCAGGCCAGACCCTCAGTCCGCGCCACCACTTCGTTGATGCGTGGATTGTACTTCATAGTGCAGGAACCAAGCGGGTACAATCCTAAATCAATGGCGTAATTCCAGGTGGATAGCCGCGTGTAATGGCGAATATTTTCCACTTCGCTGATCTCTGGAAATCCTTCAATCTCTGAACGTACTTGTTCGGAACCCAACACGCTGGCTGCGTCCACTGCCGGAACATCCAGATCGGGAAGTTGATAGGCCTTCTTGCCCGGCGAACTGATTTCAAACAGCAGTGGCTCTTCTTGAACTATGTGGCGTCTAACTTTCTTAATCATGCCTGCACCGCCTTACGCAATTCATCCATCGGTTTCCGTTTGGTCATTTCAGTTGCACACAACAACATGCAATCGGCCAGTTCTGGATAGAACTGACCCAGTGGCAATCCTCCGATGATTTTCTTCTTCAACAACTTCTTGTTCAACGCTTCCGGATCACCAGTTCGCACCACAAATTCATTGAAGAAAGGTGCCTTGAATCGTGCCGGTAAGTCTGCCGCTAAGTAGTGTGCTTTCGCCAGATTCTGTTCCGCTAATTCACGCAACCCCTGCTTGCCGTAAACACTCATAAACACAGTGGCCATCAGCGCGACCAATGCCTGATTGGTGCAAATGTTCGATGTCGCTTTTTCACGACGAATATGTTGTTCCCTGGTTGCCAGTGTCAAACAATAGGCGCGGTTCCCGTTGGCATCTAACGTCTCACCAACTAAGCGTCCGGGGATCTGACGAATGAACTTTTCTTTCGTGGCGATGATGCCTGCAAATGGCCCACCATAGCTTGGCGAAATGGCGAACGATTGCAGTTCGCCCACAACAATATCGGCATCGGTTGGCGGTTGAATTAAACCTAATGCAGCCGCTTCAGTGAATACAACAACTAACAGAGCGCCATTCGAATGAACCAGCTCCGCCACCTGCTTCACGTTTTCCAGACAGCCGAAAAAGTTCGGCGATTGTACAATCACAGCCGCTGTTTTCTCATTGATGGCGGCTTCCAAAGCCACCAGATCCAACTGACCCGTTTCACCATCGTAGCCGAACTCAGTTACCGGAATACCTTGATGCAGCGTGTAGGTTTGCAGCACTTGCCGATATTCTGGATGCACTGTTTTCGCCACCAGCACAGAATCCCGACCAGTGATGCGGATGGCCATCATGGCTGCTTCAGGGACAGCAGTTGAGCCGTCGTACATGGAGGCGTTAGCCACTTCCATGCCCGTAAGCTGGCACACCATGGTTTGAAATTCAAAGATAGTGGTCAGCGTGCCTTGCGAAATCTCTGCCTGATACGGTGTATAAGATGTTAGGAATTCGCCACGTGAAACGACTACGTCGCACAACACGGGACGGAAATGGTTATACACTCCAGCACCCAGGAATGACGCATAGCCATTGGCCATTTGGCTTGCCTGCTGCTTGAAGTAATCAACAATATCGTACTCGCTTTTGCCCGCCGGAATTTCTAGCGGACGCTGCAACAATACTTCGGCAGGAAGGTAGTTGTATAGTTCGCTGAGTGAGGTAAGCCCGCAGGATGCCAGCATTTCCTGACGTTCACTTTCAGACTTCGGTAGATAACGCAATTACACTTCTCCAATGCTCCGCATGCATATGCAATGCAGGTATTCTTTTAGTTACAAGTTTGATGCCGCAAGACCTGCTCAAGCTCCTAAATAAGCTTGGTAATCGGCAGCCTTCATCAATCCATCCACTTCGGTCGGAATAGACAGTTTTACTTGGATCAACCAAGCTTCCCCGTGAGGATCGGCATTCAGTTTCTCCGGAGTGGTATTCAAAGCTTCGTTGATGGACGAAACTTCGCCTGAAACGGGCGAGTAGATGTCACTTACGGCCTTCACGGACTCAACCGATCCAAACGTTTTACCCTGTTCCACCTTGGTACCAACCTTGGGCAAATCAACGTAAACAATGTCGCCCAACTCCCCTTGGGCGTGGAGCGTAATGCCAATTGTGGCTGTGCCGCCTTCCACTTTTACCCATTCATGTTCTTTGGTGTAACGGAAATTCTCGGGATACATGTCTTCTATTTTGCTCTCTTATAAAAAGGGGTTGGAACTACTACTGCATCCACCGGCTGATTGCGAACCATCACTTGGATCACTTGACCAACAGCGGACTTATCCACGGGCAAATAACAGAGCCCAATATTTTTACCCAGCGTTGGTGCCGGTCCGCCACTGGTTACCCAGCCCGCCTTATGCCCATCAATCTGAATCTCATAGCCATCGCGACCAATCCCCCGGCCTTGCATTTCAAACCCGGCCAGTGTGCGCGTAATGCCCGCAGCGCGTTGTGATTCCAAAGCTGCCCTGCCTTGAAAATCACCTTTATCGAACTTCACAATCCAGTTCAACCCGGCTTCCAACGGAGAAATAGTAGCGTCGATTTCGTGACCATACAATGCCATGGACGCTTCCATACGCAGGGTGTTCCGCGCTCCTAAACCTGCGGGCTTAATGCCGAATTCTTTACCGGCTTCCATCAACTCATGCCACAATCGCGGCGCTTCATCCGGTGACACATAAATTTCAAAGCCATCTTCGCCCGTGTAACCAGTGCGTGCAATGCGGGCAGTTGTGCCGCTAACTTCGCCGTCTGCAAAATGATAATACTTGATAGCGGCCAAATCGGTAGCCGTAAGTTTCTTCAGCGTCTCTAACCCGCGCGGACCCTGCACTGCAATCTGGGCATAGCGAGGACCAGCATTCTCCACCGTGGCGGTGAAGGTGTTGGATTCTACAATGTGCTCGAAATCCTTATCCTGATTCCCTGCATTCACACACAGAAAATAATGATCGTCGGCCACTTTGTGAACCAGAATATCGTCCACAAATCCGCCATGTGCATAGAGCAGCCCAGCGTAGTGAGCCTGACCTATTTTCAACTTGGCGGCATTGTTGGTGGAAACGAAATTGACCAGGTCCAGAGCCTCTGGCCCACGGATCTCAATTTCACCCATGTGGCTGACGTCAAACAGCCCAACCCGTTCGCGAACGGTCTGGTGTTCGTCAAGGATTCCTGAATATTGCACAGGCATACCCCAGCCACCAAAGTCCACCATCTTGGCTCCCATCTGGCGGTGTAGGGAATTTAAGGGAGTAACTTTCAACGCGGAGGATTCCAGCATGAAACCCTAATGCTAACAGGGCCAGTAGAGAGGTGTCAATTTTTTCGAGGCCGAGGTTTTGAGCCGATTTATTGAGCCGATTTATTGAGTAAAGATGAATCGCTTTACTTGGCCAATGCGGCGGGGATCGCAATCGTAACTTCCAACCCTGGATTCGCATTGCGTGCAGTGATGGTTCCACCGTGAGCAGCAGCGGCGCGACGGGCGATGGCTAATCCTAATCCCGACCCACCTGTGCCCCGATTGCGGTCCGTATCCACTCGGTAAAAGGGCTTGAAAATCTCTTCCACTGCTTCTTCAGGCACCCCAGTGCCGTAATCTCGAATGACAATGTGTGCCCCTGTGGCCGCCTTTTCCGCGCGAACTTCAACCGTTCCGCGATCCGGCGAATGGCGAATCGCGTTGCGCAACACATTATCCACCGCTCGGCGAAGAAGTTCCGAATCCACCTGGAGGGTCAGGTTTTGATCTTCATGGAAACGCAATTGGCATTCGCGAGCCTCGGCTTCAATACGGGCATCCTCCACCAGTTCCCCAACAAGCGTGTTGAGAGGCTGCGGATGCAGGTCCAGGGCCTCAGGGTCCCCTTCTACTCGGGTCACTTGTAACAAGTCGCCGATCATGGAATTCAATCTCGTAGCTTCGCGCTTCACCCGATTCAAGGCTTCCTCCCGATTCGACGAACTGCGCGCCAGTTCCACCGCGAATCCTAAACGGGCTAGCGGCGAGCGTAGTTCATGGGAAATGTCCTGCAGCAAGCGTCGTTCCGCTCCCAGTAATGTTTGAATACGGTCCGCCATTCTGTCGAAAGACCGGGCCAGTTCGCCCAGTTCGTCGCGTCGCGTAGAACCTGTTCTGACGGACAGATTTCCATGACCGAATTCGTCCAACGTGTTGCGCAAACCAACCAATGGAGAGGCCAAATGAAAAGCCAGAATGTAGCACATCACCGCTACGGCAGCTAAAATCCAGCCGTAAGACAGCATGTTTTCGTAAGGGTCCATACGGAATCGCGGACGAAAGATAGTCAACATCCCAAACTTGCCATCAGGGCTTTTAGTGGTGATGGGGAAGGGTTCGCCCCGGTTTGGCCTACCTGGTGGACGCGGCGCAAAGGAAGCAGACAGATCCTCCCCAGTGGTCAGACTTTTGCCTGCCGCATCGGTGAATTGGACGCCTTCCATCCCACTGCTAATCAGGCGTTCCACATACTTTTCCAGACCCGGCTTGCCAGTTTTTTCGTAGATTTGCGTGGCATCTTCTATAAAAACGCGCATCATAGGCGATGTAGGAGGTTGCCGACGCGGAGCCCCTGTCATTACAATCACGGCGTTGGTAACCGTGATCCCCACAAAAGCCAGGAACAGACTGGCTACGAATACAGCCAGGATTTTCGCGAAAATTGACTTCACGTCGGCTCCTTGGCGCTGAACTGATAGCCGGAACCACGGATGGTGAGGATCAAATCGGCATCTTCCAGTTTCTTCCGCAAATGGCTCACATGAACGTCAATGGAGCGGTCAAACGCCGTTGCTTCGCGCTGATACAGGCTGAACATCAAATCGTTGCGGGTCACCACTTGGCCGGAATTGCGCATTAATACTTCCAGAATGTCGAATTCAATGGATGTCAAATCCACTTTGCGACCGGCCTGGATTACCTGTCGGGTGGTGGAATCGATTTTCACGCCCCCCGATTCAATAACGGGACGTCCCGAGGTTGGTTGGGATCGTCGTAGAACGGCTCGGATTCGGGCACCCAACTCTTGTGGATCGAATGGCTTAGGCAAATAGTCATCAGCCCCGGCGTCAAGGCCTGTAATACGATCCCGTTGCTCAGTACGGGCGGTCAACATAATCACTGGGGTTTGCTTTACTTCGCGGAGTTTGCGCAGCAGGTCGAACCCGTTCATTCCGGGCATCATCACGTCCAGCAGAATGAGTGAAACATCGGCGGCCAAGGCTCGGGCTAAGCCTGTTTTGCCGTCATGCAGGGTTTCAACTTGAAAGTTTTGACTTTCCAGGAATTCTTTGACCAACTGACACAGTTCAGCGTCGTCGTCGATCATCAACAGAGATAAATTAGGAGATTCGCTCATGGGCCTAAGGCTATTGTCTTCGATTACTATGGATGACGCTGGCCTGAATTGCAATAGGTTCATGGTCCGAACATTATTTACAAATCTTTACAGGTCAATGTCTTACCCGGGTTTACAAAACTTTACCAGTTCTTTGGGATCGAAAATGTAACAGCGGCGTATAGAAATTCATCATTGATACTATGGGGAAACATATGACCAGACTAATTTTGAACACCATTCTTGTTTCCGGACTCGTTTTTGGCCAGGCTGCGGCTCCTGCTGCCCGCCGAATTCTGGGTGAAGTTACAGCAGTGGATGCCGCAGGCGGCAAGTTTACGGTGAAAGTGGATAAGGCTGAGCCCCAAACCATTGAAAAAGCGAGTGACTTACTTTACAAGCGCGTTGCCCCCGGGGTCACCGATCTAAAAAAGGCTGAACCCAGCAAGTTTGACGAACTGGAAGTCGGCGATCGTGTTTTGGTCCGCGACAAAGATGTTGTGGTGATGGCCAAGCACGAACTGGCGAAAAAGCATGAAGCGGATCGCGAAGAGTGGACCAAACGGGGCACTTCCGGTCTTGTAACCGGCGTCAACCCCGCATCGAAAGAAATAAACATTGAAGTGAAAGCAGCCATGGGCGCGGCCAAGCCGGTTATTTTGACCATTGGCGAAAAGACGCAGTTCCGCCGCTATGCTCCAGATTCTGTGAAGTTCTCTGAAGCCAAAGAAGCCACTTTAACTGACCTTGCCAAAGGCGATCAGTTACGCGTCTTGGGTACAAAATCGGAAGATGGGGCCAAAGTGGATGCTGAAATGATCGTTTTTGGCACATTTCGCACACTTGCCGGCACCATAACCAAGGTAGATGTCGCCAATGGCACCATTGATGTGAAGCCAATTGAAGGCAAACCGGTAACCATCAAAACTACAAAAGATTCCACAGTGAAGAAGATGCCAGAAATGATGGCCCGAATGATGAGCGGTGGCGGTATGCGTCCCGCAGGTGCACCTGGCGGAACAGGTGGTCCTCCGACAACTGCTGGTGGTACTCCGACTGGAGCCCCGGCTGGCGGACGTCCTACCGGTGGTGGTCCGGGTGGTTTCCCTGGTGGCGGTGGAATGCGTCCTCCCGGTGGTGGCGACATTAACGCCATGCTGGAACGCATGCCTGCACTTCCTCTGACAGATTTAAAAGCTGGGGACCAAATTATTGTATCCAGCACCAAAGGCGCTGCCGCCGATCAAATGACGGCAATCACGATTTTAACGGGAGTTGAGGCATTGTTGGCCGCACGCCCGGCTGCTGCACCACAAGGTGGTCGCGGTGGCGGTGGTATGGGTGGCGGATGGACTATGGACATCCCTGTTCTTTAGACTTTTTCGATTTACTTCAAGGATTATGCGAATGAAAAATAAGATCTGGACGTGTGTCCTATCGCTTCTACTCAGCCTTTCGGCCCTGGCGCAAGTTCGCCCAGGCCTTTCGGGAACTGTAACCGATCAATCGGGAGCACTTATCCCGGCGGCGGATATCAACATTACTGGACCACGCGGTTTCCGTCAGACCAAGAGTACAGATCAGGATGGAAAGTACCTTTTCAGTCCTCTGGAAGTTGGCAATTACACGGTGACCATTAAGCGTTTCGGCTTCAAGACCTTCACTGGAAAAGTGAACGTAACCGCCGCTATGACCTTGGATGCTTCGCTGACCATTGAAGCGGACAAGCAACAAGTGACCGTCAACGACGATTCCGCCAGAGTGGGTGTGGATCCTACTACGAACGCCGGTCAATTGGTGCTTCGTGGTGCAGATTTGGAAGCACTTTCCGACGACCCTGATCAATTGTCGGCTGATTTGCAGGCCTTGGCCGGTCCTTCCGCAGGCCCCAATGGCGGGCAGATTTACATTGACGGATTCACCGGTGGCCAACTGCCTCCGAAATCTTCGATCCGTGAAATTCGCGTCAACGCCAGTCCGTTTTCCGCCGAGTATGACCGCATTGGTTTTGGTCGAATTGAAATCTTCACCAAGCCCGGTACCGATAAGTATCGTGGCCAGGCATCTTTCGGAATTTCAGACAAAATCTTTAATTCACGAAACCCCTTTGTGACAGAGCGTCCAGACTTCCAATCGAAGAATTATGGTTTCAATTTTGGCGGACCTCTCAGCAAGAAATCGTCCTTCAACTTCAATGCCGAACGGCGTGACATTTCGGATAGCAATTTGGTCTATGCAACTATTTTGGATACGAATCTATTGCCGTTCACTTTAAGGCAATCGCTTCCTAATCCGCAAAGCCGTACTTCCATCAGCCCGCGCATTGACTACGCATTGAACAGCAAGAACACTTTGGTGGGCCGCTATATGTTTAGCAAGTCGAGTGCAGAAGGGGAGGGAACTGGCGATAAGGCGTTGGCCTCCAGAGCTTACGACCGCGCTTCCACAGAACATTCTGTTCAGTTGACAGAAACGTTTATCATGTCGGCCAAGGCCATTGACGAAACGCGCTTTCAGTTTCGACGCAGTGCCAGTGACGACAAAGGCGATAATTCCATTCCTACGGTAAGCGTGTTGGATGCGTTTACTGGCGGTGGACCGCAGGTGGGCAACACATACAACCACAACAGCAGTTACGAATTCACAAATATGATGACGGTCACCCCTGGTCGGCACTCCGTGAAATTTGGGGGCAGAATTCGCGGATCTTATCTGGATGATTTTTCACCTAATAACTTTGGCGGTTCGTTCACGTTTTCAGGAAACAAAGGACCGCAGCTTGATGCCAACAATCAAGCCATACCAGGAACCAGCATCACGGTGACATCGCTTGAAGCATATCGACGTACATTGTACTTCCAGAAGTTAGGAATGACCGGTCCTCAAATCCGCTTATTGGGCGGCGGCGCTAGCCAGTTTTCACTGGCCGGTGGCACGGCGCTGGCTTCCATCTCACAAACAGATATTGGCGTTTTCCTGTTAGACGATTTCCGCATGAAGCCAAACGTCACGTTGAGCTATGGGATTCGTTATGAAAACCAGAACAACATCAGCAGTAATTATAATCTGGCACCTCGCTTTGGTTTGTCCTGGGGTGTTGGCGCAAAGGGCGCAAAGCCTGCCCTGTTTGTACTTCGGCTAGGTACAGGCATCTTCTATGATCGTTTTCAGGAAAATTTTGCCCTGCAAGCATTACGCTTTAACGGGTCCACGCAGCACTCCTACATTGTGCAGCAGCCTGATTTCTACCCGATAGTTCCAACGCTTGCTTCGCTGACGGCCAATCAATCACCAGATACCATCCGACAGGTAGCCAATGATTTGCATTCGCCTTATCTATGGCAGACTTCAGTTGGAATAGAACGGCAACTCAGATCCAACATCACCTGGTCTATGAACTACACATTCTCCCGTGGCGTGCATATGCTGCGGACGCGCAACATCAACTCGCCTCTCAATGGAGTTCGTCCTTTAGGCAACAACTTGAACTACTATGAATACGAATCCAGCGGCTTAATGCGTCAGAACCAGTTGATGAACAGCATCAACGTTCGGATGAAGACGGTTACCTTGTTCGGCTTCTACGTTCTGGGCAAAGCCCAGGGCGATACCGATGGTGCGGGAACTTTCCCGGCTTACAATTATGACCTGCATTCGGAATATTCACGGACCACCTACGACGTGCGGAATCGCATGGTGCTGGGCGGCAACTACAACCTGAAGTATGGCAAGATAAGCTTCGCTCCTTTTGTGATGGCTAGTTCTGGAACGCCTTACAACATCACCACTGGTCGCGATGTGAATGGAGATTCCATCTTCAATGATCGGCCTTCGTTTGCCACAGATCCTTCGGCACCGAATACGATCAACACCAGTTATGGTTTATTCAATACGACTCCTGGTCCGAACGACAAACTGATTCCACGCAACTTTGGGCAAGGACATTCCAGCTTCACAGTGAATCTGCGGGCCAGCCGTAGTTGGGGATTTGGATCGAAGGGTGAACCGAACTTCACACCAGATGGTGGCGGAGATCGTGGTGGCGGAGATCGCGGTGGCGGCGGACGCGGTGGTCCTGGCGGCGGCGGCCCCGGCGGCGGCGGTGGAATGCGCGGTGGCGGAGGAGGTGGTGGTGGAATGCGTGGCGGCGGCGGGGGTGGTGGGGACATGTTTGGCGGCGCTTCTGCTGGCAAACGATTCAACCTCAACCTGTCGGTTTCGGCGCGCAATTTATTCAACCACGTGAACTTGGGGAATCCCAGTGGAAATCTCAGTTCCACGTTGTTCGGTCAATCCACACAGATTGCAGGCGGCGGCTTCGGCGGCGGTCCTGGCGGCGGCGGTGGTGGTGGAGCAGCGGGCAATCGTAGAGTAGACATTTCACTACGACTGACTTTCTAACGCACTGGACCTGTTGTAAATGCAAAAAGAGAGCGAACAATGTTCGCTCTCTTTTTATTTAGGGGCTGCTTAGAGTAAAAGCTACGCCACCGTGTACTTGCCCACTTCCAGTAACCGATGAGCAATCTTCTGTCGTAATGCAATGCTGTTTACTGGTTCAATCCTTGTGAACCTTCGCAACACTGCCAGATTGGTTCGCATGGCATCGCCTTCCACACAAGCTGCAATCACTTGCTTTGCGGAGGATTCAATCTGCTCCATTGCTTCCCGCATATAAACCGCAGTCATATCCGCAGCCAGTGCACCCTTACCGTTTTCCTGCATCTTACGAGTCCGCAGCAACATGCTCTCCATCGCGAAAGCGGACATGGACATATCCGTAATGGCGGCCAGGATTTCCTGATGCTGATCTAAATCAGCCATGAAGCGCTGGTAGGCGATGCCCAAAGTCAGCAGCGTGGCTTTCTTTGCATTGGACACTAGATCCGCTTCAGGATCGGCAGATGTCCCCGCCATTGTGGGGCCAGACATAATTTCGCCTTGCAGCTTCTTCACTGCTTCTACTAAGCCCAACTGCCCTTTCTGCGCACGTTTCAGCAACATGCCAGTGGCCAGCATGCGGTTGATTTCGTTGGTACCTTCAAAGATCCGATTAATGCGCGAATCGCGATAAGCCCGTTCCACAAGATACTCTGCGCTGTAGCCGTAGCCGCCGTGAATCTGCACGCCTTCGTCAGCCACGTAGTCCAACACTTCCGATGCAAACACTTTGATGTAACTGCATTCGGCGGCAAACTCTTCCACTGCTTTCAACAAAGCGGGCGCGGCGTCTGGTTGGCTCCAATTCCAATTTGTGAGGTGACCTTCAATCATGCCCACTACGCGGAAGCTCATGGTCTCTGCGGCAAAAATGCGAATGGCCATTTCCGCAAGCTTGTGCTGCATCATTCCGAACTCGCAGATGGATTTTCCGAACGCTTTGCGTTCCTGCGAATACTTCAAACTCACTTCCAGAATCTGTTTGGCACCGCCCACCACAAACGGTCCCAACTTCAACCGGCCGAGGTTCAAAATATTGAACGCGATAATGTGGCCACGACCCACTTCCCCCAATACGTTTTCAACGGGCACTTTCACGTTGTCTAAAAATATAGGAGTGGTGGAGGAACCCTTAATTCCCATCTTCTTTTCTTCAGCGCCAGGATTGACGCCAGGGTAAGCCCGTTCCACTAGAAACGCAGTGAACTTTTCCCCGCCCACTTTGGCAAAGATGGTGTAGAAATCCGCACCACCACCGTTGGTGATCCACATCTTCTGACCGTTCAGAACGTAGTGCGTTCCATCGGCAGAAAGATCGGCACGAGTCTTGGCAGCCAACGCATCGGAACCTGCCTGCGGTTCGCTTAAGCAGTAGGCGGCAATCATTTCCGCACTGGCCAATTTGTGCAGGTACTTCTGCTTTTGCGCTTCAGTGCCGAACATCAACAGGGGAAGCGTTCCAATGCCGGTGTGCGCCCCGTGCCAACCGGAATAGGATCCGTCACGCGAAAGATTTTCCGCTGCCACCATGGCTGAGGTTAAATCCATTTCCATGCCGCCGAAACGTTCCGGAATGACAATAGACGTCAAGCCTAACTTGGCCGACTTGCGGACAATGGAAATGGCTAAGCCCGGTTCCTGGTGTTGAATCGCATCCAGGTGCGGGGCAACTTCGTTTTTCCAGAAGTCTTCGGTTGTTTTCGCAATCGCCCGATGTTCATCGGTGAAATCTTCTGGAGTGAATATTTCGTGGGGCTTAACATCCTCAATAAGGAAGCCGCCGCCTTTGGTCATTGGCAAAGCAACAGTCGTGGTAGCCATGGTAAAACTCCTTACTTTACTTTTAAAAAATTACAAGCGTTCAAAAATTCCAGCCGCACCCTGCCCACCGCCGACGCACATGGTCACCATACCGTATCGCGACTGGCCGCGCTCCATTTCCCGCAAAATCGTGGCCGTCAACTTCGCACCAGTGCATCCCAAGGGATGTCCCAATGCCAGCGCCCCACCATTCAAATTTACCTTGTCCATGTCCAAGCCCGCTTGGTCCATCACAGCCAAGGCCTGAACGGCAAAAGCTTCATTCAATTCAATAACGCCGATATCGCTGAGCTTCAATCCAGCCAATGCCAGAGCCTTGGGAATGGCAACCACCGGCCCGATGCCCATCAGTTCTGGAGGTACGCCACCGGTAGCAAAACTGACGTATCGCGCCTTGGGCTTCAACCCCAATTCTTTAGCACGCGTGGCCGACATGACGATTGCAATGGACGCCCCATCGCTGGTCTGCGAAGAATTGCCCGCCGTCACAGTGCCCGTGACATGAAACACTGGCCGCAGTTTGCCCAGTGCTTCTACAGAACTATCGGCGCGCGGTCCTTCATCTTTATTGAACACAAACTTTTTGGTAACGGGCTTGCCATCCACCAGTACGGTTGATTCCACATTCACAGGAACAATTTCATCGTCAAAGTGTCCTGCAGCCTGCGCCTTCAATGCGTTTTGATGACTACGATACGCAAATTGATCTGCTCGTTCCCTGGGAATATTATACTGGCGTTGCAGGTTTTCAGCGGTCAAACCCATGTTGATGTAAATTTCCGGCAGGTTATCCACCATCCACGGATTCGGGGCGACGCGCTGCATTCCCATAGGAAGCATACTCATGCTTTCCGCACCACCAGCCAACAAAATATTTGCACCACCGGCCCGAATGCGATCCCCAGCCATCGCGATGGCCTGCAATCCCGAACTGCAGAAACGATTGATAGTCACGCCGGTAACGGTGTGTGGAAGTCCAGCGCGCAATGCCGCCACCCGAGCCATGTTCATACCGCTTTCACCTTCCGGCGTGGCACAGCCCAAAATCAAATCTTCAATTTCATCGCGCGGAATCTGCGGATATTTTGCCAGCAATGCCTGAATGACAAGCGCTGCCAAATCATCTGGACGCGTCTCTCGCAATGTCCCTTTGGGAGCTTTACCTACTGCCGTGCGCAGGCAATCTACTATGACCGCTTCATGCATAAAATTTCTCCCTAATTAATTGCGTAGCGGCTTGCCGGTTTTCAGCATGAAGGCCATACGTTCTTGTGTTTTTGGATGGCCACAAAGGCTAAGGAATGCTTCGCGTTCCAAGTCCAAAAGATACTGTTCGCTAACCAACGATTCCCCGCTCAGCTTGCCGCCAGTTAAAACGTAACCCAGCTTTTCGCCAATCAAACCATCATGCGCGGAAATGTAGCCACCCTGCTGCGCCGTCCACAAACCTATCTTGAGTAACGCCATGCCGGGCTTGCCTGCAACCTTGATATCGGTTCGCGGCACTGCTGGCCGAAAGCCGCCCACCATGGCCAATGCTGCTTCTTTGGCATCGGCAATCAGGCGTTCCTGATTCATGGAAATGCCTGCTGATTTATCCAACAGCCCCAGCTTCTTGGCATCGTCAGCGCTGCTGGAAACTTTGGCGTATCCAATTACCTCAAACACTTTTCGAGGATCTTTCAGCCGCGCGATTAATTCCTTGCAACCACCGCCACCGGGGATCAACCCCACACCTACTTCCACCAAGCCCATGTAGAGTTCCGCTGAAGCCTGCACTTTGGCAGCATGCAAAGCGATTTCACAACCGCCCCCCAATGCCCGGCCATGTGGCGCAACCACTACGGGAATGGCCGCAGTTTTCAGGGCCATGTTCGCTTGCTGGAAACGATTGATGCCCATGTTCAACAGGTCCCAATCGCCATCCTGCGCGGTTAGCAAGGCCATCACAAGGTTAGCTCCAACGCTGAAGTTTTCCCCTTGATTGGCCACAACCAACGCCTGATAATTCTTGGTCGCTTCCTCAACAGCGGTGAACATCATGCCGAACTGATCTTCGCCCAACGCGTTCATCTTGCTGTGAAATTCCAGGCATAACACGCCATCGCCCAAGTCGATTAAAGAACTGCCTACGTTCTGTTTCACCACGCCGCGGGCTCGTTTCAAATCGGACAATACAGTAATGCCAGGGCGCTCTTCGAGTGTGGCGTAGGAAGACTTGCCCAGGTCGAAATATTCCGTTTTGGGGATGCCCCCAGCATCAGCTGCCTGATAAAACGATTTCGCCCCGCTGGACAACATTTTCACAACGCTAGGGGGCAGTGCCCGACCTTCGCTTTCCATGCGACGTGCCGTTTGTTCAAAGCCCAGTGCATCCCACAATTGAAAGGGTCCATAGGTATGCGCATAGCCCCACTTCATGGCACGATCAATTTCCACAATGCGATCAGACACTTCTGGAATGCGTTCGGCACAATAAAGGAACGTATCGCTGAACAGGCTCCACAGAAATTTTCCTGCACGGTCGTCCTGGGAAACCAGGTATTGCAAGCGCTTCGGCAAATCTTCAATTTGCTTGGCTTGTTCGGTAGAAGGGAACTTTACTTTTACTGCTGGATGATATTCAAACGTGGTGCGGTCTATGGCGTGGATCTCTTTCTTGGGTCCCACACGTTGATAGAAACCTTGGCCGGTTTTATCGCCCAGCCATTTGCGCTTCATCATCTCTTCCATGAAAGCAGGCGGCAGAAAGCGTTCGCGCCAAGGATCATTGGGCACAGCATGATACAAATTATTCGATACGTGAACCCAAATATCCAAGCCCACAATGTCGATCAAGCGGAAGCTGGCGGAGTTGGGCAACCCGATCAGTGACCCGGTAAGTGCATCCACTTCTTCAATGCTGTAGTTCTGTTCGGTGGTCAACTTATAGACCGTGGCACCGTAAAAACTGCCAATGCGATTGGCAATGAAATTGGGTGTATCTTTGCAAAGCACCACACCCTTGCCTAGCTTGCGATCACAAAACGCACTAACGCCAGCCAGGATGTCGGCATCCGTATCGGCACCAGGAATCACTTCAGCCAAGTGCAGATATCGTGGTGGATTGAAGAAGTGCGTTCCCAGAAAATGCTTGCGAAAACTTTCCGAAAATCCTTCGCTGATTTGGGCCAACGGAATGCCGCTGGTGTTGGTGGAAACAATAGAATCTGGTTGGCGAACAGCTTCCACCTGACGCCACAAGTTGCGTTTTATTTCCAGGTTCTCTGTGACCGCTTCAATGATCCAATCGCAGTTGGCAAGCTTTGGAATGTCGTTTTCCAAGTTGCCTGGGGTAATCAACTGGGCAACTTCATCGGTGAACATGCCACCGGGCCGAGCCTTGGCCGCAGTGTCAATTCCCTTCAATGCCGCAGCGTTGCGGTTGGGTTGATTGGGTACAACAATATCTAACAACAGAGCCGGAATTCCAGTGTTGGCAAAGTGAGCTGCAATGCGGGAACCCATAGTACCGGCTCCCAGCACCGCGACGCGGCGGATAGTTCTCATAAAGTGATCTTGTTAAAGTGTATCAGGCGATTATGGACGTTTTTTAACACGCTGTTGAACAGCCGTTGCTGTTGGAAAATCTGCGGGCACTTTCTGTTTCACTTTGCCGGTAACAGCCCATTCCGCGCCTCTTTGCAGCGTGACAATGAACCCCACGCAATTCATGGCATCTGTATAATGACCCAGTGCTGTATGGAAAATGCGACCCTTACCGTAGCTCAGAGTCATCAACAAAGGTTCGTCTTTGCCGGTGCCACCTGTTGCCGGATCCGAGAACGCGGTGGCTAACAAGGTGATGTTTTGCGCTGGACCACGAAGGCTGTCATACAGCTCATCAGTGGCATGCATCCAAGTTGCCGGAAGACCTTTCATGATGGGGTGCGTCGGGTTACGAGTGGTCATCAGGTACGCGTGTTGCTTGCCATGATGGCCACCTCTGCCGGGGCTATTGTCGAAGCTAACTTTGCCATCGTTGAAGCGCAAATAGGGTCCATCCTTTTCGGTGCGGTCACCCCAGCCACCCAGGCCGATCATGGTATTGTACTCCGGCCATTCGCGAAAGGAATTGTCAGCCGCATGATAGACAACAAAGCCGCCACCGTTCTTGACGAACGCCTCAAAGTCTTTCTGTGTTTGCTGGGGCCAGGCTTCGCCGTTGTAGTTGGAAACCACCAATTGGTAATCGGAAAATTTGGGATGGAAGTCAGCCATGTCTTTACCCTTGGCTGGACTGGTGGCCACATCCACGGTGAACAAGCCACTGTCTTCCAGGATCTCTTTCAACAGCGGAGTCATCTCCTGCCACTTGTGGTTGTTCTGTCCATCAACAACGAGCGCTTTGTATTTAGGGGCGGCGGACAAAGCGATTGGAATTATCAAAAGCGCAAAAAGCCTGCGTGAGAAGAACATGTTTTAAATTGTAGTACCGAAAAGAGATAAAATTTAAATCTTATGGACGAATCCAGTCCAACGGCTTCCATCGTAGCGTTACAAAAAGAGGTATCCACACAAGAAGTGCAGTGGCGCGACCAAATAACCAGAATTGCTGCGGGTGATGAAAGTGCATTGGCCGAGCTGTACGATTCCTCCAGTCGCCTGGTCTATAGCTTGGCACTTAGAATTCTTATCAATCCCACCGATGCTGAAGAAATTACTTTGGACGTCTATTCGCAAGTGTGGCGGACAGCCAATCGGTTTGAATCTCAACGGGGCAGCGTAATGGCCTGGCTAGTAACCATGACGCGAAGCCGAGCCATTGACAGGTTACGATCCCAACGGAACCATCACATGGTTTCCAGCAGCGAAAAAGATTTGAGTGAACTGGCTACTACGTTCGAAACACCGGAATCGCAAACGGTGGAAAAAGAATCTGTCAAGTTTGTACGAAGTGCGCTGGAAGAATTGCCTGTTGAACAACGGGACGCAATTTTGCTGTCGTTCTTTAATGATTTGACTCACCCTGAAGTTGCAGATCAGTTGGGAATTCCTTTGGGAACTGTAAAGACTAGAATCAGGTTAGGAATGTCAAAACTAAGACAATCATTGGGTGTGTTGCGAATGGAAGCAAGGAGGGCAAGTTAATGGAAAATTCTATTGACTACGATTCCATACGCGATAAAGCTCTGCTGGCGAGCTTCGGTCTGCTGGATTCGGAAGAAGAAAAAGAACTTGAAAAATTAGCGGAAGAGGGCAATCCAGATGGCATCACGGAGTTGGCAATTTACAGGCAGGTGTTGGCCCGGATCGCGCAAACAGTGGCTATTGTTGATCCTCCGGCAGGTTTGAAAGAGCGGCTGATGGGCCGTGTGAAAGCCAGTAAACATAGGCTAATGCCCGGTTGGCAAACGCAAGCACCAGGTTTCGACTATGTGCTGAGCGGACAAGGATTATGGCAGGATGCTCCATTTCCTGGTGTGAAATTTCAGATGCTGCACTACGACAGGAAAGCTGGCTTAGCCACTCAAATGGTTCTGCTGGAAGCTGGGGCAAAGTTTCCATCGCACCGTCACAGTGCTCCAGAGCAGTGCTTAGTGCTGGAAGGGATCGTATCCATTGGCACGTTGAGACTGCGACCGGGTGATTTTAATTTGGCGCATCCTGGAACGGTGCATGAGGAAATGACTACGCAAGAAGGATGCTTGCTGTTGATTGTCAGCAACCCGCACAATGAATTTGTGGAGCACGTTTAAGCCGAAATACTGTCACTTCATCAGGGATGCCCTGTAGCCTTTTGGAAATTGGAATGAAAACTTCGCTCGCAAGCGAGCTGGCAGGCGCAATCGCCTATCCCATACTAAATTCACTAACTAACACGAGATCTGGAGTTGAGTTTGGTTTGGCAGGCGTTCAGCCTGACTAGCCCGCCGGCTGGCTTTTTTACACCTTCCAGTGCTTACTTCTGAAATTGGGCAGGGTTGAAAGTCGAAGACGGTTTAATCAGAACAAGAGCTGCCGAATTGCTGTCACCGCCACCTGTATGCTTTCTGCTGAAACATCCAGATGAGTAACCAATCGCGCCTTAGTGGGCGAAATGGTATTCAACAAAATCCCTTTTTCCTGCATCGCCTTGCTGAACTGCGCCGCGCTGATGCGGCTCTTACTGAAATCTGCGATAACGATGTTGGTTTCCACGTGACCTTCCACCACCACGCCTTGACACTCCGCCAAGGCTGTTGCCAATTGCCTGGCATGGGCGTGATCCTCACCCAACCTTGCGGGCATTTGTTCTAACGCAATCAACCCCGCAGCCGCCAGAATCCCCGCCTGTCGCATGCCGCCGCCCAAACGCTTCCGCAGCAAGCGGCCACGATCCATGTCCTGGCGCGTCCCCACAAGCATCGATCCAACTGGCGCACCCAGTCCCTTCGAAAGACAAAACATCACCGAATCCACGGGGGCAGCGATATCGCGAACAGTGCAACCCAGACTGGCTGCAGCGTTGAAGATGCGTGCCCCGTCCATGTGGATTTTCAACCCGCGCGAATGTGTGACCGCAGCGATCTCCTGAATTGTCTGTAACGGGTAAACCGAACCACCCGCCATGTTATGCGAATTCTCAATTTCAATCAGACCCGTAGGCGCTGAGTGAGGCCCCAATGGCCGGATCTCCGCTTCAATCTGCGACCACGATAACAAGCCACGATCCGCCACAATGGGTCGCGCGACACAGCCCGCAAACCAGGCCATCATAGACAACTCATAATTCAGAATATGCGCTCGCGATTCGCAAATCACTTCCTGCCCATGCTCCGTGTGCAACTTGATGGCAATGGTGTTGCCCATGGTTCCGGTGGGAAGAAACAGCGCCGCTTCTTTCCCAAACAATTCTGCTGCTTTTCGTTCCAGACGATTGACCGTAGGGTCCTCGCCATAAACGTCGTCACCCACCTCGGCTTCAGCCATCGCTTTGCGCATAATCGCGCTGGGACGGGTTACTGTATCGCTTCGCAAATCAATCCAATTCATACGTTCACGAACTCCTCAAATACTTCGTTAGAAAGCAGCACGCCTTGCGATGTTAACCGTAACCGCGAACCACTTTTTTCCAGTAACCCAGCTTTCAGGAAACGCTGAAACGGTTCTTTAAATTGTTGCCATTCTGCCGGGGTGGGCTCCACGCCTTCACTTAATCGCAGGCCTACAAAGAACCGTTCTTCCCCAGGAACCGCTGCCGTTGATTCCGCCTCAGGCGACTTGCCATGCTCCATTCGATCCAAATACATCGCCACCGATTCCACATTTTGCCAGCGCCGACCCTGGTCCAACGAATGTGCATCGGCCCCAAATCCAATGTATGGATCCAGGTGCCAGTACTTCAAATTATGCAAGGATTCGAATCCCGGTTTCGCGAAGTTGGAGATCTCATATTGGGGGATTCCCATCTGAGCTAAACGCTCCACGGCGAACTCATAAAACTCCGCGATCGCATCGGTCGGAGGGACGCCGCCTGCCCCGTAGCGTGTGCCGCCTTGCAGAATCTCAAGACCCAAGCGACTGTCTTCATCCACCTCTAACATGTAGACAGAAACGTGCGGTGCTTCCAATTTTTCAATCCAATCGAGCGACTGCTTGAAGGAATCAAATGTCTGTCCAGCCAACCCTGCAATCAGGTCGATGTTGAATGATTCAATCCCTTCAGCACGAAGCGCGGCCACATCGGCAGCTACAATTTCAGCAGAGTGCTTGCGACCTGTGCGGGTAATTTCCAATGGGATGAAACTTTGCACACCCAGGCTGGCACGGTTAATGCCGGCCTTCCGCCAACCGCGAATAGCGTCAGCAGTAAACGACCCCGGAGCAGCTTCCATGGTGGCCTCTCGCCAGGGCAATCCCGGAATGTGCTTGAGCACTTCAGCCAATGCCACAGGGTCGATCAAGCTAGGAGTGCCACCTCCCAGAAAAATCGTGTCAGGCGTCCATTGCCATTGATGAGCAGTGATTTCCTGGGCCATAGCGGCAAGGTATCGAGGGGTTAAAGCTTGCGGAAGAACGTCGGAGGCAAAGTTACAGTACGTGCATTTCTGCGCGCAAAACGGGTAAGAAAGGTAGACTCCGGCCACGCTACAGCGTGACCTCTTCGCTCAATTCCTGGCTGATGTGGGCGGCGATCAACTGCTTCAAATCCTGCCCTGTGTCTGGAAGTACAAAGGTGTTCCGCAGTGGTTGCCAATCCAGTTTGAAACTGCGCAGGTGAGCCGAAACCCAAATCTGCCGTACCGGAGAATTCGGGCTGACTACAAATTTTGTGGGCGGATCCTCGAACTCCACAGTAAGTGCACCGTTGTTCATGTCGGCCTCAAAGTCATACTTCTCCGCAGCGTCGTTGAGCGATTTGAAAAGTGCGGTCAAGGCTTCTTCGGCTAAGGTTTGGAATTGCAACTCGTCGAGCATGGGGATGTCCTTAGTCTACCGCGCGGCACGTGTTTGCTTTTACTGGGCCGTCAATCAAACCGCAAGGTGATCGATGGTTGAATCCTGGCAGCCTTCCTCGAAGGAATAATTGCAGCGGCCAACGCTGCCAGCAAAACCGCACCTGCTCCGGCTAAGTATGCAGGCGCGTCCAAAGTATTCACACCCTGCACTGCTGATGCGACAATCCGCGAAACCCCCAGGGCAAGGACTACGCCCAGTATCGCTCCAACCGCAGCCAGTCGAATGGATTGCTTTGTGATCATGCGAGTAACTCCCAGAACTGTTGCCCCCAGCGCCATTCGGATCCCGATCTCTCTTGTTCTCTGCGCCACTAAGTAGGAAAGCACGCCATACATTCCCGATAGCGTTAACACCAGCGCCAACCCGCCCAATAGCGATGAAACAAAACCGCTCGCGAGTAGAGGATACATTTGCGACGCCAACAGTTCTTCCAACGGGGCAGCACGCATGATTGCCGCAGGAGAGTTCTGGTCAAGAAAAGTTTCCAGCGCCTGACTAGCGCCTGAAAAGCCCGGCCGCAATCGGACCAGCACGGTATCCGTTTGGCCCGCGTTGGCGCTGGTGGGGAAATACAAGCAGGAGGCGTCTCCGCCCTCCAGCACCTGGCCACTGCTTACGTCCCGCGCAATTCCAATCACTTCGGTAATGCGAAATTTCGGAAGACGGTTGGTTTTGTCTGACGGGCCTTCGGGCACTTCAATTCGCAATTGCTTTCCCAATGGGTTTGCGGTCGGCCACAGTTGTTTCGCAGTGGCTTCACTAATTACAACAACGGCTGCCGTTCCGTTTGCTTCCGAAAGTGTAAAGTTACGACCTCTGGATATGGGAATACGTAGAAGATCGAAGTATTCAGGGGAAACCAGATTGTAGCGGGCTTCAATCCACAATGGGCTACCGATTGCGGCTGCAGGGATCTGGCGAAAGCCGCCTTTGAGCGGTGTAGACCACGTTGTCGCGATCAATTCAGTCCAAGGTTGCGCCCGCAGCAACTCCAGAACAGACGGCCCAATGGGCTGATTCAGTTCCACAAAAGTGATGCTGGAAGTCTGGAAACCAGGATCCCTATGGCTCAACTCCCGGCTCGCCCTCAACAATATTCCAGCGCAAATCAGCAGGACAGTGCACACCGTCACCTGCACTACCACCAGCGCTTGCCGGAATGTGGAAGTCCGCCCAGCTTCGCTCAACTGGCCGCGCGACGCTGTGTGGACACTGGTCCGTGTCGCCTGCAGCGCGGGCACCAGCGCAAACAGTAGCGTTGCGAAAACTGCTGCACCAAACAGAAAAACGAAAACACGAATATCCGGCGAAAGATCAATGAAACGAACTATCTTGCCCAATGTTGGGGGTACCGTGGTTCGAAACAGATCCTGACCCCAACGCAACGCACCCGCTGAGATTGCAAATCCTAAGACTGCAGCTGGTGCCGCCAGCACCAGGCCTTCTGCCAGGAGTTGGCGCACTAACCGCATCCTGCTGGCACCTAGCGAAAGTCGAATTCCCATTTCCCGCTGCCTGCCCAACAACCGCCCCAGCATGATGCTGGCGACGTTGGCGCAAGCAATCACCAACACCAGCAGAAAGGCTACTGCTACTGGTATGAAGAGAGCAATCGCTTCGGGGATCAACGGCACAGTGGTAGCATTCGATTGAAATCCAATGGACCGCACTCGCTTCTCCTCAGGCAGGTCAGACTGTCAATTGCTGCGCTTCCACTAACAGGGACGCTTTGGCCTGGGGCACGCTGACTCCTTCGCGCAGCCTTCCAACCAACGTTTTTCGCGCACTCTGCACAGACTCTTGATGTTCCGGAATCCAGAAATCTGTTGGGGCCTGACCGATGCCATTGAACCCTTCCTGCGCCACTCCAACCACTTCATACAACCCTCCGAACATGGGCAAGATCTTGCCCAAAATGGCCGGGTCTCCGGCGAACTTGCTGCTCCAGGCAGTGTGGTTCAGCACAACTTCCTGGAATGTCCCGCCGCTTGCGGCGAATACCCGACCTCGCGCAGCACCTACACCCAGCATGGAAAAATAATTATTGGAAACCCGATTCCCGAACAAGAACTGGCCTGCGGATGTCGGAGCAAAGTAGAAAGATCCTATTCCCGGCAAAGTAGAAAGTTCCTAATTGAGGGGTCGAATCTCAACCCTCATGGTATGTTCGCACAGCAGCGCCGGGGTCGCGCCTGGCGTGGCTGCCCAAAGTCGAGGCGAGC
>JANXSF010000072.1 GCA_025352795.1 Acidobacteriota bacterium
GCTCGCCTCGACTTTGGGCAGCCACGCCAGGCGCGACCCCGGCGCTGCTGTGCGAACATACCATGAGGGTTGAGATTCAACCCCTCAATTAGGAACTTTCTACTTTGCCGGGAATAGGATCTTTCTACTTTGCTCCGACATGACACTCCAGTCTTGACACTCCTACCTGAGTTACACAATTTGATATTGGAACATTCATGCGACAATACGGAT
Organism: Acidobacteriota bacterium; assembly: GCA_025352795.1. Taxonomy (GTDB): domain Bacteria; phylum Acidobacteriota; class Terriglobia; order Bryobacterales; family Bryobacteraceae; genus JANXSF01. Next base: position 214 of record JANXSF010000072.1, read on the forward strand.
CGATCCCATGACGCGACATTTATTGTTTGCCCTGTCTTCAATGGCGCTGCTTGCCGCAAGCGGCGAACAGTTCCGCCCAACCTTCCACTTCAGTCCGGCAAAGAACTGGACGAACGATCCCAATGGCGCTGTTTACTATCGCGGCGAATACCACTTGTTTTATCAATACAACCCATTCGGCGATGTGTGGGGACACATGAGTTGGGGTCATGCAGTGAGTAAAGATCTGTTGCATTGGAATCACCTTCCCGTAGCGCTTGCCGAAGAAAACGGTGCCATGATTTTTTCCGGTAGCGTGGTGGTAGATCCCAACACCAGCGGCTTTTGCATTGCATCACCAGATTGCCTTATCGCAATTTATACGGCCCACACTCCAGCATTTCAAACGCAACACATCGCAGTCAGCAACGATCTGGGCCGCACCTGGAAGAAGTATGCCGCGAATCCCGTAATCGATCTCGGCATGAAAGATTTTCGCGATCCCAAAGTGTTTCGCCACGCCGATAAATGGGTGATGGTAGTGGCCATTCCCTTGGAACAAAAGGTTCGCTTTTTCGCGTCAACCGACCTAAAGAAATGGGACGCTTTAAGTGATTTCGGCCCCCAAGGCGCAATCAATGGAGCCTGGGAATGTCCAGACCTTTTTCCACTGCCGTTCTTCGGTGGAAGCGGAAATTCTAAATGGGTTCTTTCAGTAAATGTTAACCCTGGTGCTCCCGCCGGAGGGTCAGGCAACCAGTATTTTATTGGTGAGTTTGATGGAAAGAACTTTCGCAATTCCAATTCAGCAGATGTGAAATTGTGGGCCGATTGGGGAAAAGATTTCTACGCCAGCACTTCATTTTCCGATGTACCAAGGAAAGATGGAAGGCGAATCTGGATCGCCTGGTTCAGTAATTGGCTGTATGCCCGAGAAGAGCCCACGACCCCGTTCCGAGGCATTATGACCATCCCTCGAACATTGTCTCTTCGCCAAACAAAAGATGGCCTACGATTGGCGCAAACTCCTGTTGCTGAACTTTCAAAACTACGCCGCCGTAAAATCGAAATGCACGGAGTTACAATCGCACAAGCCAATCGGCGACTGGATCGCTTTGCCTCAAAGGCTTATGAATTACAGACCGACTTGAGCAATGCTTCATTGCTTTTGCGAGTTGGTCCAGAAGGGGAACAGACTCTGGTTGGTTTTGAAAGCGACAACCTTTTCATGGATCGTACCCACTCCGGCAACGTAGGATTTAATAAGGAGTTTCCAGGCATTCATCGTGCACCCTGCCTTCCTCGCAATGTTCGTGTGCTGGTGGATAGCAGTTCCGTTGAAATTTTCGCAGGCAATGGCGAAGTCGTAATGTCCGACCGCATTTTCCCCGGTTTGCGCTCCACTGGCTTGCAGTTTAAGGGCGTCCCGTCAGCCAGAATTTCATTCACACTGTGGATATTGGCTGGCAAGTAATCAATTAATTATGGTTAGCGTGCATTGATTCGGATGATGGACCCTCTCGGTGTAGTCAAAATGCTCTGCACCTGTCCCAGTCATGCGTCGTCGTGAAACTGCCTCAACTCCAACCCACTAATGCGAACTTGTAAACCAGAATACGTACAGCATGACCCACGTGCTTGGGCCGATCACGATCCAAGGCGGAGTGGCATTTAATTTCGCGATCTCGCTTGATGTGGCCTCTCGGATTTTCGGTGGTCCAGCAAGTATCCGAAACACGATGGTGACTGCTAATTTCCTCAATACCATGCTGCTGATGGGCTTGGAACTGCGAGATTCGACGAATACTGTTGTCGCCTTTAACTCGTCGAATTTACAGACCACGTCGGGCGCATCCTATGCCGCAAATGGCGTTGCGCCTGAACCTGGTTCTTCCATGCTGCTGCTCGCCGGACTGGTCTTTTTGGGTAGTGCTCGATTCGCACTTCAATTGAACTAATAACGTTCCCTGGTGGGACGAACTGCGAAGATCTGTCCCACCAGGACAACAACAACCTAGGAACTATTCGTCTTCTGCCGAACAGATCATCGCTTCTGTTGTAAGCATCAGTGATGCAATGGAAGCGGCATTTTGCAATGCTGAGCGAGTTACTTTTGTAGGATCAATTACGCCGGCTTTGACTAAGTCTTCGTACTCATCCGTGGAAGCGTTGTAGCCATAGTTAGGATCTTTTTGGCTCTTCACCTTTCCTACAACAATGGCACCCTCAATTCCACCATTCAATACGATCTGGCGAATAGGCTCTTCACAAGCGCGGCGCACAATGGTGACACCGAACTGCTCATCTTCATCCAGCTTCAGCTTTTCCAGTACAACCGATGCGCGCAAAAGAGCAACGCCACCGCCTGGGACAATTCCTTCTTCAACGGCTGCCCGAGTAGCATGCAAAGCATCCTCAACGCGAGCCTTTTTCTCTTTCATTTCGGTCTCTGTAGCAGCGCCTACTTTGATGATGGCCACGCCGCCGGCCAGCTTGGCCAACCTTTCCTGCAATTTCTCTCGATCATAATCTGAAGTTGTTTCTTCAACCTGATTGCGAAGTTGCTTAATACGACCGGCAATGCTTGCCGCCACACCAGCGCCGTCAATGATGGTCGTGTTGTCCTTATCCACTGTGACCCGCTTGGCCCGGCCCAAATCTTCCAACTGAATGCTTTCCAGCTTAATGCCAGTCTCTTCCATAATGGCCTTGCCGCCAGTGAGGATTGAGATATCTTCCAGCATAGCTTTGCGACGATCGCCAAAGCCTGGTGCCTTTACCGCGCAAACATTCAGGGTCCCACGCAGCTTGTTGACCACCAATGTTGCCAGGGCTTCCCCTTCCACTTCTTCTGAGATAACTAACAGTGGCTTACCGGAACGGGCAATCTGTTCAAGCAGTGGAAGAATGTCCTTCATGCTGCTGATCTTCTTTTCGTGAATCAGAATGTAAGGATCTTCCAACACGCATTCCATGCGCTCGGGGTCGCTCACAAAGTACGGGGAGAGATAGCCGCGGTCGAACTGCATGCCGTCGACGGTCTGCAACTCAGTGGTCATGGTCTTCGATTCTTCAACCGTGATCACACCATCTTTACCCACTTTCTTCATCGCTTCTGCAATCACATCGCCGATGGTGGAATCGCTATTGGCAGAGATGCGGCCCACTTGAGCGATCATGTCGCCAGAAACTGGTTTGGACAGCTTTTTCAGTTCTTCAACCGCCAGTTCCACAGCCTTATCAATGCCCCGTTTAATGGCCATTGGGTTGGCCCCGGCGGTGACTGCTTTCACACCTTCACGATAAATTGCCTGTGCCAAAATGGTGGCAGTTGTGGTGCCGTCGCCAGCAACATCAGAGGTCTTTGATGCGACTTCTCGCACCATCTGAGCACCCATGTTTTCCAGGGGATCTTTCAGTTCCACTTCTTTGGCCACCGTCACACCGTCTTTGGTGATGGTAGGTCCGCCGAACTTTTTCTCTAGAACAACATTGCGACCGCGGGGTCCAAGGGTCACTTTCACCGCGTCGGCGAGTTGATTCACACCGCGCAGGATGGCCTGACGGGATTGGTCACTGTATGTAATTTGTTTTGCCATGAATGATTTCCTATTCGTCGTTATAACTATTTTTTGGCGGACGCATCAAGAACAGCGAAAACTTCGTCTTCGCGCATGATGATGTATTCAGTGCCAGCCAGCTTGGTTTCGTTGCCAGAGTACTTTCCAAAAAGGATGCGGTCGCCCACTTTGACGTCCAGTGGAACCAATGTTCCATCTTCCATCCTCTTACCGTGTCCAATGGCGAGCACTTCGCCTTCCTGCGGTTTTTCCTGAGCAGAATCGGGAATAAAAAGGCCGTTCCGCTTGGTTTCTTGTTCCTCAATCCGCTTCACAACAATACGGTCATATAAGGGTCGAATGTTCATGTTCCTAATTTCCTTTTAATTTGCAATTCGGTACGCCGATCAGCTTTTTTGGCCTTGATCGCCTGGTATCGGGAATCTTTTGAAATCATCTGCCGTACTTGATCAGTCAGTTCCTGCCAATCCCTGATAAAGTAACCGGCTTTGTCTTGCGCCATCACTTCGGCGCGCTTTTCTTCCAGAATGGCAATGACCGCCAAAGTCTCTGTTCGGTCTTCTTCCGCTTGTTTACTAGCAGCACCTTCGAAAGCCTTGGCTACGCGATCAAACTCCGCGTTAGCCCTCAGCTTGATCTGCTGTGCCCATTCGATTTGGTTTGCTGTACCCGTCACAATCTTAACAGTAACCCACTTTTAGAACTCACATTTTTTATTGCAGGGCAGTTACTTGAACCGTTTCTTATACTGAAAATCCATGCCAAACGACCCGTTTTCATCGCGCACTACGACCATGGACCACTGTTTGTTCAAATCCCATTCCACCCGCACAATCTGTTGCTGAGTACTTGCCAGGTTGGTGACAAAGGTCATGGTAACGTCGCGGGAAATTTGTTGTTCAATGGTTACCCGCGCTTGGGGAGTGCCCGCCAAACTGCTTAACTGCGGGTCAATTTTCAAGCGGCTCACGCCAAAAAGGCGCTCCAGTCGCCCAGCCACCGGGGCGGCCAAAGCTTGCCCCAACAACGAATTCGCACTGTTATTGATCAGGTCATTCTGGGTAGTTTGCGCATTGGCCACACTGGACGCAGTATCGGGATCGCGGCCAACGGTAAGCAGACCAATGATTTCCTGTGATTGCCTGGGCGGGTCGGACCGATAGCTGATGTTCAACTTTTTGATGGGCCCGGTGAAGCTTACCGTCACAGTGACTCCGCGCACCCTGGTTTCAAGATCCATGTTCAAAGTGGGTTCAATTCTGGCTGAGTTATAGAAGCCGATTTCACCACGTTGAATAATGTACTTGTTACCGAAGAAATTAATGTCGCCCTGGTTCACCTGAATGCGCCCCAACAGACTGGGACGTAGGGCGGAACCGCGCAATCGAAGGTCAGCATCGGCTTGCAGGTCGCTGGTCAGCGTGCTTTCCAAAGTGGCATTGGGAGCAGTTAGGATGCGCACGTCGAACTGCATCCCTTTCAGAAGATCACTTTGCGCGGAAGGTGCCGGGGGCGTGGCTCTGGATGCTTGCGCAAGAATGCTGCCCAGATCGCTTTTGGGCGTAAAGCCAGAACGTAGAATTTCAATCTTACCGGCCAGAAGACTGGCGGAACTGGATCCGGTGAGGGTAAGGTTGGCATCGGCCAGGGTGCTAACGCCTTCCGGGTAGCGCATCCGCACACGGTTCGCGGTAGCCTGCAAACGGTAGTACATTTCCTTGCCAACATCTTCAATGAATCCGGAAAGGGCCAGGTCACCGCCGCCCGTTTGAGCCGTAAGTTTGTTGTCAATGGTGGCCCGTTTGTTATCGAATAGAAGGGCTCCATTTACTTTGTCTAATCCGGTGGGTAAGCCTTCAAAAAACATCGACGCATTCTTTAATTCCAGCTTGCCGAACACCTGGGGATTTTCCAGCGAGCCCCGCACAGAGGCATCTACCACAGCCATACCAGCAGCTATCACATCGGGGTTGAACGTGCGGGCAAGGCCTAATTCCAGACTGCCCTTTACTTTTAAATCCCAGGGATTTTTACTGGTAAGCGAGAAGTTGCCAGAGGCTTCCAACTCCGTATTCTTACCTTCGAACTGAGCTTGTTCCAGACGCAGAGTTTTTCCGTCAATGGCTATCAGAACCGGCTTCTTACTGCGCAAAACAAGTTCTGGAATCTTGGTGCTGATCTGTTTTCTGCTGGGCTTAATTTCAAATGAGGGAATGCGGATTTGCCCTTTCCATTTGTCTGCATCAAAGGCTGGCCCATCGATCTGTACTTCGCCAGCAATGGCCCCTTCAATCTGCCAGAAAGGGCTGCGTGAGCCCTTGAAGAAATCCTGTAAGTTACCCAGTGGCAGGGCAGTCAATTTCATGGTCACTTGCGATGGAAACGCTTTACCATCAAGCTGGCTTTGACCGTCAATCTTCAGTTCGGAACCACGCAACTTTCCAATAGCCGAAAACGTTAATTGATTGCCCCGAGTGACCGTAGTGGCAGTAAGATCCCCAACCGGTACCCCATCAAATATCACTTGATCCAATACAGCCTGGCCGTTCAAATTTTCCAGCTTGGGTATTCCGTTGACCAGTTGAAAACCGGTGCTGCCTTTCCAGGACAACCTTCCATCTAATGCTAATTTCAGATCACGAAATTGCTGCCAGTGCGAAAGCGCAGTGGGCGGATAAACCAGATCCAACGTGCCTGCTCCATTCTTCCAGGACGCAGGTTCCGCAACAGCTCCCTTTGGAGTAAATTCGCCCTTTACTTCCAATCGCAACGAATCGGTGGAGATGACCGATTCCAAAACTTTCAACTTACCATCGCGAAAATCTGCGGTGGCGTTTAGCTTCTCAACAGGTTGCCCATTAATATTCAAAGCCAACGCTTCTATGCGTAAACCGCTAACTTGCGGTCGGTCAATGGATCCACTGATTTGTGCGCTGCCCGACGCTGTTCCTGTTTTTGAAAGATCAGGAAAGAAACGGCCCACCGGGACATTGGTAAACGTTCCAGAGGCCACGATTTGTGTTGCCCTGATAGCCTTCCAATCCACTAGCGGCATGGTTAGGTTGCCCGCAACTCGCATGGTGCCTTGCTGCACATCCAGGCCGGTTAACTTCAAATCACTTTCAGAAACGGCAACGGTGGTGTGCAATTGTTCGTACTTGCTGTTGTCGTAAATAAAGGACGTAAGATTCAGATCGCCTACAATGCGAGGCTTACTCAGGTCGCCATCCAATGTACCTGAAAATTCGGCTTTCCCTTCGTCCAATTCCACGGGTAGTTTGTCCACGCCAAGAAGTTTAAGAACAGGTGCCAGATCGTCGAAATTCGTGGTCACAGCGTGTGCCCGCGCTGTTTGATTCAGCTCCCCTGAAAATTCAACGCGAGATGCATCGGTCACCAAATACGAATCGGAAAATTTCAGTTGCCGGGTACGCTGATTGAATTCCAGGCCCGCAAAACCGGTCAACGAAGGTTGGCCTGCTACCGGTGAAATGGTCACCTTCGCAGTTCCACTGCATAGGGACGATGCACCCAATCGGCAGTCTAAGCTGATTGGCCCGGAAACGATTCCATTCCACGGCAATGCATCTAATTGTTTATTGAACTGAGGTTGGGTGGCCAGCAATGCACGCAGTTGCGAGTCTTTTACGTACCCATCCAGCATAAGATCATGCCAGGTATTCAAGTTCGCTTTGCCTTCAAAAATGCCTTCAGCCGAAGCTACTTGCAATTGTTCCAACCGCATGCCTTCATGGTTCAAATCCAACTGGCCGCGCATGGTTGCCTGGGTGGCTCGATATTGATCGAAGGCGTAGTTCAACCCATTGCCGGATACTGTGCCTGCAAGCTTATACTTCTTCCAATCGGTTGCGTCGAAGGTGCCGTCGAAGCGCACTTTGCCGGTGGCTTTACCGGGAATTGCCGGAGGCCACATTTCCGACGCGTCCACTAGCGCCGTCACTTTAAGCTTGGTGGTGAGTGATTCCAAGTCAGTAACTCTACCCTTGGCAATGGCTGACGACAAGCCTGAATCCACCACTAGCGAACGTATGTCGGCACCATCTTTATCAATAGATAAAGTGACATCTGTGTTGAATAACATTTTCGGAAAATCCGGGGCAACTAACTGCAACTTGCGCGATGAGAATGTGCCATGGTATTTCCGTGTGGGTGCTTCGTAGGAAAAACGCAGCTCCACGCGATCCCCATGCGCGCTGAACGGTAGACGACGATCGTTGTAATCCACCACGCCATCTTCAACTTCAAACCGGCGCACGGCCAAGTCTATAACTTCTTCTAAAATCGACTTGCTTGTCTTGCGGCCAACAGGGGGCTTTGGAAGATTGGTTGACCCATTGGCCCGAACTTCAATGCGGATGCGCGGCTTTCTAATAACCAAAGAAGCCAACCGAACGCTGGTACGCACGGCGCTGTCGGCCCGTAACCCAATTTCCACTGATTCGACCGTTAAAAGCGCAGGAACATCCACTGCTTCTGTACCGTGTAGCTTGAACTGGCTCACTGTGGCGACTTGCGTTTTCCAATCGAAAGTCAGGTGGCTGAATTCCGCTTTACCGCCGGTAGCTTTTTCAACTTCAGCAATCACACGCTGATGAATGCCATCGCGAAACCATTGCGATTTTAGAATGAAGTAAGCCGTGGGAATTGCAATAAGAACCAATAAAAACAGTAGTCCCAGCGTCCAGCGAATTATTTTGCGAGCGCGCTTCATTTGAAACTCTCTTCGCGAATTTCAACGCGGGTGCGGGTGCGAACTTCATCCAGCCAGGCGTAAAGGGACTTGTTCAGCCGTTCGCCAATTAACGCTTCTTCAATCTGCGGCGTTGCTTGCTCTACTGTCAGTTTTGATTTTCCTGCAAGATTCTTAACATAGTAATCTTCCACTTCTATAGGAGCCACTTGCAGACCGACACGAAATCGCGAGTTGGTGAAACGAACCAGTGTCAGTTGCCACAGCAGATACTCCCGCAAATCGCGTTCATCCAAACGATATTTCCCCAACGTTTCTAAGTAGGCCGCAACACTTGGGTACTTTTTCCGAGCTTCCTCCATGGACGCATCCGCTTCGTACGATTCCGTTTGCGGATAGCGGGTCAGCTTCATTTCATTGCGGATTAGCGCCTGTTCAATCAACCGCTCGGCCATGGTCCGTCGCGATTTGGGAGAGAAATCGGCTACTTCACCATTCATGAAAGCAGCCAATGAGATTTGCCTGCGTAAGTCACTTTCGGTGATCACCAATCGGTCCACTGTAATTGCAATGCGGTCAATGATCTCAGCTTTCAGCGCAAAGGCTGCCATCAACAGAAGGGTATAGGAAGCAGCTTTCCTCAAAACGTTTGCCCCAAGGAAAAATGAAATTGGAATGCGTTTATTTTTTGTTCCACGCGGACGCCGCCACCAAACAGCAGTTCGTCACGAGTGCCGCGGAACCCAATAAAACGGGGTGCATTGGGACCATAAGAAAGATCCACTCGCACCGGGCCGACGGGTGTTTTGTAGCGGATGCCGAAGCCCACGGAATGCACCATGTAATCAAAATCGGTAACGTTTCTTTGCTTGTAGCGCAAAGAGACTTTCAAAATATCGGAGTAGACGTTGCCTGCATCGTGAAAGATAACACCGCCAATGGAATCGCCCAGTAAGGGGAAACGTAGTTCCAGCCCGCTGACTAAAACAGCCTTGCCGCCTAGGGGAAAGCCCGTAATAGGATCTCGCGGGCCTGCCTGATTGTCTGAAAACGCCCGATGAGACGCCGCCCCACCAGCAAAAAATCGCTCTGGCAAAGGGATGTCTTTGGTATTTTCCGTGGCACCTATGCGGTTCATTTCGCCGAACAGAAGAGTGCGCGCAAGTATCAGATCCTTGCTAATGCGGTGGTAGCTGGAATTGCGCAATAGCACCCGCGTAAAATTTGTCTCAGAACCAAATGACCCGACGGCAGTGGCGAAATCTAATGAGTTATACATGCCGCGGTGCGAATCAATGGGGTCGTCACGGCGATCCTGAATGAAGGTTCCAGAAAAACTTCCAATGCGCACGGGCTGAGAAAGAAACGGGATCAATTGCGGGTTGATCTTCAAAGTATTGGTGTCAATGCTGACGCGCCGGAATGTGTATCGGTACTGAATGCTGTTGGCCTTGGAAAGTTTTTGGCCTAACTGGATTGAACTCTCCCAGCGTCGAGATGCAAACGTCCGCACGTCGCGCGAATCGTCAAAAAGACCGGATAGCGTGAGGTCTAATTTTTCCTTTCCTTTGAATTGTGGTGCCAGATACGTGACTGCGGCGCGTTGTTGAAAGCTGGAGATTTGTGCCCGCACTCCAATGTTATGGGCCAAGCCCAAAAAGTTGGAACGGTTGATGCCAATGGAAACTCTAGGGCTGAACCCCGGTGCACCAGCGGGCGAACTAAGACTGGTAACACTCCCCCCAATTCGCGCCAGTTGCGCACCAAAACCGGTGGTGATGGAAACTTTGCTGGCCTCTTCAAATTGGTACAACACATATTTATCGCGCTCCACCCCTTCAGGATTTTGCACCGTAACTCCCACCCTGGCAAAGATACCCAAATCGTAAAGTCGACGCTGGCTTTCCGTCATCTCTGTTTGCGATAGAACATCGCCCGCTTCCAGGCTGATGCGGTTGTTCACAATCTTTGGGTTGGTGGTTTTCAATCCGCTGATAACTACGCTGCGCACAAAATTTCTGCGAGATTCTGTCACCTGGAAATGAACCGCCAACTGCGTGGGCACTTCCATGGGCTTCACGTCATATTCAACCGATGCACCAGAAAATCCTTCATTGAAATAGTAGTTCAAAATGTTATCTCTATCCGAAAGAACTGCGTTGGGACTGTAAGCCTGTCCTGCCGCTGATTGCAGCCCTTTTTTGAGAATATCCAAATCCTTCGGGTTCACGCCATCCAGTTCCAGCGAGCCGATCACGTGTTGCTCACCTTCTTCGATATTCACAAACGCGGCCACGGTCTGGGCCTTGCCTTCCCAGTTCTTGCGTACATCCGTAGTTACTTTGACGTTAAGAAAACCGTTGGATTTGTAGAGGTCGGCAATGGCCTGTGCATCCTGATTGAGCAGGTCTTTGCCGTATCGCCCGTAACGATATCGGATAAAGGTTGAGGGCTGGGTGGCCATTCGTTCTCGGATCACTTGCGTATTGAAAAACTTGTTGCCCTGAATTTCCAAATGAACCAGCTTGTAGCGAATGCCACGCTGCACATTGAACTGAATCAGTTGTTCGCCATTGGACTGTTGCTCCATATCGAAATCAACATCGGCATCAAAGTAACCGCCCGATTGCAGATTTTGACGAAGATTGCGCACTCCTTCATTCAACAGATCTCTATCTACTGAGCGTTCTTCAAAGACCGGCACCAGGCGCCGCAACGCACTTTGCGAAAACCCATCGGCGCGCACTTTCACTTTTGGACCAGCATCAATGCGCACCAATGGCTTTACAAGGTTGGCTTTTTCATCTGCCTCGGTCCGTTCCAAGGACACGCGGGCCATAAGGAATTCCTTCTTGCGGTAAAAGTTTCTGATCCGTTCCAAGCCATTTTGAATGCGGGAATCGGTAGCTGGTTTGTATCCCAGCAGGCTGCCCAAACGGCGCCAATGGGTGGTGGCCAGTAGTTGTTCTGGCGTGCGTTTGGTTTCGCCATTGAAAACTGGTTCGGTCAATTTTCCGCGAGTGCCAGGCTTGATCACAAACTTGACGTCCACTTGTTGCAATACCGGGTCGTAGGTTAATTTCGGTTCAATGTTGGAAGATAGAAACCCGTTGCGGCGCAGCACAGCGTCCAAATTCATAATGGACTGCAGAAGATAATCCTGATTAAATTCTTCGCCAGGCTGCAAACGGGTAGATGAAACCAGTTGTGCGGGATTGGGCGGGTCGGCCACGCCTTCCACGGCAATGCGTCCTGCAAACCAGGTTGGCGTAGTGCGAAATTCAAGGACAACGGATTCGCCAGTGCGTTGGGCGTCCACTTCGACGTCCAGAAAACGTCCTGTTTCATAAAGACGTTGAATGGCTGCGGAGACTTCTGATAAGCGCAGAATTCCACCGCGCTCCAGACGAACGACCTTTTCCAGATCGGATCGGGGAAAGGGTTGCGATTCCGGAGTGAACCGGATTGCGGAGATGCGACTTCCTTCGAAGTCCTGAGCTTGCGCCATAAGGCTCATACCGCAAGAAACAAGCATCACCAGCAAAGTGCCGAGACAGGCTGCCACCGTTTGTCATGATACCGCAATCGTAGCGTGGGAGTGTGTCACATTCTCAGCGAAATGGCCCGAGCAAGGGGGCTTGACTTACCTTCCAAACCCAGACATAATTCGCGGATGAGGAGATCTTAATGCGTTTGTTAGCTTTACTCGCTTTTGTGACGTTACCGCTTTTTTCCCAGTCAAAAGGTTCTATCAATGGGGATGTGACTGACTCCAGTGGTGCCTTGATTCCGAATGCAAAAGTGAAGGTGCGGGCCAGCGCGATCGCCTTGGAGCGCGACACGTTTACAAACGAAAATGGAGCTTTCATTGTGGTTGGGCTGCCAGCTTCTGATTACACTATTGCCGTGGAAGCGCCAGGCTTCAAATCGCTGCTACGCACTGGCTTGCACTTGGATACCGACATGGCCGCCACCGTCAAACTGCAACTTGAAGTGGGGCAATTGGCTGAGCGCATAGAAGTAAGTGGCGAAGCTTCTCCGGTAGAAATCTCCAATGGTGAAGTTTCGCGTCTAATCACCCAAAAGCAGTTACAAAATTACGCGCTTCCCGGCAGAAATCCATACTACATGCTGGGCATCTTACCTGGAGTCATTTCGCGCTACGGCAACTTCACAACGGACTTCCGCGGCGGCAGTTATTCCATGGGCGGCCTACAAGTAAATGGTCAAAAGAAAGACACGAATTTTCAGACGCTGGATGGAATCAGCAACACCCGCAATCGCGATGGGGTGCAGGTGAACAATATTCTTGGGGTCGATTTTATTGAGGAAGTGAAGGTGCAGTCCACTCACTATGCACCCGAATACGGTCGCTCTACCGGAGCAACCATCAGCTTCATCACCCGGCGCGGCACGCAGGATTTTCATCTTTCCGCCTACGAATTTTTCTTCAGCGATCAGTTCGCCGCGCGCCGCTTCATCATTGGCGATAAGCCCCGTGCGCGGTATCACAACTACGGTGGAACCATTGGCGGGCCGATCTATGTTCCAAAAGTCTGGAACAAAGATAAGAACAAATTGTTCTTCTTCTTTGGCGTTGAAGGACGTTATTCAGCGGCGTCGAATAGCAAAATATCTACCTTGCCTTCGGCGCTGGAACGCAGTGGAAATTTCAGTAGCAGTCCGCAGAAGCCCATTGATCCTGATACTGGAGCCCTGTTTCCCAACAATATTATTCCTGCTTCGCGCATCGGCAAAGTGGGCCGGGCATTGCAAAAGATTTATCCCGATCCGAATTACAGCGGACCAGGAGGCAATTTCTTTGCCACCAATGCACAGCCAACTGAAAATCAGGATTTCATCTATCGTCTGGATTACAATTTGAAGCCCAACTGGCAAGTGTCTTTCCGCGGCCTTCGTGGGCAGCAGGATTTCACTTCGTTCTTCGATAACACGGGCAACAACCTTCCGCTGTTCCAGGTGTATCGCGACCGCAAGGGCAACAACTACGCACTGTCAGTGAATGGGAGTTTTCATTCGTCGCTGGTGAATGAATTCAACTTCGGCGAATCGGATTATCGTGAAGATTTCCGCCTTGCTGGTGGCCACTATGATCGTGCATTTTACGGATTTGATTTCCCTGAACTGTTTCCCGGCAATCGTCAGGATCGCATTCCCAATGTGAGTATCAGCGGGTTTCAAGGCATCAGCGGTTCAGGCCAGCCCAGCTATGCGCGCACGCCCACTTGGACATTGCGCGATAACTTGAGCAAGATTCACGGCAGTCATAATTTCAAGGTTGGTCTGTATTCCGAATGGATGAATATGAACGAATTGAACCAGGCGAACGACAACGGTTCCTTTGGCTTCAGCAACAGTTCATCGAATCCGCGCAACACCACCAGCCCCTGGGGCAATGCGTTGCTTGGTTACTTTGATTCGTATAGCGAATCTGGCGCACCGGCGCAGACCATTTACAAAGGCTTCACTCGTGAAATATATGCCCAGGATACGTGGCGTGTTCGTCGTAACCTGACGGTTGAATATGGAATTCGCTGGGCATTTATTTCGCCCTGGTCATCGTCCTGGAACAACCTGGTAGCGTTTATGCCACGCTTCTGGGATCCAACCAAAGCCCCGCAGGTGGCCGCCAATGGGACGATCATCAACGGAACGGGCGACATCTACAACGGTCTGGTTTTACCCGGCAATGGATTTCCCGATTCAGCAAAGGGTCGCATTGCAGCAGCCACCGACGGCAGTCTCAACGGACTGTTTCACAATCTGCCCAACGGCTTTAACCCACTTCGTAAAACCAACTTTGAACCACGATTGAGCTTTGCATGGGACGTGTTTGGTGATGGCAAAACAGCCATTCGCGGGGGCGGCGGCGTGTTCCATGCGGTTACCGGCATCGCTTACTCTGGCTGGTATTTAGGGGCACGAGCGCCACTGGTCCAATCCAGCACCGTGACCAACGGCAACGCTGATAATCCAGGCAGCGGCATTCCCAACACCACCAGAACTCCGATTGATGCCGGGTCACTTCCAGTAGATTACAAGATGCCTGCGGTGTACCAATACAGCTTTGGCATTCAGCGGCAGATGCCGTTTAAGACCGCGCTGGACATCAGCTACGTGGGCAACACGGGACGTCATCTTTCCTATCAACGTCCGCTGAACTTCCTGACGCCAGATCAGATTGCGGCGCACCAGGGGGTTGATCTTCGGCCATTCCTGCCGTATCGCGGATTGAATTCGTTGAACCTGGTGGAGCCTTCGGCAACATCCAGTTACAACTCTTTGCAAGTTTCTGTGCGGCGTCGGTTCACTAATTTGACTTACAGCTTGTCCTATACGTTAGGCAAAATTATTGGATACGGCAATGAAGGCATTGCTGGCGGCCCACAAGATCCACGCTCAGTACGGCCGGAACGTTCTGAACTGGAAGAGAGTCGCCGTCATAACATTGTGGCCACCGGCACATATGAATTGCCCTGGTTCCGATTGCAGAAAGGTTTGTTTGGAAGGGTTCTGGGCGGCTGGAGCATTAATGGCGTGACTACATGGAACACTGGCCGATTGTATGCACCTGGTTTAACCGCAGCACCTCGACAGATTGCTTCCCGCCCCGATGTGGTGGGCGAATGGGAAATCCCCAGCGATCAACGGGCACCGTTCCGCTACTTCGATACCAATGCTTTTGCCCGCCCGAAAGACTTCACTTACGGAAATTCCGGCAGGTGGGTTGTGCGCGGACCGGGTGCGTTCGATGTAAGCGCCTTCGCCCTGAAAGATGTGCGCGTGCTGGAGCACTTGAAACTTCAACTCAGGCTGGAGGCGTTCAACGCGCTGAATCACCCATACTATTCCGACGTCGACGCGACGCTGGGTAGTCGTACGTTTGGGCAGGTCAATGGCGTAGCAACGCAGCGGTATATTCAGTTGGGTGCCAAGCTGTTCTGGTAGCTATCAGCTATGCCCTAATGCGGCAAATGCGGCTTCCATCTGATTGAGCCTGGAATGATGGGAAATGTCCAATAGACGGTCGACTTGGCTAGGGGTGCAGCTTAGTCGGCGGGCCAGGTCAGTCTTTCTGACACCTTGGGCCCGGAGCAGCGCATAGAGTTCAAACTTGGCTGCGCTAAGGGCGGGAACACTGACAAGGCGCATGCCACGCTTCGGCGAACTGGGCCTGGGAATATCGACACCTTTTTCGGTGTAAAAAGTGAGTGATAACTCAAGTGCTTCGGATGCCATGGCCATTGCTTCGGCCAAAGTTTCACCCTGAGTTACTGCTTCCGGGATGTCTGGGAAGGTGACGACAAAGCCACCGGCTACTTTGTCGTGGGTAAATTTAGCTGGGTATTCCATGGTGTTCCTTCACTTCAATCCGAGTGCGCTTTTTATTCCTTTCACCGTTCCTGTTTTCATTTCCTTATTAGCATGCTTTGGGAGAACTGATTGTATGCTCGCCTAAATCTAAGATGGCTTCCCTTTTGTGTACCGAAGGTACCTCCTTGTTTTTCGAGCCATCTCTTCAGTTCGGCACTGGACACGTCAATATTATAAACAAGTGCGAAATAGCGACAATTGCAGTGAGTGCAGAACTAGCGGCCCAGCTTGCTAAGGAATGGTTGAGCGGCTAGGCTCACTTACTCAGTGGTGGATGGTGCTATTCTGATATATAGGTCAAGGCCCAGAAATCCTAACTTAGGCGGCAACGCATTCACTATCATTCAACTGATTGTGGAAGAAGATTGAGGAGCCAAATATGCAGTTCGTTCTCACCGGGTTCACGCCAGATAAAAATTTTCGTGTGTTTGCTTTTGAAGGGATTGAGGCTGACCGAACTCGGACTGAATTTACGGTTCGAACCGACCTATCTCTGATTCTTAGATACGGCATCGGTTTGCAGGAACTTCCGGTATTGTGCCGGGGACTGCTGGAGCGTTGTGTTGAAGGGGACCCTCAGCGTACGCTGACTTTCACCGAAGCAGAGATGAGCATTTATGCTGATCGACGAGCGTCTGACCGCGCTGAAGTGCAAAGAAAGAAGGCTTTACGCAGACCCTCAACCCCTAAACCGACGAACCCAGTGCTGGTGCCAGGGGTAATTTTGTAAGCTGTTCACAGCTTAAATGAAGAGAGATTTTTATGGATAAACGACTAGAAAAACGACATAAACGCAAGGTTGCCCGAGCCAAGGAAGGGGTAGGACCATCAGCCCCTGACGTGAGAACGCCGGAACAGGTTCAAGCAGCGAAAGAAGCAGGCCGTCCTGCTGGCGGTCACGGCACGTTAGGCAATGCATCGAGCTCGGCCCCATCTTACCGGAATGCGCGTCGACCGGCGTCGGGCAGCTCGGCGAAAACTGACGCTTAAACATGCAAAAATCGAGGTCACAGTAGACAATGCTTTCCTCTAAATGTCCCTATTGTAAATCTGTGGATTTTAGGGGGGTCGGCGTTAGGAACACGCTGGAGAAGGCCTTTTACTGGCTTTTTAGACCTTACCGATGCTCTTTGTGTGGCCATCACTTTTTCCTGTTCCGCTGGCAAGCTACTGTCGGCGGCACGTCGTAAGTTAGTTCCTTCCCATCCCTTTCACACGAACCCACTCCGAAACTCTGCATATCCGTTTCGCGAGAAGTATTGCGTAAGAGGATAGAATAAAGAGGCATGATTGCTAAGGTCAGAAAAGCAGTTTTCCCGGCTGCGGGTTTAGGAACGCGGTTTTTACCGGCCACCAAGGCGATGCCTAAAGAGATGCTCCCTCTTGTGGATAAGCCTTTGATTCAATATGGCGTGGAAGAGTGTATCCACTCTGGCGTGCAGAACATTATCATTGTCACTGGACGCGGGAAATCGGCGATTGAAGATCATTTCGACGTCAGTTTCGAGCTGGAAAATCTTCTTGCCACACGCAACAAAAAAGAGCTGCTACAACAAGTCCGCGACATTTCGGGGATGATTGACGTGAGTTATGTGCGCCAGAAAGAGGCGCTGGGCTTGGGTCATGCTGTTTTGCGAGCCAAGGAACTGGTGGGCAAGGAACCTTTCGCCGTTATCCTTTCTGACGATGTGATTGATTCCGAAGTGCCCTGTTTGCGCCAGCTAATCGACGTCTATGAATTTTACGGGGCATCGGTAGTGGCATTGATGGAGGTTCCCAAAGAGTTTATTTCAGCCTACGGCGTGGTGGATGCGGAACCGGTGGACCACAACGGAAGTAAGAATCGGCTGTACCGCATTCGGAACATGGTGGAAAAGCCTAAACCGGAAGATGCACCCAGTAACCTGGCAATCATTGGGCGCTATGTACTCACTCCTGAAGTATTTACGTCCATAGAAGCGGTTGAGCCTGGCAAAGGTGGGGAAATACAACTTACTGACGGGCTAAAGCATCTATTGCGTAGCAGGCCTGTGTACGGTTACAAGTTCGAGGGAACCCGTTTCGACGCTGGCGATAAGCTGGGGTTTCTGAAGGCGACCGTGGAGTTTGCATTGAAGCGTCATGATTTAGGGAACGAATTTCGGGAATATTTGCGGCACCTCAAACTATGACCTCTGTACCGCTGGAATTGCCAATGCGCGCTAACGAAGCGGCTGCTTTGGCCGATTTGATTCTGCAGATGGGGGAGCGCCAACCGCTATCGCAAGAAGTGCGCAACCGTTTGCTATCGCGCGTGCCCAGCTTGGGTCTGGAAAGTTTGCGGCCGGCGATGGGGTCACTGGTAAAAGATCCGACGCATGGGTCCACTTACTATTTGGCAGTTGATGCGACGAGCATGGCTGGTGTTTCAAAGCCTTACTTACTGCACATGGCACTTGCCTCTGCGCCTGCCAGCGCACATTTTCTGAAGCCTACTTTGATCGGCAGAATGCGCCCAGGTGGGGGTCGGGAAATTGTGGTGAATGCCATACCATTTGGACCTGAAGATATCGCAACGGTGCGTACTTTTGGCGAACAAGTCGACCCCGGATTTCTACCACGTCCGCAAGGGCAAGCCAGTTCCATCTCCGTTTTTGTGGAAGACCCAGGGCGAGACTTGCCCGAAGCATTTTCAGCTTACGATTCGGCTCACAAAGAATTGCGGATGAATCTGTCTGCGCCAATCCGTGTGGAAGATGCACCGGATTTACTGGAATCCAGTTATGCCGCCGCGTTGTGGGGTGCCATCCGATGCGGTTGGCGTGAAGGCTATACCATTGAAGCCGCCTTTCGAGTAACGGGTAGCGATGATGCGTCTAATGAAAAGCTGAAGCAATCTATCCGGCTGGCTGCTGGTTACACAAAGTTTTCCTTGGATGTTACGGACTTAGTAACTGAGAGTGATTCTGACTTATTCAACACGCTATTTGATGGAGTGGAGCGAGCGTGGATATTAAATGAATTCGTCCGGGAGTTTCCGTTGGGAACGGGTATGGCATTGCGGTTCACGTCGGAAGAAATTCAGTCGTTAGCGGTACGCTTTGCCCAACTATTGAGCACTACGGAAAAGCTGTACGACGAAATTCGACGCGAAAAGACACGTTCTGCGACAGGGCGGACGTTCGATTTCGAATTGCGGATGCGCTGCGCCCCAAGAGAGTTGCTGTTCGTCCTGCATTGGCTAAAAAGCCAGGGTCGCCCAGTGCAGTTTGCAGCACCGTATATAGAGGAAGCGGATGTAATATCGCAGACAGCAAGCTTTGCCGCAGTAACCCGTTACTTTCAGGCCACGCTAACGGTCACTCCAGGGGACGAGCAAGCTCCGCAAGTGATGGAACAAATAGCCCGAGCCTGTGGTGGTCGAGTGAATTTACGATTGACGAAACCACACGACGCGGCGTATCTGATGGATCTGGCATCGCGACTGCGCTAATTGAAGTTGGTGGGACAACTGGCTTGTCCTTTTCAGATCTTGAAATCACCCATGAAGCGGCAGCAGTATTCAAGATGGTGGAAAGGACAGGCGAGGGCGCCGGTCCTACCCCCACATGCAGCTACCTGAAGTTGCACGCAAATTCTGCCGATAGCCGCAAATATAACCTATACCCCTCTGCTTGGTCTGATGTGCCGGGCAAATAAGTGTTACGAAATTGCAGAATCGCCATTGCGACGCGCCCCGAAGATCCGCGGCATAACGAAACGGCAACCAAAAGAAGTCGCAAACGAATAACCACGTAAGCTGCGGCAGGAGTTTTAGATGCTAAATTATCTACCTCAAGAAGAGTCCAAGCTGGCCGAATGGGTTGATCGCTTTGTCACTTTGGCTGGTGCTTTTCTAACGCAGTTACCCCTCACAACCGGCGATCTGGAACATATTAAAGAGCACAATACGAGGCTAAAACAAGGGCAAGTTGCATTAACCAATGCCATGGATCACCTTTTTAGTGCCAAAGCGGACTTGGAACGAGCGAAGACTGAGCTGGATCGGATGGAGACTGAAATTCGGATGGCATCGGACCGTAAGAACGCGGCGGGCGAAGAAGTGCGTCGTAAAGCATTGAAAATGGATGATCTGGAAGCTCTCAGAGCAGCCGATGCGAGCTTAAGAATTGAACAATCCGCCTTAAATGCCTCTATGGAGCGCTTTTATTTACCGAAAGCGGAATTCGAAAAAGCGAAGATTGATTTTGAGCGGACTGAAACCGAAATTCGGATTGTGTTAGACAGCAAAAAGCTGGCCAGCGAGGAGGTTCGCAAACGAGCCTATGGGCTGGTTGAACCGCTTCGAGCGCTGCCTGAAGGCAATGAACAGTTTTTGCAGATGATCGGAATCCCGCTGGCCGTCGCGGAACAAACCGAACGGGTCGAACGTGTCGAACGCGTTGAGCCGGTGGAGCATGTAGAACGTCGTGAGCCCCAATTCGGCATGCCCGAAGAATTTGAATGCACTCCCCATGCGGAAGGAATCAATTTGCTGAAATGGAAGGCTAACAGTCCTGCTGGCACGCTGTATAACCTGCACTACGCCATTGGTGGATGGCATCGGGGTAGCCCGACGGCCCCATCGCAGTGGGGTTCCACTCCCATTGTCGTGCCTGAAAATTCTGAGTTTCGCAATGGCGATTACATTCAATTCCCGCACAATTCACGACAGGGTCGCCGGACAAACATTGCCTATCAGGGGACGGCCAGCCATGACAAAAAGGTTAGCGCTCCAACATCACAAATCGTCGTAGAGTGTAAGTGAATTGCCCGCGACAGCTCCAAAAATATGGTAATTTTTTCAGCCCGGTAAGGAAACTTTTCCAACTGGGCTGCCTGATCCGGTAAAAAGCGCCAATAATCAGCGGTTTCAGGTTTGGCATACACCTTGCATGTAATTCCCCTAAGGAAGTGATTGTGATGGGATTCACCAGGTTCCCGATATCTAAATTACGCATATGCTGGAAAAGTTTGGTGGCTGGGTGTATTTTGGCGTTTACGACCTCGGCATACCTGCATAGAAGACCGGTTGATTTGAACATGGACGGTGCCCCTGCGGCCATGGTGCCTGGATATATGGGTCCGCTGTACAGTGCCAAAGGAAAGTTGGTGGGCTATGCCCAACCGCCGGTTGTGAATCTTGAATCGAAACTGAAGTCAAGTTCGCGACGCCAGGCGTTGGTCAATCGTTAGTTTCTGCCCAGAAGTTTCCCTGATTCGGACTGCCAAACAATATAGGATTCATTCTGAAAGACAACTTCTGCCCCAACCGGAGCCTTCCAGTTTCGATTTGTCGATGGAATGTAGTACACCAGATGATCTGTACTGACCGTATTCCCCAATAAGAATACGTTTTGCGCTTCCGCCAATCGTTCCCGGTAGTGAGGGGTGTTCAAAGGATGGCCATACCAGGCACGCAAGCGGGTATAGGTTGAGGTTAGGTAGTTGAGGGACGCATCCTCACTGACCACAAAACTCCCAGGCGCAGCATGAGTATTTACCCAACTTAGGACTGCTTTTTGGTCAGCACTTAATGAAATGGTGTAGCGCTGCACCTGTGTTTTTCCGAAGGTACGAAACCATAGCAGATTATCGGAAAACAGAATGAGAAGAAAAGCTCCCATGGCCAGAATGCGTGCCACTGGTTGTCTGATAGTGAGTAAGTTGTGAAGTAAGTCAAGTAGGACGGGTAAGGCTAGGAAAAACAGCGCAATCCAATCGTACCCATGGGCGAAATGGATGGGCTGAATGGGCTTCATAACAAGCTGATGCTGGGTAAGTGCAAAGATTACGGCGAACCAAACGATTAGAAGACGGGTGGTTGTATCGTGCAGCGCTGGTTGCAATCGATCCCAACGGCTAAAGCGGGCGAAGACTAAAAAGCCGACAATGGCCAGGGCGCAACCGAAGGTCCAAGGCAGGTAAACCCATTCCAGCAGCCATTGCGATTGCATATTGCGGTGTTCGGGAATGCTGTTCAGGAACACCAGGTAGTAAGCCACATGCAAAACAGCCACACTGACCGATCCGGCAAACAGCTTCCAGGAGACTGCGCCACTTTTCAGCAGCAATTCCAGGGTGCAATACACCACGATAACGGCAGCCAGACTGATGCCGGTGAACGGGTGAGAAATGGAGGCTAAGGCACAAAGCCCTAGCACCCAGGTAAAGCGTTTTTCCAGCAGAAATAACATGGCTAACAAGAAAACACCGTGATAATAGGCTTCCATGGGATTGGTCAGATTGCGTCCGAAATTGAGCATCCACCAGCCTTCGTTAGGGTCCAGGGCCATGGATGCGATGGTTGAATCGACGCCCATAAAATGTCCCACTGCCATGCCGGTCAACGATAGCAATCCACCGCCCCAAAACAGGCACCATAGGCCGATTTTTTGAGCAGTGGTCTGCCAACCAGCTAGTTTTTCGTAGAGTTGAACGGCCACGAATGCGCAGAAAAGTTGGGCGAGAAATCCGAACAGGTGATAGGCAATTCCGGGGTCAAGCCCGGTGCGCACAATGAGGGCTAGTAAGAAAGTTTGCGGTTGAAAAAAGACCCTTGGAGTTTCGTAACTGGCGTAAGGATTGCCGTAAGTAAGGTGGAAGCCTTCGTCGAAATGTTCCCGCGCATTGGCTACGTAAGAGGGCCCATCGGTGTTGATAAATCCGGTTGGGATCTGGTTGGGCAGAACGCGCCAGCATTCATAGGCGAGGGGATAAAAGGCAGGCAGGATAAGTAAAAGTGGAAGGTACCAGGGTGCGCGATTCATGCCCATCTGCTACTTTCGACAGATTCTGAAAGAAACCTTAGGGTAAGGGCAACCTGAGGTTTCCAGATTGCCCTTACTTAGGTTATGACGTGCAGGCTGCGGGGTTTTTATCTTTGGGCGCTCAAACCACCGGAACGGCAGGATCGGCAAATTCCGAATCCACTGCCATTGCCCAGAATGTTTGAGCAACGATTCGTAATACTAGCCAGTTCGCCGAGGCTGAGGGTGGCCGCAAGAAACGGGGTTTCCGTTACGGCGAAGGTGCCCGCTGGCTGCGCTTGGTGAAGCGTAGTTCCATAAGCTAACATGCCGGTGGCCACTGGGAAATTGGCTGTGTTGGCCAAACCTGCACTATTGTTGCAATTGGCACCCGTAAAGGATGGCGTAGCAGCCGTGTTGACTAGTTTTACAACAATGGAATTGGGCTTGATGCCAGTTAGTGTGTTGTAAATCAGATCGTCATTGATGGATAGCGAAACCAAACCGTTGGGAGTGATCATACAAGAGCAACAGGATACAAGTTGTTCATCGGGCGAGAATGCGTAAACATTGACGCAGATGTTTCCGATTGCTCCACCAAAGCCGGGACCGGTGAGCGACGCCCCATTTGCACCCGTGTTGGTGAGGTTAATGACACTGTCGCCAGAGGTGAGATTTGAGGCATAGCGAACCTGGAATACATCGCCAGGAATGGAATTTACCTGAATTTGAGGATGCAGATCGCCCCAACATGAGGGCATCACGCCGGTATCGAGCTGCAAGGAGCCAGAAGTTCCATTGCACGATGAAGTCGGATTGACCCAATTCACGTAGATCCCATTGGGATCGATCACGCTACCTAGAATTGGGTTGCCTTCAGTGCTTATATTCAAGGAATCATAAAAACAGCCTTGAATGGTAGCCCGGCAAGGTAAGTTGCCAAGGGGATTCTTGCCGTAGTTAGTTGTGTTGTAAGTGATTCCGACAATTACTTTGTCTGGAAGGGTAAGTAATAGACTGGAGAGGTTGAACGTGATTACATTGGCAACGCCATGATGACATTTGTTAGTCACCGGGTTATACCACTGAGTGCCATCGCCACCAATGGCACTGCCTACAAAGCAATGAGCTGCTTCGGTGGAAGGGCGGTAAGGAATCGCAAACGTTTGAGTAACAGTACCCAGCAACGGGCCTACTCCGGAAACGCCACTGACTCCATAGATATTCAAAGTGACCGGTTGATTGGCGGTAGACCCAGGGACGGTTACGCAAACATCGGGATTGCCCACAGGATTAAACCAAGCGCCACTGGTGCAAGCCCAGGAGGACATCACGACGCTGACAGTGGAAACCAGCCGGGGTGAACCAGGAGTGAAGATAATGCCATCGCCTAATTCGCCGAATGCATAAGCTTCGGGTCCAACGCTGCTGACGTTGCCGGGCAAGGGCGAGGGAATGCTGTTGAATATTTGGGAGTTCGCGTTGGCACTGAAGAGGAAAGTGAAGGCGATCGCGGATGTAAGTATGCGGACGGAAGCGGGGGGCTGGAGTAACATAATGGTGGTCCTATAAGTTAAGTATTTCTAACGTAAGTAGAAAGTACCATTACTTCATATGTCAAACAACTACCCAGGTGGAGTAACCTGATTGGTTAGTTCACTTGGATTAGGCGCAGTTTGAATGAGAGAATTGTCCGCAGATGTCCCAGATAAGTGCAGATGAAAACCAAAGGCGATTTTGATCTGCGCTTGCTGCGTCCACGGCGTCATGGTTTCCGCACCAACGTTCACCAAATTCTGACGATTGTTCATCATGCCGAGCTGGATAGAGGCACTTTGCACGCGATTTATCGCCAAGCACTCCGATTTATTCCAGAGTCTGAGTTGCGACCATACTTCTACTCCCAGTGAACATCCGCGACCCTCAAATGCCCGAGTACCAGGAATAGCCAGCTTCCGAAGCCCCTGAACCCATGCCCTTGCCGAATCCTTTCAGACTATCGGTCAGAGTCAGCCGAGTAATGTACTTTACGCTCTTGTAGCCAAGTTGACGAGGGACACGCAATCGCAGCGGGCCGCCGTGGCCTGCTGGAAGATCGCCGCCATTCATTCCATACGTGACCAGCGTTTGCGGATGCAGGGCATCAGCCATATCGACGCTGTCCCACCAGCCGGGCTGTACGGAAAAATAGACAACAAACTTGGCCTGCGGCAAAACCCCCACAACCTTCAATACATGCGATAGGGGCACGCCGATCCATTCCCCAATAAACGACCAACCCTCTTCGCAGGCCAAATGTGTAATCTGACTGCGGGTGGGATAACTGCGGAGTTCGGCAACTGAAAACGATGCGGGGCGGGCAACCATGCCATCCACGATGAGCCGCCAATCGGCGAACCCTGTGGCCAGATGGCGCTGGAATTCCGCAATCTTGGGCGGCTTGCCGTTTGCATTCGGTGGATTTGAGATCAGGCTGCGAGGGAATTCGCGGGCCATCGAATTTTGAGTTAGCAAACGCTGGGCGGCAAGAGTCAACGTTCTACCGGGACCGTAGACACCACCGCTATCGGGCGGGATCAGGCCGTATTCATCCGCCAGACGGGCGGCCACGGCCAAGCCCGATACGCTGGCTGTTGCGGCAAGTCCGGTGGTGATCAGTTTGCGGCGTGAGGGGTTGCTCATGTTGTGCTCCTTATTTTGCGCTGACGCGGCCTGTGATCATGGCTCGCATGCGGTTTCTGAATCCGGCAAGAATAACCATCATGACGTGGACTAATACGAAAAGGACAAGAGACAGGGTGACAAAGAAATGGATGGTGCGTGCCGATTGCTGGCCACCAAATGCGGTAACGGTGAAGGGAAGTGCCGATGCCACTGCGGGAGACATGGCCAGGCCCGTCCAGATTATCAGCGGGAATAATACGAAGATCACTCCCATGTATGCAAGCCTCTGCAACACATTGTAGGACCACGCTTCTGTTTCGCTGGGCCGCTTGAAGCGCAAATGATCGGCGATTGCTTTTGACAGCACCGGCCACGAAAGATCAGCTCTTGACGGGAGCAAGTCTTTGCGAAAGTGCCCTGTCAGAAAGCTAGAAGCTGCATAAAGGATGCCGGTTAATACCAGGGCCCAGCCTGCTTGAAAGTGAAGAGCTCGACTCCAGCCGTTCTGGTCTGGCAGCACGAACCCGTAACCGGTTTTAATGCCTCCCCTGGATGCAGGGATGGGCAAGTCAAACAGCGACGGACTCATTACGTTGCCAGTTTCACCCCAATAAAATCGTGGGTGAGAGATAAGAATTTCAATTCCGGTTAGAAGAAGAGCGAAGAAGCACAGCATAGTGATCCAGTGAGTAACACGGACCACGGCAGAGTGTCGACGCGCATTGGTGGTAGCTGCAACAGCAGCGGCAAGACTGGGGGCCCAAGTAGAATCAGCCACCCAGGTATGTTATCAGATTAAACTTCGGAACAATGGGAACTTCTGTAACTAAGCACCAGTTAGAGGTGACCCCTTATCAATTGGTTAAGACTTTAAGTGGTTAAGACTTTAAGCCTAAAAAACGGCGATTGGCTGCTGATTGTTATGCTTCGCGGTCCAGGCCTAATTTCACTTTCCCATCGGGGAAGACTGCGTACATCTCCAAACGTCCTCCCATCGCGGTAACGAAATTCTCCAGTGTGCTGAGGTAGATATCAGTGCGTTTTTCCAGTTGAGAGACTGCGGCCTGCGTCATATCAAGGGTTAGGGCGAGTTGTTGCTGCGTCAAGTGGCGGGCAGTCCGCAATTCGTGCAACGGCATTTCCTTCAGTGCTTGGTCCGCCAGTGCCCTGGCTTCAACCCGAGATTTCGGTGGCATCTTTGCACGGAGTTCACTAAATTTTGTCGTCTTTGGCATTGTCTTCCTCCTCGATCTCGGCAAGATGTTCGTCGTATAGGCGATCCGCTAACGGTACAGTTTTCTCGTACCAAAGATCATGTCCGGTTTTGTCGCCACCTAGTAACCGGATCGCGATACGCCGGGGGTCAAAAATGTAGAGCACTCTATAAGGGCGACCTTTGTGCTGAACCCGTAATTCACGCATTGCAGAATGACTAGAACTGCTGATTTTACTGCTGTAAGGATATGGCAGGTGGGGTCCTCGATCCTCCAACAATATGACGGCTGACTCTATAGACACGCATTCTGCATCGGTGAGCTTATTCCACCAAGCTTTGAATTTGTCGGTAACTTCGACTTCCCATGCCACAATCATAGTATAACTTATATAAGTCAAGAGTTATATTGACTATGGATAGTTTTAAGCTGCCGAGTGTTTGATTGGTGGAACCGATTGACATTGAAAATGTACTTCATGTGGCTGCTGAAGGTCCATCCCACTCTCAGAAACCAAAGAGCTAATCGCGTCCGCCCACCGAGTGCACCTTGAACTGTGGACCGGAACTAACCATGGTCCGCTTCAACTTGTCCAATTCCCGACGAGCCACCTTCGACCAATCGCTTTGAGGATCTAACTTCAAATAGGTTCTCCAGTGAGAAATTGCCTTCATCGTTGCCCCCTCACCCTGATACAGCAACGCCAGATTATAGTGCGCATCGCCATACTGCGGGTTGATCTTCAAAGCCTTCAAATAGTGCTCTTCAGCCTTGGTGCGGTCACCGCGCTCATCGAATAGATTCCCCAAATTGAACTGTGCCAGCGCGTATTCAGGATCTGCCGTTACAGCTCCACGATACTGTGTTTCCGCCTTGCTCCATTTGCGTTGATGAAACAGAATTGTACCCAAATTTACCATTGCAGCGGCGGCGTTTGGATTCAGCGCAATCGCTTTTTCATAGGCGGCGATGGCCTCTGTAATGGGTCCAGCTTTATGCTCTACATCCAAACCATTCTGAAACCAGAATTCCGATTCCGCCAACTGTGCCTGCTCTTGGCGTTTGGCGGCCACCTTGCCGTCGTCCTTGGGAAACGTAACCAGCCGCTTCACTTCGGCAACTTCGAAATCAAAAAAGAGCTGACCGGAAAGGGCTTCCATTTTTTGACCCTCAATTTCCGCTCGCAACTTTTTGTCTTCCAGAAAAATCTTGACTGCCGATAGAGGATCTTTCACCCGCCTCAACTTGCTCCGAAGCACCACCAGCAGGCGCTGAATGGTTTGTGTCGACACTTTTTTAGAACGCAAAGATTCCAGAGTGCGCAGAGCAATTAAGTCGCGAAAGCCGTAATCGGTTTTGGGGTCGACAAACTGTTGACGCTCCCAACCCTTTAACCTTGGTTCGGTGATGTTCACAAGCCTTAAAACCTGGGCACGGTTCCAGCTTTGTGACGTTTCAGTACTGGCCACGTGGTGATTGTAGCATCCTCGTTTGTGGACAACTTGTGGAAATCGAAAAAGTCTTTTCTATTATGAAAACAATGCACTTTTCACAGCCGCAAGGCTGGTATCCAGGCTGCCGAACACGGGCAACCCCACGCTGGCCTGTACTTCTTTAACCAGGTGGGCCATGGAAACCTGGGCCAGAACCAGAACATCGGTGGGGGACTGGTTCACCAGATCGACGCAGGCTTTGTGGATCAGCCGATTGTGCTGGGCTGGGTCGCCGTCGAACAAAGCTTGCAGCGCTTCCCTCACACAAACGGAGTGAACAGTTTGGGCACCGGCAGCTTCAAGTAGCGCTTGGGTGGTGGCAATGGTGGCCGGAAAGGTCGCCATAATTGCGATGCGACGGCCCTGCGCTACGGCCATTTTCGCCATCGGCTCGTCGATCTTGATCACAGGAAATGCGCGGTCCCAGGCGCGCAATTCCTCCATGGTGGAGGCCGGCACAGCGGAACAGGTCAGCATGGCCATTTTCGCGCCGTATTCATCGCGAGCCACTTCCAGCATGGCCAGAAATCGTCTGGTGGCACGGGCAATGTCCATTGCGTCCAGGTAGCGCATCAATCCATCGTCAAGTAGATTGTACAGATCCAATTGCGGGGCGTTAGCTGCGTAATATTGATTTACGGGTTCCAGCGAGGCACGTGTGGCATGCAGAATCGCGAAAGGAGTTTTCGTCACCGAACTGTTATAGCACTAATACAACGCTAAACTTTGGTACCAAAACAGCCCTAGGGTGCCACTTATTATGAAAAGATAATTACCCCATTCCAGCCCGCCGATTTTCATCGCTACCATCCTCCAGGCCTCTACTAATGCCCTGTATTAAGAAGTATTCCTTTATTTATCAATCGCCTTCGGTACCAAAGTACGTAAGCCGCTTTGCCGATTAAGTCAATTTACCTAAGACCTCAAATAAGACTCGTATTCTATTTAACGGAAGCGCAATATCCAGTACTCTCGAATCTGTACTCTCGAATCTGTACTCTCGCTGCCAATAGAATTTGTGGTGGTTAGCTTCAGGGGAAAAAATACTGTTATGAATCCGATTCCAATTCGTCGACAACCAAACTCGCGAACAATATCCACCGGACGTCTCCGCAGCCAGGGCGGCTCCGTAATCATAGAGACGGCAATAACGCTAATGCCTTTGCTGGCATTCGTGTTCGCTACTTTCGATGTGGCTATGGCTGTAACCATGCAGAACACCATTCAGTTTGCTGTGCGCCAGGGCGTCCGCTATGCAATCACCAGCCAAGTCATGTCTGGCTTTGGCCACGATGCTTCCATCAAATCCACGCTGATAACCAACACCATGGGCATGCTGCCTTACTTGTATCCAACGGCAGGCAGCACAGACCCCAATACTTACATCACCATTACTTATTACAACCCTACAACGCTGGCCGCTGTTACGGGAGTGAACAGTAATCAAGGTGGCAATATCTGCAAAATTTCCCTCAGTGGACTGCGCTATTCCTGGATGGGTCCTTTAATGCGTGGCGCTGGAAGTTTGAATATGTCTGCTGCATCATCTGATGTTATGGAGGCCTCAATCAATGGTCAACCACCTGCGCGTTAGTCAATCCCGACGGGCCGCTAGCGGCGGAACCGCACTCATTGAATTCGCCATTGTAATGGGAGTGATGATCCCCATGTTCTTCGGCATGGTGGTGATTGGACTTTCTTCCACCTCTGGCATTCAAGCGGTACAAGTAACCAGAGACTTGGGCCATATGTACAGCCTTGGTGTAGATTTTTCAAGCGCCACTACTAATGACGAAGAAGCCCAACAGATCGCCATGAACCTGCCGCTTACTTCTACTGGAACCGGTGTGGTAATTTTCACCCAGATCAAAGCAGTGGTTACTGCCGATTGTACCGCCCAGGGAATTAATAGCGGATGCAACAATGCCGGTTCCAGAGTGATCACACAACGGCTGGTGCTGGGCAATTCCGCAGTCCGAAGCAGCACTTTTGGTTCCCCTTCGGGCGGCTTTTTCGATGCCAAAGGCAACGCATCCCCGGCGAACTATTTGGTGAATAATGCCTTTGTCGCCAACAATGTTGGAATTTTACCAGTCGTCCCTTTGGGTAACTCGGTCTATTCAACTGAGTCTTACTTTCAGTTACCTGTTCTGCAATTTCTAAGTCCTTTTGGCACACCCATGAATGGAGTTTATTCGATATGTTACTTCTGAAAACTCAAAGACCTTTACGGCAATCTACTTACAGATTAGCCGCACTCAAACGACGAAGAACCGGACAAAAAGGGATCTCTGTTTTTGTATTCGGCTTTTGTCTGGCGACCATTGTTCCGGTAGTGGGCTTGGCTGTCGATCTGAGCATGATGTATTTAGCCCAAACCAGACTTTCGTCTGCCGCTGATTCGGCTTCCCTTGCCGCAGCGCGCGGACTGAGCCGCGGAATCGATGATCAGTCACAAAAAGATCAAGGTAGAACTGTAGCGGAAGCTTACATGGAAAAGAATTTTCCTACCGGTGTGTATCAAAGTACTGGAACCTGGAACCACGGAGCTTCAGATCCGGGTTCTGGTCCCTGGTCTTACACCACTATTGATACCTCTCAGGCGAACATCCGCGTGGTCACTACCAACGCTTCGGCCACTCTTCCCACTATGTTCATGCGTTACGTTGGTCCTAACACCATGACCATCCACGCCTCGGCCCAAGTGACCCGACGAGACACCAACGTGATGATGGTGCTGGACAGGTCTGGATCAATGAACTTCAGCAACTCCTGCACGCCAATGAAAGCGGCTGCTTCGGCCTTTGTCGGGCAATTCTCTCCAGGGCGCGATTTCGTTGGCCTAGTCACCTTTTCAACGGATGTGCAGTTGACTGCGGCATCACAGGTATTCGCTACTGTTTCGACAAACATCAATAACCTTGTTTGTGGTGGTAGCACCAATACGACACAAGCTCTTATGCAAGCCTACCGGGAGTTGATTCGTTTGGACTCACCCAATGCTTTGAATGTGGTCCTGCTCTTCACCGATGGTCAGCCCACGGTAACACCGATCAGCAGTCACATCACAGTCGGCAGCTCTTGCCCGGCAGGTTTAAGAAATACCTGGCAGACAGGTGTGATCGGTGGAAGTACAAACACAAACGGGTCTCCACTCGGCTTCTTTGACAAAGCGGCTACTGTGACTGATCAGGTATTCCCAGGATCTGCTGGATGTTCCTTTGCTTCCAGTATGTGGAATATTGCCAATGACATTAACGAGGTAGGAACAACGGATATGTTCGGTAATTCTACCAACGTCCCAAGTGGCACAGCAGGCGGATACACCGTGATCCCAGCGCACCCTGCCATCAACTGGACAAATATGATCGGGGTGGCGACGAACACGGCCTATGAAGCAGCTCGTCATATTCGCAGGGGTGATAACGTCACTCCAGTAGTCACAACAGGCACAGGCACTTCTGACCACCTTAATGGGATCTACATTTACTCCATCGGACTGGGAACTGCTTCCTATCCGGCGGATATTGGATTCTTGAAAGATGTGGCAAACGATTTGAACTCGCAGAACTATACGGTGTATAGCAGCGGCACGGGAAATCAGCATACCGGTATCTTTGTGGATGCTCCGACAATCGCCGACCTAAACCCGGCTTTCCAACGCGTAGCATCGGAAATTCTCCGCCTGTCACGTTAAAAGGTAAGATCGAGTTCGTGCAATAAGGGGCTGCCTTCGGGTAGCCCTTTTTTAGTGTTTAAAGTCCGAAAAACCCCGTCCCGAACTTAGTTTTTTTCGTCTTCAGAGAATACGGAAAAGCCTTCACCTGGGGCGAATAGGCTCTTGAATAACTGCAATCGCTTGCGCAGGAAACTGGTGCGCAATTGCCTGGGGCCCGGCTCCACATCAATATCGCAACAAATTCCGTGAAGGTACAGCGTCAGCGTATCAATCAGACTCTGCTTTGCGTACTCAATGCAGGGTTTCAAGGTCCGCTTAAACTTCAAATCCAGTGCAGTGAGTTGTTCTTTCAAGTCCCAACTGGATTCATCCACTTCACCATGGGCTTCGGCTTCAAACTCAGTGTCTAACAAGTCTAAGTATTTATCCCATTCCACAGTGGTCAGCTTATCGGCTACCAAGGTGGCAATGGAACGGTAGAAGTGATAATGATAGTCCGCCAATTCCTGATCTTTAATGCCAAAGGCCAGAATCATTTGCCCACCATCCACCATACGAGCCACGGCTAACTGCTTGTTGGCTTCGGGTTTGTCCATGCTGACAATTTGATCGCCAGCATTCTTCTTTTTCGATTTCACAGCAGCCATTTCCAAATACGGAACAAGGCAAATGAGGATGCGGGGAAGGCGCGAAGAAATAGCCGGAGGCAGAGCGGCAATGGGTTCCTCAAGATACTCTTTTCGATCATCATCACCCAGAGGAGTTGCCGCGCAGAAATACGAGAAAGAGGTTCCCAAAGGAATGCTCTCACCCCGAAACCGGCGCGTAAACTGATCCAATTTCAATTTAGAGAGTTGAAGTAACACGGCCATTGCTGAAATTCCATTCTATCAGAGTGGACAATTGAATCACGCAAGGAAGTATAATCGCAAGCTAGGAGTCAACAGTAAATGAACGTAACACCTTTGGCAAAGGCCGTCTTGACCGGTAAATTAGTCAGCGGCTTGGTAGGCTTGGTTTTGCTGTTTAGCGCTGGGGCAAAGCTTTCCCAACAAAAGGGAGTCATTGACGCTTTCACAGGCCAATTTGGATATCCGGCTGGAGCCATTTTGCCTATCGGGGTGGTTGACCTCACTTGTCTGATCCTTTACTGCATTCCCCGTACTTCTGTGTTGGGGGCCATTTTGATCACAGGATATCTGGGCGGCGCAGTGGCTACCCACGTCCGTGTGAGCGATGTTTGGGTGGCACCGTTTGCTATTGGAGTGCTGGCCTGGTTTGGCTTGTTTCTGCGTGACCCGAGAATCCGGGCGTTGATTCCAATGCGGAGTGAGGTGTAACATGCTTGCTCTGAAACGCATCGCCCTTTTCACCATCTCTCTGTCCATATCAGCGGCACTGGCCCAGCCACCCGCAGATCGCCGACCCGCAGGCGGTGGCATTTATCCCGAATACGAGCCCGATGACAACACCGGTTTCGTCGCAATCTTTGACGGCAAAACCCTTACCGGCTGGGACGGCGACCCCACTTTCTGGCGCGTGGAGAACGGCGAAATCATCGGCGAGACCACACCGGAAAAGGTTGTGAAGGTGAATAACTTTCTGATTTGGCGCGGCAGCAAAGTTAAAGATTTTGAGTTGAAAGTAGAATTCAAACTCAGCGGCACCAACAGCGGAATTCAATATCGCAGTGTGGAACTACCCGACGTGGGCAAGTGGGTTTTGAAAGGTTATCAGGCCGATATGGACATCAACAACGGCTATACCGGCAACCTGCATGAAGAGCGCGGTCGCAAGCCAGGGCATGTGGTATTGGCCCGTCGCGGTGAGGTGACGCGCATTTCCGACGGCCCTAAATACAAAGTGCTGGCGACCATTGGCGATAACAAAATGCTGCGCGGTGTGGTGAACGTCAGCGGTTGGAATCAGTACCACATCATCGGGCGCGGACCGGTGATGATCCAGATCCTGAATGGCCAACTGATCAGCGCGACGATTGACGAAGATACCAAGAACTTTGTGCCAGAAGGCCTGGTCGGGTTCCAGATGCACGTCGGGCCACCGTTCAAGGTGGAATATCGAAATATCCTGTATCGGAAGCTGTAAAAAAGGTCGCCAAATGACATCAAAGAGCATATTCTCATCGAAGGATGAGCACCTGAAGGTCGGCCTTTAGACCGGGCTCCTTTGTGTTTTCTTGTTTTCTTGTTTTGTTGTTTGGATTGGTAAAGGCACAACACAACCGCAGTCGAGGCGGTGGGAATGTGGGAAT
>JANXSF010000074.1 GCA_025352795.1 Acidobacteriota bacterium
GCTCGCCTCGACTTTGGGCAGCCACGCCAGGCGCGACCCCGGCGCTGCTGTGCGAACATACCATGAGGGTTGAGATTCAACCCCTCAATTAGGAACTTTCTACTTTGCCGGGAATAGGATCTTTCTACTTTGCTCCGACAATCTTTTTATAATAATTGTCGCTGACGGAGCGCCATTAAGAGATTTTTAATCGCAATGAGTTGAGTATGCCGTAAGATGACCGCCAGCCGAAACCAAATTCGCCACTCCCTCCACACCCTTCCCCGTTCCTTCGCCGCTACAGGACGCCCCGTCCCGCACTTACACCCCTACATCTGGTTCCTTGACTCCCTCCACAACTCCGTTACAATCATGATTACCAGATCTCCCTAAAAACGGAAACTTACTCAAATGTTCAAAACAAAAAAGACTCGAATTGATGTTAGCGTCACGGCACGCATCTTCTCCTCTGCGGAAATCGCGGATATTGCTGGAGTTAGTCTGCGGCAATTGCAGTGGTGGGATGAACAAAAGGTGGTTTCTCCTCGACATGAGGGGCATAAACGGATCTATCTGGCCGAAGAAGCTGTGGAAATTGCCGTGATCGCCGAATTGCGTCGCAAAGGGTTCTCGCTTCAGAAAATTCGTCGGGTTTTGCGATTCCTGGAAAAAGAAATGGGTAAACGGGTCAGTGAGATTTTCACCGCCATGAGTGAACTGCATCTGGTCACCGATGGCAAAGCGATTTTTCTGGAAGCCGACCAGGGCCGCATCATTAATATCCTTAAAAATGCCGACCAGCCCATGTTTCTGGTTTGCGTCACCGATCAGGTAAAGCGGCTGAGCTTGCCCGATATGGAATCGCCTGCCCGCAAACCGGCTCGCGTCGAAACTGGCCTTGCTGCCCGTAAAACTCGCGCAGTTTAATGCAAATTTCGTAAATCAGCTTAAACGGGATGGCCGCCTCAGGCGTCTAACCGATAGGGCGTTTGGGCATTTCTGCGATAAACTGGACGCTGTTGTACTCTTTGACGCTGTTATAATAATGTCGAGTCCTGGGAGGTCTCACCACCGATGGCTAGCCGGCGGTCTCTACTCTACTACCCCGCAGTTGTTGCGGTTTGTTCGATTCTTGGAGGCTTGTACGGCCCCGGTGTAACCGGTGTGGCTGCTGCTTCTGAAGATGAAGTCTCCCAGACGTTGAAGACTTTCACCAAAGTTTATTCCCTGGTGGAAGGCAACTTTGCTGACAAAGTTACTTCAGATAAGGCTGTGTACAAAGGTGCCATTGTCGGCATGTTGCGCACACTTGACCCGCACTCCAGCTTTTTCGATCCCAAAGACTACAACAATTTAAGAGATGACCAGAAGGGTCACTATTATGGTGTGGGTATGCAGGTGGCCGAACGGAATCATCAAGTGGTGGTGATTGCGCCGTTTCTGGGTTCGCCCGCTTATCGTGCTGGACTTCGTCCAGGCGATACCATTTTGGAAGTCAACGATAAGCGCACAACCAACATGTCGGTTTCTGAAGTAGCCGATCTATTGAAGGGTCAGAAGGGCACCAAAGTACAAGTGGTTGCCGGTCGCGAAGGGAGCGACAAGCCGCTGACTTTCAACATTATTCGCGATGAAATCCCCCGTAAGAGTGTGCAGGACGCCTTCTTTGTGAAGCCCGGCATTCTTCATTTAGACATTGAATCCTTCAACGAAAACACTTCCAAAGAAGTGGAAGAGAATCTGAAGCGCGTTGGCGAACAGAACGTGAAGGGCATGATTTTGGATCTGCGGGAAAATCCCGGTGGACTGCTCAACGAAGGCGTGGCAGTGGCTGGCAGGTTTCTGCAAAATGGTCAAGTGGTGGTATCACACCGTGGTCGGGCTTCTGCTGAAAAGCCTTACCTGACTCGCAACGGCTCCATTAAACGCGATTACCCGATTGTGGTTCTGGTGAATCGTTACAGCGCATCGGCTGCGGAAATTGTAGCGGGCGCATTGCAGGATCATGATCGTGCAATGATTCTGGGTGAAAATACCTTCGGCAAGGGCTTGGTGCAAACCGTGTTCCCACTGGCTGAAGGGACTGGCCTGGCATTGACCACGGCCAAATACTATACGCCCAGCAACCGGCTGATCCAACGGGATTACTCTTCGTCATCCTTCCTGGATTACTATTACCGCAAGAATGTGGAAACACAGAACCAGCAGGATGTGGCCATGACCGATAGCGGTCGCAAAGTGTACGGTGGCGGCGGTATTGCTCCTGATGAAAAGTTTGTTCCAGCCAAGCTCAACAAGTTCCAGATTGAGATGCTGCGCAAATATGCTTTCTTCAGCTTCACAGCGAAATTCTTCGCGATTCATGATTCAAAACTGGCACCCGGTTGGGAACTCTCTGAACAAGTATTCAATGATTTCCATGCCTACCTGGTGAAAGAAAAAGTTGAGTTCACCGAAGCTGACTTTGCTGAGAATAAGGATTGGAGTCAACAGACTCTGAAACGGGAAATCTACCTGACGGCTTATGGTACAGAAGAATCCCGCAAGCTGGGTGTGCAGAATGATCCAATGATCATCAAGGCTACAGAGATTATGCCCAAGGCCAAAGTGCTCTTGGATTCGGCCAAGAAGTTGATTGTGCAGCGGACTGGTGGGGCCCGCGATTAGTTTGAACGATTACGCGCCTTCACCTCAAATTACAGTCCTCGATACAGGTGGGCAGTACACTCACCTGATTGCCCGCAAGGTCCGCGAACTCGGCGTATATGCTGAGGTCCGAACCAGTGAAACTCCGGCAGCGCAACTTGCCGGGCGTAAAGGCATTATCATTTCCGGCGGCCCGGCCAGTGTGTATGAACCGGGCAGCCCCACCATTGATCCAGCAATTTTGCATAACGGCACGCCCTTGTTGGGCATCTGCTATGGCCAACAATTGATGGCTTATCTTCTGGATGGAACCGTTGAAAAAGGTAGCAAAGGTGAATACGGTTCAGCCGTTTTGACCGTTGGCAATATTGTTAGTCCCCTACTCAAAGGCTTGCTGCAAACTGAACCTGTCTGGATGAGCCATCGCGATACCGTCTTCAAAGCACCTTCTAATTTCGATGTCCTGGCTTCCACACCCACTTGTAAGATCGCCGCGATTGGGAACGATGCGCAATGCCAATATGGTGTGCAATT
The DNA here is from genome assembly GCA_025352795.1 of Acidobacteriota bacterium. Lineage (GTDB taxonomy): Bacteria > Acidobacteriota > Terriglobia > Bryobacterales > Bryobacteraceae > JANXSF01. Next base: position 3,160 of record JANXSF010000074.1, read on the forward strand.
CCACCCGGAAGTAGTTCACACTCGCGCTGGAAAAACGCTCCTTGAAAATTTCGTCTTTGGGATATGTAGTTGCCAGCAGGATTGGGAACCTCGCCATCGCATTCCAGTGGTTGAAGAAAAAATTCGTGAAACCGCCGGGCAGCGCAAGATATTTTTCTTCGTCAGCGGCGGTGTAGATTCCACCGTAGCTTACACGTTATGCCTGCGCGCGTTAGGGCACGATCGTGTTCATGGTGCCTATGTCGATACCGGCTTGATGCGTGAAGGTGAAACAGAATTTGTGAAAAAAGTTTTTGCCGAATTGGGTGCCACCGCTTTTCGCGTAGAAGATGCCCGTGATTTTTTCGTCGATAAATTACAAGGTGTCACTGAACCAGAACTGAAGCGCAAAATTATTGGCGAAGCCTTTGTTGAAATCCAGGATCGCGTGCTGAATTCGGGCCACTATATGGATCAGGATTGGATTCTTGGCCAGGGCACCATTTACCCTGACACCATTGAATCTGGCGGAACAGCGAAGGCAGATCTGATCAAGACCCACCATAACCGAGTGGAAGGAATTCAGAAATTGATGGAAGCGGGCCGGATTGTGGAACCGCTCAGTTCGTTCTATAAAGATGAAGTGCGGGAGATCGGTCGTGAACTGGGTTTGCCCGCGGAGTTTTTGGAACGGCATCCGTTCCCAGGGCCAGGGTTGGCCATTCGCTGCCTATGTTCAGATATGGATGCCCCGGTGACGCGCATCGCGGAAGGTTGGGTAGTACCAGTGCATTCTGTGGGCGTGCAGGGTGATTCCCGCAGCTATCGCCCCGTGCTGGCTGTGGAAAGTTTGGAGCACGAAAGTGCCACTGAGTTGATCAACCAACTGGCAACAGTGAATCGAGTAATCGGGCTGATCGGTTCTCTGGTGCCCATGGCGGAATTATCCGTGCGACGCAGCGAGTTAACCAAAGAACGCTTAGACCGTTTGCGCAATGTGGATGCTATTGTCCGTCGACTCTCCCTGGCCGCCGGTTTCGAACGCGAAGTATGGCAGTTTCCAATTGTCCTGATTCCACTGGGCACAGCAGCACGTCCTGATGCGGTAGTGCTGCGCCCGATCTTTTCAGTGGACGGCATGACCGCTTCTTCAGTTCCCTTGCCAGCAGCGCTGCAAGATCAGTTGAAAACGGAACTGCTTGCGGTGGATGGAATTTCCGCAGTGTTTCACGATTTAACCCATAAACCGCCCGCCACCATTGAGTGGGAATAAACTTTGCGGTTGTATGAGAGTAAACTAAAGGCGTGCGGACCCTCTTATTCCTATCTATCGCCATTCTTTCGGTTGCCACACTTAACTCGCAACAACCAACTCAGCCGCCAGCGCAACAACCAGCTCCGCAACCTGTTTTCCGTACAACCACCCGTCTGATTCAAGTGAACGTGGTCGCTTTGGATAAAAAAGGTAAGCCGGTTACCGATCTTAAGAAAGAAGATTTCACTTTATTCGATAAGGGTAAACAGCAAACCATCAGCTTGTTCGCCATGGAAAACAAGTCGGAACGTCGACCGCTACCAAAGCTTGGCCCCGGTATGTTTTCCAATTACACCGGTGGATCAACGTCACCCAACCTAACGGTGATCCTGATTGATTCGTTGAACACGCAATGGGGCGATCAATCGGTGGCTCGTTTGAAAATCATCAAATTTTTGGAGCAGATTAAGCCGGAAGATAGAGTGTCGCTGATGGTCCTGGGGCGGCAATTAAAGGTACTCCACAGCTTCACGGATGATCGTCAAAGTCTGCTCAATTCACTAAAGAAGTGGGGTGGCCGTCAGGAAGTGGGCGGCGTGGAATCTCCAGAATCCAGCGAAATGGACGATATTCTTGGCGGAGAAAGTGGGGCTGGTTTAATGGCGGCGGATTTCAAACAATCGCGTCGCATCATTGATTCGCTGGCTGCCATGGAAGCCGTGGGGAATTTCCTAGCGGGCAGTCCTGGCCGTAAGAATCTGATCTGGGTATCGGGTGGATTCCCCTTGCAGGTTGGATTTCCACAAATCCGTTCCGCCCCGGTGATGACCTCAGCCAGTTCACGCGGAGTACCAAGCATAGGACCTTCCGTACCAAGGATGGGCCCTGGTCCGCCGCGCGATCAGCGCACGTTCACCGACGAAGTGGACAAAGCCATGAAAGTATTGAACAACGCCAATGTTGCCGTTTATCCGGTGGACGCCCGTGGGTTAACCATTGACACGAATGCGCATGAAGAAATCGGCACCATGCAGGAGTTTGCATCGCGCACCGGGGGCAAGGCGTTTTTTAATCGTAACGATTTAGACACGGCTATCCGTCAAGTGATGGAAGAAACCGAGGTCACCTATACGCTGGCTTTTTACCCGACAGGGGATAAGGCTGACGGGCAACTGCACGATTTGAAAGTGAAGGTTTCGCGCCCAGGCGTATCGATCCGTAGTCGCAAGGGCTATGTAGCATCGCGACCGGAAGACAATGAGAAATCGCGCGAACAACAGTTGACGTATGCGGTACACAGTCCCATTGAAGCAACCGGAATCGTGATCATCGCAAGGGTTATGATGAAGGAAGGCAAAGTGCAGATGCTGCTCATTGTGGACCCGAACGGTGTGAACATGGAGCAGGAAAAAGATAAAGACGGCAAGGATCGTTGGAAAGGCCGTGTCGATATTCTAATCATGCAGCGCGACAAAGCAGGCAACGATTTGGGGGCCACCAAAGATACATTGGACATGTATTTGTTGAAGGAAACCTATGGAAAGATGATGAGCAGCGGACTGAGGTATACCAAAGAAATCGTACCCACTCCAGGGGCGGAATTCTTACGAATCATTGTTCGCGATGCGACGTCCACGCTGGCCGGGTCAGTTACTGCAAAGTGGTAGCAGAGATCGTAGGTCGTTTCAGTAAAACATTACCGTATTGCAACACCGCCCCCTTCGCGCGCGCGGCTGGGTAACTTGCGGATAAAACGTTGCTTATTAACCGACGGTGGCCACTAGGTCGCACCCCGTGCTAACAAATTACTGAAACTACCTACTAGCCACGAGGTTGGGAATTCTTCTCAGTTCAACCTGAATTCCGACGTTAGATCAGGTCGAATGATGGAGATTGTGCACCGTCACTCGACCTGATCACATTGCAAAGTAACTAACGCACTTCGTTCAAACCACCTATACCGCACGACTTGCAGATGCCGAACGAACTGCCGTTTCCGACAATGTTTGTGCAGCGGCTGGTAATGCTGGCTAGTTCCGTCGGACTCAGCGTTGAACGCAGAAACGGGGTTTCGCCTACAGCGAATGCTCCAGGAGTAACAGCGGCGTGGATTGTGGTGCCGAACGCTGCGGATCCGCCAGCCGTTGGGAAGAGCGCCGTACCGGCCTGGGCTGCAGAATTGGTGCAGTTTGTGCCGGTAAACGTTGGACCCGCGCCAGTGTTGACCAGTTTCACAATCACCGAGTTCGGTCGAACACCAGTGAGTGTGTTGGCGGTTAAGTCGTTCTTTACCGAAAGTGAAACCAGCCCGTTCGGGGTGATCAAGCAAGAGCAGCAGGATACAAGTTGTTCATCGGGCGAGAACGTATACACGTTCATGCAGATGTTGCCAGTTCCGCCGAAGCCAGGCCCGCTCAAAGCTGCGCCGTTGAATCCGGTGTTGGTAATGTTGATCACCGAATCACCTGCGGTCAGGTTGGCCGCATAACGAATCAGGAAATCAAGCGGCAGGATCTTGGTCGGATCTGCTGCCGTATTATTGCCACTATACACTGCCAGTTCGCCGCCACCTGCCACCGCTACATTGTTGATTACGGCAAGCGGAGAATTGGTCGCCACATTCACGGTGATCGTGATGGGCGGGAAGCTTGAACCAGTCGCCACGATTGATGTGGAGGTGCAAGTAATAGTGACCACATTGCAGGTCCAACCGGTTCCGGACATTGCCACTACTGTCAGGCCAGCAGGTGGAGTTTCTGTCATCACAACAGGCGCGCCCGTTGTAGGTCCAAAGCCGATGTTGCTCACCACCACTGTATAGATGGCGCCCAACTGGCCTTGTGTAAAGTCGCCAATATGGCTCTTTGAGATGATCAGGTCGGGCAACTGAATGATGGTGGTGGGGTCATCCACATTATTGTTGGCGGCATTGGCGTCGCCACCACCAGATACCACTGCCGAATTGGTGACATTCGGAGGAGCGTTGGGGGCCACTGTCACTGTAAGTATAATTGGATTGAAATTCGCGCCAGGCCCTACAACCGCTATGCTGGTGCAAGTCAATGTAGCGAGGGTGCAACTCCAGCCGGTGCCGCTGATGGCAGTGGCCGTCATGCTGGCAGGCAACGTATCGGTGACCGAGACAGGAACGCCAGTGGTCGACCCAACGCCAACATTTTTCACGGTAATCGTATATTGCGCGCCCACTTGACCTTGCAAGAAACTACCGGGATGCGTCTTGGTCAGCGATAAATCGGGCAGCAGAGCGAGAGTGGAAATTTCCCATGCGCTGCGGCCGTGAGTTGCCACCGCCAAAAGCTTCAGACTTGCGTTGAATTCGATTTGAACGGCTTGGCTATTGGGCAACCCAGTGCTCACTCGTGCCCAAGTAATGCCACCGTCAGCAGATGCGTAAACACCGTCTTCAGCGCCAATGTATAGCACGCCCGATCCAACCTGGATTGACCAAACCGGTTGGGAGCACAAGCAAGCCGTCACGCTGGACAAATTCCCGCTGATGTCTGTCCAACTGGTCCCGCCGTTGGTCGTCCTATATACGTTGCCCGCGCCGGTAAAGGTATTCAGCACAGCATAGGCGGTTGTGGAAGTGGCTGGGTCCACTTGAATGTCCTGCACGATTCCGTTCGGCAGCCCTGTATTTACAAGCGTCCAAGCAGTGCCATGATTGGTTGTGACAAAGAGGTTCGTCGGACCGAAACCAGCGCCAGTTCCGGTGGCCTTATGCACCGATGCATAAATTGTGTTGGTAGCAGAACGCGAAAGACCTATGGCGTTCACAAACCCGCCTACCACTGGGAAAGCGCCCAGCTTGGTCCATGCCGTACCTTGATTGGTGGTTTCCCAAACGCCGTCGGTACCGTACAGCACGTGGTCGCCATTGCCTGGATCCACAACAAAGGGTGCGTAGAATTGCTGATTGTTCTGATCGGCGGAAATGCTTGTGGTGCGGGTTGTCCAGGTTGCCCCGCTATCGTTTGAGAAGCGGAAGAAATTCACGCCAAAGCTTGCGGTGGGAATTTGGTGATATGCAATGGTGCCGTTGGTTTGGCTGAATTTAGCAAAGCCGCCATCGCCGCCATCGGTCTCACTCCAGACTGTGTCCCCGCTGAATTTTTCTGTTCCATTATCCTGACTGCCGCCGATCACTTGCTTCGGATCGGTAGGATGCATGCCCACACCGGTGAACTGGATGGTAGCCAAATCGCCATTCAAATTCGCCCAGGTTGGGCCCGCCGGATTATCTAAACGATACAGTCCGCCGTCGCAGCCGTCATAGTAAAGTCCAGCTACAATCGCTCCGGCATGATGGTCAGCATGCGGATTCAAAGCGCCGCCTGATATATCGGACCAATTTGCGCCGCTGTCAGTGGTGCGCAAAATGCTGCCAGCGCCTGCGGAACCAGCCACCACAACTATGGCCGAGTTGGCTGGATCCACTGTGATCACGGTGTCATACCAACCTTGCGCCGTCATGTAATTACCCATGCCCGGATTTGCTGTCAAATTCGTGGACGTCGTGCCGCCATTGTCACTGCGACTGACGTACAAAAGTCCATTGCCAACAGGATTCTGTGCCGACGCATAAACAACCTGCCCGGAAACGGCAAGGGCAATGCGCCCCACCGTCGCGCCGCTGGTGAACCCTGCCTGCAAGGCCCAAGTTGTGCCGCTGTTGGTGGATTTATACACGCCATTGGCTGCGTCTCCACCGTTATTGCCGTGGGCTGCGTAAATGGTTGTGGGATTTGTTGCATCCAGTTGCACATCAGACCAGGCATTATTCGATTCAAGGCCAGCGGCCAGGGTCATATTTGTCCAAGTAACTCCCGTATCGGTGGTTTTGTAAATGCCTGTTCCGCAGCAAGCTCCATTCGCGCCGCGACTAGCCACAGATGCATAGGCAATAGCAGAATTGGTGGGATCCACCGCAATGCGTCCGATCGTCAGCCGGTTGTTATTGAAGATTCCTCCCGGCCCGGTGCGCAAAGTCCAACTGGCCCCACTATTAGTGGATACAAGGATGCCCCGTCCAAAATTGGAATCAAGCGCGTTGTTGGTTTCACCGGTTCCGGCGTAAATCACACTGGTGTTGCTGGGGGCAATGGCAATGGAGCCCATGGAAAGAGTTGTCTGCGTGTCGGTGAGGGGTGTCCAACTGGCACCAGCATTCACGCTCTTCCAAACGCCTCCACCGGCGGGAGCTATATAAATAATGTTGGCGTTGGTAGGGTGCACAGCTAATCCAGCAATTCTTCCGGAGACGTTGCCGTTTTCGCCATTAGAATTGAGCGGCTGAGGTCCAATCAACGTCCAGCTATTGGAGGTGATTGCACCAACCGGCGATTTTTGCCCGGCCTTTTCTTGGGCTGTGGACCTGGGAGTTACTGGCTTCCAGGGCGTCGCACGCACTGGCGGGTTAGGCCTGGGTTGCGCCATCATTAGGCCGGAAGAGGCAGCGACCACAAGCAGGGTCTGCGCTAAAAGGGATCGAGGGATAAACATTGCGGTCTCCTACCGGACAAATTGGTAAGCTCAAGAATAAGTGACTTTCGAAATAAAAGTAATCCTCCAAAGGAAGTAACCCGTACTGTTGGTTTGCACTGTTGATTCGCTAATTTTGAATTCGTCGCTGTGGCGGGGGAATGCTATGTTAACCATCAATGGCGAATGCATTTTCTGCCAGCTTCTGGACGTACACGCGGATGTCCATCGGCCAAGGCTTGATTAGCTGATTGAAGCGGATTTTGTCGCCAGCATACAACGCACGGGTTGCCTCTTCATAGCCGGGGCGATTCCCGGCCATCGCTGTCAAAAATCTTCCTGTTGCACCTTGAGCTGGACGCTTGCCCGAATCGTTTTTTCTAGCATCCTCCACTAAACGTCGAATTGCGGCTGAAGCCCCGCTGGTCTGCTCTTCAAGCCATTCCCAATGCCGAGGGAGCAGGCTGATTTCGCGCGACACAACCCCTAACTTTGGACGTCCCGGCCCTGCTTGAGCCTTTGACGGAATAGCAGCAGTCAGAATTGCTTCCAATGTCCCGCGCAGTTCAAAGTCCACCTGCTTGCCTGTTTCGTTATCGAAAATCAGGATCAACGGGCAATCCTTATCGAAGCGGGCCTTCACAACTGGAAGTATTTTTTCCAGTGGACCGGAAGTAAGGATTGTGTCGCCAAGGAAAGCGGTGAAGGATTTGACATCGGACATAGGATAATATTATCCTGTCAAGTTACGGGAGCAGTACTTAAGCTTGCACCCGAAGCTTTGCCCCAGCCTTCGATGAGACTCCGCCGATTTCTGCAATCACATCGTAATCTCCGTTGGCCAGTGTCGGTACAGTAAGGTTAATCTGATACAGCCCGGTGGCGGAAAGTCCTGCAAAACTTACCACTGCAACAGACGTTCCAATTCGTACCGTGATCGGATTGGCCAACGGCGCGGCACCCTGGAAAATTCGCCCTGCCGTTACGTTTTGTGTCAACGGACCAAAGCCTGTTCCAAACAACTGCAACACATCACCCGATTTTGCTGGAGTTCCAGACTGCGGTTGTCCGCCCGGGCCACCACCGCCGGGAGGAGTTCCTCCACCAGGTGGCATGCCACCGCCGCCACCGCCAGGTCCGCCGCCTCCGGGACCAGTGACAGTGCCTGGGCCAATCAAAGTGCCATCGGCACGCAATGCCGCGACGTAGTTGTTAGTCACGGAAAATGCTGGCTGAAACTTGAGTAAGTTCACGGTTACTGCATCGGAAGTAGCCTTGGTATTCGTTACAGTAACTCGCACTGGTCCCGTGCTTGAGTCATCTGGTGCCAGGACATTCAGTTGGCCTGGGGAAACATAGGAGACGAAAGCTGGGCGGTTGTTCACCATAACACTGGCCCCAACCAAGCTGGTGGGCATTCGGCCATTCACCAAATCGGAATCAGCCAGACTGCGGGCTGTGCCTGGGGTGGCCAGATCACTTCCAAAAATAGTGAACCAGGAACCAGGGCAGACCCCTGCTTCAAAGCTGGCGGCACTTACAACTGCGCTGGCACTGGTGATCACAGGCTTTGACGCGGCCACTTTTACGCCAACATCATAAGCAGCATCGAACCCGCCGCTGGCGTTCTTCGTCATATTCAGAAGCAGCGACGTAGTTCCACCGTAGATTCCATCATGGGCGTTGCGCGTATCGCGTGTTCCTCTACCGGCGTAGGGTGCTTGCTTAAATACATCGTCGGTCACAGCGTCGTCGAAATACATTTGGCTGCTGTATTCGTAAGATTTTTGATTCTGATCGAAAAGGCGAACCTTCACATGGATATGCACTGTCCGTCCCGAGTACCAACCTGGATAAATGGTGGTGAACTTCACCTTGCCATCTATGTTTGAAACTTGATAGCCGCGCAAATATTTTCTACCGGTGGTGTTGTTTTCAGCCTTGTCGCTATAAAGACCGCCGCCATCGCAATGCCATATATCAATGAAGGCTCCGCTCAGTGGAGTGCAGCAACCGTCATCCACACGATTCACTGAAATGCTCAGGTTCAAGGGGATGCCAGCCGAGGCTACGCCATTGCTGGGGTCAACCCGAATGTCGGAACGGTTCAGTAACTCGTCCACAAAATATGGACCCTCAGTCTGCTCTGGTTTTAAGATGCAACTAAGACAAGTGGAATCGGCCAGGACTGGGCTTGGGCTAATACCCAAACCAGCCACGGTGGCCACACCGGCTGCTGTGCCGATTAAAGCCAGTGCATCACGACGCTTCATTTGAAGCTGCTTGGTCTCTTCTTGATTCATAGTGTTAGTTAAAAGGTAAACACCAAGCATCCAGCGATTGACCCTGCCGCAATGTAAAGATTAGGTTAAGAGTAGGCCGCAGTTGGCAAACATCGGCTCAATGTCGGTGTGGGAAAAGCCCGGTCCTTTGAAGAGCAGCTTTTCGCCCATCGCCTTTGCCAGTGCGTAAGAAAAACAGTCCCCAAAGTTAAGTCCAGCAGGATGACGGCCCTTGCCGAATTTATGGAAGGCGATGCGCGCCCATTTCAACTGACATTCATCCAGGGCAACTTTGCGAATGTTACTCTTGCGCAGAAACACTTCTAATTCCCGTTCACCTTGATCGCCCAGGCGAGCTTCCAAAATCCGATGTAATTCCAGGGCTGATGGCATGGCCAATAGACGAATGGGATCTTGCTCCATGGCACTTACAATCACTTCCCAACCGGGTTCCCGGAATAGAATGGCGATGATGGCAAATGTGTTGATCACCATTTAGGTTGGAAACCCACTGTCGTCATAGCCAAGAATTTCTTCCATGGAACGGGCATCCAAAATCGGCAGTTTGGCCAAGCGTTCCTGAATGGGGGCTATCTCTTGAATTAGTCCAGGGTCAGAAGAAGCGTCAAGTGCGGCTTGGTAGGTACCGTGGGTCATCATTGCCAGCGTCTGAGGGAGGATTTTATTATGGATGCAGAACCCATAATTTTCAAGGCCTTTCTCAAATAAGAATTTGATCCGCAGATGACGCAGATCACCGCAGATAAAACGGCCTACAAAGACGCCTGGCAAGACAGAGTTAGTGGGCTGATTTTATCTGCGCCAATCTGCGTCATCTACCGGATAAGTTAAATTTGCGATACGCTAATAGAAGCCTGAGGCACCCATTATGTGGCGCCTTCAGTCTAAGAGTAATTTTAAGGATAGAATTTGCAGCGAATGGACGATCGCATTCGAGTATTGATCGCCAAGCCGGGTCTCGACGGTCATGACCGTGGTGCCAAAGTAATTGCCCGCGCCTTACGCGACGCGGGTATGGAAGTCATCTACACAGGCCTACGTCAGACCCCAGAGATGATTGCCTCCGCCGCGCTTCAAGAAGATGTGCAAGTCATTGGCTTGTCCATCCTTTCGGGCGCACACTCTGCCATTGTCCCCCGCCTCATGAAATTGCTTGCCGAAAAGGAAATGACCGATGTGATGGTTATCCTGGGCGGCATCATTCCCGATGAGGATGTGGAGTCAATGAAGAAGTTAGGCGTGGCCGCAGTATTTCAGCCAGGAGCACCACTCCAACAAATCGTTCAGTTCATCCGCAGCAACATACAGCAACCGGTAGGACATAGCCGCTAGTGGAAAAGAAAACAACAATGCAAGATAAAATCAACATCGCCGTTTTTGTCGATTACGACAATATTGAAATCGGCGTGAAGTCAACACTGCGCCGGGAATTCGACGTCGGTTTGTGCCTGGAAGCGCTGAAAGAACGTGGGGATATTGTCGCCAAGTTCGCCTACGCCAACTGGGGCAGGCAGGAAGAAGCTACCAGACAGATGGCCCAAAACGCCGTGCAGATGGTGCAACGCCTTCCTTCGCCCCGTGGCGATAAGAATGGGGCCGATATCAACCTTGCCCTGGATGCCCTGGAAATGGCCTTCACCCACACCCATGTCAACGCTTTCTCCATCATCAGTGGCGATAGCGATTTCATCCCGCTGGTGAACAAGTTAAAGGAGTATGGCAAAACCGTCTATATTGTGGGCGGCAAGGCCTTCACCTCAAACATTCTTCAGCAGAATTGTCATGAGTTCATCAGCTACGAATCGTTGCTTGACGATCCAAAAAATGCTGGTCGTGAGGTAAAAGAATTCAAGGAACGGGAGCGCAGAGATTTCGATAAACCTCGCGACCCGCAAATTGGACCGCAACAGAAAAAAGAGTTCCGGCCACGTCCTGCACCGTTGGAACTGACGCAGGCCATGCCTTTGGTGGAACGTGCCCTTCAAGTGTTGGAACGTCGCGAAGTGCAACCGCAGCTTGGCTTGTTAAAGAGCACCATGTTGCAACTGGACCCCAGCTTCAGCGAAAAAGCCTATGGTTGTTCCAGCTTTTCAGACTTTGTAGACAAGTTGAAGAAGGCAGACCTGGTCAACGTGGGTGGCAGCGAAGGCCGTTACACAATTCAACGCAAGGGCCTGGGCAGTGCCGTGAAAGACCGCTTCGCACCACGTCCGGAAGAAGCATTGCAACCGCTGCGTGAGGTTCTGGAAATTCATCGTGCGGAGATGGAAGAAGGTGAGCCATCGGAAAATCTGAACAAGTGGATGGTAGAAGAATTCCAGACCTTCGATCACAAGAAGTATGGCTTCCAGGAGTTCACAGAGTTTCTCAACTTCGCTCAGGATAAAACTGTGGTTCGTCTGGAACCGCATCCAGATAAGGGCATCATTGTAACTCTTGGTGCTGAATTCTATCCACCGGCTGCACCACCTCCGCCCCCTGAGCTGGAAAATATTGAGGAAGAAGAGGATGAAAAGCAGCCCATTGTAATTGGTCAGCCCAGCCGTTTCGGTCCCACTCCAGAACCGGAACCGGCACCCAAAGCCAAGCGTCCGGTGCGTCGCAAAATGGCCGGCCCAGGCGGTGGCGGCAACAAACCGCAGGGAGATCGTCCGCGTCCTACGCGTCGACCTCGTAAGAAGGAATAGTTGTCCATGATTGAACGCATGATTGAACGACTGATACCGGAAGGATCAGTTTCCCCGCGCGGACCCTACAGCCATGTAGTCCGCGCCGGGGGCTTCTTATTTGTGTCAGGCCAAGGGCCCATTGATCCAGCAACGGATCAGATGTCCTACGGGACCATTGAACACGAAACTCGAATCGTATTGAATAACGTGCAGCGTTTACTCGAAGGCGTGGGTGCCAGCATGGCCGACGTGGTGAAGTGTTCCGTATTCCTACGCGATGGCGGCGATTTTGCAGGGATGAACATTGTGTTTGCAGAGTTTTTCGGTGCAGCGAAGCCAGCGCGGACCACGGTGGAGTGTAAGTTCGCGAATCCGCAGATGAAGGTGGAAATTGACTGCGTGGCGTACAAGCCATAAGTTCCGCCAATGATTTCACAAGACATTGGCTTACAGAGTACTTAACTTAACCCAGTGGGTTGACTACATTAGAAACGTCCGCTCAAAACTCTAGGACATCCCCCTCCCGAGCCAGAATCGTCTGCGGAAATTCCTGTTGTGCCTCCGCTAAAATTCCGTCCAACACATCATCGCTGTGGCTTGGATCATGATGGAATAGCACTAATCGCTTCACGTCAGCCATAGCTGCTAACTTGATTGCGGCGAGCCATGTGCTATGCCCTCTACCTTTTTGACCTTCATATTCTTGCGGAGTGTATTGTGCATCGTAAACCAACACATCCGCCTTGCGGGCATGATCCTGTAACGTGCGGTCCGCCAACGCGTCACCGTGCTCATGGTCGCTGGCATGCACCAGTACCGCTCCGTCACGCTCAAACCGATATCCAGTTGCGCCTTGCGGATGATGCAGTGCGAAGGGACGAATCTCAAATCCGGCGTGGTGCCAGGGTTCGGCCACTTGCAGCAACTCGGTAACTGCGGAGAAGGAATCGAAGTCAATGGGATGAAACGGAGCGCGTAACATGGCATTGAACACATCGCGCAGATCCTGCGGTGGCTGTGACGATGCCAGCGTGACTGCCGATTCCTTCCGAAACATTGGAGCAAAAAACGGAAGGCCCTGTATGTGGTCCCAATGAAAATGCGTGAATAGCATTGTAATCAGGGGTTCTGCAATAAGCGCACTACCCAATAGCCGTGCTCCGGAACCAGCGTCGATGACCATGGGCTGATGGCCGGGGGCACAAATTTCCAGGCATGTGGTGTTGCCACCATAGCGCAGATTTTCCACTTGCGGCGTGGGTATTGATCCGCGCACTCCCCAAAACTTCAGGGTGAATCGGACACCAGAATCCATGGCTACTATCTTACTGAACCGTGCTACTGAACCACCTTACTGAACTACCACACCTGATTCCTTTGACGTCTTTCCACCAATGGCGATAGTAAGTTTCTGTTGCCCAACCGTCAAGCCTAAAGGCACAATCACATTCACTTGATACAACCCTGGGAACCCTGGTGCCAGGCCGCTGAACAGCACTTGCGCTGTCTGTCCGCCGATAGTTACAACAGGTAAGGTGGTGGTTTGCGACAATTTGTTGGACAAAGCCAGTTCCCCAGATGCGGGTTGATTTGTCACCGGACCCAGGCCGTTGGCGTAAATTTGAATCGCCTGACCTCGCTTCACTGGGTTTGTTGCTGTAACCAGCTTGAAGGCGTTATCCAAAGCAGCAGCGGCACCTGTTCCTACTTCAAAGATTCCAGGAGACGCATTGGCCAGTGGAAGCGTGACCACCGTTCCATTGGTATCGCCAACAATCACCTTCACCAAAACGGAACTTTGGTTTTGAAGTTCCCAGGGTATCTGCACATTCACTTGTTTGGCACTTACAAAAGTCAATCGACCGGGAACGCTGATGCCCGCCGATGGCACGTCGAAACTAACTCGAACACCGCCGATGGCCATGGGCAGCGCAGGTGTTTTTGCATAGTCTGTGAAGTCACTCAAATTGAGTCCAAAGATAGTTGCATAAGATCCCGGGGCCACTGCCAATGCGGCATCAAAATTGGCAGCATTCACAATTCCGTTAGCAGCAATTTGCGCTTTTGCGCGGGCATAGGTTGTGTAAGTGGTACGAAGTCCACCACTGGTCGCAGTGAAAGTGTAAGTACCCGGTTGTGGCCCAAGCACCGGCTCCGCTACCGCAATGCCATATGCGTCGGTCATGCTGTCTACTTGTCGAAAACTGGACCCATTGCGGGCAATAAAGCTAGTGGCAATGCCAGCAACAGGCAACCCGTAGTTATCTACCAACTTAAAGGAGATGATGCCGTCAACAATGGAATCACCTACAGTACCATCGGTGGATGTTCCAGTAAGTGGAATCATATTGGATACTCGGCCATCCCCCACCAGGAAAAGATATGGAATGCGCAGAGCAACACCAGTTCCTTGTACAACTACCGCGCCGGAGTAAGCTCCTGCATCTGGGACATTTCCCGCAAGTGTCAACGTAAGATTGTCTGTTGCCCCGGCGGCCAAAGTAACTGACTGCTTACTCAACACCAAAGACACCCCAGAGGCTGCCTTAATTGCCACTACGCTCAACGTAACATTGACCGACGCACTTCCAGTGTTAGTAATTTGCAATTGTTGTAACTGCGGAAGGCTGCCACTCCTCAAGACACCAAAGGAAAAAGAAGCCGGCGTAACTGTGACAAAACTATTTACCGCGGCAGCGGCGTCCAACTTCCCTGCGCCAACCCCACGGACGTCTGGCGCACCCGAGAAAAAGTCGCGCAGCACGTCCTGCGACGCGGTTTGCATCAATGTGGATTTCACTTGCGCCGCATTAAACCCAGGGTGTTGCTGCTTAACCAATGCCGCAGCACCGGCAATGATTGGAGTTGAAAAACTGGTTCCGCTGGCCACTACGAACCCGGTGGAACTATAAACTTCTCCCAATGGATCCTGTGCGCTGCCTGCCATATAAATGTTTTGGCCTGGCGCAAGCAGGTCTGGCTTCAATGCCGCATCACCGGTATTCGGACCAAGGGAAGAAAAGTAACTCAGCACGTTTGGTGTGTTACTGATTTCTACACCAGTGGGGTCAATGGTAATTAAATGTTCCGGGTTAGCGGCAATGTAATTCTTCAATGCCAGGCCATCGCTATTAGAAATAAGTAAGCCGGGAACGGTTGCGTTAGCCAATCCGCTGGGTGAAATAGTAACAGCGGAATCAGCCATGTAGAATACTACGCCAACCGCACCCGCATCTTCGGCATTGGCAATCTTCAAGGAAAAATTGCAGCTTCCGCGCTGAATCAAAGCCACAGTTCCAACCAACGAGGCAGCCGGAAACGCAACGCAACCCAACCCATCGTTCCCTGTAGCAGTGGCATCCCGCAAAGGTGCCGTAGTCGCCCCTGGTGGCACCTTACTATCGCCGACTTGCACCGGGATCGATTTTAAGGATGCAGGCACGTTCACTCCTGGAACGGTAAGCACCGGATCGAAATCATGCGAATTCGTACTGGCTCCTGCGGCGATCACTGAAGGTGCGCTGCCTGGCGAACCAATGGTTCCGTAACTGGGACCGTTTGCGGTACCGTCAAAACCTTCGTTACCAGCAGCGGCAACAATAATCATCCCTTTCTTCGCTACATCGTCAAATACTTTTGCCGAAAGGTCACAAGGCACTCCGTTGGGATTGCCGCAAGTGGCCCCTACATCTAGAGGACCAGAAAACGCCGGACCGCCCACGGAGAAGGAAACTATGTCCATGCCATCGTTAAACGCATCGTCAAGAGCTTTCAGAATCACGTCATCGGAGGTAGTGTCGTTCACCTGGGGCGATCCAAAAATCCGATAATTTCCCAGCCAAGCCTTCGGTGCAACGCCGGAAATAGGGGCCACTCCGTTCACTGGAACACCAGCAGCGCAGGATGCGGCAGCGGTGCCGTGTCCGCTGCGATCACGCGGCGAATAATCATCGGGATGGGAATCGGCTGCGGGATTATTGGGATCGCTGCCGGCGGAAAGCATTCGAGTGTAACTGCGTGCCACAATCACCTTGTTGTTGGTGAAGGCGCAATCGGTGCCATTGCAAATTGGATACCCTAATGGCACTTTCAAAGAACTATCCTGAAACGCTGCATTGGTCTGATCGATCCCTGAATCCAGAATGCCAATCTTAATCCCAGCCCCGGCATTGGCTGCACCGCCAACCACTCCCCAAGCCGCCTGTGCGTTGATCAACTGCAATGCACGATTCATCTTCGTCTGATACTTGTGCAAACGAACGGCACCCAAAACTCCGTGAAGTTTACTCATTTCAGCAATCGCATCGGGCGTGGCCACCACAAAAACAGCATTGGCGATAGTGGAAACAGACCCGGTGACGTTAACATTACGCTTGTTCAATTCGGCGATCACATTACGTTGCTTTGTCAAAAGATTTGCATGATACAACTTCGTTTTGGCCGAAGACAGTTCCAACCGGCTTTCCATCTGCATCATCACTGGAGTATCTTCCAGGATAAGAGCGTAACGATTTTGCGTTTGAGAAAATGTTAAGCCGCTCATGGCAACAAGTGCCACAGCCGCTCCATTAAGGAACGTTAGAAGTTTCATAAGTATTTTTGGTTAAGAGAACTACAACTCAAGCTTGCCAGCGTAACTCATTTCACTTAGCGTGAAGGTTTGTTTCAATTCCAAAGGCCCAACCACGGCTTCGAACTCCACTTCCCTGTCATTCGCTGTAATTTCATTCATCCGTGAAAAAAAGTACATCACAACTAACCCATCGTCACGGGGCAGCACTCTGACCTCAACTGGTTTGACGTCTTTCTTGCCAGCGCGTTTCAATTTTGCTTGACCCTTCCACTGCTT
Organism: Acidobacteriota bacterium; assembly: GCA_025352795.1. Classification (GTDB taxonomy): domain Bacteria; phylum Acidobacteriota; class Terriglobia; order Bryobacterales; family Bryobacteraceae; genus JANXSF01. The sequence continues at coordinate 19,717 of JANXSF010000074.1, forward strand.
CGCCAAAACTTGCGGATCGCCTACGGCTAACCGACTGGGCAACCCCACCACGGCAATGGAGTAATTCGATTCGTCCACGATAGGGGCATTCCCATCGGCAGTTTTCAGTTCCGCTTCCTGAACGGGCAAGGCGCTTTCCCAGCGAATGGTCACCGGGTTAATGGAACGTGGAGCAATGTCTTCAGAAGGAGGTCGACCACCAGGGTCCATCCCGCGACCTGCAGGCATTCCGCCAGGCCCACCGCGTCCGCCACCACGACCGCCGCCCATCCGCTGACCGCCCATTCCAATTCCAATACCACCCATGCCGATTCCAACACCACGACCGCGGGGTCCATTGCCTTGCTTAAAAATAGGTTCGACTTGTTTGGACCAGGGAGATTCTGTAAGCACCAGCCGAGCATCGGCATCTGTCCATCGGGCCACCGGCTTATCCTTCCATGCCACTGGCCAACCATTTTGGGCGTGGCCCAAGTGGCTGAACAGGGCAACGGGAATTAGGAGTCGCGTAAGAAGATGCAAGGAAAACTCTTTCGACTAGTAAAAACCCGTTTCACCGTTCAAAGTTCTGGAATCAATTGTTAGCGATATATTTTAGTGGTGGTTATCGACAATAGAGAGTACATAATTCTAGCTTACGGCTTTATTTACTTTGACTTACTTCAATCGCTGAGTCCGATAGCGCCACCAGGATGGGGCGATGGTCACTGTAGCTTTTCCAGTCTTCGTAGGATCCCACCTTTACGTCGTGCATCCTGGCTGCCCATTGTTGGGGGATGAAGCAGTAATCGATGTGAAAGGGATTTGGCTCTTTCCATTGGAAATAGAAGGTGGGTTGCGACTCTTCTCCATGAGCTTCGTTGTAAAAGGAATGATAGCTACTCACCAAGCCGAGTTCAGACAGCAGGGTTACTAAGGCGCTATGGCTGCGATCAACCCGGTGCGATGAATCCCAAATTGCATTGGAGTTGAGGTCGCCAACCAGCACCGTTGGGTACTGTGCGAAAAGACTGCGATACTGCTGAACTGCGCGAACGACGCCTTCGACGTAATGGCCGCGCGGGTCTCGCTTCGACCAAACCGCGATGAGCGGGAAATGGTTTGGCCCAATTACTTCCACGGGAATTATGTAGTTTGGAACATCGGCGATTGGGGGAATTGCGCGCAATCGGTACTGACCGTAGGCCTGGACAGCTAAGCCTTGGCGTGGGTTATCCCCGAACCACAGACAGCCGTCGTTTTGAATTATTGGTCTGGCACACTCTTGAATGACCGCGATATCTGGAGCAAGTATGTCCAAGAGTTGAACCTTCTTCAAGTAGGGGCCACGGCAGCAGTTCCAAGTTACCAATCGCATGGGAGGTCAATGTGTTAGCAGATCTAAATCGGAGAAATGTCTTTCCCCATGTTATTGGCCTGAACGCAAATTCTTTACTTCAGTGTGAGTTAGGTAGTTTTGGGAGGTAATCCAATTGTCGTCAACCATGCGATTCAAGGTCTCTGACGCCGTGTTTTGAGCGATGAGGTTTTGGGCGTAGGCGCCGTGGATGAGAGCGTTCGCGGCGGAACGATTTTTGCCTTCCGGGGTTTTGGGGCCGGTGGATTTGAGCGCGTTGAGTCGCGAGGTGAGTTTGCGTTTGTCGTCCGTATTCATTATGGCAACAGCGTACCATGGGCGGCCTTGGGTGTTAGGAGGAAGTGCTGTGTAATTAATACGAAATAGGTTGTGATGGCATCGCAGTTTTTGCACGGTTTCACGGGTCGCGATGGAATGCTGTTTACGCACACAATCGCAATTGTGGAAAGGTGGGCCGACAGTTTCCACCATGTTTCGGGATTCTGTGTGCATTTGTAATTAGTGACAGAACCGGTTGCTGACGTTCTACGTTGGATTGTTTCTTGAGCAGGTTGGATATGGGCGATCGTCTTTATTGGTATGTGTCTTCTCGTCTCAGTGAACACGCCTTAAGGCAGACGGTGTGCCCTGAAATGTCGTAGCGGAATAGGAAACGCCCAGACCGAATGCGGTATAGTCCTTGATCTTCCGATACTGCGGTAAGTTTCTTGATTGGATGCGGGCCGTTGCGATTGTATGGGTCAGACTTCAGAGTCTCAATGACAGACCGAAAGATTTCTAAGAGTGATTCGTGCTTGGATGCTAGCTTCTTGAATTCCCGATCAATATGGCTGGTTGTTGTTACTAGGAACTCGGCCTTCATTTGCGGGTTCTTGAAGGTCTAGTCGAACTGGCAGCCAGTTCTTTGAGTAACTCCTCGGCCGGACGGGTTCTTCCTGCCTTAACGTCGCGGTTGCTCGCTTGAATCTGGGCGTTGACTCTGGAGTCCTTGAGTTCCAAGTAATCCTCAAGCTCATCTGCACCCATAATGCCAATAACCGGGATGCCGTCCTTTTCCAGGATGAAGTACTCGTGTCCCAAGTGAGCGCGCTTTGCTAGCTGACCGAGGTTGATCCGCGCCTTGGTTATGGGAAGATGATTGACCATGGAAATCATTGGTTTTCTCAAAAGAATATCCTTAATGGTTGATTAACGATGATTAAAGTATAGCAGGACGTACGAGCGCGTCATAGGGATGGGGACCAAAGGCACGCTTACAGTAAACACACGATCTTGGCAAAGCTTGTCATTCTCACGTTCGGCTCGTATCGCTGCGCCGATGCCCGCCTTCCAGACTGCCCACGAAAAGGATTGTAATCGACTTAAAACTTTCTCGGTGAAGTGTTGGCACGGAGGGTTTGTTAGGGAAGACCTTAACTTGCTGTCAGTGTTTCAGAATTCAAACGAGATAGGAAGTAGCTCAATCGCTTCACCATATTTTAGCAAGTGTTTCATCATCATAAAACTCCGAGCGTTACTAGTAGCTGCCCACTCTTCGAGTTGAATTTGCGAAAAGTCCATTTGAGGAATGCCGTATCGCTTCGATATGGATTTCAATATTGGAACCAGACATTGTTGCGGATTCAGGACGTCAATCGTGTTTTTTGAAAGGCCGAAAGCAAACAAGGAAGGTTGCTTGTTACGATCAATGACGTGTAAAACGCACACCTTCTTTCGATCTTCACTCCAAACAATTTCCACAAATTGGGTTACTGCTCCCGCCCCGCGGTTGGCAAAAGGCCAAATAGTATGCCTAGCAGCATTGCTTTCAAGTTCGCTTGCGCAAGTTTCGGTACCTGAATCCACGATCATTTGACAATGGATTTTAAAGGTAACGCGTGAGTCGGGCGACCTCCCAATGACTGAAGTCGTTGGAGGCATTAAACCGCAACCAGACAGAAGTAGTTCAAACAAAGTTACGGTGGCGAAAAATTTCGACATCATCTATTTCCTACAAAAAGTATTATTGAACGCACTACCAACGTTATTCAATGAAATCGCAGAGCCTTGGGAAGTGGTTGTACCCCGGAGTCTTGCACCAAACTGCATTGCGGCTCCTGCCAGATTTACATCACCTGTATTCATTGGCGACTTTTGAAGGAGTTCCCCAATTTGGCCAACGATATCGCCACCTAACCCTCCCAAGGCATTCGCAACCTTTGGGTTAAGGTAGCCTAACATCAGGTAGAAAGCGAAGTGGTGGCCTTGATCCTGATTATTTGGATTTGGGTACCAATCCTGAAATTGATTGATATATCCGCTTTGGGCACCTGAGTCTCCCAATACAACTGGTCCACGAACCCCCTGAATAACCCCAGTCCCAAGCTTGGCAAGACTGGCTCCCAAATTCTCGCTTGGTATAAACAAATTCATAGCAGAGATTAACTCATTGGCACCAAAGCCTCCTCCAGCGGAAACAATATTGGATGACATTCCGGCTAAGTAGGATCCCATGGCATTACAATCATTCATTTGTCCTCTCTGAACAAGATCACGAAGACTTTTGGCCATATAATATTGCCAACTGGGGGATATGTATGCTGCGGGATCAATATCTCGTTCTCCGGCAGATTGGCTTTCAAGTGGCGCTCGCCCAGCTGGATTGGCCCTATAAGGATCATCACCACTATATACATTGATGAAGTCGTAGCAGTGGTCGCCCTTAGCATCACAAACAGTAAGACCCTTCGGATCCAAATAATTCACGGGATCGCCAAGCACGTATGCATTGCGATTCCAACTCCCTGGATCACCAGCTCCGCCGCTCGCTTGATAGGGATCGCTCGATAGGAAGCGCCCCGTCGCGCTTGCAAAATACCGCTGATTTGCATAATCCAGACCAGTGGCATCTCGCAAGTAAGTCCCGAACTTCTCTGCTGGATTCGCAGTTACCGTTTTCTCCTCGCCATACGGGAAATAATCCACCGCCGCCCCGCCGCGTGACACTACACTACCCAGCCGATCAGTTACGACTGCTGTGTCGTTAAGAATAATCGACCGCCCAGCAAAGTATACGTTTTTTGAACCACCCGTTACTACAAACGTCCCTCCGGCATTCGCCATCTGAAACGTCATGATGCGCTTGCCGCTGGCGTCGTGGAAGTAAATCCACTCTGCGCCACTGGCGTCTCGTTTATACACTCGCTGATTGTTTGTTAGATAGCCGTATGATTCGCCACCTGCCGTCGTCAGGCGGTTCTCAATATCGAAGGTACCCGATGACGTCATGTTGCCGTTGGCATCGTAAGTGAATCCGCCGCTGTTGATGCGGTTAGTTAGACCATTTACAGTTACACTTAGCAAAGGAGCGGAGCCTGCGGTTGGTGTCTTTGAAAGTAAGTTACCGAATCCGTCGAAACCATAGGTTGAGCCCCAGTTTGGCGACGATGCAGCGACCAATCGTTTCAAGGCATCGTATTGATAGCTGACCTTTTCCGCACTCACGTTGTTAGTGCGCGATAGGATCTGTCCGTTGTCAGATGTGGCAGAATATTCGTATTGAATATCGGCCAAGGTTCCGGTTTGCTGCCTGGTTAGTTCGTTGCGTTCATTGTAAGTGTACGTGCTGTAGCCAAGGTTCAGGGTCCACGTACTGGTCATCCGGCTAGCAACGTTGTAATTCACACTATTCACGTAATCCACTACGTTGGTACCGTTCTGATAGTCACTCGGGTCCTTACCAGTCATCCGGTTGGGTCGCAACATGTTGTCGTAATAGTAAGTGAACGGCACGTTGATGTCCGGGTACTTCACAGAGTCCAGCTTGGCTCCGGTGAATGAGTATTCCACATCTTTATCCACGTCGCCTAGCGCGTTATTCGACACCCGCAGCCGCTTCTTCAACACACGGCCTGCTGAATCGTAGGAATACATTTCGTAAAAGGTGGTGATGGCCGTCGTGCCACCGGTGACCGTCATGGCGTAGGATTTGGCCACGGCCAACCGTCCATTCACGTTTGCTGAAAAACTTGGGACCACGCTATTTGCATCATACTCGAAATTCGTGCGTTGCATGGTGTCCTCATTCACACCATCAGTGAAGCGATGAACCGCCGTAACCCGCATCAGCGAATCGTAATCATAACTGATCTTCTGCAACTTAGCGTCGATCTTGTAAGCCAGCGTTCCATCGGCATTGTAATAGTTGGTTGTGGTGCCGTTCTCCGGGTTTGTGGTTGATGTCAATCGCTGTGTGGTTGCGTGATAAACGAAGGTGCGCGTCTGCGTGACTGCGCCACGTGGCATGCTCACCGTCAGTAACTGATTCAGCTCAGAGTAAGTGTAATTAGTATCGTAAGTGCCGCCAGCGGGATTCGGTTCCGTGACTTTGGTGAGATTACCCAGCGCGTCGTTCTCAAACTGTTTCCACTTCCCAGCGGCGTCGGTTGATTTTACCGTGTTTCCCGCATACAAATAGTTGGCCGTGCCGGAACTGCTGGGCTGCTTCACCTGAATGGTGCGGCCCAGTGCGTCGTAAACGTATTCTATCCAGTATTGCGTTCCATCCGGCGCATGGGGCAACGATACTTTCAATACCTTTCCCAGCGGGGAACAGCCGCAGGGCGTGTACATGGTGTCCACCACCGATACTGTCGTTCTGACTAAGCTGGGAAAAGCCCCTGTTTTGTAACCTGTTTCCACCATAGACTGTCGACCTAAACCATCGTAAGTGGTCCTGGTCCACCGCCCATCGGCGACCGATAACTGGGTTGATGGCGATGTTGTATATTCGTACTTCACCACCTGCCCAGTAGGTGACGTCGTCTGCGAAGGGCGGGCTTGCGTATCGTAGTTATATGCCGATGTGGCTCCGTTTGGACCGGAAGATCCAGTGATTCCTAACGCACCGTTCCAAGAGAACGTGGAAGTAAGTGAGCCTGAAGTTACAGCCGATGGCACCGCCGAGTTCTTAGAAGCGTCCATAGTCATGGAAACCGAATGACCGTTCCCATCATCGGCAGTGAACGGACTGCCAGTAACATAGTAACTGACGTTCTTAATAGCACCCGGTGAAACACTATTCGTAACATTGCCGCGATAGGTAGTCACCGTGGAATCCCACTGACGCGCTGCGGCTTGCAGTTGGTACATATTACCAATATCGTAAGTATTCTGAGCAAGTGTAATCACACTGCCGCCATTCTTTTGCACAGTTACAGTCTTCACTCGATGGAAGATATGCAGCGGCACATATTGCGAGCTGGTCTGGTGTAGGTAAGTGTAATTGTAAGTCCGAGCCGGATTCACAAGGTCCGCATAATCATACATCTTCATCTGAGTTACATTGCCGTAGATGTCGATTGTCTGATCACTCTTCGATGTCTTCGCGTTGGCAGTACCAGGGTCAACCACAGTGCTTGTCGATGAAATGTACGGATGGCCAATAGCGTCCGTGGTCCAAGTGGGTGTAGTTGTGCGCAAGCTTACATAACTGGGCAGGGTCCGTTCATAGAGCGAGCTCAACATGCCATCGCCACGCCAGAAGTAGGCTTTATCGGCAGTGTTGCTGGCGTCCAGAATCCCCGTGTAAGTATGTACGTTGTTGCTTGCGTCATTCGGATGACTGAATGAGTAAGTCTGTTCCGCAGCACCGCCACCAGTAGACCAATAGCGACTCTGCACCTCGCTCTTTGACCCGGATAGCAATGGGACCGACGCGTAAGCCCAGCGCAGGTAGCCGCCGGATGGGGTTGTCATCTTTGACATTTCCATGGAGCTGGTGTAATCAAAGGTTATGCGTCTCCCCAAGGATTCCCGTGAAGCTGTGCATTGCCGTAGTGGTTCCGAACGCCGTGTTCCAAGGCGAGGTCAGCGTTACGTTTCCGGTATATGAAAACTGGATGGAGGGCCCAATGTTGAATAGGTTGAAAATGTTGGTGAGATGCGGAATAGCGTCATTGTTGTAAACGAAGCAGTAACTGCTGAAATTTCCGTTGGTAACACCAGGGCAGCTTTGGTAGGCACGGGCATCCTCAATTTCGTCAATGCGCGCGCTGGAGTTGGTCCAAGTGATCCCCAATCCGGCCTTATACCGGATGGCAATGAAGTTGCCATTGGTATCCTGCATCTTGGTGGGGTACGAAGTCCCGGCATCCTGCTCAGTTCCGGCGGATAACGAATCGAATTCCCAAAAACTGCCGTCGGGAAAGTACAGTCGCTTGGCCACCGCGTCGTACTCGCCATAAAAACCTTGTTGCGATTTCCAAACACCACCTTGATTCAGCACCAGATAGTATTCTGTCGAAGTGGAATCGATGAAGATGTAATGGTGGACGGTCCAGTAATCGGAATACATGGGCGTGATGGAACCGGCCTGTAACTTCCATCCCCAGCCGTACCCACTGTCAACGCCATGCTTCCAGATGCCGGTGGTATCCTGCCGCCATTGCTGGGAATTGTAAGTAAGGTTGAAGCTGGCACCCCCAGCTCGGCTCTTGGCGCTGACTATGGGGATGGTGTAATTCAAGTTACCACTGAGTAAGTCGATATTCTCACCCATTGACCCCCAATAGTTCCCTGTAGAGCGGACCCCAGTGCGCCACTGATCGCCTTGCCACTGCGCTGGAGTGTGAATGGAAACATTAGTCACCCCACCTGAGTTATTGTGCCAATCCACAGCCACAAACTGATAGTTGTAAGTGGTGTTGGGCGACAAAGTATCATCCACAAAAGTGGAATCGCGCTTCAGGCCCAAGTAAGTTCCATCACGATACTAGCTGTAACCCCAGATACCAATGCCATTCGCGTCATCAGCCGCCCCTTGCCACTGCATTTCCACACTACGCCAATTGATGTTAGTGGAAACTTGTGTCAAAGGCACGGTGGACGGGGCCACGGTATCCCGTGGACCCACTTGGCCAAGGGAAATCGTATTGGAACTGGTGCCGCGCACTCCCACGCCGGGCTGACCCGTCGCCAATGAGGAATCCTGATAGCTCAAGTAAGAAACGCCGTCGGCATAGAAGTAGAACTGGTTATAAGGGTCGGCCACCGCATGGATTTTCAGCCCATTCTTGCAGGGCATGGTGGTGGAGCCCATCTGATAGACATTGCCGCCAATCCGCTTCCAGGCGTTCAACGTTGCAGTACAAGCGCCGTTGACGAATACGGGATTGGCCACTTCAAACGCAAAGAACGTTCCCGTGGCCGTGGACCCGTCGGTATAGGCGTCCTGCGTGGCGTGCAGGTAAAGGTAGTAACTTCCTCCGTTGGCAGCCAGATTGAGTTGCGCCGCCACTTCGTACTGATTGGCGTTGCCGGACGTGGTGATTTTAGAAATCAACGAGGTGCCACTGCTGGAGTTAAGGCCGTTTCCGTTATAGACCGCTGTGCCGTTTTCCTGCCAGGTGGTGGAGTTGGCGGCGGTGAAAGAATCGTTGGTTGAGTAAGTGTAGACGGCGAGCGTGGGCAATGCGACCAAGGAGGAAGAAACATAGCGTTTTCATGTTAATTCATCCTCACGCCGAAGCTTTTAGGATCGAAATCTTTCTTTTCTTTCTTCAGCGCCGCTTCCATCTCATCTTTGCTGTTTTTACCCCGTTGGAAGGTCTGAACGCGAACGTCTTTGGAATTCAGGATTTCCGCAAACGCAGCCTGATTGCGTGCGACGAATTCGACAATGGCGGATTTACCGTCATCGGAAAGATGCCAGGAATAAGCCAGAATTTCAGACTTACTTTGTAGAGCCAGCTTGGCAACGGCAGTGGATGGACCCCGATTGCCCGGTGGAGCAAACATGGGCCGTTTGGGGTCGGCCATAGTACCTGCACCTTGTAACGGCACAATAGCCACAAGTCGTTCGTGGGATTGGCCGGGATCCACCTTACGAATTTGGGCTGAGGAAGGGATCAAGCATAGGAATGCTAGAAGGAGAGTTCGGATGGGGGTCCTGGTACTCATAATGCTTGAATGCTATCTGGAAAAAGGTAATTTTGCAAGAAGTATTTTCACAATTATTTTTGAATTTCTGTATATTCATAAAACATTAATTTTCCCTCACAAGTTCCTCAGAGTTGTCTCTTGCTTCACAGCCCTAAAGATAACCATCGTCCTCCAAGATTCCAAAAATAAACCCTGGAATTACTGGAAGCTGACAATTCGCCCAAACCAATCACCACTGGTTACACCCCTCTTGGTGTTGATTTTGCAACACTTCACTCAAGCCCTAGCCAACTCGTCTGCTATCCTCTCTTAGTCATGCGTATCAACGATAAACGAAAACTCACCTCGAGATTCAATGCCGTCAAATCCACAGGCCCCAAATCCACCAAAGGCAAACGCCGCTGTAGACGCAAGTCCTGCACTCACGGTGTCTACGCCAAAAATCGCATCCTGCCCATGCTTATCCGCATCCAGCCCCAACCATGGACGCCAAAAACGGCCAACCAACCAGACGAAAATCAACCTGTTGAAACGAACCTAACTGCGGCGGTCCCAATGTTTATTCCTCTCAATAAGGAGTCTGAGCGTCCCGACACTCTTCCGAAGCATCCAGAGAGACCAATAACAACCCGCCAACCAAACGAAAATCAACCCGTTGAAACGAACCTAACCGGGCCGTCCAATTAAACGGTTCACCCACATCTGAAGCCTGCGCCCAACCCCCAATCACAACCAATCCAAAATACACCCAACCCCATTACGATGAACCATCTACGCCCCATCCACCCACCCCTGGCAGACCCGAATTTCCCACCTTATCTGCTACCCTCCAAGCAGAGAAAGCACCTTGCACAAATCAAAGAAGCCGCGCTCCATAAACTTTACCGCCAAACCCTCCGAATAAAGGAAAGGAATGCTACGCGCCCTCCCACTCTTTTTCAACAAAATCGCCCATCGCCCCCGACTCGCCTTGGCCATCCTGATCCTTCTCCCGATCCTAATGCGAATCGTGGTTCTATCCAAGCAGCCCGTTCCCTTGCCCAATGTCGCCGATGAGTTCAGTTATCTGCTCGCTGCCGACACCTTTGCATCTGGTCGATTGGCCAATCCTGTGCATCCTCACTGGAAGTTCTTTGAACTCCTCCACGTCATTCACGTCCCCGTCTACGCATCGAAGTATCCGCCACTGCAAGGTCTTCTGCTTGCATCGGCACAAGTCGCAACGGGCATCCCATGGGTTGGCGTTCTGCTATCGGGTGGGTTAATGTGCGGCACCATTTTCTGGATGCTCGCCGGTTGGATGGAGCGCCGTTACGCCTTCGCTGGAGGCTTATTCGCTGTCACTCAACTCGCCACATTCAGTTACTGGATGGATAGTTACATGGGTGGATTTCTTTCAGCAATTGGCGGGGCTCTGGTGATGGGCTCGTTACCCCGGCTGCTTCGCTTCAATAACTGGCGACATTCTATAGCACTCGGTATTGGTGCCGCGATTCTGCTGAATAGCCGTCCATTTGAAGGTGGTGTTCTGCTACTCGGTTGCGGCATTTGGTTGCTTGTGAAAATGCCCGCCCGAAATTGGGTTCAATTGGTTCCGACAGGGGCGCTGGTTTACCTATGCTTGGGTTGGATATTGTTCTACAACAACAGCGTCACTGGCAGTCCCTTCAAACTGCCCTATATGGAGCACGATCAGCAGTATGTGGTTCTATCGTCGCCATTCCTGTTCTTTGCCAGTGCCAAGCCAGTCCCGCATTATTTCCATGACGCCATAAAGGACTGTTGGGTGGATTACGATACAACGCTATACCGCGTGGAAAGAGCGAACCTTGTCAGCTACTATGCCGAATCCATGCGCGTCATTCTCAAAATCTTTGTCGGCGAAGGGCTCGCGTTGTTGCTTCTACCTCTGGGGATGTTCGCAGCTTGGCGCAGAAGGCGGCACAGGTCCACCTTGTTTCTGGCGTTGATTGCACTTACTGGATTGGCCTTCGTCAAAGGACTTTTGCCGCATTATGCCGCACCAATAACCGGCCTGTTCTTTTTCTTCTATGCACTATCTTTGCGACAGCTTGACCGCTGGGCCGTTGGCTTGCCTGTCAGTTCCATGTTGATGGTGGCGACCCTTGCCGCATACTTTGCGCAAGTGGGCTTGGTGCTGGCCGGGCCGCCCAATGCGAACCAAACTTCCCCGGCGCAAATAGAAGCCTTTGAGCGACAAAAAATCGCATCTAAGCTGCAAGGCTTCGGCGGCAATCATTTAGTAATGGTTCGTTACGATACGGCCAAGACTCCAATTTACGATTACGTTTATAACGGTGCCAATATTGACGCCGCACCTATTATTTGGGCGCGAGATATGAATCCCACCGAAAATAGCGAACTGCTGGGCTACTATCAGAGCCGCAGAATCTGGCTATTGCGCGTACCGCTCAGCGGGCCACCCGATCTTCGACCCTATGCAACCGAACATCTTGCTGAGATACACCGTTAGTACCCTTTCTGGATCGTTTACAGTGAAGAGTACCGGATTCTCATCTCTCGATGAATATTATAGAGCTTCAAGGGGTTTCAAAAAGCTACCCCATTTACGATTCGCCCTCGTTGCGGCTAAAAGAACTGCTGACCTTCAACAGTGCCAGCTATCACAAAGATTTTTGGGCACTGCAAGATATTTCCCTGGAAATTAAAAAGGGCGAGACCTTCTGCGTCATCGGTGAAAATGGTTCTGGCAAAAGTACGCTGCTGCAGATGATCGCCGGAATTTTGCAACCAACCTCAGGCACCCTGAAAGTACAAGGACGCGTGTCGGCCCTGTTGGAGCTTGGTTCAGGCTTCAACCCCGAGTTTTCCGGACGGGATAACGTCTATCTGAACGCGGCGATTCTGGGGCTCAGTACCAAGGAAATTGATCAGCGGTACAAGGCCATTGAAGAGTTCGCCGAAATCGGCGATTTTATCCGTCATCCCGTGAAGACTTACTCCAGCGGCATGGCCGTGCGTCTAGCCTTTTCCGTGGCCATTCATGTGGATCCGGAAATCCTGCTGGTAGACGAAGCCCTTGCCGTTGGCGATATCTATTTCCGGCAACGCTGCATGCGCAAGGTGCACGAATTGCGGCAAAAGGGCGTTACCATTCTGTTTGTATCGCATGCCATTGGCGACGTCAAAGCCGTTGGCGACCGTGTGTTGTGGTTGGACAAAGGCCGTATCCGCGAAATGGGGCAAACCGAGCAAGTAGTCGTGAAATATCTGGCAATGATGACGGAAAAAGATTCCACCTATCTGGAATTATCCAAACCGGCAGAGAAGCACTCCATGCTTACGTCAACCAACGAGGATGCGCCGGAAGTTGTCACCACCATTCCGAATATGGATCATCGTCATGGGGATGGGCGGGCGAAGGTCATCGGCATTGCCGTGATGAATGCCCAGGGCAGGTCGCTAGTGCTGCTGGAACCGGATTCGCGCATCGTCGTCCGCGTCAGTATTCAGGCTGCGGAATATATTGCCTTACCCAACGCCGGGTTTATGTTGCGCAACCATTTAGGTTTGGATTTCGCCGGATCCAATACAACCCGCGAAGGTTATCAACTTGGTCCAATGGCCAAGGGCGAAATTCGTACCGTGGATTTTCATATTGATTTGCCCTCGTTTTACCCAGGTCATTTTTCCTTCTCGCCGGCGATTGCCGATGGGACACTGGAGAATTACCGCATGTGCGATTGGATAGACAACGCCATCACCTTACAAATGGGGCATAGTGAAGGAACCGTTTATGGCTATATGCACCTGCCCTGCAGAGTGGAAGTGAATGCGCGGTTGATGGAGACGGTTCATGGCAATTGAGTTCACCGGGGAACGAGTCATACCCGGCCAGGTAGACACGGACTTATGGAACGAACATTTTGCGCGCTATGCGTTTGCTGCCCGTCTGGCTAGGGGCAAGCGTGTGCTGGACATGGGTTGTGGTACCGGCTACGGCTCGGCTGAGCTGGCCAAGCAAGCGGCTAAAGTTACTGGGCTGGACCTTTCTGCCGACGCCGTGAATTACGCCCGTGAAAACTTTCGAATCGCCAATGTGGAGTTCGTGGAAGGATCGGCTGCTGGGGTCCCACTTGCCGATAATAGCTTCGACCTGATTGTGGCGTTCGAAGTAATTGAGCATTTGGCTGACTGGAAAAAGTTACTGGAAGAATCGCGTCGCTTGCTGGCTGCTGGCGGGCAGTTCGTAGTCTCCACGCCGAACAAGTCTTACTATCAATCCACCCGCGTGGTTTCCGGTCCGAATCCTTATCACGAACATGAATTTGAGTTCGACGAATTTCGTGAGGCATTGGCCGAATATTTTCCGCACACTACGTTGTTCTTCGAAAATCATTCTGATGGCATTGTGTTTCAAGCACTGGGTTCCACCGGGTCTGCTGAAGCCAATTTGCGAATGGAAGTTTCCGCCCCGGACGCAGCCAAGGCTCACTTCTTTGTGGCCGTATGCGCCATGTCTCCTATGTTGGGGGCACCCACATTTGTCTACTTGCCAACTGCCGCCAATGTACTTCGCCAACGCGAAGAACATATTCAAAAGCTGGAAGTGGAACTGACAAAGAAAGATGAATGGCTGTCCAAGGAAAAGCAGGCGCATCAGGAACTGAATCTGCTTCATACGGCCCTGGATGCTGAACTGAAAAAGCGCAATACCTGGGGGCTGGAATTAGATAAGCAGTTGAAAGCGTCCTGGGAACAGTTGGAAGCGCAGAAGACGGCTCAACAGCAGATGGCCGAAGGGTACGAAGCGGAACTGCGGCGCATTGAGGAGCAACTTTCCGACAAAATCGCTTGGGGCTTGGCAACTAAGGAGTCTTTGGAAAAGGAGTTGGATCAAGTCAATGGTGATTTGGGAAAGGCAGTGGAATTACTGAATACGAATGAGGCGCTAGTGGTAGAGCGCACCCAATGGGCGCAACAACTCGATTTAGAAATCGCTTCCTTGCGCGAACTGCTGGCGGTTGCGGAACAGAGTAAGTGGGTCAAGTTAGGCCGTAAGTTCGGCTTCGGCCCGCATTTCAATTAAGACATGAAGACGCTACTTCGCCTTCTAATGGCGATTCCTGTGATCCTAGCCGCTCCGCTGCTGGCAGCAGTTGCGTGTATCTGGCTGTTGATCTCAGACCTTATTTATAAGCTTTCGGATCGGCCCGCGTTGAAGCCTGAAGTGCGCCCCAATACGGCGTCGGCCACCGTTGTCATCCCCAATTGGAATGGCCGCGACTTACTTGAAAAATACATGCCGCCACTGCTTGCAGCGATGGCCGGTCACCCTGACAACGAAATTCTAGTGGTCGATAATGGCTCTGAAGATGACAGCGTTGCTTTTTTAAGGGAGCACTTTCCGCAAGTGAACGTAGTGCCGCTGCCACATAATTTGGGGTTCGGCGGTGGTTCCAATATTGGTTTTGAAAAAGCCAAGAACGATATCGTGGTCCTGCTCAATAGCGACATGCGAGTCGACGCCGGATTCCTTCAACCGTTGCTCAATGGCTTCACCGATAAAAGAGTGTTTGCCGTCAGTTGCCAAATATTCTTCAGTGATCCGCACAAGCTGCGTGAAGAAACCGGGCTGACCGAAGGCTGGTGGGATAACGGTCGGCTGTGGGTAGGGCATCGCATTGACGATAAGGTGAAGCAGTTGTTTCCCTGCTTCTATGGTGGTGGTGGTTCTTGCGCATTTGATCGTAGAAAGTTTTTGGAACTCGGTGCGTTTGACGAATTGCTGCGACCTTTCTATTACGAAGATACCGACATTGGCTACATGGCCTGGAAGCGCGGTTGGAAGTGCTTGTATCAACCGGCCAGTATGGTTTTTCACGAGCATCGCGGAACTATTGGCAAGAAGTTTGAGCGAACCTATATCGAAAGTATTGTGCGTAAAAACGCGTTGCTGTGGGTCTGGAAAAACATCCATAATCCGCGCCGCTTGGTCGGGCATTTTCTGTTCGCAACAGGCAATGCGATTCTCAGTGCCCTGTCCGGTAATCGCGAGCGAGGTCCGTTCTTACGCGATCTGTGGAATGCCGCCAAACAATTACCAGGCACCGCACGCAGTCGATCAAGAGCTCACGGCCTGGCCACTATCAGTGATGAGGAAGCGTTTCGGCGGCCCAGGGGCAGCCACTTTCGCGATACGTTCGTCGCATTGCCTGTTAAGCCTGAACCGTTGAATGTTCTGTTTCTTTCGCCTTATCCAATTTGTCCGCCCATCCATGGCGGCGGCGTCTTCATGTATCAGACCATTCATGAATTGGTGAAGCATTGTCGATTGCATCTGGTTGCGCTGCTGGATGAAGATTGGCAGATTCATACCCATGAAGAGATGGATAAATTATGTGCCTCAACCGAATATTTAATGCGCATGACCGGCCGCATCCGCCAACTGGGCAGCATTGAACCATATGCCGTGCGCGAGTTTGCCAATCGTGATTTGGATTGGCTGATTGATCGTAAAATCTACGTTGACCAAATCGACGTGTTTCAAATTGAATATACGAATATGGGGCAGTATGCGCGCGGGTTCCGTAAGATCCCATGTATCCTTTTTGAGCATGACGTCTACTTCCAATCCATCGGTCGAGCTTTAGAAAAAATACGGAATCCATTGAAGCTGGCATCACCCGGCTTTGAATATTTGCGAGCTTTGCGCTTTGAGTTAAAAATGCTGCCCAAGATGGATCGCATTCAAATGTGCAGTGAAGCGAACAAGAAATATCTGGCTGGCTTTCTTCCTCAATTGGCACCACGGATGCAGGCAGGCTTGCGTGCCGGTATTGATACGTCGCGCTATGACTTCAAACCGGATGCCCGTACGCCAGATACGTTGCTGTTTCTGGGCAGCTTTCGCCACCTTCCCAACGTGGAAGCGCTGCAATGGTTTTTGGATCACGTGTTCCCAATTATTTTGAAAACACGGCCAGCAGTGCGCTTGATCTTGGTTGGGAGCGATTCTCCACCACGGCATTCGTTACCAGATATCCCGAACATTGAGTTAGTCGGATTTGTGGAAGATGTAAGAGTGTCGCTTGCTGAGTATGCCGTATTCGTATGTCCCATTTTGACCGGGTCTGGAGTGCGCGTAAAGTTGCTGGAAGCCTTTGCAGCGGGCATTCCGGTGGTGTCAACCGGCATTGGTGCTGAAGGGTTGACTGAACGTCATGGTGACATTTGCGCGTTGGCCGATACGCCTGAAGACTTCGCTACAAAAACTCTACAGTTGCTGGATGACCCGGCAGTAGCGGCGAAGATGGCTGCCCGTGCGCGGGCCAATGTTGTGGATCATTGGGATATGGCCGTCATCACCCGTAAGCTGGTGGGAACGTATCATGACGCGGTGGCGGAAATGCGAAATCGTGCCACAAACTAATCCATATATATCGCTATTGCGGACGGCGTGGCGCTATGCGCGTAAGGATCGCAAGCAGTTTGTGCTGGTTTACTCCTTGTTTGTCGGAGCCAATCTGGCGGCATCGCTCAATCCGATTCTTCACGGCTGGTTCATCGATAGAATTCAAAAAGTGCCGTCACAAATTCCGGCAAATACACTTTGGTATGCAGTGGCCTTCCTGGGGTTGAAGTTGCTGGAATGGGCCTTTCACGGGCCTGCCCGCGTAATGGAACGGAAACTGGCGTTCAACTTGAGCCGCAATTTTCTAGAAGAACGGTATCACCAGGCATTACGCCTGCCGGTGAAATGGCATCAGGATCATCACAGTGGGGCCACCATTAATCGTATTCGCAAGGCCTATGAAGCGTTGAAACACTTCTTCGATGGCGGCTTTATGTATATCCATGCTCTGACAAAGCTGGTGGTTTCTTTTGCTGCCATGATCTACTTTTCACCACGATTCGGCGCAGTGGGCGCAGCACTTGGGTTGTTGACGGTTTGGGTGATCTTCAAATTCGATAAACCTCTGATCAAATCTCAGGAAGAGGTGAATGACGGCGAGCATGTGATTTCAGCAACCCTGTTTGACAGCCTTTCCAACATTATGACCGTGGTTACATTGCGATTAGAAAAGAGCATGGAAAATGGCTTGTTATCCAAGGTGGGCCTACTGCTGCCGCCGTTTCGTCGAAACGTTTTGATCAATGAATGGAAATGGTTTGTGGCCGATACGCTGGTCACGCTGACTTACTGCGTAATCACTGTCGGCTATGTTTACGAGCATTGGCACGCCGGTGAAGTTTTCTACGTGGGCGGCCTGGTTACGTTGTTAGCCTATGTGACGCAGTTCACCAGCGTGTTTCATGACGTGGCCTGGCAATATACGCAGATCATTCAATACAACACCAATGTGCAGACCGCCAGCGGCATTGCATTGGCTTATGATGCACAACATCGGCCCGATACCACCGAAGAACTCCCTTCGAATTGGCGCAGCATGACTCTTTCCAAACTGCACTTTTCACATCGGGAAACCTATGATGATCAACATACTCCGCAGAGCCTGCACGATTTGGAATTTACGTTGGAACGGGGTAAACGCATCGCATTTATTGGTCAGAGTGGAAGTGGCAAGAGTACACTGCTGGCACTGTTACGCGGTCTGTATTCCCCGCAGCCAGGATGGGAATTCAAAGTGGATGGCAAGCCCTATGGACTGGATGCGCTGAATGAAACGGTGACCCTATTCCCGCAAGAACCGGAGATCTTTGAAAACACCATTGCCTATAACGTCACGTTAGATTTACCAATTTCAATGCAGGAGATTGAGGAAGTTTGTCGGCAAGCACATTTCACTGAAGTGATTGAACAGTTGCCAAAGGGGCTGGCATCGAACATTCAGGAAAAAGGGGTCAATCTATCGGGTGGCCAAAAACAGCGGCTCGCTTTGGCCCGAGGAATACTGGCTGCTCGGGACAGTCATGTTGTGCTCCTTGACGAGCCCACCAGTAGTGTCGATCCCAAAACCGAAGCTGCCATATACCAGAATCTATTCCAAGCCTTTCGCGACAAAGTAATGATTTCCGCACTGCACCGCCTGCATCTATTGCGTCATTTCGATTCTATTTATGTGTTGAAACAGGGGCGCATAGTGGCCCAGGGAACATTTGCCGATCTACTGCGAGATAGTGCAGAGTTTCAGGACTTGTGGCAGCATCAAGTGCGCGACGGCGACGATGTTCCCACCTGTAAACTGGCAGGCTGAATGCCAAATGCCGCATAGTTTCCTGCATCCATTGGTTAAAAGACCGCTCCCTCGCGGTCACGGCTCAGTAACACATACTGATGCTACCGAGCCGTGCCCGCGAGGGAGCGGTTTTTCAAAGGTTGGATACACCCAGCCTCGGACTTTCGCAATAAGCCCTAGCCCGTATATCTCACCAGAGAGGTAACCAAAGGCCTGAACCAACAGCCTAAACATATGTATCAAAACATGTTTTAGCGGAAAGGGAAAAGGCCTTTGATATGACACAGTGTAGCGAACAACAGTTCCAGTTTTCTAG
>JANXSF010000092.1 GCA_025352795.1 Acidobacteriota bacterium
CCAGTGCGGAGCAGTGGACTCAGCCCGTGCGCTGGAGGCTTATCCTCAGCGCCGCCTTTCGCGCCTTCCTGCGCGGAAAAGTCCCCGGAAGTACTCCTCGCTTCGCCAACACTACCGACTAACTGCCGTTTTTAGGATCAACAGGTAGAAGATTGCGGCAGGCAAGTGCCAGGCGAAAATTCTGTTCCGCCGCGTTGTAGCGGGCCAGGGTGGTTTCCAAATCGGCTAAATTGTTGAGGGCCATGGCAGTATTTGTGTGGTCAGGGCCCAATTCGCCCAGACGCAGGGTGTAAGTTAGCGTGAAATACTGCTCTGCTTGATTGAAGCGCGCCGTTCGACGGTACAGTGCGGCCAAATTGGAAGCAATGGTGGCTTTTTCAAGAGGACTTGGGGTGGAGAGAGCTTGCAGCCAAAGCTGTTCGGCATGCGCACAATCGCCTTGTAGGTAATATTTAGCGGCCAAGTTGTTGATCTGGGCGGGGGTGATTGATGAACCGACCGGTCGGTTTATAACCAAGCATGCCAATAGCATCATGATCCTCATGGGGTTAACTCCGTTTCAATGATTTTTCTGGCCTGGGCTTGGGCGGACCTCAACATGGCCGCATCGCCATATAGTTTGCTGAGCATAATGCCCCCTTCCAGTAACGCAATCACAACGACTGCGATTTCCACAGCATCCACCCCTTTACGAATTTCGCCTCGTTCTATGCCTTTGTTGACAATGGAAGAAAGCGTATGACGCATGGCGGTCATCTTTGTCTGCGCCAGTTCCCGTAGAACAGGATTGGAATCATCGCTTTCAATGGCGGTATTCAGAATTGGGCAGCCACCGGGCACAATGGGGTTTGAATAATAGTCATCAAACATGTCCACGGCCATCATCAAGCGTTCTAACGCATTGCGCTTGCCCGCAATGGCTGCGCGCCAACGTTTGCTGAGCTGGTCTACAGACCAATCGAAGGTGGCCAGGGCTAATTCTTCTTTACTCTCAAAGTGGTTATAGAGTCCACCTTTTTTCAAGCCGGTAGCTTTTAGAATATCGGTCAGCGAAGCGCCGGCATAACCTTTAGTATTAAAGACAGGTGCTGCCAGTTCCAAAATTCGTTGCTTTGTTTCGGCACCCTTGGACATATTTAAGACTGATCGGTCTGTAAATAAGCATAGCATCGTTTCTATAGATTTGAAACTGCGCCCCAGTGTGGCGCGTCGGAGACAGCGTGAAGACAATTATCACTATTTCGTTTTTTGCATTTGTAAGTCTCAATGCTCAACAGCGTTTGGACCATTGGGCGGTGGTGCTGGATACTCCCGCTGTTGGGGAAACGGTGACACGGGCGGAAATGCAGCAAGCCCGCGGCCGTGCGGCCATGGCGCAAGTAGCGGCCTCTCAGGCGCGCGTCCGGGAGGCAATTGCCTCACAAAATATTCCATTGATCGGTTCAGTGGATCTCATTGCCAATGCACTATTCGTTGCCGCATCGGACGACCAGGCCGAAGAGCTGCGAGCCCTTCCCGGAGTGCGCTACGTGCAGCGGATGCCTCGGCTGAAGTTGGCGATGACGAAAGCTCTGGACCTTGTAAACGCTCAAGCGGCGTGGAACACTTTGGGAGGCTCGCAAAACGCTGGAGCTGGGGTGAAGATTGCCATTCTTGATACGGGCCTAGACAACAATCACCCGGCGTTTCAGGATTCTTCACTGCCCACTTTGCCAGGCTATCCGAAATGCGCTCCCGCCGATTGCCCTTATGCCAACCGCAAGATCATCGCGGTTCGAAGTTATGTAAGTCAATTAGTGAGTGTATATCCTGATTCCACCCGTCCCGACGATCTTACTCCACGAGACCGCGTCGGCCATGGCACGGCGGCAGCCATGATAGCAGCAGGTGTGCGAGTGGATTCCCCGGCAGGGAGCATGTCTGGCATTGCGCCAAAGGCTTACCTGGGCAACTACAAAATATTTGGATCTCCAGGTGTAAATGGTGATTTCACTTTCGGCGATTTAGTGATCATGGCTTTAAACGCGGCTTTCGACGACGGTATGGATATTGCTACGATTTCCACTGGCAGCCCGGCGCTATATGGCTACAATGAAACCATCTGCCGAGGCATTTGCGACGTTTTTGCAGACGGCATTCGCACTGCGATTCGGCGAGGAATGACGGTGGTAATCAGCGCTGGGAACGACGGGGAAATCGGCAACCAAATTCCAACGCTGGGTACCATTGCAAGTCCCGCTACTGCACCGGAGGCCATCACTGTGGGTGCATCCACTAATTCGCACCGCTTCCTGGCATCAGTAAGGGTGGCTGGCGCGCCGCAATCGGCAGGGAATATTCCTGCAATCTTTTCAGCCGATGGGCCAAAGCTGGTTGGGCCTTTGACGGCTCCCATCAAAGATGTTGCGAAGCTGCAAGACGATGGCAAAGCCTGCGCTCCGCTGGCCTCAGGATCGCTTGCTGGATCCATTGCATTGATTGAACTCGGCACCTGCACTTATTCCACAAAAGTATTTAATGCGCAAAATGCCGGTGCAGTTGGCGTAGTGCTATTCCAAGGCAGCGGTGACTTCCTCTTCGCAATTGATGGGCTGACGGGAACTGGAATTCCGCTGGCATTGATTGGCAATACGGCAGGCAAGGCAATCAAGGATTTCCTGGTAACAAGCGCAAATGCCAACGCAGTAATGAATCCTGCTTTGGTGGAAGCCTCTGCCACTGCTGATGAGGTCGCCTATTTTTCTTCACAAGGCCCCACCATTGTAGACCTGTTGATCAAGCCGGAATTGGTCGCTGTAGGTGCCAATATTTATACGGCCACGCAGAAGCTAGACCCCAATGGAATTCTGTTTGACCCATCCGGTTACACCACAACGCAAGGCACCAGTTTTGCCGCACCCTTGGTTGCTGGGGCGTTGGCTTTGGTGAAGCAGAAGAACCCTAACGCCACACCGGCGCAATTGAAATCGCTGGTGGTGAATACGGCTTCAAATACAATTACTGATTACGATTACAACAACAACCCCGTTACTCCGGCCCGTGTAACTGCCGTTGGTGCCGGTAAACTGCACGCGGGCAATGCCGTAATATCAAACGTTGCTATTGACCCACCCACACTTTCCTTTGGTGCCATTGTGCAAGTGCCGCAGACACGTAGTTTCCGGCTCACCAATTTGTCTAACTTGCCGGTGAGCTTACGCCTTGCCGTTGCCCGGCGTGATCAGGATTTAAGAACAACCCTGACGATTAACCCCAGCACGGTGACTCTATCAGCAGGCGCTTCTGCTACTGTGTCGCTAGTACTCGCCGGATCGGCACCCAGTCCGGGATCTTATGAAGGGGCAATCACGGTCAGTGGTGGAACGGTAGATCTGCGGATTCCATTTCTCTATCTGGTAGGTGACGGCCAACCCTTCCACGCCTACGCGATCTCTAACGGCAGTTGGCTTGCGAACCCAGGAGGAGGCTTCCGGGTGCAAGCCAAGTTTCTGGATCAATATGGTGTCCCGGTGAACGGTTTGAAAGTTCGCTTCCGCGCAGACCAAGGCGGCGGCAGCATAGTCACCGCAACAGCCACTACCGATCAGGGGATTGTCCTTGCCGATGTAAAAGCAGGGCCGCAAGTAGGGGAGCAGCTATTTGTTGCGGAAACATTAGAAAAAGGGAATTTGACGGTGGAATTTTCGGGTCGAACCATTGATCGACCAGTTATCCGCACCGCAGGCGTGGTGAATGCCGCCAGTGGCAGAGAAGAAAATGGACAGGCTCCTGGATCTTACATTTCAATCTTTGGCACAGGTTTGAGCGAATCCTTACGGGTGACCTCAACGCAATCCCTTCCATACTCGTTAGCCAATATCAGCGTTGGTTTCGACGTCCCAGGTAGCGCAGCCACTTACGCCGGTCGATTGCACTTTGTCAGCGCTACACAAATCAATGTCCAGGTGCCGTGGGAATTACAAGGCTTGGCTCGGGTGAATATGAAAGTAAGTAACGGAGATTTTTCCAGTGTGATTTATAACTTGAAATTGAATGACTATTCACCGGCGTTGTTTGAATACAACGATGCGGGCAGTGGTCGCAACCTGGCGGCGGCGCTGGATATAAACTTCCGGCTGATCAGCGGTTCAGCGCCGATTGCGCGCGGTGCCGTTGCCCAGTTGTATGCCAATGGACTGGGTGCAGTAACCAATGCCCAAGTTTCCGGGGAGCCAGCTTCCACAACCACTTTGTCAAATTGCCGCGTTCCACCTAGCGTGACCATTGGCGGACAACCCGCACAACTGCTGTTCTGCGGTCTTGCACCGGGAATTGTGGGGCTGTATCAATTGAACGTAGTTATTCCAAGTAACGCTCCAACTGGAGTGCAGCCTGTGGTGATCACAAGCAGTGGAGTTGTGAGTAAGTCGACACTACTGCCGATTAATTAGTGTTGAACACATTGTTCAAAACCGTTCGCTTACGCGGCGAGGGAGATTCCGTTTTATTCCAATCTCCCTCCAACTTGGCGCAACCTGTCTATACTAAATAAAGCCTTAACCGATGGTCTTCAGCAGCCACGTCTTCCTCTTTTATTTTCTGCCCTTAGTCCTGTTGCTGAATTACACGCTGCCATTCCGTTTTCTCACCACCATGCTGATGCTTGCCAGCTACCTGTTTTATGGGTGGGCAAATCCCAAGTGGGTGGTCCTGCTTTTCACTAGCACCTTTGTCGATTACCTTTGCGGCCTGGCGCTGGTGCGGTTTTCCGGACTTCCAGAACAGCATGGCGAACTTCCGATTTTGCCCATCGGAGAGCCCCGCAATCACAAGCAGAAAGTGGCCCTGGCCCTTTCCATGATTACCAACTTAAGCATTCTTGGCATCTTGAAATACTACGATTTCGGTCTGGCGAACTTAAACGCCCTTGCTGCATTGTTGGGGCAGCCGCCGCTTGCCGTGAGACTGCTCCATGTGGCATTGCCCATCGGTATTTCTTTTTACACTTTTCAATCCATGAGTTATGCCATTGATGTCTATCGAGGGGAAGCGCGGCCGTTGAAGAATCCCATTGATTTCGCCTGTTTTGTGGCGCTATTCCCGCATCAACTGGCGGGTCCCATCATCCGTTATAAAACCATTGCCGAACAAATTCGCCATCGCACTTTTACCTGGGAAAAGTTTGCCCGCGGCGCCGCATTTATCTCGCTCGGCATGGGGAAGAAAATCCTGCTGGCCAACCCCATGGCACACATTGCCGATAACACTTTCGCCGCCGGATCCCTGCATTGGTTTGACGCCTGGTATGGCTTGATCGCCTATGCCTTTCAGATCTACTTCGATTTTTCAGCCTATTCCGATATGGCCGTGGGCTTGGCCCTGCTGCTGGGATTCCTGTTCGTCAAGAACTTCAACGATCCTTACCGGGCCCATAGCATCACCGATTTCTGGCGTCGCTGGCACATTTCACTTTCCAGTTGGCTGCGCGATTATCTGTATGTCCCCTTGGGTGGCAATCGATTGGGGAGCGTTCGCACTTACTTTAATTTGATGATTGTAATGTTACTGGGAGGTTTGTGGCATGGGGCTTCCTGGAACTTTGTCATTTGGGGTGCCATTCATGGAGCTATGTTGGCGCTGGAACGTGGGCAAGGAAAGCGCAGCTTTTATCGGCGATTTCCTGAACCGCTACGCATCGCAATCACGTTTTTGATTGTATGTGCCAGTTGGGTATTCTTTCGTGCGGAGACCTTGCCCGATGCACTGCGCTATCTTGCCAGCCTAACTGACTTTCAGCGGGCCAGTGGTTCGGCAGCATTACTAGGGGCGGTAATTCACACCCCATATCACCTAGCCATGTTCCTGCTGTGCGCTGTGATTGTTTGGGGCATGCCGCAAACTTGGATTTATACCCAAAGATTAAGCACCGGTCGGGCGGCAATTTGCATGATTACGCTGGTTGCAAGCGTGTTGTTGTTATGGACGCAAACTACGAATCCGTTCTTGTATTACCAGTTCTAAGTCATCATGCCGGAACGCCCACTCCATACCGAAGTAGTAAGTCAGCAGGAATTGTCTACGACTGCTATTACTAAGAGCACAGCCAAATATCTTGCATTAGGATTTCTAAATGTTTTGTTGCTTCCGATGATGGCACAACTTCTGTTTCCGACGGATGTTGTCGGTCCTTTTCCGTTTCCGCCTACTCGCAACACACTGCGCGAGTTCGAGAAAAGATTAACTCAGGCATCTGGCCTTCAGCAATATTTCCAACCCCGCGTGCAGGCATTTCTTACGAAGACAGGCCGCTTCGGCAATGAAAAAGTAACTGTTGGTAAAAACGGCTGGCTGTACTATACGCCTGGGCTGCAGTATCTGTTTGGGCGTCCTGTGCTGGAACCGCAAGTCCTCGCAGCAAGGGATAAGTCAATGGTGGATAAAGATGGCGTAACGGATCCACATCCCAATCCGCTGCCAGCGTTGCAACAATTAGCAGACGATTGCCGTAAGTGGGGCATTCATCTAATCGTTGTACCGGTGCCGGACAAGGCCCAATTTGTACCCGACCCGCTCGGCACTTCAGGCCAGTTACAGAATCCCGATTTCGATAAGTTCGCAGCAAGTTTGGAAGCGAGGGGTGCGGAAGTAGTGCGCATTAAGCGTGAAAATTACACTGGGCAATTCCTTAAGCAGGACACACATTGGACGCCGACACTGATGGATGAAGTGGCAAAACAATTGGCGGATCGTGCTGCAAAATGGCTTACGCCTTCGGATGTCGTCCCGAAGTTTCAGATGGAAAAACGGACAGTGTCCAACTTTGGAGACTTAGTGGATCTGCTAAAACTTCCTCGTAGTCAGCAACTATATCCGCCGGAACAGGTAGTCATTGAACAGGTGCAGGACACGGCCAGCACAGCGGCGGATGTCCTATTATTGGGAGATAGTTTTTCACTGATCTATTCATCGAACCTATTGAATTGGGGCGAATCGGCAGGTCTGGGCGAACATCTGGCGCTGCATTTGAATCGACAGGTGGATCGCATCGCAGTGAATGGCTCTGCGGCAACGGGGGTTCGTCAGGAACTGTTGCGAGCAGCCGCTGAAGGTCGATTAACGCAGAAAAAAGTAATCATCTACGAATTCACAATCCGCGATTTAGCCAGCGGTGATTGGCGACCCATTCCCTTGATGGACCCACCTAAATTGGAACTACCCGTTCTACCCCAGGTGATTGTGAAACCGTCGCCGCCCATGAAAACTGATCCACTGATTGTTCAAGGAACGATTGAATTTCTTTCTCCTCCCATTGATCCGGCCAACGCATCTTACAAGGAAGCTTTGCAATTTGGCAAGGTGCGCATCACCGTTGTGGAGTCAGGGAAGTACACGGACAGATACGTAATAGTGGTATTCCGCGCCATGGAAGATCGAAAATTGTTAGTAGGCGGGCAGCATCGGCAAGGGGATTCGGTTCATTTGCAATTGGTCCCGTTATCGCAAACGTCGGCAGAGATCCGAAGCATGCAACGTTCCGATGAGACCACGGATTACGACTTGACGCCGATGTTCGTGGTTAAGGAATTACTTTGATCGGGGCCTGTATGCGCACAACGTGCGTAATAGAACTCTTACAATTAACAATGCTTGTGCCAGACAAATTAGTGGGTCGATAGATGGCGGATAGAACAGTAATAATCGTCGGCGGAGGCATTGTAGGTTTGGCAACAGCCTATAAACTGAGTCTTGCGCGTCCGGGGATACGCTGCATTGTTCTTGAAAAAGAAGCTTCGGTAGGCATGCACCAAACGGGACATAACAGCGGTGTGCTGCACGCTGGGCTCTACTACAAACCCGGTTCTTTGAAAGCTCGCTTGGCTGTCACTGGCATTCGTGAAATGGTGCGTTTCTGTCAGGAAAATGCCATATCTCATGACATTTGCGGCAAGCTTGTGGTTGCTGCAGATTCGAGCGAACTGGGTCGGTTAGAAGAATTATACAATCGCGGCGTGGCCAATGGTCTGAGTGGTCTGAAGAAAATGGGGCCCGCAGAGATGCATGAAATTGAGCCTAACGTAGGGGGTGTGCGAGCGGTTCGCGTTCCCGAAGAAGGCATAGTGGATTACGGCCGTGTGGTGGAAGTGATGGTGGAAAAACTTCGCGCACTTGGCGGGGAGGTCCATACAGGGGCTTGTGTGATAGAGCTTCGCAGACAAGGCGGAGGGTGGCTGTCGCGAACTACTGCAGATGAATTTGAAGGCAACTTTTTAATTAACTGTGCAGGCTTGCAGTGCGACCGGGTTAGTAAGCTTGCAGGAGAAAAGCCCAGCGCTCGCATCATTCCGTTTCGTGGTGAATACTACACGATCAGGCCTGAACGGCAGCACTTAGTTCGCCATTTGATATACCCCGTGCCCGATCCAAAATTTCCGTTTCTGGGGGTGCACTTCACACGCATGATTCATGGCGGTGTGGAAGCTGGGCCAAACGCTGTGTTGGCGTTGAAGCGCGAAGGCTACAAGAAGACAGACTTCAATTTGACCGACGCATTGGACACACTCTTGTTCCCAGGGTTGTGGAGGTTCATGGTGCAATATCCATCCATGTGCTGGTGGGAAATTCGACGTTCTTTTAGTAAGAAGTTGTTTTGCGAATCGCTGCAGCGGTTGGTTCCATCAATTCAGCCAGAGGACTTGACTCCCGGTGGTGCGGGGGTGCGAGCTCAAGCCATCACCCAATCCGGCGAAGCGGTTCAGGATTTCCTTTTTGTGGAAGGGGAGCGGGCCTTGCATGTGTTGAATGCGCCCAGCCCTGGGGCAACGGCTTCATTGGCCATTGGTGCGGAGATTGCAGCAAGGATCCCGAAAATTTAGCAGGCTATTCAGCCGCGTAATATCCAGACCGTGCCCGCAACTGAGCCTTTGGAAATTTTCTTTCTGCCAATGGCGAAAGGGTTACTCGAATCTTGTGATACGCGCCTGGCTTTCCGTTTGCCGGGGCTGAATATTCCAGGGCGTAACGGTTGCGAATTCGTTCAAATATGGGGGCCAGCGCAGTGTCTACCTTGTCTGGACGGAATGCTTCTCCCCCAGTTTCATAAGCCAATGCGAAAACATTGGAGGGTGTGAAATCCGGGTTGGTATAGCGAGCTTTGGATTCCACTTCCGGTCGTTTGGCACGACCGGTAACTATCGCACTCATCACGGCGTTGGCTGAATGTAATTTTCTTAAGACTTGTTCGTCGTTGAGCTGATAGTTAAGGCCAAGATTATCTGTAATGACAAGAATCGCGCGGCGGCCACTGGTAATATTCGCTTGCAAATATTCGGAAGCGGCAACCACGGCGTGATTGATCAGCGTACCGGAGCCTAACGATTTGTCTCCCACTGCGGAGCTGATTTGCCGCGACACTTCCTCAAAATCACCAGTGAATTCCTGGGTGACTTTTTGCCCACGGGCGAATAGCATGACGGCAACTTTATCGCCCTGCTTAAGGTTGGACATGGCCTGGCGCGATGCACGCGAAACGGCATCAATCGATTTCGACATGCTGCCACTGACATCCAACAGCAACAAAAGGGAAAGCGGTTCCACGTCATGGGCGAAGTAAGTTACCCGTTGCTGCGTGTTTTCGTCAAAGATCAGAATATCGTCTTTGTTCAGGGTGTTGAGTAAGTGACCCGAATCTTCCACTTGAACATCGACACGCACGACGTTCGTCCCTGCTTTGAACAGCGGCTGGTCGTCTTGTGCTGACACCAGTTGCGCAGACAACTGCACCTGCGCGCACAAGAATGCCGCAGCGAGAAGAGGGAGGAAGGCTCGCATATCTGATTGTCGCCGAATGGGGGGAGTGCTTGTCAGAAGGGTTCTTAATGTGACCGCCTGACCCTGCTACAACTAAGAGAATGATTCATTCCATTATCGTGGGCACGGCTGGACACATTGACCATGGCAAGACTGCTTTGGTGCGTGCCTTAACGGGCATTGATACGGATCGACTCGTAGAGGAAAAGAAACGTGGGATTTCCATTGAATTGGGTTTTGCTCATCTGGATATTGGCGAGACACGCATTGGGCTTGTAGATGTTCCGGGTCATGAACGTTTCGTTAAAACTATGCTGGCCGGGGCCACTGGGATCGACCTGCTGCTTTTTGTAGTTGCTGCTGACGAATCGATCAAGCCGCAAACGCGTGAACATTTCGACATCTGCCGCCTGCTGGGCATTCCTCAAGGCATTGTGGTGCTGACCAAGAAGGATGCCGTGGATGCGGACATTCTGGATCTAGTCAAGTTGGAAGTGGAAGAGTTTGTAGAGGGAAGTTTTTTGCAGGGTGCATCGGTAGTTGCGGTGTCAGCCAAGACAGGCGAAGGAATTGCAGAATTACGGACCAGCATTGCTACCGCAGCGGCGCAGACTCCAGCGAAAGAGGCTCAGCGATATTTCCGGCTGCCTATTGATCGCGTATTTAGTATGAAAGGTTTTGGAACAGTGGTGACAGGCACAGCCACTTCGGGTGTAGTTACTGTGGATCAGGAAGTGGAGTTACAACCTGGAGGTGCCCGGTTCCGTGTGCGCGGTGTTGAAGTGCACGGAACAGCTGCAAAACGGGCACGTGCGGGACAACGAACAGCATTGAATCTGGCCGGGGAAGGTGAGATTTTACGCGGACAAGTAGTCACTGAACCAGGACGCTTTGAAACCACACGGCAAGTGGATTGTAACTTTCAGTTACTAACTGGTTCGAAACCATTGAAGCATCGCGCACCAGTCCATTTTCATGCAGGGACGGCGGAAACGATTGCCGAAGTACGGCTGTTCGGGGACTCTGTGCTGGCACCGGGCAGTTCAGGCGTGGTGCGGTTCCACCTGCGTGACCCAATGTTACTGTTGCCGGGGGATCGTTTCATTGTGCGAAAGTTTTCACCAGTGGTGACGATTGGTGGAGGGCAGGTTATTGACAGAGATGGCCCCAAGAAACCTTCGCCGGAACGGACTGAGATTTTCCGTACTGGGTCGTTGACAGATCGGCTGCGGCAATTGGTGAAGGAGGCGGATGGAGGAATGGATTTAGCGGGATTGGTGCGCCGAACCGGGGAGACGGCGGCGGAAATTGAGCGCGCTATGGATGCACAAGGGACGCTGAAACTGCAGCAGTGGTTTGTGAATGCTGAATGGTTTGCGGCGGCCCTTCTACGTATTGAAAAACGATTGGCAGCATTTCATAAAGAGCATCCCTTGGCCCCGGGAATGTTGCGCGAAGAAGTGCGATCCCGTGAGTTGGGGTCGGTCCCAGTAACGGTTTTAGATGCCATGCTGAACTCGGCGAAAACGGTGGTGAGTGAAGGAGAGAACTTGCGCCTGGCATCGCATAAACTGCATTTGCAGCAGGATGAAACACAGGCCGTGGCCAAGATTGAAGCAGCGTTTGTGACTGCCGGATTGGCTGTGCCCTCAGTGAATGATGTGTTGGCGGCGAGTGGCGTGGAACTAGCGCGGGCACGTCCGCTACTGCAAATTCTATTGCGGCAGCAGAAGCTGATCAAGATTGGGGATGAGCTGGTATTTCATCACTCGGCGTTGGAGCAGTTGAAGCAGATTCTGGCGCAGCATAAGGGCGAACGATTCCCGGTGGGAGTGTTCAAGGATTGGACTGGAGTGTCCCGTAAGTATGCGATTCCGCTACTTGAATATTTGGATAAGATGCGGTTGACTCGGCGTGAAGGTGATGTCCGGGTGGTGTTGTAAGCTTGAGTTTATCCACATCCTAACGAAAAGCGAATCGCAAAGCAAACTTCCTGCATACGCTCTGTACTTAGACTGGTCACGCGTCAGAGTATACTCCACAGTAGAAAACTGACATAAATCGCAACTAAGCAATGAGTATGATTGTAGTTAACAAATTGTGAAAATGGGAATGCACATAAAATCGTTGGCTATAGTTCTGGTTGCGATGGTCGGCACACTCGTCCAGGCCGAAATTAACTACACTCGCGAAGTGCTGCCTATACTCACTGCGCGCTGCCAGCCTTGTCATCAACCGCAAGCACTGTTATCGCAGGGGGCCAAGTTGGTGGCCACGATCTCTGGCAGTAAACCGGCCATGCCGAAATCTGGAGCACCACTTACTGAAGCGCAGGTGAAGATGATCAGCACTTGGGTGGCGGAAGGGGCAAGGGCAGGTGATCCATGGTGGTCCCAACGTCCGCTTGCCAAAGTCACGCCGCCCACAGCAGGGCATCCGCTGGATTCGTTTATTGCTGCCAAGTTGAGGGAGATGAAGTTGTCCTCATCGCCACAAGCTGATCGGCGAACTTTGATCCGACGGTTGACTTACGATCTGCATGGTTTGCCACCAACGTTGGAACAAACAGAAAAGTTTCTAAATGACAAATCAGCAAATGCGTATGAACAACTAGTGGACCGGTTGTTAGTGTCGCCACGTTATGGAGAGCGCTGGGCGCGGCATTGGTTAGATGTAGTTCATTACGGCGATTCCCATGGATACGACAAAGACAAGCCTCGCCCCAATGCCTGGCCTTATCGGGATTATGTGATTGCAGCTTTAAATTCCGACATGCCCTACGCCCGCTTTGTAGAAGAACAATTGGCCGGTGACGCTCTTCGTCCGAATGATCCACAAGCCATCATCGCCACCGGATTTCTGGCAGCGGGGCCTTGGGATCTTGTGGGTCACCAGGAGTTGCGCGAAGGTACCACCGATAAAAACATCACTCGGCTGTTGGATCGCGACGATATGGTGGCGGCCACTATGTCCACCTTTATAAGTCAGACAGTGCACTGTGCCCGTTGTCACAATCATAAATTTGACCCAATCAAGCAATCTGACTACTACGCAGCGCAGGCCGTTTTTGCAGGGGTTGACAGAGCGGATCGTCCATTGGATGATGATCCGGAAATATTTGCGAAGCGTCGTGAGTTACTAAGTCAGCGCCGAAAGTTACAAATAGTTCTGCAGCCACTCTTAGACAAGTTAGAAAATGCTACCACCCCGGAACTGGATCGGTTGGACGCGCGAATCAAAGATGCCAAACTGTTGGCGGCACACATTGCGGAACCCAAGACTGCTGATGAGTCCGCTCGCAAGCAAGGCTTAAAGGATCGGGCCGATGCCGATACAGCCATTCGACAGAAACTTTTGAATGAGTACATGGGCCTGGAAAATATGGCCCAAACGACATGGTTGATGGAACAGGCGAAGAAATTGGACAAGGCAATTGCGACGCTGCCCAAACCGAAACAAGTCTATGCAGTATCCAATTATTTTGCGCGAACGGGGGCTTTTATTCCAGCTTTGAACCCGCGTCCTATCCATGTGCTCCTGCGAGGTGATGTGAATTCCCCCGGAGAGATTGCCGATCCAGGAGCCATCGGCGTACGGTTTTCAATAGCTGATCCAAAGGATGAAGGGGCACGGCGATTAGCGCTTGCCCGTTGGATCAGCAGCATGGATAACGCACTGACTTGGCGCAGTATTGTGAACCGTGTGTGGCACTACCATTTCGGACAAGGTATTGTGGATTCCCCCAGTGACTTTGGACGCATGGGTGCCATACCGTCGCATCCTGAACTGCTGGATTGGTTAGCGGTCTGGTTCCGTGACGATGCAAAAGGGTCACTGAAGCAGTTACACAAGTTGATTGTGACAAGTAAGGCATATCGTCAAACATCGGCCAATCGACCAGATGGAGCGACGCTTGATTCCAGCAATAAATATCTGTGGCGGATGAACCGCACGCGATTGGACGCCGAGTCACTTCGCGATTCTATGCTGGCAGTTACGGGCAAGTTAGATTTGGCGATGGGTGGCCCAGCGGTGCGTATGTTTGCTTTTAAGGACGATCATTCGCCGGTTTATGACTACGCTGGTTTCGATCCAAACAGTGCAGGCGCGAACAGGCGGAGCATTTACCGCTTCCTGGTGCGCAGCGCACCTGATCCGTTCATGGATCGTTTGGACTGCCCCGACGCATCGTTATTGACTCCTAAACGATCAACCACCATCACAGCAATTCAAGCGTTGGCGGTGCTCAACAATCCGTTTGTTCTGCGAATGTCCGAATCGCTTGCGGATGGCGGTGGGACGGTGAAACAAGTCTTTCGCCTGACATTGGGTCGTGATCCTGGGGTTGAAGAATTGGCGGAACTCGAAGCTTTTACTAAGAAGCATGGTCTGGCGAATTTGAGTCGTGTGTTACTCAACAGCAATGAATTTCTTTTTGTGGATTAGTTGGTGGATTGGAAAATGAACAGACGACAATTTTTATGGAACTCTGGCGGTGGACTGGGCGGGTTAGCGCTGGCCGAACTCCTTGCTGCAGAACAAGGCCCGCTGCACCATCCAGCAAAGGCCAAGAGGGTGGTGCAACTGTTCATGTCGGGCGCAGCCAGCCAGTGCGATTTATACGACTACAAACCATTGCTGATTGCCAAGTCTGGTGAAGTATGGGATCCCGGTGAAAAGGTTGAGTTGTTCCAAAGCAAGCCCGGCGTGGTGATGAAGTCGCCGTGGAGTTGGAAGCAGCACGGGCAATCTGGCAAATGGATCAGCAGCCTTGCGCCGCACGTGGCTTCTTCGGTGGATGACATTGCATTTGTACATTCTATGATTGCAAAATCAAACATACACGGGCCGGCTACTTACATGCAGAATACAGGCTTTGTGTTGCCTGGATTTCCGAGCATGGGATCCTGGATTTCCTACGCCTTGGGAAGTGCGAATAACAATTTACCGACTTTAGTTGTGCTGCCAGATGTGCGTGGTTATCCACCCAACGGGCCAGCTAATTGGTCGGCTGGATTCCTGCCTGCTGCGCATCAGGCCACCATGATTCGCGCAGGAACGGCGAACCCTATTTACGATCTGTTTCCGCCGAAGAGTGCGAAGTTTATTACTGCGCAAAGTGATCAGGATGCCTTTGCGGAAATTGCCGCGATGAATCGTCGTCATATGGTGGGACGCGAAGATGATTCCCGCCTTGAAGCTCGCATTGCGTCCTACGAAATCGCTGCCAGGTTGCAGTTAAGCGCACCAGAAGTGCTGGATCTTGCAGGTGAGACCGAGGCCACTAAGAAGCTTTATGGTCTGGATAATCCAATCACGGAAGACATGGGTCGGCGCTGCCTGACGGCTCGCAGATTGTTGGAAAAGGGAGTGAGGTTCGTGCAGGTTTGGAGTGGTGCTGACAACGGCCATCCACGGCGCAATTGGGATAGTCATGAGGATTTGGCGAAGGATCATTTGGAAATGGGAACGAGCATGGATCAACCTGTGGCAGCTTTGATAAAGGACTTGAAGTCTCGCGGAATGCTGGATGATACTATTGTTTACTGGACAACAGAATTTGGTCGCATGCCGTGCAGCCAAGGAAGCTTAGGTCGCGATCATAATCCTTTCGGGTTTACATCCTGGCTTGCCGGTGGCGGTGTCAAGGGCGGAGTAAGTTACGGCGCCACCGATGAGTGGAGTTACAAAGCGGTGGAAAAGCCTGTCTATTGTTACGACATCCATGCCACGGTCTTACATCTACTGGGGATTGACCATACTCGATTGACTTTCCGAAACAATGGAATTGACCGGCGGCTAACCGATGTGCACGGCCACGTGATACACGAACTGTTGAGTTGAACTTAGCGCAACGATTTTTCTAACAACTCGAAGGCATTCAGCAATGTGTTGGGATGGGTGACCAAAAGAAGGCCCAGCGTTATTGGGCAAATAACGATTAGCGCTAGAACCCAACCAGTTGTGGGGCCAACAAGCTTTGACTCAATATTGCGGCCCAGTAAGAAATTCACTCGTGCGGAAAATTCTAAACCATCAGTGATGATACAGCTCAACAAGAGCCCTGGTTGCGCTGGTCGCTTCCATTTTGCGATTCGGACTAATGCCGCAGCAAGCAGCAAGCCACGTTGCGGATCACCTTCAATGGCTGCTTCATCGGCCGAGCGTTCCGAAATGCAAGACCAGGCATGTTCCAATCGCGCAAAGCCATCCACTCCTGGCAGCAGGCGAGGCAGTGTCAGTAACACTAAACGCTTCAGGTTGTCGCAAGACGCGGTGTGAGCTCGTTCATGTTGTAAGGCAACTTTCAGTTCGTCTAATGAGAGCAATGCAAGCAGTTTGTCGGAGGCGATCAGTTGCGGACGAGTGATTCCTGCGACGGCCAGAAACGGTGATGGCGCGGGGATTTCCCAGACAGCAGTTGGCTCACCCTCAATGATTCTGGTTGTGGCTGCCCGTTGGCAGGCAGTTCGATAGCGCCAAGAATGATACCCAGCGCTAAATCCGCGCCGAAGTGCTCCCAGAAATTGCAGCGCAAGGGTAATGGTGAGTCCAACGCATACGTAGCCGACCTGTTCCACAGCATGGTCTGGTTCCAACAATAAATAACAAGGTAGGCAGAGGCAGAGGACAACGAATAGGCTTGCCAGGAACGGAAGCATGCGCATCAGGAACAGGAAACTTGCTCCCTGGCGAGCCTTCATGCGTTCGGCTAACAGCAATGCGCGGGGAGTTAGCAAGTGCAGTAGCAATCCCAAGGATAGGTGCACCAGGGAAAATACTTCCCCGCAGAGCAGTAACAAGCGCAATTCATAAGATGCGTTCATCGTCTTGCTCCGGAATTTAGTTCTTTACGTTTTTTGCGAATTTCCTCTTCCAATTCATCCAGCATGTCTGGTTCAAACTGTTCCACTGCGTCAACCAAACAGGAAATCAGTAAGTCATTGGGAAGGCCAGAAATGAACCGTTGGGCGCGGTGTTTATCGAACTGGTCGCGGCTGAGAACTGGTGAGTAGAAAAAAGCTCGGTCAACTTTACGGCGACTCAGAACGTTCTTCTTAAACAGACGATCCAGAGTCGTCATTGCGGTGGTGTAGGCGCGCGGGGTGGCCTCAGCCTGATTCAAGTAATCGACAATATCGCGCACGGCGCACTCCCCGCGTTGCCAAAGAATTTCCAAAATCCGAAATTCTAAATGACCAAGCGCAGGCGTAGTGTCTCTATAGGAGGGCTGTTGTGAATCGCTGCCTCTAAATTGTCTGGTCAGTCCGCTGAGAATCCCGATAGGCACAATAAAATTCTCTGATCTGTAAATATAACGCGCTGTTAACGCTCATCGCCAGTACCAATAGTACTGAATGGATACCCACATTGGCGCAACCCCTAAACGCCTATTCCGTGCAATTCTATCCATATGCGAACCTTTGAAACACTAACCGCCTGCGGTCTTGCGTTCCTTATGCTGGCACCCCAGCCTTCCATTTACGGCCAAGCCGCTGACCCTAAAAAGACGAAATTGGAATTGACCATCGACAACATTATGCGTGGGCCCGGGCTTGTTGGCTATGAGCCGCAAGG
The DNA here is from genome assembly GCA_025352795.1 of Acidobacteriota bacterium. Classification (GTDB taxonomy): domain Bacteria; phylum Acidobacteriota; class Terriglobia; order Bryobacterales; family Bryobacteraceae; genus JANXSF01. The sequence continues at coordinate 17,365 of JANXSF010000092.1, forward strand.
GGTTCGTTGGTCTCAGGATGCATCAAAATTATATTTTCAATGGAAGCGTTATTCCGACCCCATTGAGGCTCCATTGGACACTTACCAGATTGAACGAAACGGTTCTGGTCTCAAGAAATTGAACGATGAGGAAGGAAAGAGCGTCCCCCCATTGGCGGGGAATAGTAGCAAGGATAAGCTATGGACTGTCTATGAAGAAAATGGCGATTTATTCCTTTACGATCATGCCAAAGGGCAGCCTCGGCAACTGACAAAGACTGCGGATGTGGAATCAAGACCTCGATTTTTACAGGATCAGAAACGGGTCAGTTTTGTTCGAGGTGGCAACCTATTTGTGATGTCTTTGGATGTCCCCATGGTCACCCAAATGAGTGATATTCGACCTGCTGGCAGTGCGCCCGCTGTAACTTCTGTGTCAGGACGAGGTGCACGTGCAGCCGCACCTGTAAGTGGAACAGATCCGCAAAAAGGAACGGATAGTCAAGAATTCTTAAAGAAGCAGGAAAGCGACTTACTGGATGTTATTCGAGATAGGGCGAAACGTCGTGAAGAATTGGATGCAAAGCGTAAGAAGGAAAATCCGCGCAAGCCATTTCTTCTAACTGCCCGCCAAACACTTGGGACGTTGGAACTATCGCCTGATGAAAAGTATGTGATCGCAACAGTCAATGAAATCGCAGAGGGTGCCAAAACCACTGTTGTTCCCAATTATGTAACTGAATCAACTTACACTGAGCAGATTCCATCTCGAACGAATGTTGGCGATACGGAGAGTCGCGCACGGATCGTACTGATTGACACGATCACGGGGAAAACTAAGTGGGTTGATCACGGCCTGACTAAGATCGTACCTGCGAAAGACGGGGAAAAGGCAAGTGCACCAGTGGAGCGATCTGTGCAACTTTCAGTGCCGTTATGGAATGAAGACGGATCAAGAGCTGTGTTACTGGCGCGGGCAGCAGATAACAAGGATCGTTGGATTCTTTCGCTGGATCCTAATACTGGGAAGACAAAAGTTGTTGTTACGATGCATGACGACGCTTGGGTCGGCGGACCTGGAGCATTCACTTTGGGATGGATGAAATCGGGTAACGACATTTACTATCAATCTGAACGGGATGGTTACTCACACCTTTACACAGTGTCGCTAAGTGGAGACGAGCCTCGACAACTAACTCGGGGTGCTTTTGAGGTAACGGGAGTGCAACTATCTCGCGATAAGTCAACATTCTACCTGACAACTAGCGAAGTATCGCCTGCCGAGTTTCACTTTTACTCAATGCCTGCAGAAGGCGGCGCACGTACTAAGTTGACATCCACTACTGGACGTCATGGGGTAACTTTATCGCCAGATGAAAAATGGATGGCGGATATTTATTCTTACGTCAATCAACCACCAGAATTGTTTGTTTCAAAAAACAAGCAGGGTTCAGCAGCGATGAAGTTGACTGACTCTCCGGCACCTGAGTTTTGGAATTACTCTTGGCTGGATGTCCCGATTGTTGAAATCCCCGCCAGCGACGGGGCCAAGGTTCCTGGCAAGTTGTTCAAGCCAGCTAATTTCAAGAAAGGCGGACCTGCCGTGATCTTCGTGCACGGTGCGGGCTATGCGCAAAACGTACATCGCGGATGGTCTGCCAATTATTACCGTGAATATCTGTTCCACAATTTTCTGGTGGAACATGGCTACGCAGTTTTAGATCTTGACTACCGGGCGTCATCAGGGTACGGTCGCGATTGGCGTACGGCGATTTACCGCTTCATGGGTGGCAAAGATTTGGAAGATCAACTGGATGGTAAAAAGTGGTTGGTGGCCACGCAGGGAGTGGATGCAAATCGGATCGGCATTTATGGTGGAAGCTATGGCGGGTTCATTACGTTGATGGCGATGTTCACCAAGCCAGGGACGTTTGCGGCAGGCGCAGCGCTTCGACCGGTTACCGATTGGGCGCATTATAACCACGGCTACACGTCGAATATTTTGAATCAGCCGCAACAGGACGCACAGGCGTACCAGCAGTCCTCCCCCATCTATCACGCGGCTGGACTTCGGGGTGCTTTATTGATTTGCCATGGCATGGTGGACGTGAACGTGCACTTTCAAGATTCCGTCAGGCTTGTGCAAAAGCTGATTGAGCTGCGGAAACAAAATTGGGAGACGGCAATCTATCCGTTGGAAGACCATGGGTTTATCCAGCCGAGCAGTTGGACTGATGAGTATACCCGAATATTCAAATTGTTCGAGCTGAATTTGAAAAAATAGTCAACGGCGGTTTGTTCGTTGGGGTGCTATGAGTAATACCACCCCAATGAGCGTCGCCGCGTTACAAGTGCAACATGACAAATTATCTAAAAGTTTGAAACTGCTGGCTGTACCACTACTCCAAAAACAATCCACTACATTTCTGTTTCACTCAACGGCTAACTCGGTTAACGCTTCGTCTCTAAGTTACTGTAATTACAATCCTCAAAAAAATCTATTTACTTTTGTCTGGTAGTCATGTTACCTTTGCTTTCGGCTGTGCAGCTTTCTCCCCCGCTTGCACCGGGCCAATGCGGAGGAGAAACGTGGAAAGCCATAATCACTGGCGTTCCGGCATGATGCTGGGACATATTGCTATTCTTATGTGTTTTCACTTTCTCCTTCCGTTCTAACTTGGAGGAGACATTTTGAAAACTTTTCGATTAACTAATTGGCATCGAAATGCCATTGCTTTGTTCGCTTTGTCAGTTACCCCAACCTATGCTGCAGCTATAGTCAATGGGGGGTCTCTACTGAACGTAGCCAACGCCGATAAACTAGCAAATTGGGTTGGTGTGAGTGGGGTAATTTTCACAGATATCTACACTTTTAAGCCAGGCGATACAACCATTGCATGGCACTCAGCCGTTGATAACAAAGGCCCAACCTTTACTTTGATCACTGCAAGAGTCTCCGGTTCTACGGGTGCATTTCAGTTGATTGGGGGCTACAATCCGCAGAGCTGGGCGTCCACTGGCGGATTGGTTGTAACTCGAACTGCCTCAGATAGAACCGCGTTCATTTTCGACCTCACAACCAATGTAATTCAAAGACAAGTTACCGATTCAGCGGTAGGGCAATACCAGACCTACCGCGATATCAGTTACGGGCCTGTGTTTGGTTGGGGTTATGATATTGGCGTTACTGGGAGTAACCTGCAATCCGGGGCTATAACTCAGTACAGTTATTCCCTTGGAAATCAAACAGGTGTCAATCTGTTTGGAGCAGTTGGGTCCACTAGTATTGAAATTGGAAGTATCGAAACTTACACTCTCACCACAGTTGCCGAACTACCGAATTTGGTTAGTACAGCATTCGGAATTTGGCTCCTGGTGTGGATGCGTCACAAGAAAATCTTCCCACGACTTACTAATCAAAAAGCGTAACTCACAGAGTGTATTGCCACTTTAAGTCCTGTTCAACACGGATGTCGATGAGGACAAATTAGAAATTGAATCATTCAACAAACCGCAACTACCAACTGGTGGATGCGTAAAAAAGGATACTTACTATGAAAAAAGCACTATTAGTTCTGATGCTAACCAGCTCATCCTGGGGCGCAGTGATGTTTAACACAAGCAACGCCAGCCCAGGCCCTGGTTTTTCAATCTTTACGATTGATGGAGTCACTGGCAGGATCCTTCTCTGTGACGAATTCACACCGAACATCTCCACCAGCCAATACAACGCTTCGGTGATTTCTATCGCCGACATTGTGAATGCCATCAGCATTGGCAACAACAACGCCATCAAAGATCTTACTTTGATTCGCAAGGGAAAGACCGCCGCTCAAGCCTTGGACATTTATCGCAAAGTGGCAATGCTGGATCTGATTGCTTACGCATCGCCGCTGGATTTGACACTAGTTGCGAACGTGGTGTGGGCAAATCGCTTTCTTGTGGATGGGTCCGGCCCGTTACCAAATGGCGCTGTAACCTTGCTGGCTCAAGTGAATGGTCAAGATTATAGAAATTTCAATCTGACTGGCTTCCGCATCTATGCCGGTCCGTTGAATCTTGGTCAGACAACAAATCTGACTCAGGAAATGACCGGTGACGGTGGTGGTGTAGTAGGAGCTACTCCAGAACCTGCAACCGCATTGCTTCTGGGTGCAGGCTTGGTCAGCATCGCCTTGTATCGCCGCAAACAAGCTGCTTAATTTGATCACAATGGGCAAGGGGCGGAATTATCGCTCCTTACTTCTTGTCATGAAATGGCAACTAATTCCTGCGTTACTGTGCGCTTCAACTGACCGCAGGCTGCGTAAATATCTCGTCCTCTGGGTTTGCGAACGTAACAGGGAATGGCCTTCATTATGATCTGTTGAAAGGCATTGACGTTTTCAACGGAAGGAGTCTTGAACGGAATACCTGGGCCAGGATTTAGCGCGATCAGATTGACCACGGCCTTCATGTTCGCCAACAGTTTCACCACGCGATGGGCATCGGCTTCGGAATCGTTCACTCCGCCCAGCAGCACATATTCAAACATCAATTTTTCGCGAGGCTTTAAAGGATAGTTACGGCAGACCTCAAGCAATTCCTTTAGAGGATACTTGCGGGTGATCGGCATGATCTCTCGACGCTGTTCGTCACTAGATGCATTTAACGATATGGCCAGCCGAGGCCGTATTTCGGCACGGCCCAGCTCCTCAATCTTAGGAATAATGCCTGAAGTGGAAAGCGCAATGCGGCGCACCGCCATACTCACCCCACGCTGATCGCACAGGATGCGAATGGCCTTCAATACATTGTCCAGATTCAGCAACGGTTCGCCCATACCCATCAGCACCAGGTTCAATTGTTCCGACCTTGGATCCAAGTTATGTTCCCGCAACAGCACCAGTACTTGACCAACAATTTCGCCAACGGTCAAGTTGCGTTCCAAGCCCATGGCTGCTGTTAAACAGAATTGGCAATCGACAGGACAGCCAACTTGAGTGGAGATGCAGATGGTGTGCCTGGTTTCTTCTGGCATCAAAACTGTTTCAACGGTGCGACCGTCCAGAGGCAGCTTAAGGAGATAGCGCGTGGTGCCGTCCACCGAACTGAACCGGTTGTCAATTTTCAGGCGACCAAGGTCTTCCTTAGCTGCAAGATCAGCACGCAGAGCATCGGGCAGCATGGTGGCTTCCGATAGATCATTGATGTTTTGCCGGTACAACGCTTCGTAGACTTGTTTGGCACGGTAGGCCGGAACGGCGGGGCCCAATAGCTGTTGAAGATCTGGAAGTTCCTTGCCAGTGAGGAAAGTATCGGCGGGCCTAGGATGTACGCGCGCCATTATTCCTTAAGTTTAGCACCCGGTTTCGCTACAATCGAAGACAATGGCAACGAAAAAAGCGATGGTGGAACAAACCCGCCTGTCTAACGGTCTTCAGGTGATCACAGAACGGATCCCTTCAGTGCGGTCTGTATCGGTAGGTATCTGGGTGGCATCCGGCTCACGACGGGAAGCGGAGTCTGAGAGTGGCATTTCCCATTTCATTGAACATATGTTGTTCAAAGGAACGGCCACTCGCTCAGCCGAAAAAATTGCCCGTGAAGTGGATTCCATCGGAGGCAATTTAGACGCCTTCACTTCGCGTGAACTGGTCAGCTTCAACACCAAAGTATTGGATGAACATGTGGGCCGTGCCTGGGATGTTTTGGCCGATCTGGTTTCCAATCCAATGTTTCGGGAAGAGGACATCGCCAAGGAAAAGAGCGTAATTCTTGAAGAAATCAAGATGGATGCGGACAATCCTGAATATGTGGCGCATGAAATGTTTAGTAACTGCTTTTGGAAAGGACAAGCTTTGGGGCGGCCGATTCTGGGTAACCCAAAGACGGTGAAATCCTTCACCCGAACGCAGTTGGTAGATTTTTTTGAACGCGTGTATGCACCTAAGAATATTGTTGTCACGGCAGCCGGTCAGTTGAAGCACGATCAAATTGTGAAGCTGGTGGGCGATAGCTTCCGCGGATCGAAGCGCAAAGGAAAGCTTGCCGGAACTGAGCAAGCCGCCCCCACCACGGGAATTTCGTTAAAGCACAAGCCGTCGCTGGAACAGGCCCACGTCATTTTGGGAGTTCCATCTTTTGCCATGCCGCATGCCCGGCGCTTTGATTCTTACGTGCTGAGTACCATTTTGGGTGGTGGCATGAGTGCCCGTCTTTTCCAAAACATTCGAGAAAAACATGGTTTGGCATACTCCGTGTTTTCTGAACTGAACATGTATCGCGATTCCGGATGTCTGGCTGTATATGCCGGAACCAGTGCCACTTCCGTTACCAAGGTGGTGGAGCTGATTCTGGCTGAATTCCGCAATCTGAAATCGGAACTGGTGCCTGAAGAAGAACTGCGGCGGGCCAAGGATAACTTGAAGGGTTCACTTATGTTGGGTTTGGAATCCACCTCCAGCCGCATGGCGAACCTGGCCCGACAGGAGATATTTTTCAAACGTTTTATCACGATGGATGAAATGTTGGAGAACATTGAATCGGTTACGGCGAAAAGTGTGATGGCCGTAGCCAATCAGTTCTTGAAGAAGGAAAATATCGCGCTGGCCGTGTTGGGGCCAATTGGGAATTTGAAGATCGGGCGAAACAATTTAGATTGCTAATGGTTTTGTAAGTATGCGAACTTCCCGGCGTACCTTTCTGAGCACCATCGGCGCGGGAGCCCTTACCTGGGCTGCTTCAGACGCAAAGCCGTGGGCACTTTGGTTCAACAAACCTGCCGACCAATGGACCGATGCATTGCCTGTCGGAAATGGCAATTTGGGAGCAATGATTTTTGGTGGGTTCGATGCAGAACGGCTCCAACTCAACGATAGCTCCCTGTGGTCCGGCAGTCCTAAAGATTGGAATAATCCAGAAGCCAAGCGCCACCTTCCCGAAGTGCGCCGGCTGGTGCTGCAAGACAAGAACTATGCCGCTGCCACTGAACTTACTAAGAAGATGCAGGGGCCATACAACCAGAGCTATCAGCCGTTGGGAAATCTGCTATTGAAGTTCACTCAATCTGCAGTTAAAGAATACCGCCGCGAACTAGATCTGGATACCGCTGTAGCTGCGGTCGGTTATGAATCCGGCGGCAGTACACATCGGCGTGAAGTGTTTGCCAGTGCGCCTCATCAGTGCTTAGTAGTCCGGCTCAGCGGGGAAAAGTTGCGACTTACAGTCTCGCTAGATTGCCCGTTGCCCTTCCAAGTTACAACCGAAGGATCGAACACCTTAGTATTGCGCGGTAAAGCGCCAAAGCACGTTGATCCCAACTATGTGCGTAACACCAAAGAGCCTGTAATTCACAGTCAAATAGATGGCGAAGGTATGCGGTTTGAAATTCGGCTTAGCGCTATTACTGAATCAGGCACGTTGCGGGCCAATGGCACTCATCTTACGATTGAGGGGGCCAAAGCAGTTACTCTGCTTCTTGTTTCCGCCACTGGCTTCCGCGATTTCGATAAGTCCCCGGACTTATCCGCAGACAAAATCACCATCATCGCGAAACGAAAGATGGCGAGCGTGGCAGGCAGGAATTACGCCGACTTGCGGCGTGAACATATCGCCGATCATCAGCACTTTTTCCGTCGCGTAACCCTTGATCTGGGCCTGCTTGATCCAGCGCCAACCAATGAGCGTATCAAGAATGCCAAAGCCGATCCGCAACTGGCCGCGCTCTACTTTCAATATGGCCGGTATCTGCTGATCGCCAGTTCACGCCCCGGTGGACAGCCCGCAAACCTTCAAGGGATGTGGAGTGACTTAGTGCGTCCTCCATGGTCTTCCAACTGGACAGTAAACATTAATGCGGAAATGAATTACTGGCATGCAGAAACCACTAACTTAACGGAAATGCATCAACCGTTGTTCCACCTGATTGAAGGCCTCAGTGTGACTGGTGCAAAAACGGCGGATGTGAACTATGGTGCACGTGGTTGGGTGACGCATCATAACGTGGATATTTGGCGTCATTCAGCTCCAGTAGGAATGGGCACTGGCGACCCAACTTGGGCCAACTGGCCAATGGCTGGACCTTGGCTGTGCCAACATCTTTGGGAGCACTATCTGTTCAGCGGCGATGTGGAATTTCTTAAGAAGCAAGCCTATCCACTAATGAAGGGTGCCGCAGAGTTTTGTCTTGATTGGTTAGTGGAAGATGGTCAGGAGCACTTAGTAACTTGCCCCAGTATTTCTCCTGAAAATCCGTTTGTAACTGCCAAGGGAGAGCGCGCTGCGGTGTCTGCTGCGTCCACTATGGATCTGCAATTGATCCGCAATTTGTTTCTGCATGTAATTACAGCCGCCGATAAGTTGAACCACGATGAAGAATTCAGCGAGAGTCTGCAAACGGCGCTGGTTAAGTTATTTCCACTGAAAATCGGCAAGCGCGGCCAACTACAGGAATGGTGGGAAGACTTTGATGAGAAGGAGCCAGGTCATCGCCATGTATCGCACATGTTCGCGGTTTATCCCGGTGAAGAAATCACCATGAGTCGAACTCCGGAATTGGCTAAAGCGGTCCGCAAATCCTTGGAACTTCGACTGTCGGCAGGTGGTGGTTATACAGGTTGGAGCAGAGCGTGGATCACTGGACTTCTAGCGCGTTTCGGCGAAGGTGCTAAAGCCCATGAATCCTTGCTGGCGTTGTTCAAAGATAGCACCGGCCCCAATTTATTTGACACTCACCCGTCTGGACAATCCTCTATCTTTCAAATTGATGGGAACTTCGGCGGAACTGCTGCTATCGCTGAAATGTTATTGCAGAGTCACAATGAGGAAATCGAATTTCTACCTGCCCTGCCGCCCGCTTGGTCTACTGGCAAAGTAACTGGATTGCGAGCCAGAGGCGGGTTTCAAATTGGAATAATTTGGAAAGATGGCAAGGCTACTACAGCAACTTTGAAAGCCAGGGCTGCTGCGGAAAGCCAACTCCGCGCTCCCGCTGGACAGAAGATAAGCGAGGTGGTTCGGGGAGGCGTTGTGCAACGTGTGAACGCAGCTGTTCTGCCACTTATGTTTAGGGCCGGCGAGATAGTGGAACTGCGGTTCGTGTAACTACCAGCGTGTCTCATCGCGAATCAGTCCCGCTAACCGCTTGGCAACCACAACTTCAAGACCGTTGGACATCTTCAACAACCAGCGCTTGCTGGATAGAGGCGAGATCTTGCGGATGTGATCTGCGTTGATGATGGTCTTGCGATGCACGCGGCGGAACCGTTCTGGATCCATGCGTTCTTCCAGTGCTTTGAGTGAATGCTCAGCATAGAATCGACCTGAACTGGCGATGATGATTACTGTTTCACCTTCGGCTTGAAAGGCGATGACATCCGCTGGATCAAGCAGGTGCAAATCAGATCCATGACGTCCCACAATACGGCGTGCAGTCATTCTCTGCACCTTGGTTTCTGTCGGCTTTAAAGCGGCTGCGGCGAGCAGCGGACGGGCTTTTTGAATGGCCGCCGCAAGCCGTTCTTGGCGTACCGGTTTCAGCAGGTAATCTACCGCCCCAGCGTCAAACGCTTCCAATGCGTGCTGTTCAAACGCTGTGACAAAAATAATGAGCGGCATGCGTGGACCTCGCAGATTCTTGGCCACTGCCAAGCCACCCAGTTGAGGCATTTGCAGATCAAGGAACAGTAAATCCGGATTCAATGTTTGCACCTGTTCCACAGCGGCAAGGCCGTCGGCAGCTTCGCCGACAATGGTTACTTCGGGAAAGCTCTCCAAATGTTCGCGCAGTATCTGGCGTGCAATGGGTTCATCGTCCACAATTAATACCCGCATCACACCGAAACCTCCCAGGTGGAAGCATGTGCGGGAATGCGAAAGGAAACCTCGGTCCCCTGGGCATCGTGATGCATTTGAAGGTTGGCACTTGGACCGTAGCAAAGCTCTAATCGCCGTCGGACATTTTCAAGGCCAACGCCTTCCCCTTTATTGCCGCCCGCTGTAAATCCCGGGCCAGTATCCTGCACTACGACTAACAACATTCCATCCTCGACACTTGCCGAAAGTCGAACCAGCCCGCCCTGTTGTTGACTGGCCACGCCATGCTTTACTGCATTTTCGACCAATGGTTCCACGCTTAGAATTGGGATCTGGACGGCCATGGCTTCGGCAGTAATTGTAATTTCTGTTTGCAACTTGGCACCTAGTCGCAGGCTTTCAATTTCAAGGTAAGCCTGAATGATGCGGACTTCCTCTTCCAGGGCAATGTAAGTTTTTTCTGATCGTAAAAAGTAACGAAAAATGTCAGCCAAATTCAGGACTGTCTGCCGTGCTCCTTCTGCCTGGCGGGGAATCACGCCATACAGAGTATTCAGCGCATTGAATAGAAAGTGTGGATGAATTTGAGATTGCAAAGCGCGTAGTTCAGCTTGTGTCATTAGCTTTCGTAGCTCTGCATCGCGAAACAGTTCAATTTGTTCCGAGGCCTGTGAAACAAGCATGGCCAGAGCTTCCAGGTCCTCACTTAGATAGGGTCGGCCTCCTGTTCTGCGGCCCAATAAAACAAACTGCGGAACACCTGCGGCAACTTTTAACGGGGCGATAGCCTCAACTCCAAGTTCTTCCAATTCGCGCCGAACTTCCGGCAGAGCAGCGGAAAGGGTAGCAAGCGGTGGACCCAATTGGCTGATTCGTTTTGCAAGTTCAGCAGAAGGCAAACTAGTGGCACTGGCCTGGAAAAATTCGGCAATTTTTAGCCGAACCCAATGCTTATATTGTTCTTCATTTAGCGGTGCCTCAGGTCCGGCTTTCAACTGGCGTAAGGCCTCTGCCAGATCCCCACGACGGAAAACGAGCTTTGTGAGTAGTCGCTGAACAGACCCGCGGGCAATGGCAAACAAGATGAACAGCAGTGCTCCGGCAGGGATGCGCACATAAGCAGCAGGTAGCCATTCCATAGCGCGCAACAACAGCATGGCGAACGCGCAGGCCAGCAACAGATTCGCCAGAAAGCGCAATAGTGCGTCGGCCAACACAGAGCGATAATCCTGCAATAGGACAAATAGGGAAAGCGGAATTCCTGCATGGTGAAGAAGCAGTTCAACGGTCCAAGTGCTATGTGGCACCCCAGTTTGCAGATGAACGAAAGACATCGCGAACAGGAATAACGCCATGCTGGCAAGCAATCGAGGTCCGCCTTTGGCGGCGGCAAGAATCGTCAAACCGCCGAAGCCAATGGTGATGAGGATCAAGGCCGGTCTATGAAGATCGGCGAATTGCCCAAACAATTCCGCAGTATGGGCAGCGATGGCTGATGCACTGAGCAGATAACCGGCGCGCTTGATCCAAGGAAAGTTACCCACAAGAGAGACGTCCAATAACACTGCTGGAAGCAGGCTAAGTGCGGAGCTGGAAATGGCAATGAGGAACGCATTGTTCCCTAACATTAAGCCAAGGGAAGCCAGACTCCAGGTGAGGGCCAAAGCTGTTGCGGCAATGGCGCGCTTGCTATCGGTGAGCCTTGCGCCACCGCGATCTCGCAACAGCAAATATAAAAAGATAGCAAAAATTACCGCTCCGGCAGAGTGCCCCAGAGCGTTGACCAGCAACGGCTCATGAACTTCCAATGTCTCCCGCAACACCCCTCCCACAAAGGGTCCCAATTCCAGCTTTGTTGACGTCGTCTATTGGATCTTGGCTGTCTGATGACCTGCCAAACGCCAGGCACCTTCTTGTTTAACCCAAAAGTGCATCATCATCAGGTGATCATTGAACGGGCCAGAATCGTTGACCCCAGTTGCTCGCGTTATGGAATGCGACATGGCGGATGTTCCGTACACAACAATCTTGGTCGATTCAATAGTCAAACTATCATAACGTTGCTTGCCCGTTTTTAATCGATCCAAATACTTTTGTTTAGTTTCAATTGCCCCTGATGCGTGTCCGTAGATTAGTTCTGTAGTGAAGATCTTCTCTAGCGAATGAATGTTTCTGGACTTAACGGCAGTGGCCCAGGCTTGATCGGCAGCACTGATTTCCGCCTCAGGGGTGGCTGCAAATAAAGATACGGAAAGGAAGGCAAAGATTATAAGGGATCGCATGGTATCTAAGTCTATCGCGAAAAGTTGGGATCCTTCTATGTCCATTCGTCGAGCTGATCTGCTAGGGCACTGAATCGGTTTTAGCCAGTGCCCTTTAGATCATCTGGAACTTCTTGGCATTATCTCGGGTTGTAAACTGGCACTCCATCCATTGGCGATCTGTCTGGCTCGAATCGCCATAACTGGGCTGCACCTGCTCTCCAATTGGAAAGACCAGACTGCCCAACCTTTGCGTTGGCAATCATACTCCCGTAGCTGACGTCCAAATACATCCCGCTATGTTTGGCCATCAGTCGGTACCAGCCACCACCTGCAGATACAAGCTTCCACAATTGTGCGTTTCCAGACATTCCAGCTTGTCCAACAGGAGCACCATTCACATTGGAACCCCATGTAACATCCAAGAACAGGGAAGAGTGTTTTACTTGAAGCCGATACCAATCAGCCCCCGCGGGCACCAGCATCCAAACTTGAGCATCGCCAGACTTATCGGATTGACCTAGCGGCGCATTGATCGTTCCAACTGCATTCGTAACGTCAAGATATTTGGAGCTGTGTTTCACTTGTAACCGATACCACCGGTTCGGCAAAGGCTTTAGTTCAGATGTAAGAACCAATTGGTCTCGCTCAACCGAATATCCGATATGGTCACTTGGCCCAAACGACTTTAACCCATCCAGGCCAGTGTTCACTGGCTGCAGCAGCCTGTTCACCTCCTCGGCTTTGATTAAGCGCATGTTCTCTTTGGTGATCATGTCTTCAGCCATAACCCGGAAATCTGGTCCACCCAAGAAGTGAACCACGCTTGAAACTCCCAACATGATATCCCCTGGTAGATTGCCGGAATCCAGGTTGACGCGCGTTACCTTTGCGGATACTTCCGTGGCTTCCAGCCGGAAAGGATTTGGCGAAATCACGATTCTGAACTGGACTACAGCATCATATGAAATTTGGAATTTGGGGTCGCCATAGCTACCTATCGGCGTTGGCGTTGTGGATTTGGCAGTTAATGAATTGCCCTCAAGACTGACACTCAAATCTATTCCACCATTCGAGTGGCTAATTTGAAAGTGCGGATTGTCTGAAAGTCTACTTTGCTGCTGATAAATGCCCACTCTTGCGGGCAGGTTATGGTTGTTGTCTCCAATCATTCTCTCTAGCAATCGATCCGCCTGTTCACGACGAGATCGCCAATCGTTACCAAGGCTAGCAGTGGTGCGATCAAAAAGACTACTATCGTTGAACACAACACTTTGCCTGTCACCTGTAACATATTCAAGCCGAACTCCTCTCAAAGTTTGGAAAGATACTGCTGGGTTTATCAACAACTGAAACGCTATTGCGACGGCTGGAATCACCAGTCTAACTAAGGTATGGTTGACTGTACCGCTATTGAAATATTTGGTTATTTTGTTTGTCATTCTCACTCTCCATTCATTTCGAACAGCGAGAGTCAGAAGAAAGATCCGCAAACAAACTCAAAATCATTCCCAGCAACAAAAGGCATCAAGTGCCCAACTACTGCGACTCCAAACTTACACCGCCCAATATTCCCGATGGTAGCGGTTCCAGATTCTTCAAGTCCTGCGGCTGAAAGCGTTCGCCGAAACGTAAATTCAAAAGTTTGTAGTCGGGCATTTTTTGGCCAGCCATTCCGTTTATCGCCAGATTCGCTACAACGATTCGTACTTGATTGTTTCCTCCTGTGATCAAGCCAGTTACTTCCACTTCAAACGGTGCCTTCCACACGGCACCTGCACGTTTGTCATTTATGAAAACGACGGCAGCTTCACGGACTGGACTTTCAAAATCCACCTTGAATCCCATAGCGCTGCCAGGATCGGTGAAGGGCTTGCCTGGACCAAAATCCAGAAATAGACGCGATTTCGCCATAGCCTCCGGCACGACTACCGTCTTTTCATAAGTGGCTTGGCCGGAAAAATAGCGGGTCTGTTCATCACTTGTCCAACTACGCAGTTGATTCATTGCTACTACGTGATTCGCTGTCGGGAAACTTACTTTCCATCCCGTGTCGATGTCCAGTTTGGCACTGGTCCCCTTCGATTCCACAGGTCGCACAGGGCTCGTAGAGAGGATCAACACTCGCGATTCATATGGTTCCAAATGCATGACGATGCTCCCAGTCTTGAGGTCAGCTCCTGTTGCTTTTCCGGTTGCGGCATTCCACCATTCAGCGCTGGTAGCTTTGGTACGTATGCGCACGGTTGCATCTACAGGCTTGTTGGAAGTGTTGGCTGTGAAGTAGATATCGGAGTTGTCCAGCTTACGATGTATGAAGCCGATTGCGTCGCTGCCGGTTTTGAAATCAGGTTGCAGGGCTTTGGTCAACTGGTCCGTATCGGTGACCACTTTGCCCCCCTTGTTCTTGAACTCTTCCAGCTTCCTGGACGTAGCTGGGGGCATGCGGGTGAGCTTTGGCAGGAACAGTATCGGGTGACTGATTCCCAAGTTCTGAATTGTTGCATCGTCAATCAGGTCGAAGTTATAACCGGCATCCAGGATACTTGGAATCAGCTTTTCGTCGTATAACTCGTCCATGGACTTGTCCACTGAAGTCTTGCCGATAACGAAGTGCGAGAAGGCGTCGGCTGTTGGCAGATACAAGGCCACATCATTCGCTGGTTTTCCTTGGCGTAGTAAGTAGCTGATCCTTTGTAAGTACTGAGTAACATCAGGCATCACCAACCACCAGGGGTTGTGATGATTGAATACCGCAGCGGCGTAAAAGCGCCAGCCTGGTTCACCAGCCATTTCCGGCGAGTAAGGCCAACCATGACCAATCAACTGGTTCACTCCTTGCAGAAAGTGCATGTCCGCTTCAGCCTTCATATCTAATGGAGTGGCGCGGAAGACAGGAGAATGGAGCCAGGTCCATGTTTCAGACGACGTCACCTGTCTGCCGTAAAGATGGCTGGCGGAAGTAGCCCAACGGGTGCTGGTGAACTTGCGCCAAGACGCCCCTTCCCCTTCAGGCAGGTCCACCAGATTGTTACTAGAAAGAGTAACTGGTGGAACGCCGTATGTCTGTGACCGGAACTTTGTGTTGTGGCTTGCAGCCCAATCTCGAATTGGTTTCAGATACCGTTCATCACATAACTCGCTTAACGTAAGACCCCAATCGTGGCGGACGTCTGCCGTCTTCAAACCCATATCGCCGATCAGTGCGGGCAGGTAGGGGATAATGTCGTAACCACGGCGTCGCTGAAATTCTTGAGGTAGATCGTCCGTCCAATCTGAGTTGTAGACTTCAAGGCTGTCACTGAAAACGGCGTAAGGTGGATTTGCTCCAAAGGCTTTTAATAAGGGTTCGCCGACTACTTTCAAGTGATGATCAATGGCTGCCCGACTGTAATGATCCAGTACAAATCCTTCCGCACCAAGGGCAGGACGCTTCACTTGTTGCCCAGTGCGGCTGGCGATGAAAAACAAAACCACGTGCGGCCCTGTGATGGATGGCGGTAGTTGCAAACGGCCATGTTCAATCGTATTGATTTGGGTAATGCCTGTGGGCTCAAAACGTTTTTCATCCCCTTTAGCAAGAAAGATTGCCAATAGTTTTTCACCATTGGAAATTACAGGCATGGGCAAGGAATTCTCTTTAGTGGGAACATCCACACGATCGCAACGCAAACGACCAGCTGCTTCTGTCACTCCGATGTGAGGACCGCCGAAGGGCCAGCCGCTGCCCAACGTGATATCCATGCGCAAACCCAGCTCCCGTGCTTTTTCAGAGGTGAAACGCAGAGCATCAAGATAGTCATTGGAAAGGTAGGGCAGGTTGCGAAAGTTCTTGCCAGGGTCGTCAAGTTCCAGCGGGTAGACGGGTTGAACTTCAAAACCGCCGATGCCGCCTTCCTTCATCTTGTGCATCTCTGCTTCCAGTTCGTGCTTATCGACGCCAGCGCCATACCACCACCAGCGCATCATAATGCGTGCATCGGCAGGTGGTTGAGCAAAGCCTCGGCGAAGAGATTCAATGTCCTGGCATTGGCCAAGTGCAATGGTGCAAAGTAAAATTAAAGTGGAACGAATCATGGTCCACCGTATAGGATAGCGGTAAGTAACAGCGTTGCGGTAGGCTGCCTTGTCCGGGCCGAAGCTTCATTTCTTGATTTCAAAAATCGCTTCCACTTCAACCGCAGCACCAGTTGGAAGGGAAACAAATCCCAAAGCACTGCGAGCGTGAAAACCGTCGCCCTGCTTGCCAAAAATCTCATGAAGCAGATCGGAAGCGCCGTTGATCACCAAGTGCTGCTCAATATAATCTCCAGTAGAATTTACGCAGCCCAGAAGTTTAAGCACTCGTAAACCGTCCAGTGTGCCGTGGGTGTTCCAAACGGATTGTAAGATTTTAACTGCGCAATCACGCGCGGCTTGATAGCCCTGGTCAGTGGTAATCCCTGCTCCAAGCTTTCCTTTCGTAGTGCTGACATGACCAGAAGTAAGAAGTTGGTCACCACTGCGGATGCAAAGATTCAAGTAACCCGGGGTGGCTTTTTCAAAGGTAATACCAAGGCTTTCGGCCTTTTGTTGTGCGCTCATGAATTTCTATTCTAGCGGTTGTTGAACATGCCCATGGCAACCGTGAAAATAAAAAATAAGAAGATAACCGGCGAGGCAACTCCCAACGCTTTCCCTTTGTTTATTTTGAGAAGTGCGGTTAGCCCCAACACCAGCACCACAAAGTACCAAATGTGGAACAGACCAAGGCAGCGAAGGAACCCCACCAGCACTCTGCTTGCGTCTTCACTAAGAAACATATCCGGTCCAAAACTTGGTTGCAGCTCTTTCATCGATTGAATTTCGCCTTTGAACTTGAGCACAATCACACTGGCAATTTGTGCCAGCGATAAAATCAAGCCAGCATAGCAAGAGAATGTGAATAAGCGACCGAAGGTTGTTTTTATGTCCAGCACGGAGCAGGCTGCGAAAAGAATCAGCGTTGTGATCGCTAGCATCAGGGCGGTTATCAATGGAGTGGTAACCATGGAAACCTTGCTCATCATAGTTGTTGATTCCAGCACTTTTTCCATTTGTGCCGCAGGAATGTTGGCAGGCGGATTGGTGCGCATTACTTGAAGGACAATTGGCGTGGTGGAAATGGCGACAAAAATACCGACAATGCACGCCAGCAAAAATGGCCATACCCACGCAAAGCGGCCTTCCATATTATTCACGGCTTCGGCTGGATCAATAAAAATGTTGAAAATCGCAAGCAATGGTTTCATCAGTCACCTTGCGGGGAAATGTCTCATGAAAGCAACAGCGAAGACAAGGGGGCGGCTCTTGTATGTAAAGCTTGCACCGCCCGATCTCGTTTAACATGGAACTTATCTAGGTAGGAACTTAGCTGGCGCTAGCGGCCATCGTTCGAAGTTCGCTTTCCGCAGTGAGCCAATCTTTAGTGGCAGTGCCTTCCGGGCAACCGCTTTCCAGCCAAATATGATAGGCCCGCGTGGCCACCTCATCCGAACTAACAAAACGATCCAGATTCAAAATGGATGTGGATGCCGTTTCGTTCACTTCCATCACAGTCTTACGTATTGAGGCGGAAGTGTGACGGGGTTTGACGGCAGGCTTTGGGGCAAGGTCAGCAGTCGGAAGATTGGTCTTAGTGGTTGTGGATTTAGCGCGGGTGCGAGGCTTAACTTCTGGACTCACGCTCTTGGGGACGAGCACACTTACAGCTTGGGTTGTTTTCTTTGGTGTCATGCTTGGGTTCTCACTGTTCGCTTCGGTTCAAGCCCACTCACGACGGGGTTGGCTGGGCGGTTCGTGATACTTTCACACTATACCACACTTAGCCGTGATGTTACTAGAGAAACATTCAAAAGTCACTGTTTCATTTGTGTTTCAGCACTGCTGCGTTACACCAGTAACATTCATAACGAGTAAGTTTCCCTCCAGAAATACCGCCACAATCAAAAGTTGATCCGCAGGCCAAGAAACAAATCTCTTCTTCCTGGGTTTACACTGGGAACACTTATGAGATTCCTATGCCTGTTCCTTTTCCCCGCGTTTCTTCTGTTGGGGCAAAGCACGAATTCCGCACTGAGCGGAACAGTGAGCGACACCACAGATGCCGTGGTTCCTCTAGCCAAGGTGGCTGTTCGCAATGTTCGCACAGGCGTACAAAACAAAACGGAATCGAACGCAGCAGGTGTTTACCTGTTCGCATCATTGCCTCCTGGACCTTATTCCATCACCGTGGAGCGGCAAGGATTCACCAAGGTTCAAGTGAACGATCTGGTGCTGGAAGTTGGCGGCAGGGCCACCCGCAATGTTGTTTTGCAAGTGGGCAGCGTAGCCGAAACGCTAGAAGTTCGTGTCGATTCAATCAGCTTAAACGTAGCCACCACTTCCGTTGGCGGAGTTCTTTCCGGGGAGAGTATTACATCGCTTCCATTGATTGATCGCAACGTAATGGAACTTGTTTATACACAAGCAGGCGTGGTGGGTGACAATCTTGGAGGCAGCAGAGCTGGTGCAGTAAATGTCACGCTGGATGGCATTAACGTACAGGACAACAGATACAATTCTGGCGTCTCTTCCGTGTTTCAAAATTCGACCGATGCCATTGCTGAAGTGCGTATTGTCACTTCACCAGCCGATGCGGAATTCGGCCGTGGTTCTGGTCAGATTCAGATGGTTTCTAAGAGTGGGGAAAATAAACTACATGGCGCGGTATTTGAACAAATGCGCAATCGTGAGTTAAACGCCAACAACTTCTTTAACAACTTGAGGGGTCGCGATGCCTTAGGCAAAGAAGTGAACCCGCGTGATTTTCTGATTCAGAATCAATTTGGAGGCAATGTTTCCGGCCCTATTATCAAGAACCGTACCTTCTTCTTTTTTCTGACAGAGGCCAACCGCATTCGGTCTCACGAAACCATTTCCTCGAATGTATACACGGCCACGGCCCGCCAGGGTCTGTACCGTTATTTTCCTGGAGCTCGCAATGCGAATGCTGGCGCGAACATTCCTGTCGTTGATTTAAACGGGAATCCGCTGCGTCCTCCGCTGGCCACTAGTGACGTGCAAACGGCGAGTATTTTCAATCGCGATCCGCAACGCCCTTCCGCCGATGCCGCCATGCAAAAGTTGATCGCGCTCATGCCTCTGCCCAATGATTTTCGCAGTGGTGATGGGTTGAACACTGCTGGATATCGCTGGCAACGGTCCGCTCCAGACGATCTGCGAAAGTTTCAATTTCGCATTGATCACAACATTAGCGAGAAGCATCGCTTAAATGGCAGTTACAACAATGAAAATGAAAATTCCAGTAACACCTTCATGCCGCAGGCTTTCCCCACGTCACCTTTGGATGGTAAGTCGGTGCGGGGCACTTTGTATTCCCTGGGCTTGGTATCCACACTTCGCGCCAACCTGATTAATGAATTTCATGCCGGTGCCCAACGCGTCCGTTATCGCTCCCAAGCACCTTGGGAAGTAGCAGGGCAGGGGGTTTTGCCCACCATTAAAGGGCAGCCTTTTTTAGCAGTCTTGCCCGCCGCTGTAGCAAGCCCGATTGATACCAGTAACGATCCGCAGGGGCGCTTCAGCCCCGTCTACCAAATGTCCGATTCCGTCAATTGGTTGAAGGGTAAGCACAGCTTCAAGGGGGGTGCGGATCTACGGTTTGTATCCTCAAACGGCTACAATTCGCTTGGCGTTATGCCCAGGGCAACCATTGGTGCTGGGGCGGTTCCTGTGACAGCTATCAATACGCTTGCGGGCATTGGCAATAATTCCGGGCAAGCTCAGAATTTGTTGAATGTATTAAGCGGGTCTTTCGCTTCCATTGATCAATCCTTCAATTCTCCAGGTGGCCTGAATCCGCAGTATCTTGCTGGTGAGCAGAAACAGCGCACGTGGCGGTCACGCGAAGTCAGTTGGTATTTCAAAGACGATTTTCGAGTTACTCCCGGCTTGTTGTTGAACTTGGGCGTGCGCTATGAATACTACGGTGTCCCGTACGATGCCAACGGAAAGACGGCAGCATTGGTGGGCGGATCGCAAAGCATTTTTGGAATTTCTGGCACAAGCTTGGCAGACATCTTTTCGCCAGGCAAACAGGCGGGTAGCCTAACAAGTGTGGAACTGGTGGGTCCGAATTCCCCAAACAGCGGACGTGGTTTATTTGCTCCAGATCGCAATAACTTTGCACCAGCGGTAGGGCTGAGTTGGAACATTCCCAAGCGTCTGATGTTGGGCCGCACAGCAGTGTTCCGTACAGGCTATGGCATCAGTTACGAACGCCATTCGTTGCGGCTGGTTGATATTGTGTCGGGTGATGAACCGGGGCTGAATACTGACGTCAGCTACCGTTCGGGTAACATCATTACTTTGGCCAATACAACGCTTCCGTTAGTGGCAAATGGAAAGCCCTTGAGTACCGTGCCAATTACGGAACGCACCCAAACGGTTCGTGCTTTCGATAGTGGCTTGCGGCAACCCTACGTGCAGAACTGGAACGCAACGCTGGAATTTGAACTGACTCCCAGAAGCACCTTCGACTTACGCTACGTGGGCAGCAAAGGGACGCGCCTGCTTCGTGGCACCAGCGTGAACGAGGTGAACATCGTGGAAAATGGTGTGTTAGATGCGTTCAAAGGCCTGCAGGCAGGTGGTTGCCCAGCTTTGATCAATCGCCTGATTGCCAACTGCACCGGAGTGCAAAACAACTCCACCATTCGCGACTTTCTAGCCAACAACAACGTAGGTGATTTTGCCACTTACTTGAACACCACCACCTTCCAGACCGGCAACGTTGGCGGCTTGCTGCGTCGCGCAGGGTTGCCTGAAAACTTCATTGTGGCTAACCCGCAGTTCGCTCATGCCAACTTAATTGGTAATTTTTCCAACTCGATTTATCATTCGTTACAAGTGGAATATTTGTACCGCGCGGGCAATGGGCTGACACTGCAATCGAACCTGACTTACTCAAAATTGTTGGGCGATGACGAAGGGGATACTCAGGATCAAGTAAGCAACTACCGCACGCTCCGCAACCTACGGCAGGATCGCCGATTGCTGGATTCTCACCGCACGTTTGTGATTCGCAACAGCGGGCATTATGAACTGCCGTTAGGGAAAGGCAAGAAGTTTTTAACCACAACAAATTCTTTGATGTCGCGTGTGTTTGGCGGCTGGAGCACGGGCTTCATTTTTAATCTATTTTCCGGTGCGCCCATGGATCTGACAACTTTCACCACGTCGTTCAACGATGCGGCAGGCAATACTCCAGTGGCGTTGCAATCCATCAGCAATGGGCTGGGTCAAGTGACCCGCACTGGCAATGGCATTGTCTATTTCCCAGGTCTGAAGCAAGTTGCGGATCCTTCCATTGCATTGCTAGCGCCACCTTTAAGAGCCCTAAGTTCCATGCAAGCGATTGCCGATGCTTCGGATAATTTACTGTTGGCGAATTCTGTCCCTGGACAATTAGGAACGGTTGCCCCACGATTCCTGTCTGGCCCCGGTGGCTTACGACTGGATATCAATTTGCGGAAGCGTTTTCAGATTAGGGAAGGGATATGGTTTGAGCTGCGGGCCGATGCGCAGAACTTTAGCAACACCCCGTATTTTGATGTTCCGGTTACGGATATCAACGATACCGATTTTGGGCGGATCACCACTGCGTCAGGAAATCGAATTATTGTCGTAGGCGCGCGAATTCAATTTTAAAAAAGCAGTGGGAAATCGACATTGCCGCCAGATAGGATTACGCCCACTTTCCCAATGCCCGCAGGCAATTTTCGAAACAAGGCAGCAGCAGCAGGTACCGCACCGCTGGGTTCCACCAGGATCTTCAATCGCACCAATAGAAACTTCATGGCAGCCAGGATTTCTTCCTCCGTCACCAGAATGATTTGTTCCACATTTTGCTGGATGATGGGGAACGTAAGCTTGCCAGGGGATGGGGCACGCAGACCGTCGGCAATGGTTTCTGGAACTGGAATGCTGACTATCGAACCTTTTTGAAAAGAAAGAAACGTGTCATTTGCCAGCGTCGGCTCCGCGCCGAAAATACGTAGAGCAGGGTTGAAAGCTTTGGCAGCGATCACCGTGCCACTGAGTAAGCCGCCGCCGCCAACAGGTGTAATCAGCGCATCCAGATTCGTAACTTGTTCCAGCAGTTCTGCGGCCGCTGTTCCTTGCCCGGCAATGATTAATGGATGATCAAACGGCGGAACTGTTTCTCCCCCTGTTTCTTCAGAAACCTTACGCGCCAATGCTTCCCGATCTTCGGTGAAGCGGTTATAGCGCACAATATGAGCTCCGTAAGCCGCTGTGGCATCGGCTTTCGCTTTGGGTGCATCCAGCGGCATCACCACGGTTGCATGTGTGCCTGCGCGCTTTGCAGCAATAGCCACGGCCTGCGCGTGGTTACCTGATGAAAATGCTACTACGCCTTGCCGAAGCTTTTCTTTGGCAAGGGAATTGACGAAATTGGCAGCCCCACGGATTTTGAACGCCCCACCCAGTTGCAGGTTTTCACACTTGAAAAATACTTCCAGCCCAGCTTCAGAATTAAAACTACGGGAGGTAAGCACCGGAGTGATTTGCGCAATGCCACGAATCCGTTCGCGGGCAGCTAGAATGTCCGAGTTAGTCACCATATTAGTGAAGCGTTTCGGCGTATTCTCCGGTTGCCGCGTCCACCAGAATGGAGTAGGCACTGGTGGAAACTGATTCGCCCCAAATAATACGATACGCTGGCTGTCCATGCTTTGGCGTATAACTAATTTCATACGTCACGGGGACGTCAGGATGCTTCTTCATATAATCAGCAGACTTGGCCGCAGCGGTTTTATAAGCGTCTGTTGAATCCTTCTTCAACGCCTGCATCAGGAACGGTCTATCCTGCCCGCGCGACCCGCGAAAGTTTTCTTCCAAATTGGCAAACACACCTTGGTGCAAGTTCCCTTCTGCTTCAATCACCGAATAAGTGAAGTTCTTCAACTTTCCCTTGGATGGTGAAACAAGATTCACAGACCAGGCCCAACATTTCCCTTCTTTACACATGTGTTTGTCATCCAGGTCGACGCTCTTTATATCCAGCACTTGGGCATCGGTAGCCCAAGTCCGGGCATTGCTATAAACGGCGTAAAACGCTTTTAAAGCAGTAACCGGCTCCGGTGGTTTTTCCTCTTTTTTAATCTTGGGTTCTTCGGCGCAACCAGTTAGAATTACGAAAAAAGTGGACGTTATACAGGCAAGAAATTTGGGTTGCATATGAGATTTAGTTTAGCCCAGTCTAGCAGATGAGCTACTTTGTGCCGAAGCTTTTACGAATTACACTGCCGTGAATAGCCCTCAAATATTGCTTCGGAACTTCAACTTGCACCCCCAGGCTTTGTGCTGCGTGCATAGGAAAATAAGGGTCCCGCAACATTTCTCTGGCCAGCAACACCAAGTCTGCCTTGCCTTCCTGCAAAATCTGTTCCGCTTGCTGTGCTGTTGTGATCAACCCCACGGCACCAGTAAGAACGCCTGCTTCTTTGCGGATTCGTTCCGCAAAAGGCACTTGGAAGCCAGGGCCAACCGGTATCTTGGCATTGGGCACTAATGCGCCGGAAGAACAATCAATAAGGTCCACACCAAGCTCGCCCACACGTCGGGAAAGTTCCACGGAATCATCTGCCGTCCAGCCACCCTCCATCCAATCGGTCACCGAAAGACGAAGGAACAAAGGTAGCGATGCGGGCCATTCCAGTCGCACTGCCCGAACTGTATCAAGCACAATGCGAATGCGATTGTCGAACGATCCACCGTAACTATCGGTTCGTTGATTGGAAAGCGGTGAGAGAAATTCATGCAACAGATATCCATGTGCACCGTGGATCTCCACTACGTCAAAACCAGCAGCTAAAGCTCTTTTCGTAGCGGCAGCAAAGGATTCCACAGTGGCTTTAATTTCATCAATGGATAGTTCGTGGGGAATGGGATCAGTTGGATGAAATGGAATCGCACTAGGACCAACTGGTGGCCAGCCATCTGGGTCTGTGGGGCTGATTGCCGCGCCGCCATTCCAAGGGAGTTCCGTGCTGGCCTTGCGACCGGCGTGGGCCAATTGAATGCCAGCCGCTGAGCCTTGTTCATGCAGGAACGCCACAATACGGCTTAAATAGGGTATATGTTCATCTTTCCAGATCCCCAAATCGCCATACGTAATGCGACCAATATCTTCCACTGCGGCGGCCTCTGTCATGACCAATCCCGCGCCCCCTGCGGCTCTGCTGCCTAAGTGGACTAAGTGCCAGTCATGGGCGAATCCGTCGACGCTGGAATATTCGCACATTGGCGAGACGGCAATTCTATTGGGCAGGGTAATTTCACGAATAGTGAGCGGTGTGAAAAGGGCGGGGATAGTAGATTGCATGGCTCCTCTTTCGATGAAGCTGAAGAACCATGGGTAGCAACTATTTCTCTACGCAACAATCCCGTTACAGATCATTGCGTAGAGCAGTAGTCGCCAACCTTAAAACTGGTACCGCAGCATCATAATAATGCGACGATTGCCACCATCTGTATTGCCTTCCAACCCAAAGCCAGTGTTCGTAACCGTTGCATTGGGAATGCCGTAGTCACGCGTGTTGGTCAGGTTAAAGAACTCTGCCCGATATTGAAGCTTATGTCCTTCCATGGGTAACTTGATGTTCTTAGTCAAAACCAAATCCAGATTGTTGATGCCATCAGCGCGCAGAATATTGCGACCTGCATTGCCTATCGGGCGGGCTGCTGTAACTGTCAAAGCACCATTCGCATCCAGAAATAATTTTCTGCCGCCTGCTGCCATGATCTCTGGTAAAGACATGCTTCCCAGTGGAAGTGTGGTTTCCAAATTAGGCCGAATTGCGTTACCCACCAGTCCGTCAATCCCACTCAGTCTGAAGCCGGGATCGGATCCAGCCAACGGAGAAAATGGCGGTCCGGCTTGGAAAGTTAGCAAGCCACCCGCTTGCCAGCCGCCAAGAAGATGACCAATTGCACCACGTTGATCACGGAACCAAGGCAGTTCATAAAGTGCGTTGGTCGTGAACCGATGCGGCCTATCGTAAGTGGACCGTCCACGATCCAAGCGACGATTGAAGGAATCCTGCGATACCGCCACTTCTCCAGCAACTGAGGGGTTAAATACCTCTGAAGCGTTATCGATGAAAGAGCTCCACGTGTAGTGGGCCGCCATCGTAAAATTGCCCGAAAAGCGGTGGTCCAAGCTGGTTTGCAGTGAATGATAGATAGAAGACGCAGCATTGGCACGCAGACGGATAATGCCCTTGGTGGGATCAACACGAATTGTTCCCTTGCCGTTGTCACCCTGAATAGTAGGGTTGCCGTCTATCGATTGAAACAGGCCTGAACCCTTTGTTCCAACCCAGCCAGTTGTCAAAGCCCAGCTTGATGCCAGTTGCCGTTGCACGTTGAACGAAAACTGTTCTACCGTTGGAGCTCGAAAGTTACTTTCCACTTGTGTCCGTGTAACTAGCGACGGGTTATTGATAGCTGGCCTTACCCCGTTAAACGCAATGCCTGTGATGAGCGGAAACGCACCAGGAGAGCGCGCTGGAAAGCTGCTGACCAATGTGAACGGGAATGCGCTGAAGATATTCAGATACACATTGTTGTAAATAATATCGTAAGTCCTGGAGTAACCACCACGAATCACCAGTCCGCTATCCCCAGTCAGGAAACGCATTGGACCAGAGGATACGATTGGTCGCCAGTTGAAGCCAAACCGGGGTGCCCAATTATTCTTATCGCGCGGAGGCACTGGAAGAAAACGGTAACGTTCATCGTTGTTGTTATTGGCCACCACTTTGTCATTAATCCCTTTCAGGAAGGTTGCCGGATTGCCAGGCGTTTCATAGCGCAAACCGTAAGTAATGGTGAAGTTCGATTTCACTCGGAATTCATCTTGGACAAAGAAAAAGTAATCGAAGTAACGATAGGCCTGGAACTTTGGCACGCCTGGCAGGAAGCTATTGATTGACGCAGTCTGCGCCACATCGTCCACTAGATCCTGCAAGTTGTTATACACCAGACGTCCGCGTAGAGTCGGGTTGAAATCCTGATTCTGATCTTGACGTCGGAAATCAATACCAAACTTCATGTTATGGTTACCTTTGATGTAAGTCAGATTATTAATCAATTGATAGTTAGTCAGAAATTGCGATTGAGGTAAGTTCAATGCAAGCCCAATCGCTGTTCGGGTAGTGGCATCGTTAAAGCCATTCAAGCCGAATTCCGGAATTTCAATGGAAGGGATGGTAGCTGCATTGGCGTCGGCAGCGCCAGTAACAGAGGAAATCCGCTGGAAGCCGAAGCGCAGTTCATTGATCAGATTCGATTGCAGTGAACTAGTCAGCGCCGCCGATGCCGAATTCCGCTTCGCCGGAGTGGATGCCGTTAAGCCCGGAGGCACGCCTTGACCAGCCACCGAAGTACGTGTATCACTGGCAAAGCGCAGCATCAGTGCTTCTTTGTCGTTGAACCGATGGTCACCACGTCCGGTCCATTGCCAGGCGTCGAAAGTGTTCGGCGCCGCACCACTCAAAGTCCCCAACGGAACTATATACGATTGCCCATTCCGTGTGAATTTCGATGTCGCGCCAGTGGCTTGTTGCGCCGCTGGTAGAAAATTCAATACAGCGTTGATCTGCGGAAGATTACCTGCAGCCGCCTTGATGATGTCTTTGCCCGCTTGCGTAGGAGCACCGGTGATGGCAGTGCCGCTAGCAAAGCGATGATCGGTCCAACGAAGCCCTGAAAAGAAGAAGAACGTTTTGTCCTTTACGATTGGCCCGCCAACGGTAGTCCCCATTTGATTCTGCACTCGCCAGGGTGCTTTGGTAAATGTACGCTTGTCCAGATTGTTTCGGGAATTTAGCGCGTTGCCGTTATACGCCCAGTAACCGCTGCCATGGAAAGCATTTGTGCCAGTTTTGGTGACAATGCTGATGACTGAACCGGCAGAGCGACCGTATTCTGGCAGGAATTGATTGGTGATAATACGAAATTCTGCCACGGCGTCGGGGTTGTTTACTTCCTGGACCAAGCCCGTGACAGAAGGATTGTTGGAATCCTGCCCGTCAATCATGAAATTGTTCGAGCGCGTGCGCATTCCATTCACCGAAAAGCTGACGCCACCGGCGGCAAATGAACTATTGCCACTGGATAGTTGGGAAACACCAGCCACTTGCAACGCAATCCCCAGGATGTTGCCGTTTGGAGCCAGAGGCATTTCTGTAATCCGCTTGGATTCGAAGTTAACACCCACTTCGGCATTGGTCACGTTGATCAGCGGAGCACTGCTGGTGATTTCAATGGTTTCCGATATGGAGGAAACGTTCAAGGTGACGTCAATACTGGGTCGTTCATTCAATAAGAGTGTGATTGGACCTTGAATCACTTTGGAAAATCCAGCAGCTTCCACAATCACTTGATAGGGGCCAGGCTGCAATTGCAACGCACGGAAACGGCCTTCGTTATCGGTCACCGAATCGCGACTAATGTTGGTATTGATATTCTTGACGGCAACCTTCGCGCCTGGAATCGCCGACCCAGTGGGGTCCCTGACAATTCCCAGAATTTCGGACGTTACGGACTGTGCCATAGCTGAGGACGCCAGGCAAATAATGGTGAGCAGAACGGATAACATCGTTCGCATAAACAACTCCCTAAGTTTTGATTTCAAACATGGCTACAAAATTGCAAGCTTCTAACTGTGAAACAACAGACCTTTAGCACAGTGTAAACCTAATGATCAAATATAGATAATAGATTGATTTTCTGAGACCCATATGGGTACTAGGTCTTTCCATAGACCGCCTTCCCCCTGGTATTCTGTTATCAGCGGAATGTTTTTCGTAAGTGATTAAGGATCAACAAGAAAGGAGCAGTGGGATTCGATTAAGGACAACGTTTGCACTCATCTTTTTGCTTTCAGTTTGCTGGATAATACCCTCGATTGCGTTAGACACCACAGAAAAGTGGGTGGCGATGGGCCCCTACGGTGGTGAGGCAGTTGTTGTTACCGTCCATCCAAAAACGGATGCACTTCTTGCTGCCTCGTTGCATGGTCGCCTATTCCGTTCCCAGGATAGTGGGGCTCATTGGCTGAGTCGACCCTTTCCTGCCGAACTGAATTCAAAGGTCAACGCCATACTGTTTGATTCCATTTCTGATTCTATTAACGATAAGAGCTATTTATTAGCCGTTTCGCACGACCACGCAACAGGCAGCGGCCTGTATAAGACCATCGACGATGGGATTACATGGCAAGCCAGTTCTGAATTCCGAGGGCGATCCGTGTGGGCTTTGGCTACTTTCCCAGGAAATCCGCAAGTGATTGCGGCTGGCGCAACCGATGGTGTGTATTTGTCTAAGAACGGTGGCCAAAATTGGCAGCGCATATCCCCAGGCGATCAAGGTGACCTGCAGCCAGTTGTTTCCGTGGCGTTTGACCCTACCGACGCTCGCACCATTTTTGCCGGGACTCCCCACCTGCCATGGCGAACAAAGGATGAAGGATCCACCTGGACCTCAATTCACACCGGTATGATTGACGATTCCGACGTATTTTCACTAGCCCCGGCCTTACAACAACCAGGACGTCTATTTGCCAGTGCCTGCACCGGCATTTATCGCAGTGATGACCGCGGTGAACATTGGTTGAAATTACGAGGTTCCACGGAAGCAAGCTATCGAACCTATGTAATTTTTCCCGATCCTTCTCCCTATTCTTCCCTCTCGTCGCGCGTCTACGCGGGCACGACCGGTGGATTGCAGCGATCGCTGGATGGTGGCGTCACTTGGCAACGAGTTTATGCCGGAGCCGTGAAGTCTGTGGTCAGTAGTCATTTGCATCCCCTGCAACTCTATGCCGCAACAATGGACGCTGGGTTGATTCGCAGTGACGATGGTGGCGATACCTTTCGTCCCATCAATGAAGGGTTTGAAGGACATGCCATGAACGGTCTGTTCACTGCTTCCAATGCGCTTTTCGTAGCCGGTCAGAATGGGGCGGCGGCTCAATATCCATCCTCTACCGTTTGGCAAACAATCAAGCCAGCCGATGCATTTACCTTCCTGGCTGGATCTTCCCCTTCCCAAATTTTCAGCGCTTCGGCCCACGCACTTTGGCTGAGTGATAATGGCGGCCATCAATGGAAACAGATTCCTGCCCCTGCCCAGCGCGGTTCGTTGACTGCTCTGGCTTTGCTTGCCGATGGCACACCCGCAAAATTGTGGGTGGCCACTACGGCTGGTCTATTTGAAGGTTCCCCGGGCAGTTCACGCTGGAAAGCGGTTGCTGTTCCGGCGCTGGAAAGCCAACCCATTCGAGTAATGACGGCATCAAAAAATAGAATCATCGTCGCCTCCCGTGGACACGCCGCCATCTCATCGGACAGGGGTGCCAATTGGGCTCTCCTGCCATTGCCGATCGCGGGCCTGGAATGGGAAGGGTTTGCTTTCAGCCCGGTTGACGATCATTTGGTGGCGGCCACATCGCACGGGCTTTTCCTGCTTCAATCATCAGGTGACCAATGGACGCCAGCACTGGGTGCCCCGGCAGCAACTACTAGCGGGCTCTTTTTTCATCCCCAATTTCCGAATCTGGCCTTTGCCGCGCAGCAATCCAGTGTTTTCTACTCCATAGATGGTGGCCAGTCCTGGCAAATCTTGCCACGTGCTGGAATGGCCATTGCTGCCCAAATCAAAAGCCTTAACATTATCCCCAGCCAGCCCAATCGCATTATTGCGCTTGTGGCTAGACGTGGAGTTTATGCCACGTCAATTGACCCCGAAGTCTTAAGTAAACCGTGAAAAAATTAAGAGAGACGTCTATGAAAATTCAACCCTTATTCTTAGCGACAATTCTTGTCGCCTTGCCCCTGGCTGCTCAGCCTCAACCTGCATCTGCCTCTTCCAAAATGCCTGATTTTGTGAAGAAACTGGAAGTCGGTATTTTCGGGGGCTTCAGCGGTTATTCGCTACGAAACAACAAGTACAGCCCGTCTGGAGCTGAGCTGGACGAAGGAGGATTGGGCGGTTTTCGCATCGGCGGCACCCTCACTCCACGATGGAGCCTGGAAGGTGCTTATGCCTATGGCGTAAACAACCTGAATTTGTTCCCGCTATTGCGCAACAACGGCCCTTTGCAATCGGGATTCGGTTCCCGCAATCACTCCCTCAGCCTAAACCCTGTGTGGCACTTTGCTGATCCCGATAAGAAATGGCGTCCATACCTTACCGCAGGCGGCGGAGCCATGTGGTTCAACCTTACCGATGCTGCCACTGCTCGCTTATTACAACTCGGCTCATCCAGCCGCAGTAGCCGCGGTGAGCCTAGCTTCAACTTTGGAGGTGGCGTGAAATACGGCAGCAACAAATTAACCAGCTTGCGGTTGGATGCGCGCAACGTTTGGGCTGGGAATCCGCACTTCGGCCTTCCCGTAGCAACCACCATTCCGGGTGCATTTTACATTGCTCCCAAGGGCTGGCAGACAGGCGTCCAACTCACCGCAGGTTTGGGCCTGAACTTTGGTGCCGCAGATTCCAAACCACAACTGCTCACCACCAGTTTGACTGGCGATACCTCCAATATCCTGATTGGCCAATCACGACCCTTCAAATTCAATGTGGACGCTCCGGCAAAGGCTGTAGTGAAAAACACCTGGTCTTTGAATGGTGTTCCTTTTGAACAATCTGGCGACCTTTATAATTTCGATTCCACCGGTCGCCCTGAAGGTATGTATAAGATTTGCGCCACTGCCTCCGCCAAAAAATTGGTTTCCAGCACCAGTTGCCAGGAATTGAAGGCTCTCCTTCCAATTCGCAATTTCAACAGCGTTGGGGTTACCGCAGATCCCGCTTCGGTGTACGCCGGAACGTCGTCCAAAATAACGGCCACAGCGGACCCCGCCAGCATTCCTACCATCAACTATGCTTGGACAGTGAATGGTGCTAAGCAATCGGAAACTGGATCTTCCTTTGTTTTCGATACCACGGGCAAAGCCCCCGGAATGTATACAATCTGTGCCACTGCTACGTCTGCTGGCTACACGGAAAAACAAGGTTGCACCACAGTGGAAATTAAGGCCTACGGCAATCCGTCCATTTCCATGACTGCATCCCCTGCAGAAGTGGAGGCAGGCAAGTCCGCCAAGGTCACCGTCACCACAAAGCCCAACGCGGCTGGAACCCCGGTCAATGTTGCTTTGAAATCCAGTGAAGGCAGCATCTCACCCGATGGCACGTTTGATTCGACTGGTGTTACTTTCGATAAGTCCACTCCAGGCATTCAACGCAAGGCTGTCACCATCACCGGTAACGCTACCGATGCCAATGGTGGATCGGCAACGGCAACCACAACGGTCACCGTGAAGTCCACGCCCGTGGCCCAGCGCCTGGATGATATCGTCTTCGCCGCTGGCAGTTCACGAGTCAACAACTGCGGCAAGCGGCTGCTTCTGGAAGTCCTTACAGACAAGATGAAGGCCGATCCCAACGCGCAGGTAGTGCTCATTGGCCATATGGATAAGAGCGAACAAGCGGTTGTCAGCAAGGGATCAAAACGCATGGTCGCTTCCGCTTCCGACAAGCGTCGCGCATTGAACGTGGCCGCTGTTCTAAGTGCCGGAACGGGAATCTGCTCTGCCTTAGATTTGGGCCGGGTGAAAGTTGGTTATGCCGGTACGGAGGAAACCAGCGCACCTATGCTGGACTTCTGCGGAACCAGCACAATAGTCAAAGGCGGCAAGCCAGACCCACGCATCGGTTACCGTCGTGTGGAAGTCTGGCTGGTTCCAGGAGGCGCTACCATGCCTTCTTCCACCGTCAGCTTCGTTGACCCACCAGCCGACGCCGTCAAAGTGCTAGGCTGCCCGAAGTAACTTAGTCAGTAAGTGGGACAGGCATCCCTGCCTGTCCCTTAGTATTCCCACAATTGGACAACTTTTGTGGCGAAGCGTATCAGGCCTTTGAAAGACCGCAGGTTATCCAACAATGTTGGAGATTCTACAGTGGATGCGGAAAAACTAAGTGACATTGGGCGATTCCGCCTGTCCGCTCGCTTCTGAGCGAAGGTTTCATTCCGATTTTCAAGCAACTACAGGGCATCCCTGATGATGTATCCCACTCACTTCGGAATTCCGCTCTAACCTTACGCAGCACGCAGAAAGGGAGCATCCTCCTGTTGGCTTGCCCTACGGTAGCCGGATAGCGGTGGCCGAATGGGAAACACCTGACCAGTGGCAATGCTGTCGGTGGGAATGGCCCGCACGTTTGGACGAGTGCTGTGAAAATAGTCGCTCAGCGGATACAACGCGTACGGAGTCAGTTCGCGGAATACCTTTCCCAGCTTTTGTTCAACGCGATAGGCCGCATGAAAAAATAATCCACGATCTATGTCCAAGCGGGTGCAGCAGAGTTTCCAATCTGCGCCCAAAAGGTAGTGGAACGTGAATAACTTGTGTTCTTCAGGCGTCAAGGTTCGCTTGGCCACCAATAAGAAATCGGCGCAATACTCTTCGTCTTTGCGACCCCAAGCCATGCGTCTATCTTTGCCTGGAACGAATTCAATGGTTGCCCTGGTGAGATGCTTTTCCTTTTCATGGCAATATCGAAAACGTTTGTAACAGGCACGAAAAATATTACGAAGCGCGCAATTGCAAGGGTTGATTCCTCCCCTTTTTCCAATTCGCAAACCCAACCCGCGGCACGACGTGCAGTTATGCAGGGCCAGCGCCAATGTTTCTGATCTTGTCCATTCCATTGTTTTTGTTTTTTTCCTCTATCACCCATTTGCTGGGTGCTCTCTCAAGTTCCTGTCTCAGAATATAGATTAAGAAAGTTTCGTCAACCTTATATCTTTTGGACCGATTTTCATAACTTAATCTTAATCAGGTAATAGGCTCCTATCTGTATGACGTAAAGGAAGTAAAAGATTGCAACAACACTCTCAACCATTTTCGGGTAGTATATCGTTTGCGGGGATTTAAGAAAATTAAGCTAAACCTATTTCTTAAAGAAATAGGTTATTAGGACGCGTTTATGTTCTTCAATGAACTACAGGATCGTTTGCTTGTTCTTTTGCGAGCAAAAATACAAGGCGGGGAATTTACGGAGCGAAGTTTGGCCAAGCTCACCGGAATATCCCAGCCTCACGTCCATAACGTGCTCAAAGGGGCGCGCAAGTTTTCTCCGGATATAGCTGACTCCATTCTTAAAAAATTGAGGCTCACCACGCTGGACCTGTTCGATGCTCGGGAACTGATTGCCCACCTTTCCCGCCATTCGCCCCATCAGGATCAGCGGTATTGCCGGGTGAGCGTGCTGGAGGGAATATTGGGTCCAGGCCAAGCCATTCCGAAATCGGCACCAGATGGCGAAACCTATACGATTCCCCAATCACAATTGAAATCTGTAACTGATCCGGTTGCTGCACGTCTGGGCTTCGATCCTGAAATGCGGGGAACGTTCGCGGGCGGAGAAGTAGTGTTATTGGACCAATCGGAAATGGGGCGGACCTATTTGGAATCACAAAGCCTTTACGTCATCCTATCGGAACGCGGAGCCTTGGTTCGTAAGCTGCGCCAAAACGAGCAAACGTTGGTGATGAGGAACAGTTCTGACACCGATACAGGCGAAACAATTGAGCTGAATGGGCGGAATATTATTGATGTGGTATTAGCCAGAGTGGTCTGGCTGAACAAGCGCCGACGCTGGGGCGACGAACTATTTGCAGAACGCGGCGCATAGTCCTTCTTAGACTTTGACCCGAAATCCTTTTTCCGAATCCAGCAGCAAAGTATTCAGAGCCTGGATGCGCTGCGATACATGATCGAATCCAAATCGGATATGTTTGCGCATAGCTCGGTCTGCCAGTGCTACCTTGCCCTGATTCAAGGACTCCATCAAGGTGAGATGCCAATGCGGAGGAAGCCGGTAAAACTGCGACGCGCTGTTGAATAGCCACGTCAACACCATGGTCTGATTACGATCAATGGCATCTACCAGGGCTGGGCAACCTCCGCATTCGCCTAGCCGGGTGTGGAACTGTGCATGCGCCCGATGGGCCGTAAACACAAGCTCGGCAACTTCGCCATTTCTACATTGCACGGC
This sequence comes from Acidobacteriota bacterium, assembly GCA_025352795.1. GTDB lineage: Bacteria > Acidobacteriota > Terriglobia > Bryobacterales > Bryobacteraceae > JANXSF01. The sequence continues at coordinate 51,573 of JANXSF010000092.1, forward strand.
ACTTTCGTAGTGCGAATCCAAGGCAATGGCCAGATCCAGCATCTCTTCCCGATCCGCTTCAGTGGCCCGTTCCGCAAACAATCTTGCCGACATGGTTTCCAACGCTTCACGCAAAATGTAATGGCCCATCACGTCGTCTTCGGTTGGAATGCGGACCCGTGTGCCAACGCGAGGTCGGCTCTCCACAATGCCTTCCAATTCCAATTTTTGCAGGGCTTCGCCAACTGGAAGAAGGCTCATGCGCATTTCGGCGGCCAGCTTACGACGGGAAAGCGGAGTGCCTAATGGCAAATCTCCCCGCAGGATATTTGTACGCAAGATGTTGTAAGCCTGTTGGGATAGACTCCCCTTGCCTGCAACTTTCGTTTTTCCAACAATGGACATTCATTCTTCCTGTTCCCCCAAAAAAAGACAATGAACGAGTTAATATCAATTCCACGCCCCATATGCAAGTTATTTTTTCGCGAAAACTGAAATTCTGAAATTGGATGGGTAGTGTTAGCCTAAGCTTATGACCCGACCTAAGCCTGAAGAGTACGCGCCATACCACGAATCCTACATATCCAAGGTCCCCGATGGTGACATTCTGGACACCCTGGAAGAGCAAACCAGTGAAACCCTGGACCTGCTGGAAGCTGTCCCGGAAGAGATGCAAGCCAGCAGTTACACACCAGGCAAGTGGACCATTAAACAATGCGTTGGCCATATGATTGATACCGAGCGCATTTTCAGCTATCGCCTGTTGCGCATTGCCCGCAATGATCAAACGCCATTGGCCGGTTTTGAGCAAGACGATTACGTAGCAAATTCAGACAGCAACAATCGTACTTGGGAAGACTTACTGGAAGACTACGAATCTGTTCGCATGTCCACGCTATCTCTGATTCGCCAATTCAAAGGTGACGTCTGGGATAGGCACGGAACAGCCAGCGGCAACAAACTGACGGTACGGGCCATGACATTTTTGATCGCTGGTCACGAACGTCATCATTTGACCATCCTACGCGATAAATACGGCTGCAAGTAGATTCAAGGACGGAAACCATGCGCATTTTCATTCCTTTCACTCTTTTGATTTTCGCTGCCTTGGCATTTGCAGCCGACCCTTGGCCGCAATTCCGCGGACCAGGGTCGAACGGATTTGCCGAAGATCCCCGGCTGCCTGACCGTTGGAGCGAAACCGAAAATGTGAAGTGGAAAGTGGATGTGCCGGGCGTTGGATGGTCGTCCCCAATTGTTTGGGGCGGGAAGATTTTTTTAACAGCGGTAATCGCTGCCGATTCAAAAGAGGCTCCGAAAAAGGGGCTCTATTTTGGCGGTAACCGGGAGTCTTTGCCAGCAGATGAACATCGCTGGATGCTTTACGCTTACGATTTTGCAACGGGCAAGAAGTTGTGGGAGCGGGAAGCGCATCGGGCTGTTCCAACATCGTCGCGACATTTGAAAAATAGTTACGCCAGTGAGACTCCAACCACGGATGGCAAATTGGTCTACGCCTACTTTGGAAACGTGGGGCTGTATGCTTTTGATTTTTCCGGGAAGCTGGCCTGGAAGAAAGAATTTCCGGCACGCAAGACGCGTTATGGCTGGGGCACAGCGGCATCGCCAGTGCTGCATAAAGGCCGCTTGTACTTGGTGAACGACAATGACGAAGCGTCCACTCTGTTGACGCTAGACGCAGGGACAGGGCAGAAGATTTGGGAAGTGAGTCGCGAAGAGAGAAGCAATTGGGCCACGCCGTTTGTTTGGGAAAATGCGCAGCGGACAGAAATTGTGACCTCGGGAACGGACAAAGTTCGGTCCTATGATTTGGATGGAAAAGTGTTGTGGGAATTCAAGGGCATGTCCACCATTGTTGTCCCCACGCCGTTCACGCGCTTCGGGCTGTTGTACATGACTAGCGGCTACGTGCAGGATCAGGAGCGGCCAGTTTATGTGATCAAGCCTGGTGCCAAAGGCGATATTACCGGCAACAAAGATCAGCTTGCCTGGTACAAGCCGCAAGCGGGCCCCTACAATCCTTCACCGTTGGTTTATGGCGACATCTATTTTACCTTGCTGGACCGTGGCTTCTTCACTGCCCACGATGCCAAAAATGGGGATGAACTTTATGCCAGACAGCGGATTGATGCAAAAGCCGGTGCCTTTACCAGTTCGCCGTGGGCCTACAACGGAAAAGTATTTGCCTTAAGCGAGGATGGCGATACGTTTGTGCTGGCTGGTGGCAAGGAATATAAATTGTTGGGTAAGAACTCGCTGAATGAAATGTGCATGGCCACTCCAGCGATCTACGATGGTTCACTGTTGATCAGGACTGCGGGGAAGTTATATCGAATTAGCGGGTCAAAGTGACGGCCTTGGTCTGTGTTGCAGACCAAAGCCAAAATGGGGGACGGGATTGAGTGCTTAAGGGCACTTCTTGTTTTATAAATTGTTCAATCTGCCCGGCGTTGCTTACGGAACATTCCCAGTCCAATTAGGACGGAGGCCGCAACCAAGTAGGCATCAACCTCGGGGAGGGAGTTGTTGAAAACGGAACTGATCTGACTGCCAAAGGCAGCGGGCAGCAATAGGACTGCCAAAATTGTAAGTGGGATAGCGACGATCTTTCCTGTTCTAATTACTTTCATATTTTTGAGATATAAATGTCTGACTGGATCTTCATTAGTATGCTCGGAGACACCGCCTTACGACTAGCCCTCAAATGAGGGGATAAGGCGTGGGATGATGAGGGGGGAGACCATAAATTCATGAAATTGACCAGCGGCTTCATATTTGCAGCTATTTTGTCCTGTACTGCGCTAATGGCAGCGGAAACGGCGTTGCCTGACCCATTACTGGATAGTCCAAAATCATTACAAGGCAAGCAATCGGCGGTTTTTGCAGGTGGATGTTTTTGGTGCACCGAGGCTGTATTTGAATTGATCCGAGGCGTGGACACGGTAATTTCTGGCTATGCCGGGGGCGATAAGAAAACGGCTCACTATGAAATGGTGGGTGAAGGAAGAACCAATCACGCCGAATCTATTCAAATCAACTACGACGCATCGAAGATCAGCTATGGCCAATTGTTGAAGATCTTTTTCGGATCAGCTCACGATCCAACTCAGGTCAATCGTCAAGGTCCAGATTCTGGCAGGCAATATCGTTCCGCTATTTTTTATGTCAATGAAGAACAGAAAAAGATTGCTGAAGCGTATATTGCGCAACTGACCGATGCCCATGTTTTTTCCAAGAAGATTGCCACAGAAGTGGTGGCGTTGCCAGCCTTCTATCCGGCGGAAGGGTATCATCAGGATTTTGTTAAACTGAATCCGAATCACCCTTACGTTTTGGTGAACTCAGTGCCGAAAGTTCAGAAGACCAAAGCAATGTTTAAGGACTGGATTAAGAAGTAGCTTGTATGACGCGGCTTGGCCTTCCATTGATTTGTCTTTCGTTGGCTGCTTACGCGGCTGATGCTCCGCCGGGTCTTGTTCGTTTAGCGGCAGAGCGCGAGTCAAAGACGGAAGACGTGCGGTCAAAGTACCTTTACAAACAAGTTGTGCTGTTCCAGGAGATCGGCAAAAGTGGGACGCGTGGTGGAGAGTATCGCGAACAGCGCGAGGTGATTTTTTCTCCTGGTGGAGAACGGACGGAACGTATGGTGGGCAAGCCTTGGAATACACTGGCCCTGATTCGGCTCACGGACGAAGATTTTCGTGACATGCGCGAAGTACAGCCCATGTTGTTGACCAAGGAATCGTTGTGGCTTTATAAAGCGGAATCGCGCGGAGACGAAATTATTGACACCATCGATTGCTGGGTGATTTCTATCAAGCCACGACAGATTCTGGATGGCCAGCGTTTGTTTGAAGGGCTACTGTGGGTGGATAAATCAGATTATTCCATTATCCGCAGCGAAGGTCGGGCCATGCCCCAAATTTTCAAACGTAAAGAAGAAAATCTGTTCCCTCGCTTCACCACGGTTCGTAAAAAAGTTGAGGGCGGCTTTTGGTTTCCTTCAGTGACTGTTTCCGACGATGTATTGGAATTTTCAGGCGGGTCGGTTCGTCAAAAAATGAAGATCACCTATAGCGATTACCAACGTTTTGGTGCCGAATCTATTGTGAAATTCGACGCGGAAACTAAGCCGCAATGAACGGCCAAGGCCTATGTGCGGTTTGCCGGAATGCCCGCCTCATTGAATCGGACAGAGGCAGCCGATTCCTGCAATGCACCTTATCAAAAGAGGATCCAAGCTTTGCGAAATACCCCAGGTTGCCGGTATTGCGCTGCACTGGATATGTAAAATCGGCAACATTGGAGAACAGTGAGTCACGTTTGGGATGAATGGATCGCGCCTGGTGCGATATTAGAACTGGTTCGGAATACGGCACCGTTTTTGCCGCAATTGCCGGTTGAAGAAAAGCCGCTTGGGGAATTGGGGGAAGGTCCGCAAGGGCATCTGCGGATTCTGGCATCTGCCACGGCAGCACTGCTGAAAGACGCAACTCCACCCGAAGAACTGCTCAACTACTTGGCAGTTTGCCTGGCCTCGCATCACGCTACGGTGGCGACTTTTGTCCCTACCGATGTGGATACCAAAATCCGTGGTTTGCTATGGCGCAAAGTGCGACAGCAGGAAGTGCTGCGTCCGATGATTGACCTGGCTCTGCTGATGGGCGGCTGGTCGCTGGATGGCATTTCCACGCGCGCTACAACGCTTAAGGATTGGGGTCCGGTGAGTGGTCATAACGGAGAGTGGCTTTCTGTAATTTGCGCTGCCCATGGTCGTGCGTTGAAAATCGGCGATGCGGAATATGCGGAAAAAACCGGCTTCGCGATTGATGCGGAATTGCAGCGGGAAACCGATGTTTTCGCTTATGCGCTTTCAGCCCATGGCCTGGAATTGGACACGCTTCGGCTGGCCGCAAGCTTGACCCACAATCTGGGTGATGTAGATCAGGCGATCAGCTTTTGGACCACAGAAGAAATGACCTCGGCGGCGCGAGGGCGGTTCCATAGACTGGCGCATGAAAATACGAAGCCGTACAACGGAATGTTTCAGCATGCGGCGGCACTGTATCGGGAGGCGATGTCCACTGAGGGGCATCGGCACTACCCGTTGCGGCATGTGAAAGCATTGCGCAGGTCAGCGGATTTACTGCTGCCGTTGGGGCCATTTTTGGATGACTGGGGTGGCTTGTTATCTTCCCATCCTTCCTTAAAAATTGGCGAACGAGCGGAAGTGCTGGATGAGATGATTCGCGGCTGTCGCAAGATTGCCGGGCAACAGGGTTACTATCGCGCCATCGCTGGATTTCAGGCGGCGGATCAGCGCACTTTTGAGCAAGCCTTAATTTACTTGCCAGGTTCTTCTCGCAAAGAAATGCGCGAGAGTTCGTTTCAAAAGCAGATTGCAGTGCCACGAGTTTCTTTCGAATCGATGATGAAGAAAAAGGTGGTGAATCTGCGATTGAAGGTCAAAGCAATTGGTTAGCCCAGTTGTCCTTCATCGGCAGAAGGTCCGTAAACTGAAGGCACCGCAATATCCAGCAAACGCAAGTATACGCCCATTTGAGCGCGATGATGCACATTGTGATTCATCACCCAACTGCGTACTACGGCGATCTTGGGCAGGGTCATCAGCGTCTTGTCACCCATCTTGAGTGACCAGGGTTGCATCCAGGTTTCCTCGGAACAACCAGCAATGGCAGTGCGGCCTGCGGCAACGTTTTTATCGAACTCGGCCAGAGCATCGGCTTGGGTTGCAACTGGGGGCATGGGAGGATTTCCGGCCAAGTCCAGCGAGCTGTGACCAATGGTCATTACAGCCCAAAATGGGATATGGGCCAAGTGAGAAACCAACCGCGCAGCGGTCATTGATTTTGCGTGCGGGGCAAAGTCGAATTTTTCAGTTGGAACTCGTTCCAGAGTTTTACGGGTGGTTGCCATTTCCAAATCGTATTCTGGCAACAAGGCGGCGCTGATTGACATTGTGAGGCTCCTTAATTTGGTGAGCTTTTATTATAGCTAAAGAATCATTTCGATTTCTCGACGCGGTCGCGAATTGCCAGCATTTCCTTACGCGTTGCTCCGGGAACGTTATGTTCCACCAAAGTGCGACGTAACCATCCGGCATCCCGCAATAGATCTATGCGCGAGCGATTGATGTAGATCAGATAAGCACCCCCAGGGGCATCCAGCAGCATGGTCACTCCAAGCGAACCATCGAAATAATGAGTGGACCGGATTTGCTTGGAAACAATCAGCAAAATGTTCGGAGCAGGATTGTGGATGGAAACGTGAATCACATTCAACAGTGGCTTCATACCGAACCCGTATCGCTCCCGGGACCAGTAAATAAAGTGATCGCTGGCTTGCGAATGAGCGCCGGAAAATTCTTGCAGATGACGAAACACTTCTGGAAATTTGTCGTGTAAGTAAGGGAAGTTCCGAATGAGTGAGGAATAGATTTCGGCAATGTCAGAGGCGCTTTCCTTATCGTTGATGCGGCCCAACGCGGCGTTTCCGCGATTCAGATAACCAGCAACATAATCAAGCATAGAACGGCGAAACAACACATTCGCTTTTTGTGAAGCATCTGTTGCCACCCAATCCACATTGTTCTTCACCAGGTTAATTTCGTGCGTGCTAAGTTTGGAACCACACTTGCCAGGCTGGCAAAGGCGAATGTCTTTCAGTTCCTGATCGGATAGTGTTAAACGGGCGAGGTCTTCAGTTTTCGGCGGATTGTGAAACGCTTTCGCCTCAGGAACCATGGAGCTAAGTTTGAAGTTTTCAACATTGCGAAACCATTTCAGGAATTCTTCTTTGGACTTATGAAGTTTCACTGCACCAAGAATGGCCAGGTCGTGATCGGTTGTTTTTATGATGCGGGCAATGGATTCGCCTTTGTCCAATCGTTCCATTTCAGCGGGGGAAATCGCGCAGCAAAGTGGTTCCGGCGTGGCAGCACATATTTGCCTGGTGGCCAACAGCAGTATCAGCGCGAAATGCTTAAGCATGCCATTCTTCCCCCGAAATTCCACCCTTACCTACCGCTTCTCCCGCTCGTGCTGCTCTTTCAAAAACTTGGGATCGTCCATGCGGGGGCCAGCTTCGCCATCCCTCGGCTCCTTTGCTTTTGCTGGATCAAACAGCTCACTAACAATCGGCTGACGCTGGTACGGAGTGAAATCTGGAGTCATCGTGAAGCAGTCCGCCAAGTCTGCACCAGTGGCATCGTATAAATTCAGGGCGGGCATTTTCAGCAGTCGAAAAATCGTTTTCAGCAAGCCAGGGAAGCTGGAATTCACATGGGACACATAGTTCTTTTTGGCATAAGGACTGGCCACCATCAGCACGGTGCGATGCGAATCAATGTGGTCCACACCGCCTTGGGCATCGTCTTCAGTAACGAACACGGCCATGTTTTTCCACCAGGAGGTGCTGGATAAAAATTCCATAATACGGCCCAGTGCGTAATCGTTATCGGCCACATAAGATGCCGTAAACGGATACCCATCTTCGGGTCGAGGCTTGGCTGTATGATCGTTAGGCAGATGGATGAACAGGAACCGCGGCAGATCCTTACCGGTGCGCACATACAGCCGCTCCACTTCCTGAATAAACTGTGTCGCGCGGAACTGATCGGGGATGTTGGTGTTGTAGTTGGGATAGTCGCGAGACGTGTTTTGATACAGCGGATCGGGCATGGGGACATTCGTTAGAAAGCGCGCCCCTGTGGGTTTCAAGCCTTCTCCTTCATCTGCGCCAGCCAATTCAAAGCCTTCGCCATAATTGCGAAACGAAACATTATTCTTGGCCAAATGATGCCAAATTGCGCCCGCTTCGAGTTGCTCTTCGGGATGCACTGAAGAGTTGCTGCCAGTGAAAAGATAGCGTCCCGGAGCGTTGGTTGGAAAGCGGAAATCCTTTTGCCCACCATAGGCCGCCATCAATGTGGATTCCGTCCAGGCGTTAGGATACGAACCGACCAGCCAATGATGGCCATCCACACTCACTTCTGAATCGGCATAGAAGTTGTCACTCATAGACCATCGCTGCACCATCTCATGATGATTGGGCGTGACGTTCACATTACGCATGCTGAAGCGCTGGCGAAGCTCTTTCTTATCGGCAAACACAATGCCGCGTGTACCGAAACGAGCCAGGTCGTAAGAGCCTTCCACGGGGCCGTTAGAGGCTTTTTCTATATCGCCAAACACTTCGTCAAAAGTACGATTCTCTTTCACAATCAGGACCACATACTGAATGGCATCGGGCAAAGGCGCGATTTTATTTTTCGATGGAACAAACCCGTTCAGTGTCATTACGCGGGCTGTGTGCGCTGTCAATTCCGAAGCAGAAGGCAAAGCGAACATGGAGATACTACCGCGTCGCAACAGGCCTTGAAAGCTGACAGGCAGCGCCCGTTGCATGTTGGCATTGGGTCCTGAACCATGTCCCTTGGCATTGGATACGAACAGCATTCCTTCGTGAATCGCAACACGAGTGGGAAACCAGCCAACAGGAATGTGGCCCATCACCTTGTTCTTTTTACGATCAATCACCCCAACAGCATTGATCCCCGATTCGGCCACCAGCAGCCAATCCCCATGGACCGTCAAACTGGTTGGCAAAATGCCGCGCAAAGTTTCCAACCCGGCAATGCGAATTTCAATTTGCGCTTCCACCTTGAGCGAATGAATGTCGATGACCGTGATGGAATCATTGTTGCCATTTGCGACGTAGGCCTTGTCCGTTGTTACGACAACTCCAGAAGGGCTTGAGCCGCCGTGAGAGTTCTTGCCGAAGGGCAGTCCTGTGGGAATGAACGCTTCCACTTTAGGAGAATCAGGGTTTTCAACATTGATCACCGTTACGGAATTGGATTCCTTAACGTTGGGATCACCCAGGCCTGGAACGTCCACCATGTCCCCTCTGCCATTGGGTCGGCGAGCACCTACGGTGGCTTCGTTGCTGGGAAATCCAAAGGCTGGAAACGGAAGTCCTGAATCCACTGCATTCTGTTTTTCTGCACCAGGCACAGGGGAATATTCAAACATTCCAATGTTGGTGACCCACACTTGTTTCTTATTCGGGGAAAGGGCGATAGCGAAGGGAAGGCGTCCAACACGAGTGCTGGAAAGGATGCGGCGCTTTCTTACGTCCAGCGCCACCACGCGGAAATTGGCTTGATCGACGACATACAAAACACCTTGAGCGCGATCGAATGCAAGGTCGCCAGAATAGGAGTCTTTGAAATTTCCATAGTTCAAACGAAAGACATGTTTGGTGTGTCCGCTCTGCGCATTGAGCAAGCGTACGTTGCCGGAATTGCCTTCACTGGCGAAGACGTCTTTTTCATCGTCGAATGTGAGCCCCATAAATACGCTGTAGAAATCGTCTTCTGTGTCTTTCTCTTTCTCGCCTTTTTTAATGGCCGTGTGGGTGACGCCGCGCCAACCTTCCTTTTCATTGAGAAGAACAGAGAGCGAGTATTTATTGGGACCACCATCAGAGGTGACTACGGTTTTTCCATTGGGACTGATGGCCAAACCCCACGGGCCAGGTCCAGTGGAAAATTGCCGACCCAGCGGCGTGATCATGCGCCCGCCAGGCAAGATGGATTCAGCTCCGGGCCGACGCAACACCGTACGGTTGCCAGCCGGTGGATGCCAGTTCTGGGCCGGTAAAGGCACCAACCAAAATCCGCTGAGGGACAGACACACTATGAACCAGGTGCGCATGAAGGTAATCTGTTTATTATGCAACGCCGACACTTGCTGGGCGCACTCAGTGGCCCAGTTTTTCACCGAGGTAACAAAAAAATATACATGGCGATGGCTGCGGAACAGATGCCGGCCAGTTTGGAATCGGATTGCGATGCTGGGATTTTGGAAGTACGCAGGTATAGTGGTGACGCGTCTGCCGCAGTGGAGTTCGTGTTGCTTTTAGAGTCCCATGGAATCCGCGTGGTTCAACGGCAGGGGCTGCAACTGCAATTGGCGTTTGCATCGGCGGAGGAGCGGCAGGCCTTGTGGCAAGGGGTGACCGCCGATATTCATTGGCAACAATTGCGGAAGAAGGCAAATTTGGTGCCTATAGAAATCAGCTTGTATAGTTAGGCCGTTGCGATCGGAATGCCTGCGGAGTGCAATGCATTCTCCATCTTTTCTACAGAAAAGCGAGTGGCATCCCATTCCACAGTAATCGCATCCAGCGATGGGGCAAGTTGAATCTTTTGGAATCCATAAATCCCGTGGGCATCGGAGATGCGTTTCATCAACTCATCGGTAAGAGGCTTGGTAAGTTGATATTTCCGTTGAAGCTTTGTCATTTTCAGCTCTTAGGATAGCGCTATTTCATTGCGGAATACTTCTTGAACTGGGAAGCTAAGCCTGCGGAATCGGCATCGCCTGGGTGAATCACAACACGATATCGGAAGCGTAATGAGCTGCCTGCTTGCAGTTCCAGCTTCCCATCTTTAGACTTGTCGTTTTCAAAATCATGAAGTCCGAAAATGTTTGCAGCAAACAGACCGTAAGAACGCGAGTGCCAGTACGTGGGATGTCGCGGATTGGTTGGATGATCGAAGATCGCAATGCCAACCCGTTCGCCGCCAAGGGTCCCCGCGTAATCCACCCATGGAGAACGTTTTCCCCAAACATTTTTTTCGCCAACAGCGCCTTCGGCATTGCGCATTTTACCGGAGTTCTTTTCTTCTAACTCCGTAGCCAGGCGGATGGCGAACATGCCTTCTTTGGTGTCCTTAAACGTAACTGTTTCGGACGCGGTTAAGGTGATGTCGAAATCCATCACGCGATCCGTAACCCCTGGATAGAAGGTCATGACTCTATTTTCTTTAATCAGAGTTTTACCGGAAAGGTCTTGCCAATCGAACAGTAAGTGCAACGTTCCTGATTTTTTGCCGCCTTTCACGTCGGCTAATTTGCGGATCAGCACAACTCCTTTTTCAGAAGGTTCAGGCCCTTTCTTTGCGGTGGATCCAGCAACAGCACGTTGCGATTTCTCACTAGCCCAGAAATCAATGTCGTTCACATTGCCATGAGTGAACCACAGGCCGCGGTGATGAGGATGATCCTTCGATTCGCCTTCGATCATATCCATGGGGTAACCGCGAGTGATCACTTTACCGCTTGCCGTGCGCAGCGGATGCATATAAGGTTTCGGAGCATCGGCTCCATAGAACAGAGTAGTGAAGGGCTGGCCATCAATCTTCACGTCAATCCGGTCGCTACTGGACTTGAACTCAACTTGTGCGCAGAGCGGCGCAAGGGTTAGCAGCAATCTTAGAAAACGCATGATTGCCAGTAGAACATAAAGAATACCCGCCTTGCCTGACTATTCCGACCGCAGCATTTTTATGGGATCGAATCGAACCTCTCGCAGCACTGGCGGTAGCTCTGCGAATAAAGCTGCGACGAGAATAGCTAATCCTGCCAAACTGAATGATTCGGGACGGGCACCAGGATTTATCGGACTTTACCAATTCAATAATTTCATCATAATTGGATAGAATCGGAGAGGACTGCAAATGGATTCCCTGCATCACTGCCGCAACTGCAACAAGCTGCTAGTCGGCCAATACTGCGCGTCCTGCGGTCAAGCCGCGCACACCCCACCCTTGCTCATTTCTTCCACGATCTGGTCCACGAACTGGTCCATGTGGACGGCAAAATCTTCCGCTCCTTGCGCGCTCTCTTCCTTCGCCCTGGTTTGCTTACTGCGGAATACTGGGCTGGTCACATCGTCTCCTGGGTTCGTCCAATTCGCCTGTTCCTCATCGGAGTTACTTCTTGGTTTTGGCGCGGCGAAACTTGTGGAATTTGGTTGGGTGAAGCAGGCTCACTGTTAGAGTGCCCGGGACGAATAGCGAAAAAATTTGATTGACCAGGTGAGATGGATGGAAGTTGTATTTGGGTTCGCCATGCTCGCCTTTGATTGTTCCACCCGCCTCGCCAGCAATCAACATTGTGTCCCCATCGGCCATCGTGCGGTCTACACGAACCCAGTAATCAGGACACATCGCGAAATAGCCCCTCCAGCCAGCCTCCATGGATTTCGAACCAGTTATCCGATTCGACAAAGAGTCCACGAATACGAAATCCTTGTCCATCAGCGCCGAAAGGCCCGCAACATCCTGCGAGTTGATTGCGGCCAGCCACTCTCTAAGAACATCGGAAATGCTTAATGGCACCATAAAAGCTGACTACCATTAACACAGTGCTTCCGGAGGATCCCCTTCGGGCTGGTGCACAGGCGATTATGACGCAGCCCCCGCCACAACGGGATGCAGAGCCTTATTTCGCTGGCTTCGGTAAGGTAGGTTTCGGGACAGAACCCAATTCGCTTCCGGAGTGCGTTCGGCGCCATCAACCACCACCACCGGAACTAGACTTTTGCGCCTCTCAAGTCTCAGGCCGAGACGCTCCTTGGCGAACCGCTGCCACAGCGTGAACATGTCCGCACCTGGCTCCGGCCGGATGTCAATCGCGAGATCATACACGTCTTCTAGCCCCGTTTTATCCAGCACGACGGGTGGCGTCCCTTTTCCAATCCCAGGTCCTGTCGGATCGTCTAGTGTGGAAATCGTCAACTGCACAGCGATCACGTCGGCTCGTTGGCGCATCCCGCCGTGAAATGGGAATCCGCCATTGGATACTGCCAGTGCGCCTCTCTTTGCCGGACTGATTTTCGGCCCGCCCTTATCGACCGTCAATTCGTATGCACGCGTAGTAAGAAGTTCCGTATGTACCTGCAAGTGGAAACGCTCCGCCAACAGTGTCAGTAACATGGTGCGCAGCCGTTCTCGGCTGACTTCGGCTCCTGTTCGAGCATCGATTTCATACTCGTTCTCATCGAGCCAACGCGGGCCGGTCACTTGGTTCATCTGCATACCAAGCGCTTCGGATACCAGTCGGCGTAAGGTCACGTTCCGTCCAATTAACTGCGTCAGTGACACCTTAAGCTGGTTGTTGTAGTCTGGGCCGACGGGTCGCGGGCTGGCTTTGACCGAAGCGATTTCAAACATCGCTTGTTGGGCAAACGCTGCCAAGCTGAAGGCGACAATGACTAATCCTGCTCGCATCGGTAACTCTCAACTTAGTGAGTATGTCACACCGACGCAACTAATAAATTTGATCTTCACCGATAAGTGACTGGATTTTCTTCAGCGGTATGTGACGCCATTCCGCACTGATCGTGAGGGCGCGACAGATTAGTTATCAGTGGCGCGTTCGACGCGGTCAATGACCATGGCGTCGACGGCACCACGCTTGGCTTCGATCTTCAGTCCGAGCTTCTGCTGCATCACGAGGAGAAGCCCGGGGAGGGGCGTATCTGGCGGACCGTGTGGTAATTGGCCACCGAACTGGGTTTCGTCGGGTGTCCACGTAATTTCGAAGTCGTAGCGGCCGCTCAGACCGGTGGTGTCGACTACGGGGCGGTCGAGGATGGCGCGGTTAAGCAGGCCAGCGAACTGGGTGATCGTGATGTTGTGTGCGGGCAACGTAATGTGATCGATGCCACCGCTTGATGCCGGGTAGACGACGCTCGTCATATTTGGCGCTTCATCTGGCGGCGCTTCGGTCGCTTTGAGTTTCAGGCCGTCCTTTGAAATAGTGAGGTCGTAGATGTTGAATTGCTTCTTTTCGCGATGGAAGCTAAGGTTGCATCGTTCAATGAGCAGCTTTCGTAGCATGGCCATCTGGTCGTCCCAAGTGGGCCGTTTGTCGCCCGGTGTCTTGGCAAGGATTTCCCAAGGTTGGCTGCGTACCCATGCGGGTCCGCCTGAGATCGCGCGGGGATGGAGGTCATAGGCTGCCGCGATCATGTCGTGCACGGTATAGTTCTTCGCCTGAAATGTGTGCGCGCTTTGCATCCGGAAGTATCGGCCAGCGCGTTCGTCCTGTGGACCCGCAGGTTTGATTGTGGCAACCTCGAAGGCATCAAACTGGGCCGGGAGCAACGGAGTGGCCGCAATATATGCCAAAGCCGGAAGGAACCTCAGAGGCCTGAAAACCATTCCATACATATGGCGATGGTAGCGCGATTGTTTTGGCACGGCGCACCAGAAAGTAGAATCAGACGCCCGAAATTCGTGAGCAACTTAGTAGTCGAGCCCCCAATGCAAGCAACAAAAGTATCGTAAACATTTGCCACCTAGTAGAATAGAAACTTCCCCATGGACGTTTCAATAACCCCTGCTTCTTCCCTCAACGGTGCTGTGCGCCTGCCTGGTGACAAATCCATTTCGCATCGCTATGGAATGCTTTCCGCCATTGCCGAAGGCCCTTCCACTCTGCACAATTATTCCACCGGTGCTGATTGCCATTCCACCCTGAACTGCATGGAGAGTCTGGGAATCGCCATTGAAAGAGACGGAACCGACATCATCGTTCAAGGTCAGGGACTTCACGGGCTGAAGGAATTTGCAGGCATCCTCGACGCCGGTAATTCCGGATCCACCATCCGCATGCTCAGTGGCATTCTCGCCGGGCAACAATTCACTTCGCGCATTGAAGGCGATGAATCGCTGGCCCGCAGACCCATGGCTCGCATCATGAAACCACTGGCCGAAATGGGCGCGGTGATTTCGGCGCGCGATAGCAGCTACACTCCGCTGGTGATTCAGGGCCGCAAGCTGAAAGCCATCGATTACACTTCCCCGGTGGCCAGCGCGCAAGTGAAAAGTTGTATCTTGTTCGCGGGCCTTTATGCCGACGGCGTGACCACTGTGCGCGAATCCATCAAGACTCGCGATCATAGTGAAATTGCGTTGGAAGGCTTTGGCGCAGAGATCAAAGTGATCGGCAAGAATGTGTCCATCACCGGAGGCAAGCCGCTCACCGGGCGCGAACTGACCATTCCTGGCGACCTCTCCTCTGCCGCATTCTTTCTAGTTGCAGCCACCATGGCCAAGCAGGCGCGCGTTTTGATCACTGGCGTGGGCTTGAATCCAACTCGCTCTGCACTGCTCGATTTTTTGGTTGGGGGTGGTGCCAACATCAAAATCCAAGACATCCGTTCCGATGGCGGTGAACTGACTGGCGACCTTCTGGTGCAAAATGCAAAATTCCAAGGTGGCTTTGTCGATCGTGACTTGGCTGCTGCCCTGATAGACGAATTGCCCGTGCTAGCCGTGCTGGCCGCTACTAGCGAAAACGGAATGACCGTTCGCGATGCTGCCGAACTTCGTGTGAAGGAAACAGACCGCATCGCCACCGTTGCCGAAAACATGCGTCGCATGGGGATTGAAATTTCCACCTTTGAAGATGGCTTCCACGTTCCTGGTAAGCAGCAATTCCAGGGTGCTGAAGTGGAATCGTTTGGGGATCATCGCATAGCCATGGCGTTTGCTGTTGCGGGACTTTCCGCCACCGGGCAGACCATAGTTAAGGAAGCCGAAGCAGCTTCAGTTTCGTTTCCAGAGTTCTACAATTTGTTGAATCACCTTCGGGGATAAAACGATGGGCTTGGCTATTCTGGTTTGGATTTTGACCGTCGGCGTGATCTCCCTCTGCGTCGGCGGAGTGTGGTGGTTCCCAGCGCCCATTTCCCAACACGCCTTCAATTTCGACACACACTTTTCCAGGATGCTATGGGTGGCCGGTGCAATCTTCTTATTGGCGCAGGGCCTTCTCGGCTACGCTATCTTACGATTCCGTGATCAAGGTCACCCTGCCACACACAACGAAGGCAACGCCAGGCTGGAGGTTGTTTGGACCATGGTCACCGCCGTGGTCTTCATCGGCTTTGCGCTGATCGGCAACAAGATTTGGGCCAGTGTCCACATGGATAAATCTGGCGATGCAACCATCAAAATTGAGGTCCTGGCCAAACAGTTTTCCTGGAATTTTCGTTACCCAGGTCCGGATGGCAAACTTGGCCGCACCGATGTGAAGTTCATCCGCGATTCCGCAGGTAACCCATTCGGCATTGACGCCCAAGACCCCGCAGGCCGCGACGACGTCATCTCCAGCGCCATTCGTGTTCCACGTGGAATCTTAGTGGAACTCACCTTGCGATCTCGCGATGTGATCCATAATTTCTTCGTTCGTGAACTGCGTCTGAAGCAGGACATTGTTCCGGGCATGGCCATTCCTTTGCGATTCAGAGCGGATAAAGAAGGTACCTATGAAGTGCCTTGTTCTGAGCTATGCGGATTGGGACATCATCAGATGCGCACCACGCTGATCGTAATGTCTGCTGAAGATTTTCAGATTTGGCTGAAGGATGAAGACAGGAAGCCTCGATGAAAATCTTTTCCACTGATCACAAAGTCATCGGCAAACAATACCTCACGCTGGCATTCTTCTCGGTCGCACTGGGCATTGTGCTCAGCCTAATCATGCGGTTCCATCTGATCCGCCCAGACGCCAAAATAAGTTGGTTTGCCACACTATGGCCGGTCGGTGCCACAGGCGGCATCATGACCCCTGAACTGTATTTATCGTTGATGAGCATTCACGGCACACTCATGGTTTTCTTCGTACTCAGCACGGCTCCACAAGGCGGCTTTGGGAATTACTTTCTGCCCCTGCAAATCGGTGCGCCGAAGATGGCCTTCCCCGTGTTGAGCATGCTTTCTTTTTGGACAACGTTCCTGGCATTGATGGCCCTACTGGCTTCCTTCGCAGTGGAAGGCGGTGCGCCGCTGAGTGGCTGGACGGCCTACCCTCCGCTATCGGCATTGGGACAAGTGGCAGGGCCCGGGCAAGGGCTGGGGATGGATTGCTGGATCGTCAGCATCGCACTGTTTTCAATCGCATCGCTGATGGGCGCCATCAACTTCATCACTACGATATTAGATATGCGCACTGAAGGGATGAACTTGATGCGCATGCCGCTCACCTGCTGGGGTTGGTTCGTCACAGCCATCATCAGCTTGCTGGCTTTCGGTGTGTTGTTGGCTGCGGGCATACTGCTCTTTATGGATCGCAACCTGGGTACCAGCTTCTTCATCCCCGCAGGCTTGGTGGTTAGTGATCAACTGCAAAACCATTCCGGCGGATCGCCCATTTTGTGGCAACATTTGTTCTGGTTCTTTGGCCACCCGGAAGTCTACATCGCCATTTTGCCGGGCATGGGAATTGTCAGCACGGTGCTTTCCGTATTCGCACGCAAGCCTGTGTTTGGCTATCGGGCCATGGTCTATGCGATGTTCAGCATCGCCATATTGGGCTTCTTCGTATGGGGACACCACATGTTCATCAGCGGCATGAGCCCCTATTCATCCATCGCCTTCAGCCTGATCACCCTTGCCGTCGGTGTTCCTTCTGCCATAAAAACATTTAACTGGCTGGGAACCATTTGGGGCGGCAAAATTCGCTTCACCACTTCCATGCTGTTTGCCCTGGGCTTTGTTTCAGTATTTGTAAGCGGTGGCCTGACTGGCTTGTTCCTGGGGCAGCCTGCAATTGATTTGTACTTTCACGATACTTACTTCGTGGTGGGCCATTTTCACATGATCATGGGTGTGGCTGCCATCTTCGCCATCTTCAGTGCTATGTACTTTTGGTTCCCTAAAATGTATGGACGTATGATGAACGATAACCTGGGCCAAGTACATTTTTACCTGACATTCATCGGCGTCTACGCGATTTTCATCCCCATGCATTTTTTGGGAATCCTGGGTGCCCCGCGCCGCTATGCCGATTTCAAAGAACTTGAGTTCCTGGCGAAATCTGGGATCTTGCAGCGGATCACAACCTATTCTGCGTACTGCACCGCAGCCGCTCAACTGCTGTTCTTCGGAAGTTATTTCTATGCCAAGTGGCGCGGACCGCTGGCCACAATCAACCCATGGGATGCCACAACGCTGGAATGGACAGAGCCATCCGAATCGAACGTGGTGAACCATGCTCCCGACGTCTACTCCTTACCAGGCGAGGAAAAAGACTTCGTCATGCAATCGGATCAATGATACAGAAATGACATGCAGAAATCGAAAACAGCAGTTGCATTATTACTGATCGCAATCGGCATGGTGTTCGCGTCATTGACGTCGGCAATGGTGGTTCGTCGCGGCTTAGGTGGCGATTGGAGAGCGCTGCCATTCACCGCGCTAAGCTTGGGGAATCTTTTGATCCTGATGGCATCCAGCGTAGCGTTAGAATTTGCACGACGACAAAAGTCCAGCGGCTTATGGTGGCTGTCATGCTGCCTGGGTGCACTGTTCCTAATGATGCAACTTCTGGTTTGGCGGGATCTGATGAGTGCTGGATTCAACGTAGCAACCAATCCGTCCAGTAGCTTTTTCTACTTGATCTCTGGTCTTCACGGAACGCTGGTCCTGGGCGGCTTAGCGGCGCTGGCAACAACCCGCGCTATGGTGGCCACCTGGTATTGGCACGGCATGTCCATCCTTTGGATGTACCTGATGCTGCTGTTCCAATGGATGCAGTAATGACAGCGATCCCGATCCTACTGGCCCAATGTGTGATGTGCGCACGCACCGCCGCAGCCCAAAATCTGGAACGTGTGGCCGTGCTTAACCAAGGAATTTTAATCCTTCTCATTCCACCACTGGCCGCTTTTGGGGCCATTTTGTTGATGGCGTGGCGACGCCGTTAGGTCATCCAGCGCCATCTTGCAGCAGTCAAACAGCGTGAAAAGGTCTATTTACGCCACTTTTAAGGCCCCAAGATGAAAAAAAGCCCAAAAACAAGCCATATTGCTCATTTATCCTCTTTACAGCACGCGGTAAGTTGGCTTATGATGAGGGTGCTTGTGGTCGAGAGAACATTTTTACTCTAAAATGTTTTTGGGGCCGCGGCTAATCCCCTGCCCACAAATTGCAGGTACGTAACGGATGACAAGGAGTCCACTATGGCAGCAGCAGTTCGAATGACCCAGACCCAATTGATTAAGGAAATCGCCACTTCGGCCGGAATCGCCAACAAAGTAGCGAAGCAGATTCTTGAAACAATATCCGCCATCGCGGTTCGTGAAACCAAGAAAAACGGCGTGTTCGTTGTTCCGGGCATCGGACGTCTTGTCCGTGTGGACCGGAAAGCGCGCGTTGGCCGTAACCCAGCAACCGGTGCATCCATCAAGATCCCAGCAAAGAAAGTAGTGAAGTTCCGCATCGCCAAGGCCGTCAAAGACGCCATTGTTCCACCAAAAGTTAAGAAATAAGTTTTCCACCTCCGCACTGTTCTATAGACGGAGGTTTGTGTGTCGAGTATTTCAAAGAAGAGAGGATAGTGCTTAGTACGGTTCCCGCATCCGTGCCCATCGCGCAAAAATCCTGTGCTGAATATGAAAACCCCGCTTAGCCTTTGGGCTCTAGCGGGGTTTTTGTTGTTGATAATTCCCGATTTTGAGATCCGCGCAACTTGCGAGCGGTTCTGGAAGCCTATCCCTGCTTCTTTTCTTCGGCAGCTTTCTTCTCGTCATCCTTCAAGGCAGTCTTGAAGTTGCGGATGCCTTCACCCAAACCCTTCGCCAGTTCTGGAATCTTGCTGCCGCCAAACATCAGCACAGCAACTGCCAGAATGATCATCAGTTCGGTTGTTCCGAGTGAACCCATATACACTCTCCTTAGGATTGAGAAGTCAGTTTAGAGATCTCCCTTCAAGGCAGCCTTGAAGTTTCGAATCCCCTCACCAAGGCCTTTCGCCACCCCAGGGATTTTGCTGCCGCCAAACATTAAGACGGCGATCCCTAAAATGATTAGAAGCTCAGTCATGCCAAGTGAACCCATGTGGCCTCCTACTTCCCTTTCATTGTATGGACGCTTTTCCTTGGGAGTCAACCATGGAATGTCCCTGAGGTTCCCATTTCGTTGCCTTACAAGACAATAAAGTTACCCACCGTACCCCTATATCAAGAAATTCCCGCCAGCTTCCGCCGTAAAAAGCTTCCCCCGTTAAACGCGATATCCTCTGCCGATGGTGCGAAATCGCGCCACACACAAGCCGCCGTGGCGATCTCTTTCACCGCTGGGCCGAAGCTCTCAATGGTCATCCACTTGTCGTATCCCGATGCCACAATCGCCCGCAACACCCCATCCCAATCCACATGGCCCGTGCCCGGCGTACCACGATCGTTCTCGCAAGTATGCACATGCTTCAAATGCCTGGCCACTTTTGTAAATGCCGCTGGTAGATTCTTTTCCTCAATGTTGGCGTGGAACGTATCAAACAAAATCCCAATGCGCGCATGGTTAATTTCATCGCACAATTTCACCGCATCGTCAGCCGTGTTCAGCGTGAAGCATTCAAAACGATTCAGTGGCTCAATGGCCAGGTCCATGTTGTACTCATCGCATACCTCACCCAGAGATCGCAAATTCTCCACCGCCCACTTCCATTCATCCGCCGTCCGTCTCCGTCCCGGTAAATATCCCACCGCTGAAAAGAACGGCCCTGCCAGCACTTCCGCTCCGCTTTCCGCGCAAACCCGAATCGCATCGGCTAAAAATTGCCGTGTCGATGCCCGTACCCCCGCATCTTCCGACCCCATATGCTGCTGCCCCGTAAGCGCCGTGCAAAACGTCGCACCAATGCCCGTAGTCTCTAATTCCTTGCGGATGTAAGCAGCCGGGAAGTTGGCGAAATCAAACCCAACCAGTTCAATTCCATCCAGCCCCCCTTCTTTGATTTTCGGAAACAGTGCGCAATGCTCTTTTTGGAAGCCCGCAGTCCACAGAAAAGCATTCACTCCGATTTTCATTTCTTCAACCCCGCCGCATCTGGATTCCCCGGGCCGAAATGTTTCAGGATCACCAGGTTTTCCGTTTCACTCTTGTTGGTAATCACCACACCCTGTTTGGCCGCAGCCGCACAGACAAACAATTCATCGCGTGTCATCTGACCAAAGCGGATCAACGATGGTGTTTCCACTTCCAACTTGCCAAACTGGCCCCAACCCGCTGTCAAAATCATTCCATAAGCAGCAGCATCGGCCACTGTCACGGTTTGCTTCGGATAGACGGTTAACTCCTTCGCTGAATAGTGCCCCGTCGAATAGACCACCCAGTTTTCGTGATACCGGTCATCCCCGCGCGCCTGCATCGGGTGGAATAAACGATGCTTGGCGAATTCCGGATCCACGTTGGCTTCCCAATCCAGCATGTCCAAAATGTAGTCCAAATCCTGATGATGTTCCTTGGGCACGTCCTTTACGAGTAGATCCCACGGCACACCGCGACCCTCCACCATGGATTGAAACATCCCGAACACATCGGAGTTCACCTGCGGCTCATAAGTCACCAGCGAACCGGGAGCGTGCAGAATGCCAGCGTCGATCTGCCAGCCAGTTCCCGGCTTCAGTTGATAGGCCTTCGAAAGATACAGAATGCCGTTATCGCCTTCATTCCAACGCTCCAAACACTTGCGGACGTCTTCCCGCGTGGTGCCTGGTTCCAGCCCCATAAACGTATACGGGAAATTGTTGCCCTTGAAATTATATTGCGGCGGAAAGTAGTAGGCTTCAGGCTTGCCCTTTTGGCCCACACGCTTGGCGAACTCTTCGTTCTGGTGCATGTGGTGCGGAATGGGTCCGGCATTATCGAAGAACTTGCACAGCACGTTCCAGCCACCTTCACGGGCCATCACATCGGCACCCAGGAAATCATCCCCGGCGGTGTCCACGGCTTCGCGCAGCAAGGCCCGCTTGCCGTTAAACTCAATGTAGCTGAGCCCTTCATCGGCAGGCGTTCCAGGGCCATTGGCGGCGTTAGTGGTGGATGAAAACCATCGTTCATCAATACCCCCGCGATGCGCACCGTAGGCGTACAGATCGCGCGGGTCCAGTTTCAATCGCCCCCCAGGCATAAGGAAGGAGCGCGGCACCCAACAAGGGGCAAGGCGTACAATGCCATCGCCAGCGGCGAGGGCGTCACGAATCATAGCTGTGTTCGACATCGAATTAGAGTGTATCGCGAGGACGCGGTGGTTCGCCAGATGCGCGGGGCTATTTGATGGGCTGAAGAGCCTAGTTCCGGAAAGCTTGATCGATCAAGCGAAGATCAGGGAACATACTTCGATAGAACCCCCGGTCGCGCGAAACAAGCTGTTCTGCATGAAGTTTTGCATGGGCTCCAATTAGAAAATCAGGCAGAATTCTGGTTCGCGGTCCGCCCTGCTTTCTGTAAGCACGCCACACTCGGCTTGCCAGAAATTGAGCTTCTCTTGAAATTGGTTCCACCCTGATTTCAAGCGCAGAAAGAAACTTGTCACAATCCGCTTGCACTTCAAAGTGAGCACAAAGTTCCGCATAGACAAGGTCACAAACAATCAAAGACCCTTCACTAGTTGCTTTTTCAAGAATAGAAATTGCCGTTTGTACAAACTCTTTGTTAGGCACTAAAATGTCCAGCAAAATATTTGTGTCTATTGCTGTGATCATGGGCCGTGATCATCTACCGCGCACTTCTTCAACATACTCGTCCACAGAGTTGTATCCAAGTTCAAGAAAGCTCTGCTTGCAATGTCCCACCCAACGGCCAATATCCAACCGATTCGAGACTTTTTTCAATAAGATCTTTCCATCCACAATTTGAAACTCAACTTCGGACTGAGGCCCCAATCCGAATTTGTCTCGAATCTCTTTCGGAATGGTGACCTGTCCTCTTTCTCCAAGTTTCATACTTTCAAGTATGCATTCAGTTTCATACTTTGTCAATCCTACTTCACACCCTCGCAATACCGCTTGGTCACCCCATGCCGGAATCGGAACAACAGCCCCAACCCCTTCAACACCACCCAGGCCGGTCCAATCGGGACAAAATCAATGGAATCGGTCAACAAAGTCCCCGCATCCTGCCGTAGAAAATGATGCTCATGCCGCCAGGATTTCATGGGGCCGCTAACCATTTCATCCACAAATAGACGGTTCTTTTCGTAAGCCACGTGCCGAGCATGCCAGCGCGAAAATCCAGCGGTTGTCACCACAACCTCTACACCTGCTTCCAGGCCCTCGCCACGCAGACGTTTGAAGCTGGGGAACAGCCACCAGGGAGTAAGAAGCTTGATGGCGTCTGGCCGCTCGTGGAATGCAAAAACGGTCTCCACTGGCGCGTTGATCATCGTACTATATTCAAAATGGGTCACGTGTTGATAAGGGACTGCAAGTCCAACTTCCCTCTTCCGATAATCGCGCACTTGCTGCCACTTGCGGATGCCCGCTGCAGACAACCAGCTAATTCCGCTTACTCCAGCGCAGCCAACGGCGAATGCAGAAGGTGCGGGCAGACCGCTCAGTTTCCGGTAAACTTCCACCCCAAATAGCAGCGTGACCCACCCCAAAGCCGATAGCATTCCTACCGGTAATTCCTTGCCGCGCAAGAAAAATGCCAGCGTCCAACTCAGCATGAATGGCAGCAAAACCACTTGAATCATCACCCGTGGCACAGCATATCTATCCAAAAGATTGCCCACCTCAAAGCCCAAGGCACAGCACGTCAACAGGCCTAAACCAACAGCCATCGCCAACACTCCAGGGGCTTTGCGGATCTCATCCAACACCCATTCCCGAGCGTTGCCCATCACCTGCCCAGCCAACCATCGATTGGCAACCGGTTCACCCCGCAGTTGTGAAATGCGGCTGAACGATTCCGCAAGATCCCCCGTTAATGCCGAACTTAAATGCAGTGGCGCAGCCAACCTGACAAAGGTTTGCCAATTGTGCCCGGCTATAGATGGCCAATGCAGCATTCCCTACTCTGCCGACTCAATCCAAGCATCGTCATCAAGAAGTGGCTGAACCTGCACCCCTGCGCTTTGAAACGCTTTCAGACCATCGGTGGTGAAATGATACAGCCGCTTGGGTTCACCTTCGCGCTGTTTGGTTGCAGCTCCAGCTACCGATCGCAGCCATTTCTTGCGCTCCAGTCGCTCCAACGTCAAATACAAAGTCCCGTAGTTCACTTCCCTTTCCGTCCGCTCTTCAATCTTGTTGCATAGCGCTACACCATAGGCTTTACCGGGCAATTGCAGCACGGCCAACATCACAATCAGCTCGAAATCACCAGGGGAGTCCATATGTAACATCTCACCTTCCAAGCTAAGGAAAAACAGACAACTGAGTCAATCCACAATTTGGCTATAAGTACTGTCTTACTTAGTTTTTCTGTCGGCATCATTACTGCCGTTGAGTTACACCAGCAGTTAGCTGCTTTGACAATAAAGTAGTATGAGTACCCCAAACTACCTCCGTCTCGCCGATAGCTTTGATTCCCTCTGTTTTGGTGATTTTGGCCTTGTAGATCGACGCAATCAGGATAACTTCAGCCCGCTGACCCACCCAAATCCAAACTTTAAAATTTTATTTTTCGATTTACAAACCCGGAAGCAGGTAAGTTACCGCTTTTTTTGAGTCCAAAACAAGTACCATAAGCCCTACTGCGACATACTACTATTTACAAGCTGGTAGTATGACGAAAAAATACTAGATACTGTGGTAAGTGATACTACCAACAACTCCATCCTACATTACAAATTGAATAAGTATCTTATAATCATAGCGTTATGATGGACTTGTCATACTAGCGAATAGCCTGCCAGTGTAGTTTTCTAAGTAACTTCATCGCCAGTTGGTACGTCTTTTGAGTACTAGTCAACTAAGTGAAAAGGTGAGCTAAAGTACTGGAACTATAAGTACATCCTAGGGGTTACTTCCTTTTGGGGATTGTGAAAAGTACTGAACCGATGTTACAGTTTTCAACGGAGGCACCTCAAAATGCACACAAAACTTACTCTCTCTTTCGCGACTTTGGCTCTGTCCATAGTTGCATTCGGTCAATTACCACTACCCCAGGACAGCAACTTCCAGATCCGTTACGCGTCTAACCTGACCGTCGGCAGCTCGGTCATCAACATAACCAACACTGGCGCTAACGGCGCTCCGTTGAATGGACCTGGATTTGGCGGCACAACCGGCAACATCTGCGTGAACGTTTATGCGTTCTCGCCTGATGAACAACTGGTTTCCTGCTGCTCCTGCGCAATCACACCAAACGGACTTGTCTCCTTGGATGTCAAGACCGATCTCATCAACAACACCCTCACCGGTGTCCAACCTAACTCCATCGTTATCAAATTGCTCGGTTCGCTGCCTCAGGGCGCAACACCGAACTGCACCAACAGCGCAGCATTAGTAACAGCTGCAACGTTGATCCCCAGTGGCATGCTCGCTTGGGGCACCACAATCCACGCAACACCAGTTGCTGGCACATTCGCAGTCACAGAAACAGCTTTCATCCCTGCTACATTGAGCAGCGGTGCAGTTGGTTCCAACACTGAATTGTCCAGCATCACCAACCGTTGCTTAAACATCATCGGTAACGGTAGCGGATTCGGCATCTGCCGTTCCTGCCGCGCTGGTGGATTGAACCGCCTGTAGTCCTTGCGGTAATTTGTCAGTAGTTGCATGAGTCGGGTAACTGGGTTCTCCCAGTTACCCTATTTTCATTTTAAGGCCCTTTTCACAAGTCCCCGCCAACACCATAGCAATCTTCGATTGACACGATAAGAAATTCCATCTTGCCTGTCCGCCCAACGTTCGCTACCGTCAAATTAAAGGCATTCCTTGATAGTTTCCACGAAGAGAATGACCCGCCAGGCAATCGTTAACAACTTTTAAATTTATTACCCGCCCTCGTTGGCGGCCAGCGTAGGAGCCCGGGATTATGCAAAGAATTGAAGCAATTATTTGCCCTGGAAAACTGGTCGCCGTAGAGGCAGCTTTGTCTCAAGCGGGCTTTGACAGTTTCACGGTAACAGAAGTTTTTGGTAGGGGATCGCAACATCACTCCCCGGTCTACTTTCAAGGCTCCACTTATGATTGGGATATGGATCAACGGCTGAAACTGGAATTTGTCATTGACGATGGACAAACAGAGCAAGCCATCCAACTGATTGAACATTCCGCCCGCACCGGACGCCACGGAGACGGCAGTATTTTCATAACCACAGTTTGCGGAGTAATTTAAACGAAGCAAGTGCCCCTAAACTTCGGAATTCATGGGACCCGATACCTAGCCGTGACCGAGGGAGCGGTAGCTCAAGGTAATGAAATAAGCCAAACACCGCCGCGGATGTAGTCGAAGTGGCCAGCGTTGTCAGAATTGTAGTTACACCGTAGATGACATGTCCGATCTGCCCGTCAATTTGCCTCGGATAAGTAACGAAACGTTCCCATTGCGCCGGGATTCCTGCATTGGTGTTTTGATAGTGCTGGCCCAGTTCGAAAAACAACAACTCCTTACTTTTCCAAGGCTTGGCGGAATCAGTCGTGTTGAAATGGCAACAACTCTGCGGTGATATCTGAAGGGTAGCCGTTGGCGGCTTAGTTAGATAGATACTGAGCGCAAACTTTGGATGCGCCGTAACCAGCAACGGATTCTAGGCGCCGGAACCGAGTTTGAGGAAATGGGCCATTGCCTCAGCGGCTTCGCGTGGCTTTCCCAATCGCCGTCTGACCATTGCCAGTCGATACCACGCTTTGCGATACTTCGAATCGATGCGGACAGCTTCGGCCAGTTTCAATTCGGCCTGAACCAGATTACCATTCCTTTCCAGGAAAGACCCGAATTCAAACCATGCCTCGGCCAGACGCGGTGCCAACCGAACCGCTGCGGCAAAGTTAGATTTAATTTCGCCCAACACGGCAGCATCTTCGGAGCCCGCCTTGGCGCGGCTGACGGCATAATAAAGCCGGGCGTAGGCATTTGCCGGATAAAGTTCAACAAATTTCCCCAACCGGCGGGTTACTTCGGCTGCCATGGAAGGGGACAGATCGTACATCTGGCCCAGGAAGTAGAGAGGGCGTGAATCGGAGGGGTCGAGATCAACCGCTTTGCATAAATGGTCCACAGCGTCATCGAACCGGCCCTCGCCATGTGCCGCTACGCTCGCACCAACCCGCAATCTGGCCGACTTCGGATATCGCTCTAATCCGAAGTCGAAGAACTTGGCCGCTTCCGAGTACTGGCGCTCGACGGCCAACCGGTTTGCCAGGGCGAAAACGTTTGCCTCGCTGGGATCCGCCCTGGCGGCCTCGTAGCCTTTAGTGATCTCCGCAGCGGCCGCGTCGCGCGAAGGGTGTTGAAGCAGGAGCAAGACGACAGCAGCGGCTAAGCCCATAATCAGAAATACAATTTCAGGGCGAATTGAATCTGCCGGGCGTCATTCGGATTGTTCCGAGTTGAAGTGATCCGGCCAAAGTTATTCGTGTCAAGGAAATTGGTCTGCGATGGATTGGCGAACGCCGGCGTGTTGGTCAGGTTGAATGACTCAGCGCGGAATTCCAGCCGGTAGTGTTCCTTGACGGCGAAGCTCTTGAAGATGGAAAAATCCATCTTCCGGTACGGTGGTCCGATCACCTGCGTGCGCGCTCCACCCAGCGGGGACAGGTCGGTCTGCCCGATCTGGGTAGTCACCGGCGGCTGGCGGAATGCTGCGGCGCTGTACCACTGGTCCACCGACTTCAGGTAAAGCGGTTCGCCGGTGAGGAAGGCAGCGCAGCCCAGGCCCGCAGCGGTCGTCCCCCCGGAACAGCCAATGGTTTGCGGCTGCCCGCCGTAAAGCGTCACGATCCAATTGGCGCTCCAACCGCCGAGGACTGCCTGGGTGACCGGTCCAGCACCTGCCAAAAGGGCTCGCCCCTTTCCAATCGGAAGATCGTAGTTGCCGCTCACAGTCGCTGCCTGCCCCACGTGGAAAGATGCCAGCGCCATTTCTTTGCTTAGGCCAAACCCAGGCACGTAAACAGCGCGCAAGCCGCCGACGTTGCCGCCGCTCAACAGATCTCCGGCGTTGGTGAGGGTCTTAGCCCAGGTGTAACTTGCCAACATGTTCAAACCAGAGCTGAATCGCTTGGTGTACTTAGACTGCAGGGAATGATAGTGGCTGTTTCCGGCAGTAGCGGCATACGATGAGTTCCGCGCAAAGTCCGGATGTTGGATGAACAACTGAGGATTCTGATTAGGCGGAAGTAACTGCTGTACCTGATTGGTACCGATGAAAGTCTCAATGTGACGTCCCAGGGAGGCCACATAGCCGGCTTCAATCGAGCTGTTGGCAGGCAAGGCATACTGCAACGTGAAGTTATAGCCTTGGACGTAGGGAGTCTTATAGTCGAATTGAATCCCGCGTAAAGTGAGCGAGCGGCCGTTGACCAAGCGTGGATCGAGGGGGACACTTAACAGACCGCGCTCCAGCGTGGCCGGTTTCCCGTCACCGAAGAGTACCGGACTCCAGGCGTTGGCTGGCTGGAAACTAAAGTCGAATTGGAAGGGATAATTGTAGCCGATGTTCGGCGCACCGCCGCGGTTTTCGAAAGCGCCATAGTAAATTCCATAGCCTCCTCGTGCAACCAGCTTGTTTGTCAGTTGGTATGCGAAGCCGAAGCGCGGGGCAAAGTTATTCCTTTGCGCCCGGCCCAGGCCGGAACCAAATTCATCAGAGTAGACAAGTTTGATCCCGTTCTGGACCAGAAGTTGCTTGAAGCTATCCGACAATTGCGGATTATCCTTGCGGTTGGCAGGGATAATATATTGCGGATTGGTGGCGGACGGAATGAAGTTAGCCTGCGACGAATAACGCTCACCCACCAAGCTGAAAAGGTCCCACCTGATGCCCAAATTGAGAGTGAGCTTACGGGACACTTTCCAATCATCCTGGAAATATATGCCTGTGTAATATTTGCGGTTCGCCACGCCGCCGAAGTTTGACGCGGCAACACTGTTTGGTCCGGCACCGCCGGTG
This sequence comes from Acidobacteriota bacterium, assembly GCA_025352795.1. Classification (GTDB taxonomy): domain Bacteria; phylum Acidobacteriota; class Terriglobia; order Bryobacterales; family Bryobacteraceae; genus JANXSF01. The sequence goes on from JANXSF010000092.1 coordinate 80,297, forward strand.
TTCAGCGCGTCCGTGGGATTCAGCAGGAACTGAGCCCGGCCCACGGAGCCGTCTGTAGCATTAATAACCGAAGTGTAAGTTCCCGCGAAGTTGAAACGTCCGCGCGATGTGGGTGGCGCGCTCCAGGGGAAATCGATGAGTTGTCCTTCCCAACCGGTTTTCAAGGTGTGCGAGCCGTAGATCTTGGTCAGGTTGTTGGCAAGTTGAATCGTATTGCTGAATCGTTCACTTACCAGCCAATCGGGAGGTCCTAGTGCGGTAAGGCCGCCAATGGACAGCCCCGGTAAACCGCCGTTGCCTGGCGTCTGCGGGATTCCCTGAATGCCGAATTTCGCCGGAATGTTACTGGTGTCGTTACCATTGGTCTGCAGACGCAGAGAGTGTTCCCGGTTGAAACCCATGCGCAGTTCATTCAACAAGGATGGGCTAAAAGTATGTGTGTAACTTAGGGCCGCGCCTTGGGTACGCACGTCCTCGGTACCGTTGCCGAATCCACCACCGTCGGCCAAGCCTTCAAATGGCGGCGGGCGGAACCGCCTGATCTGGCCGAAACTATAGCGGCCGAAGAGCTGATCGCGTGTGCTGAGGTTGTAGTCGATCCGGGTGTCAAAGGAGTTGTTGTCGTCCACGTTATTCCTATTGACGTTGAAGTTGTTCAGAATTCCAGCGTTAGTGGGCTCCGGATAGAGCTGCATCAACGCAAGCGCATTCTTGTTAATTCTACCCGCCGGAAGGATGTTACCGGGGAAGGGGTCACGCACAAAGTTTCCGTTCGCCAGTTGCCGGATAGTGGCCGGGTCCATGATCGTGCCGGAGCGGAAAGCGCGGCCCAGGGCGTCAGTGCGCGAACCGCTCTGCAGGTCGATCAGATCCTGGTAATTAGTGAATCCGGAGTTCCGGTGCAACAAGGTGGGAACAGTGGCGGAGGTCGGCTGTCCCTGGCGGATGCGGGTGCCTTCGAAATCGCCGAAAAAGAACAGCTTGTTTTTCACAATTGGGCCGCCTATGGAACCGCCAAACTGGTTCTGACGATAGGCGCCCTTCCTGATATTGTTGCGATTGGCGAAGAAGTCCTTGGCATCGAACTTGTCGTTGCGGAGAAACTCCCATGCACTGCCGTGAAAACCATTGGTGCCCGACTTCAACGAGGCGTTGAGCACAGCACCGCCTGCCCGGCCAAACTCAGCGCTAAACGAGTTTGTTTGGATCTTGAACTCTCCCACCGCATCAACGGGTGGACGAAGCACAAAGGCTGCGCCGCTGAGGAAGTCCACGTTGTTCGAATTGTTGTCAATGCCGTCCAGCAGGAAGTTGTTCTGGGCGGGGCGAGTACCATTGGCGGCAAACCAGCCTGATGCATTCAAACCGCGGCCCTCCGGTTGGGGATGGGTAACACCGGCGGTAAGCCGCGCGAGAAAGTTGTAATTGCGACCGCTCAGCGGAAGACTGTTAATGGTCTGGGCGGAAATAGTTTCTCCGACTGAACCGTCTTGAGTTTGAAGTAGCGTCAGAGAATCCTTCACGTCAATTGTTTGGCTGACATCGCCAGGGCTGAGCGTAAAGTCAGCCACCGTGCGCTGTTGGATGTTGACCGGCACACCGGCTCGCCGCTGCTTCTGAAATCCTCTTGAGGAAACCTCCACGATGTACGTTCCGATCTTCACACTTGTGAAGACATATCCGCCTTGTTCGTTCGTGGTTGTTTCAGCACGCATGCCTGTGGCTTCATACAAAAGAGTTACCGTTGCGGCAGGGACAGAGGCACCTGTGGCATCCAAAACGGTCCCAACGATGCGACCGGTGTCTACCTGGGCTAAGCCGGGCAGTGCGAAGACTAAAGCAAAAAAAGAAATCAGTGTGCGGTTCATTTTGGTATATCCCTTCTCGAAATCAGATACTGAACTCTAAGCCGAATTGAAGCTGGCAGGAATCAACATTCCTATCACCGATCACTCCCAATGTCTTGTTCCAACGTTGCCTCAGGTTGCTCGAAGATTGAGGGATTGGGTATGTTGAAAAAATTCGGAAGGGGAACTTGATCCGCGTCCGTTCAGTGAAATAGAAGTTTTGGTCACCTAAGAATCTGGGCTGATCTTATCACAGTCGCAGATCGCAATCAAGCACCAATCTCAGCAAATGTCCAGTAGCAAAAATGTCCCACTTTAACTTAATATGCGGATATAAGTTTCACCTGGGCGTCAGCTCTTGTTAGTGTCGACCGCAGTTAGCCGACCGCAGATGTGACAGGTGCCGCCGGTCGAGTTATACACGGCGACAGAAGCTCTTGCGAATCCGTCGCGGTGGGGATGGCCTTTACCGGCCCCCCTGCACAGACCCGTGCTTGCGGGAACTACCGCACACGGTTCTTGCCTTTGGATGCGCCCCTGCCGGCAGCGCGAGTTAGAAGACCGGAAGATGTAGGAAATGTTCTCCCCGGTGATCTTGTCGCGCCGTTTGCACACACCATGAAGCTTTGATTCACCTGTTGTCCATCACTGAGTTGGGCAAGTGTTTGCTGTCATGATGTTCTCCTTGGTCACAGGACCTTCCCTCCACCACCTCCGCTGCCACAACTTCATGACTCTTGTTCGGCGGCTGCATCGGTACTACGCCCATGTTCGACTCCTCGCCCGCGTACATGTCCAGAGTACGCTTGTGGCTTCCCGGACCGATCCTCGCCTGGTTGGGATCTCGGATGCCGGCGTGCAGTTTCTCGACGTGTGGAACGCTCTTGGACTACGCCGGGTTCGTCGGGACGCAGACCTCGAGTTGTCGCCCCTTTCGATATGGCCTTCCCGTTAGGAGCACGCGGTCGGCACCCGGATTATGCTTTTCGAAGCTCTATTCCCAGCCCGCCGATGCCTCTGTCTTCACTTCACCTGGCACCTCACGCACCCGGCGCAAGACTCGAGGTCAAGATGGTTCGCTACTCCTTTCTTGTAGGGCTCTTTCATCCCCTACTGCACGCCGGTTTATCCCGGCGCTTGCGCTCCCTCGCGGTCACTGCTCGGATTGCGTATCACTGTGTTTAAGAGAACAATTTGTTTGCTTCCGCGCTACCTTATACATAAGGGCTACTGTCAAAACACGTGGGAAACCTTTCAGTCGCTCTGTTTCTATCTGCGTTTCTACTATTCCAAGTGCAACCTATGCTGGGCAAAACACTCTTGCCCAAGTTTGGCGGAACTCCCGCTGTCTGGACCGTCTGCCTGCTGTTTTTTCAAGCATTGTTGCTAGCCAGCTACACCTATGCTCATTTTACCCGTCGAAAAATCCATCTGACTTTACTAGCTGCTTCCATGCTGGCGCTGCCCATTGGGCTGATCGACAAAGCGGGATGGGGTCCAGTATCTTCCATCCTGGTGACGTTGTTTTTTAGTGCTGGATTCCCCTACTTCGTTTTAGGATCTACCTCACCACTGCTGCAGCGCTGGTCAAACTTGGAAAATCCTTACCGGTTATATGCCCTGTCCAACGTTGCCTCACTGCTGGCACTGGTCAGTTACCCTTTCCTCATTGAACCCTGGCTTTCTGTTGGAACTCAGTTCAAAACCTGGTCCATTCTCTATGCGCTGTTTGTCATCTTATGTGGCATCGTAACCTGGCAGGGGAAAGATACAGAATCGGAAAGGCAGATCGTAACCACCAGATGGGGCCAATGGACTTTGTGGATCTTATTTTCTGCCGTAGGATCGGCATTGTTAGCGGCAACCACAAATCAAGTGTGCCAGGAAGTGGCACCCATCCCGTTTCTTTGGATTGCCCCCATGGTCCTTTACTTAGTCAGTTTTATTCTCACTTTTGAAGGGCAAACGTTCTATCATCGCGACTGGTTTTCTTTGTTCGCCGCCATTCTTATTCCCATCGCCTCAGCACTGTTGGCGGTGGGTGGCAAAGCACCGATCTGGATTCACCTTCTCGTCGATTTCGTAACCTTATTCGTCTGTCTGGTCATTGTCCACGGAGAACTGGCCTTATCCCGACCCGAACCTGCCGCACTGACCCGATTCTACTTGGCCATCGCCATGGGGGGATTAACTGGTGGTGTATTTGTGGCGCTAATCGCACCCCGCCTGTTCCATTCCTTTGCCGAGTTTCCTCTGTGCTTAGCAGGCACAGCTTTAATTGCCGCCTTACGACGTTACTCCAGGGAAAGCCTGCGCAACTTTGGCAGGATGCCAGTTCTGGCAAGGGCGTCACTGGTGGGTTTGCTGGCGGCCATCATCGCCCCCTTGGCCACCTTCGAAAGACGTCCGACAAACAACTTTCAGTTGCAGTTGCGCAATTTTTACGGCGTGCTGCGTATCTCCGATTTTCCCCTGCAGCACCCCGTGCGAACCATGGCCCACGGCCGCACCACGCACGGTATGCAATTTTTGGAAGCTGAGTTAGTCGCCCAACCAACCACTTACTACAGTCGACTTACTGGAGTGGGTATGACACTCAGTTCCGTATTAGAAAAAGTAGAGGGTCACGCAAAAATTGGTGTCGTCGGGCTGGGCGTGGGAACCTTGTCCACTTACGGTCGGCCAGGGGATCAGTTCCGCTTTTATGAATTGAACCCGCAAGTAATTGAAGCTGCTGGTAAGTACTTTACCTTTCTCAAGAACAGCAAAGCCAACGTGGACATAGTGGAAGGGGATGCCCGCATCAGCTTGGCCAAAGAACCTGCTGGCCAATTCGACGCTCTGATCATTGACGCCTTCTCTTCCGATTCCATTCCCATTCATCTATTAACGGCTGAGTGCGGCTTAATCTATCGCAGGCATTTGAAGCCCAACGGTCGGCTAATCATTCACATTTCTAACCGTACGCTGAACCTGGAACCGGTGGTCCGTGGCTTGGCGCAATACGTGGGAATGAATGCCACACGGTTGGAAAATAATGGGGATGAATCCATTGGTATGTATCCTTCTTCCTGGATGGTACTGTCGGGCGTGCAAAAGTTTCAGACAGAAGACCATCCCACGATTCTTTGGCGCGATGATTTTGCTGCCCTCTGGCCGCTATTGCGAATGTAAGGCGCTGGCTTCCCAAGCCCGCCGCGCAGACCTCTGAATGCTGCCTGCCAGCCCATATCGATCAAATTCTGCAAACGGGCACCACACCACCCCAAGAGTTTCCGAAGTTACTTCCACCGTCTCTGATTCTCCAGCAAAGTAGTAAATAAGATCATGATGCAAGTGGTACGGTTCCTGTTTTTTAGGCGGAATACCGTGGACGTCCATCCCCACCAGCAAAGGATCTCGCGGCTTCAGCACAACGCCAGTCTCTTCCACAGCTTCCCTGGATGCAGTGCAACTGGGGCTGCTATCTTCCACTTCCACATGTCCACCAGGAAGCAGCCAGCGGTCCAAACGTTTATGGTGAATCAACAGAACTGCTTTTTGATGCGGATGCAGCACGCATGCCGTTGCGGTGATGTGCCCCGGTTCAAACTGATTCCGGGAAAATGGGGCGGCACTGTGTTGCAGCAACATCCCAATCAGCTCAGCACTTTTTAGCGCTTCACCATCCCTATTAGGCTTAAATTCGTGCAGCAGAGCAAGAACTGGGGCAGCAGTCATAAGTGCCTTTTGAAGTGAGAAATAATGTGATACCCATCAATGAACTTAAATGGTGCTTGGCCCATGGTGTAATGGCCACAAGGTAACGCCACTACCTTATGATCCACGCCGGTCTTGCCAATCTGATCAATGATGGAACGGGAAAACTCCGGCAGAAAGGTGGTGTCGTATTTGGTGTAGATGAACAGCGCTTTGCGAGGCGAAGCGGCATACTTCGCAATATAGTTAGCCGGACTGATGCATTCCCAAACTTCGCGCAGCTTTTCAATGGATATGTTGCCTTCCAGCGCTTCCTTTATATGGAGTGTGGAAAGTCCCGTCCAAACCACATCGGCAAAGTAGTTGGAACAGTGGTTGAATACATTCACTTTCAACCGCCGATCATGAGCCGCAGCAAGGTACGCGTAGCAGGACCCCAGGCTGGTCCCCACAATGCCAATGCGTTCATAGCCTTGTTGTTCCAGCCAATCCACCAGGCAGCGTACATCAATGATGGCTTGGCGGGTGGCATCAATGGTGCGGGTAATGTTGCTGGATACGGCATAATCGGCACGTTGAGTTTCCGCAGGAAGCCGAAAATCGTGATACGGCAGGCTCATCCGCAATGCGGAAATCCCCAGTTGGGCAAACCCCTTAGCCAGCCCGGCATGTTGCGTCTTACTGGCATTCCAATGCGGCAAAACAATGACCGCTCGCTTGGATTTCGATTTCGACGGAAAGTATTGGGCGTGGGCAATGTTATTGGCGGCGTACGGCGTATGGACGCGGGAACGGAAGCGTAGAATGCCGTCGTGCAGATGGAAGTCCGGAGTGGCGTCGTAACCGAAGAATTCATCGCTGGCGGCAATGGCTGCTCGATTGAGATCAATCAAATATTGCAGTTCGGAGGATTGATCGTTTTGTTTACTAGAAGTTACCGGCCAACCTTGCGCGAAATCCAGGCCCCATTCAAAGGGCCGAACCACACGATTGGTGGCCGCGAAACAGAGCTTCTGTTCCCATTTGGTCATCCAGTTGGAATAGACAGTTTGCATACCTTAGGAGATAGGGCCTTCCAATAGGAGGGCACGTCACTTATATTCTACCGTGGGGATAGTCGGTTTCCTAGGGGTAATGGGAACTAGTAAGTCTATCGTTTCCAGCAGCTTCCAACCTCTCCACCTGAATTTTTGATGAAAAAAGCCTTAATGTGTTCTTTTCTACCAGAAACTGGGTCATTATGAGCGTGGGTAATAACAAGTTGAACTGTCAATTCTGCCAGCATCGGATTGGGTTCCTACGGAGCGTAACGGACAATGAGTTTTGTTCCAGTGAGCACCGTAACCAAATGCTCGCGCGGTCCTCCAGGGCGTTGCGCGATGCCGGATACGAATTGTATTCCATGGAAGAGTGCTGGAACGAACGTTACGTTGAAAAGCTGAAGAAACGGCAAGAGCAGCCAGAAATCACCAAACACGCTTCCGTTCCTGGTGCCGCGTTTGCCATGGCTTGCCTGGTGGGAATTGCCATGATCGCCGCATTGGGTGGTCGCGGAGGTGGTGGCAGCTTCACCCCATCCGCTGGTCCCAAGTTAGGTGGAACGCAACCAAGCTATATCAGCCGATTCCTTAACATGCTTCCTTCCAGTGCCCCATCCATTGCCATGACGGAAACGTTCAGCACTGGCTGGAAGAATTGGGAAGGGGCCACCCGCGGGGCTTCTGGTTGGAGCTTCGATGCCGGCCTAATCCGCCCTGGCGACCTGCGTTTGTGGCGCAATAGTGTCGATTTAAGTAACTATAAGTTCCAATTTGAAGGCAAAATTGACCGTCGTGGCATGAGCTGGGCCTTCCGTGCACCAAATTTGGATAACTATTACGCCACCAAGATCAACCTTGCTGGCAAAGGCAATCATCCCGAAATTGTGCGCTATACGGTACTGAATGGACGAGCTGGGCCCAAACAAGTGTTCCCGTTGCCCATTTCGCTCAAGGCGTCAGAATTCTTCCGGGTTGATGTGAAAGTCAAGGGTCAGCAGTTTGTGACTTCGATTGACGGTCGGGTAGTTGATGTTTGGAATAACAACCAATTGCGGGCTGGTGGGGTAGGCTTCTTCAACGACAAAGGCGAACTTTCCGCCCTGCGTTGGGCCACCCTGGCCGAAGCCGATACATTGGTTGAGAAAATGAAGAGCTTTCTTTATCTCTCATATATCATTCCTCCGCCGATGTGATTGTAGTCAACTGAGTCCCCAATATGCGCTTACGATTGTTCTTGAAACAGGTGTCTGTCCTGGCGGCTATTGCTGCACCTTTATCGGCTCAAGCACTGCTGCAACATTCCATTGCAATGGCTGGTGGAGGTGTTGCCGGAACCATGGCAGGAAAGAAATTGAGCGATGGACTGGATAGCCTTCTGGGTAACGCTGCCGGGGTGACCACCGTTTCGGCGAAAACCGGAAAGCCATCGGTTAAATCCAAATCTTCCTCAAATAAATCGTCATCATCTAAAACAGCGGCCCAAACATCGGCCAAAGCGAATTCCGAACTTGTGCCCGGTGGACCTTTTGTTGCTACTGAAGCTTCTGGGAAAACGGGGAAATCCAGCGGTCGGCGACGAACCAGCAATCGAACCGTGGCGTCCATCCTACCCGAAGAACCACTCACCCCGGTTACCGAAGTTGCCAGTCTGCGACGTAACGAAACTGCCTATGCCTTGAACCGCTGGGCTCCTGCCGGTCGAGTTATGGAAGCGGTCACGGTGGCAAAACTGGCCGCAATCAAAGAAGGGGCCACTGCTGCAGACCTGGGAACGGAGTTAGGAATTCCAGCATCGCGAGTGTTGATTCCGGGCAACGATGGTCAGCTTCTGCAACTGGTGAAGTATAAAAACTCCGCAGGCAAAGACTTGGGGATTGTGTACTTGGCCGATGGCAAAGTGGTCAATGTAGAGACTACTGAACGATAGTCGCCGCAGCCTATCGCAGCAAGCTGCTGATCACTTTCAACGCCACGCCTGCTGGTGCTCCCTGGATCTGCTGAGCCTTTTCCAACAACATCGACGCCTGCGCCAACTGCCCCGCAGCCAGCGCCGCCCGGGCCGATTCCCTCAATCTCCACGACTTCACCATCAAGGTCATCAACGGCTCTAAATCCGCTCCGCATCGCGAGCAAACCCGCGACCCGCGAAATCGCACTTGGCACACAAGACAGCGACCTGCCTCAGTCAATTCGGTTTTCCTTCCATAAAAAACAGCAGTTCCCGCAAGGCTCTCGGACCGAAGCTGATTTGTGTTCAGCGAATCCTGCGATTTGGCGAAATGCTTTTCCGTTTGCCGAATAGCCTCGAATGGATGCTGGAATTGAGTGACGTTCAGGTCCTCGGCAATCCCTGCCACCAGGGCGACGGAAGCGGGCAATGCCAATCGCTCTTCCTTGCTCAATTTAAACCATTTCGTCTCAGGGACCAACGAATAGTGTTTCGATGCCGAAGCAAGCCCACCTATTAACAGGTCCGCAGCACAATCGGTACCCACAAGACGCTTCAACTCTGTAAAGGCAATGTCCTTTGCTTCTGCATTGTGGCCAATGGAAGCAATCAAGTAGTCCATGGCAATCAAAAAAGCTGGTCGATCCCTTGCTTGGCTTGTGGCAATGCTTTAATCAGTGCCAGTTTATCAACCGCCAGCTTTAGTTTCCGTTTCTCTACGTGACGGATTGCAGCACCGGCCAGCAGTTGGAAACGCGCCCCACGAACCGCAGAATGGAGAGGATCAATTTTCTCAACTTTGTCCAGATAGTTTAATGCGGCTGGAAAGGCATCCCGTTCGCCATAAACATTTACCAAATGCAACATGGGCTCAATATCCATGGGCCTGATCTTGTGCCAATCTTTGGCAATTTCTTCGCCCCAATCCGCCGCTATTTTCGACGTGTAGGCCAGCCAGGGTGCATAGGATTGCGGTTGCGGATCCAATGCGCAGGCCCGTTTGAATAACTCTTCGGGTAATAAGAAGTAGTATGCTTCCGGGGACGGATTGCCGTGAAAGCGGCGATCAAAAAAGAGCTTGTCCAGTTCATCTACATCCAGATTCAGAAGCAATTTCGCCATGTGTAGATAGAGTGTTGCCTCTTCCACACCGTTTGCTGGAAACCAACCTTCGCGCACCGCTTGCATACGAAACTGATCCCAAAATTCGCAGGCAGCGGCAACACTTCGGGCGTCGCCACTGGTCGACAGGCCATAGGCAATCGACCTGTAATAGCTGGCGTCGGCTTTGGGTAAGCCATTCAGGGATGCAGCTACGCGGTCAGCACTCACATCGTCCACGGCACATCGAATCGCGATAAGGCGTTTGAGAGTCTCGACTTGCCCAGGTGCCATTTTTCGACACTCCTGCATGGCCACGCTCATCTGCTTCAGCGCTTTCTCAGACCCCGATGCGTTTTCGAAAGCTTCATCCAGCTTCAACAGCTCGCGTCGTAGACTGTCGTTGCTGAACGCAGTGCGAGACAGCAACGCTGTTTCCGCCGGATTCAAAGGTGCAGCAGGCGGCTGGACCACCGTCGCTTGCATCACTGGAACAAGACGTGCCGGTGCGGAACCAGGCTTGATCAGGTTGAGACATTCCAGGCAGGCAGCGTCATGATTTCTATGGAAGCAGGCAATGGCCCGCACCAGTAGTGATTTCTGAAACGGAAATCTGTTCATCGGTAACCGGCCCACTGGTGACTAGTTGCAAGGCTTGGTTGAGCGCTGCGACGGCCGTGCGCAGAGGGTGATCTGCAGGCAAAGCAGTGCAATTGGCCAGCGCTTTCAGGTCAACAACACTGTTCTGGAGGGTCTGCTCAATACTGGCGCGAAGCTCGGCGGACAGGTCGGCATCGGCCAGAGGTTTCAGTAGCGTATCCAGGTCATTCCCGCGATCCGCGTTGGCCGCATTCAGCGCATCCAGATTAGCGACGCTGGCGGGGAACCGTTCGCGCACCAGCTGCTGCAACGACTTTGCTTCCAATGCTAGGTTCTTATCTAAAAGCGATTGAACTCGAACGGCATAAGCCTCTATGAGCAAGGATTCGGAACTAGCGGAGGGATGAGCTTTATGGAAATCTTTGGCACGTTCCAGTGCAACTTTGATTGTTGGGTATCCGGTTGACTCAGGTTACCACAACATGTAGAATTCGAAGCCATGGAAGAATACCCCCGAGACCTAACTGAGATGGAAGCCAACTATTCTACCGAGGAAGATTGTCGAGCCTACTTGGCAAGGCTTCGTTGGCCCGATGGATTCCG
>JANXSF010000102.1 GCA_025352795.1 Acidobacteriota bacterium
CTATGGTTCGCGACCAAACTACGTCTCCGTCAGCCCGTACTTCAAAAACTCCGCCAGTTCCAGGACGGAGTGCTACTTCCGCCAAATCCTGTTCAAAAGTAACCAGTAGTTCCTGCGCCATCCAGGCGGCACGTAACATCCAGCGGCATTGTCTGCAATATTCGATTTCAACTCTACTTCCCATACCGTTACTTTGACAAAGCCTTGCATACGCCCGCACCAATCGCTTCACCAGCCACTCGGTTGCCGGTTTGATTCCAATGCCCCTTGCCCATATTTCCAGGAAAACCATGCAGGAAGATATTTTCTTTCTGGGCCAGTTCGGCCATATCCGGTGCGATAGTCACTACGGGAATCCCTTCCCGTTCCCCAAATAGACGAATGCGTTCATCGGGGTAGAAAAGCGTATTCACTCCCAGTTGGCGCATAAATTCTTCGCGCACTTTCAGATCGGGATTTACTTGCGGAGAATTGCTCAATGTGGAAATAACTAGCGGCACATTGTGACTGGCTACTTCCTGTTTCATCAGCCGTAGAATGCCTTCTGTAACTTTCCAGGCTTCAGCCCAATCACCATCTTTGGGTGGGACATAAACAAAATCGGTAGGCTGCAGCGTGCCTGTCTTTTCACTTTCATTGATCACGGTATTCTTCGACGCCTTCAGCTTTTGCATCCCAGTGAACATCCATTGCTTGATTTCATTCCGCAGATGAATTACCGCGCCTGCCAGTTGGACTTTGTCCTCAACCTGTTGCTGAATTTTTTTCATCCTTCCCAGTTTCAAATTACGTTTAAAAGAATCGTCCAACTCCAGACGGTCGTTCTTGTAAACATAATATGGCTCCCCGGCGTGTCCAACCAGGGCGCGGTAATTGTAGTAAACATCGTTCCCGGTTAAGAAGCCCACCAAGATCAGATCTGGTGAATATTTCCAGACATGCTTTTGGAGGGTAATCAGTTCCTGCGCTGTTCCATATCCGCCCACTCCGAAATTGATCATCTCCACTTTGTCCAGACCATTGGGTCGACATTTTTCCACTTCCTGCCCGGCAACCCGCCAAAATGTCTGTTCCAAAGGTACGTGGAGTGCTTCGGAATAGGAATTCCCTAACAACGCGATGCGAAAGGTTCCCGCCGGTTTGGCTAGCTCATGGTCCACGTCACGCAAGCCGTCTTTACTCATTTGGATAAAGACGCCTTCCTTATTCTCATCGCGGAAAATTCCTTTGGCACCCGGACGTTGAGCCCAGCCCCGGTCGGGATCGCTTTGCGAAAACGAGGGGTAATTCCATCCGGCCAAACGCGTGACAACCTCTCCTAGTACCAGCAGCGTCGCCACCATGCTAACTAAGATGACAAGAAATGGGCGCAGCACTGCCCACGATGCCGCCGGGCTCAGATGAGGCCGATCATGTGAACTGGAAGAGCTAGAACTGGAAGTAGATAAATGCATTCGATTCACTAGCCGAGAAAACCAAGGCGAGCACCAGCATAGCCAGGGCCGCCGAGACGCGTCGCCAATTCCCCTGTAAGGCGAAGGGATATTCTTCCTTCGTTTTTTCCAATAATAGATCCACAAGCAGCATGGTTATGACCAACGCCGATAGCAGCATCCAAGGCTGGGCATATTGAGGTTTCCATACAAACGTCCTTAATCCGCCAAGAAAGTTGAACGCCGCAGTGACGGATGAGGCACGGAAGAAAACCCAGCTTAAACAAACAATGTGGAAAATAAATAATCGTTGGCCGATGCGGCCCAAGGCAGTTGAAGCCTGCTGTGGCTTTCCATTAGTAACAAACCGCTCAATTGCCAAACCGACGCCGTGGATTGCGCCCCACACAACAAATGTCCAATTCGCCCCATGCCAAAGTCCGCCAAGCAACATAGTGACCATCAAATTGTAATAAGTCCGAGCCGTACCCAAGCGGTTCCCGCCCAGCCCGATGTAAAGATAATCTCTCAGCCAGGTACTTAAGCTGATGTGCCAACGTCGCCAAAACTCCTGAAGACTGGTAGAAAGATAGGGCTGCTTGAAGTTCACCATAAAGTGAAAGCCCATCAATTGAGCGCTTCCCCTAGCGAAATCGCTGTAGGAGCTGAAATCGCCATAAATTTGCCAGGCGAAGGCGTACACACCCAGGAGCATGACCGCAGCATTCGAACCTAAATGTCCGTCAAAAGCGGCATTGGCGATGGCCCCACAATTATCGGCGATGACCAGTTTGCGAAACAGTCCCGATGCAATGAGCAGCAACCCATCGCAAAACCAGCCCGCATCGAATTGGCGGGGCTTCTGGCATTGTGGCAACAGATGGCTGGGACGCTGAATGGGCCCGGCAATCAGGTGGGGAAAAAAGCTGATGAACAGAGCATAGTCCACCAGATTTTCAGCAGGCTCCAGCTTTTTGTAGTAGACATCCACAATGTAAGCCACCGCCTGAAACGTGTAGAAGGAGATGCCTGGGGGCAGCACAATTTGCAACAGTTGGACTGGTACGCTGACCCCAGCGGTACTCAAAACCATAGCGGCGGAATCAATGAAAAAATTGAAGTACTTAAAGAAGCCCAGAAATCCGAAATTGAGTAAAAGCGAAAGCGTGAGCAGGCTTCGACGCTTCACCTGATCGTCAGATTTGGAGATGATTTTGGCGCAAAAGAAGTCCACCAAAGTGGACATCAGCATGAGCGATAAAAAACGCCAGTCCCAATAGCCGTAAAATACGTAACTGGCCCCCAGCAGAAACAAATTCTGTTGGCGCCACGGCAATCTCCAATACACCAGGACCGCGATTGTTAGGAAAACAAAGTAGATAACGCTGTTGAACAGCATGAATATACGGCTCCTCTTGAGCCTTATTAATGCAATCGGCAAGTCTTGCCGAAGTCTATAGCTTACAACGTTCCTGCCAACTTTCGCTAGTTACCCACAAGGGCTGGCTCATTTGCCGTTTCGGTTACACTAGGAGAAGAATTTATGTGTGGAATAGCCGGATTTGTGAGTGCCAAGCCCCTTGATCAGGCTCGCTCCATTGTCGAAAGAATGAGTGGGGAAATCGCCCATCGCGGACCCGATGACTTCGGTTACTTTCAAGATGAATTTGTGGCTCTTGGGCATCGCCGATTGAGTATTGTGGACGTTGCAGGCGGGCATCAGCCGATGACCAATGCCGCCCGTAGCCATTGGATTGTCTACAACGGTGAGGTGTTCAACCACGCCGTCATCCGGCCCGAATTGGAAAGCCTTGGTTACAAATATGCTACCCGTTGCGATACGGAAACTATTCTTCATGCAGCTACCCAATGGGGTTCCGGTTGCCTGGAAAAGTTTCGTGGCATGTTTGCCTTCACCATTTGGGACACCCGTACCAAAACTCTTTTTTGCGCTCGCGACAGACTAGGAATTAAACCCTTTTACTATTTCTTCAACGGTCGCATTTTTGCCTTCGCCTCAGAAATTAAAGCGCTGCTGGAACATCCTGAAATCAGTCCCGAATTTGAAGATTCTACGATCAGCGAATATTTGGCTTTTGGCTATGTCAGCGGTCAACAAACCATGTTCCGCAACATCCGCAAGCTGATGCCCGGCCATTCTGCCAAGGTCCAGTTAGCCAATGGGAAGCTGGAACTTTCCATAGAACAGTATTGGGATCTGCCGCATCCGACGTCCAGCGGAGAGGAAATTTCCGAATCGGAATGGGTTGCCGAAACGCGCCGTCGCCTGGAAGAAACCGTTCAGATGCGCCTGATGAGCGACGTCCCGTTGGGATTGTTTCTCAGTGGTGGCGTGGATTCTTCAGCCATCGCCGCATTGGTCAAACGGATGGCCAACGGTCTCGTAAAGACGTTTTCAGTTGGCTATGCCGAGGAAAAATACAGCGAACTTGGCTATGCGGCGCAAGTTGCCAAAGCCATTGGAACCGATCACCACCAGATCAAACTGAGTCGTGAAGAGTTCTTTGAATCTCTTCCCCGATTGATTTGGCACGAAGACGAACCCATCTGCTGGCCATCCAGCGTTTCCCTGTATTTTGTCTCTAAACTGGCAGCCCAACAAGTGAAGGTGGTTCTTACTGGCGAAGGCAGTGATGAATTGTTTGGCGGCTATGAACGCTATCACTGGAATCAATTGAACTCCCGATATTTAAGTGCCTATCAGGCCGTTCCTGCTGGGATGCGGCGCTGGGTGCGCGGACAAGTTGCCACCAGCGGACTACTCAACGCTTCATTGCGGCGGAAATTGGGACACACGTTTATTGGTCGCGAAGAGACCACCGAATCTCTATTTCTGGACAATTTTTATTCGGCGTTTTCCGAATCGCAACAGGGGCAACTGCTGCGAGAGAAACCGGCATCCATCTACGACAATTATTTGGGCTATGAAAACAAATGGGGTAACGAAAGTCATCTGCGCCGCATGCTCTACGCCGATCAAAAGACCTATCTCGTTGAACTTCTCATGAAGCAGGATCAAATGAGCATGGCCTGTTCCATTGAAAGCCGCGTGCCGTTTCTGGATCATACTTTTGTCGAATTCGCCATGCGCGCCCCGGACAGCCTGAAGATCAAAGGTGCCACCCAAAAGTATCTGTTCAAGAAATCCGTGGAGGATCTGCTGCCCCACGATATTGTGCATCGCAAGAAGATGGGCTTCCCTACCCCACTGCGCCAATGGCTGCTCGATCCAGGTGTCGATTCCCTTTACGATGCTTTGACCGACAAAAATGGATTCGTCGCCGCCTATACCGATCTGGATCAGCTTCGCGGTCTCATCGAACGTCATCGCGGTGGGTTCGAGGACGCCACCGATCGTATATGGCGGCTTCTGAATCTGCAACTATGGGGCGACATTTTCATAACCGGACGACGTGAAAAGTGGTGGAACGGCGCAATGTCCGTCCTGTCCACAAAGTAACGGCACGTCTACAATGCATCCAATCCCAGTTCTTTTGATGAGCGAACTGCTTGCCGAAGGCGGTACGGAACGACAGTTGGTGGAAACAGCTCGAACTTTGGATCGGGACCGCTTTGCCCCTCATGTAGCCACGCTGAAAGGCGGATTTCGGGAAGAAGAGCTGGCTGCAGCGAACGTTCCGGTGTTCAATTTGCACTTAAAGTCGTTTGCCTCATTGGATGCAGTCAAAGCGGGTTTAAAACTTCGTAGTTACATCCGCCAGCAACAAATCCAGGTATTCCATTCGTTCGACTACTCGACGTCCTGTTTTGGATTGCCCTTTGCCCGCCTTGCCGCGACCCCTGTAGTGCTTTCAAGCACCCGAGGGCATCGCAGCCTATTCTCGCCTTTCTATCAGCGCCTGCTTCGCCTAACAGACCCATTGGCCCATGGAGTGGTGGTGAATTGCGAGGCTATGCGCCAGCACTTGATACAGGATGAAAATATCTCTCCTGAAAAAATCTATTGCTGCCCCAACGGCATTGATCTCAACAAATTCAATATCGCCCATCGATTCCGCTCAGCTAACCTCCCCGCTGCTCTAAAAGACGCCAGTTTGATCATTGGAACGATTTGTGTGCTGCGCGAAGAAAAAGGATTGCCGACTCTGTTGGAGTCCTTTGCCCGGATTTTGACAGGGCATCCTGGGGTGCGTCTGGCCATTGTGGGCAGTGGCGTGCTTCTTCAGGCATTGCAGGCGCAGGCGGCACAGCTTGGAATCACGAATCAGTGCCATTTTGAGCCTGTCACCAGAGAAGTAGCCAGTTGGTTGGGGAGCATCGACATTTTTGTTCTTCCCAGCCTGTCCGAAGCGTTTTCCAATGCTCTGATGGAAGCCATGGCTTGCGGATGTGCTGTGGTTGCATCCAACACCGGTGGCAATCCGGAATTGGTTTCTGACCACCAGACTGGTTTGCTATTTCACCCCGGCAATAGCGCAAGTCTCACCGTGTGTTTGGAGCAGTTGGTATCGCAACCCGAAACTCGGCTTCGACTGGCAACCAATGGGTCGAATTATGTTGCCGAAAAGCTTTCCGTTCAAACCGCAGCCCGGCGCATGGGTGAAATTTATACTCAAATGCTTTCTAAGTGTCGCTGAAGATATTCAGGCAAACAGCCGATACAAACTCTAGGGTGGAATCGGGGCAAATTGCAAATGCTTAAATGGAACAGTCGAAAACTCGGGCAGATTGAATACGATTCTGCTGACGTGGTCACCTTCCCTAAGGGGTTGGCGGGCTTTGAGATGGAGACTTCTTTTGTTCCCGTTGAAAAGAATGGGTACGAACCGGTGGTATTCCTGCAAAGTCTTCGTTCCCCGGAACTGTGCTTTATTACGGTTCCCATGAACGTGGTGGATAAATCCTACGAACTTAGAGTTTTGAACGAGGATCTGCTGGTGATTTCCGGTGCCGGGCTTTCCACAGCCACGGAAGATCTGGCTTGTCTTGCGATTGTTTGCCTTCCAGAGCGGGGTGAGGCAACGGCAAATCTTTTGGGACCTGTGGTGATGAATCGTAAGAATCGGATAGCTGTTCAAGCGATTCGGGACGATTGCAAGTACTCAGCATCGCACCCGCTGGAGGTGTCCCAGTGCTGATTGTCAGACGTCGCCGCGGAGAAGTGATCGTCATCGGTGACGGGGTGGAAATTGAGATCCTGGACATCAGCCCGACGCAAGTCAAAGTAGGCATCCGGGCACCCAAAGAAGTTGCCGTATTTCGTAAAGAAATCCGCTTGGCCCGGGAAGCAAATATGGCATCGGCAAACAGTCCGTCTACCGAAGCGTTGCAATCTTTTGTCGGGAAACTTCGGACTAACGATAGCGGCCCGATAGCTGATACCAGCGAACTCGCACTAAGTCCAGAAATCCATTCAGCCCACTCATCAAGCTGACTTTTGTTCCTTCTACATTGGCCCAACGAACGGGAATTTCAACCACTTTAAAACCGAGTAGGCGGGCTAAGAAAAGATTTTCCACGTCAAATCCAAACCCTTCAATCACCTGTCTGGAAAAAATGGCTTCCAATGTTCGGCGATGAAATAGCTTGAAGCCGCATTGGGTATCTTTGAAGGCCAGTCCGGTGATGACGCGCATCACCAGATTGAAGAATCGACCGGAATATTCGCGAAACATCGGCTGCCGAACAGAAACCAGGCTTCGATCAATGGCTCGCGAACCAATGGCGATATCCGCTTGCAGGTCCAGCGCACCTTGCAGCAGCTTACCCAAATCGCCAATGGGTGCGGAAAGATCGGCATCGGTCACCAGCACCCAATCGCCGCGGGAGGCAAGTGCACCGTTCTTGACCGCGAATCCCTTGCCACGGTTGCCTGGGTTGCTCACCAATTTGTAAACCGGATTGGTCGCCGCAAGTGCTTTCACTAAAGCAGCAGTCCCATCGCTGGAACCATCATCCACAATCAGGATTTCAACAAAATCCCAGGGATGGCGCAAGAGATAGGCATCCAATTTTTGAATGGTGGTGGGAAGCCGCATTTCCTCGTTGTAAGCGGGAATAATTATGGAAAGAGAACTCAAACCGGTAGCTCATAGGATAGACGATCTGAAGGTTGAAATCGAATCGATAGATATTCCGCTGGTTGGCATCAGGAAACAGACATCGGCGATTGCGATTGCAAAGCCTCAATCCTAATCCGTACAATACGATTTCGCTCCATCTCAATTACCGTGAAGCGGTGATTCATATGCTCTATCAAAACTCCTGGCTTTGGAATGTAGCCCAAGTGAAATAGAAGGAATCCAGCCAGGGTCTCAAACCCAGCTTCAGCCGGAAGTTCAATATTATATTGAGTCGCCAAGTCTCGAATTGTTATGCTTCCTTCAACGGTTAACACATCTCCTTCCTTAGGTTTAGTACGCATAACATCATGTTCATCTTCAATTTCGCCGAACACCTGCTCCAGCACATCCTCCAGCGTTACCAACCCGGTCACTGTCCCGAATTCGTCGACCACTAAAGTCAAATGAGCATGATGAGTTCTGAACTCGTCGATGAGTTCAGAAATATTTTTAGTTTCAGGTACTTCCAACGGCTTTCGCATAATTTGCTTTAATCGAAAAGCGGCTACTGGTTTGCGGACATCATGCGCCGCTCGACGTTCCAGCCACACTCTAACCAGATCTTTCAGGTGAATAATCCCCACAATGTGTTCAGGGCTGTCCTGGTATACCAGCAAGCGCGAAAATTGATGCTCGTTGAAGATTAGTAGAACGTAGTTTAAGGCTGCATCCATAGGCACCGAAACAAACTGATTGCGAGGCACCATGATCTGTCTCGCGGACAGATCCTTGAGCTCCAGCAGGTGGCGCATGGCCTCTTCTTCAAACGGGCGAAGGTTGCCCTGCGTTTTCACTGAAGAGATAATGAACTTCAGTTCCTCAACCGAATGGCCTCCGGCATGAGTAGCCCCTTGCACGCCAGCCAATCGGGAAATGTAGGCTGAAGTCTTCTCAATCACCGCCACGAACGGGGCACACAATCGGCTCAAAAACAAAAGAACTGGGGCGGACAGTGCTGCCAACCTTTCGGCCCGTTCCAAGCCCACATTCTTGGGAACCACTTCACCCAGCACAACGTGTGGAAACGCCATCAACAGAAAGGCGGCAAAAAAAGTGCCCTGGTCAATGAATGCAATTGTCGAAGGGGTGATCCAGGGGTGAAACGCAAGCAACAGAAACTGGTGAATGGTCCCTTCTCCCACCGAACCAAGAATGAGGCTAAGTAAAGTGACCCCAAACTGGATGACGGATAACAGCCTTTCTGGATTTTCGAGAAGTTGCAACGCTACTTTGGCACCGCTGTTGCCTTCTTCGGCCATGGCCACCAGCCGTGGTCTGCGCGATGACAGTAAAGCAACTTCCGCCCCAGCCAGAAATCCATTCAGTCCGATGATGCCGCCCAAAAGCAGAAATCGGTACAGATAATTTACTTCGACCACCGCCGCATTTGACATAGTGTTTTCGATTCGAGCTACAATGCCGGTTAATGGACCGGTTCCTCAAGTACGTTAATTATGCCATCGCTGCCAGCTTATTGGTGCTGGCTGCTGCTCTTTATTGGGTTTTGTGGCAACCACTGGCTCAAACCACAGGCACGATTCTTGCCACAACTACAGACCGCGTCACCGTTCGTCGCGACAAATTGGGCGTTCCGCACATGGAAGCGGCCAACCTTGACGATATCTTTTTTGCCCAAGGTTTTGTCACCGCTCAAGATCGCCTTTGGCAAATGGATTTTCTACGACGCGCCGCCAACGGTGAACTGGCGGAAGTGGTGGGACCGGCAGCGCTTGAAAATGATCGCGAATCCCGGCAATTCCGTATTGCCCGCATTGCCATGGATCAGGCCCTTCAGCTTACCGATTCCGACCGTCGGGCCTTGTCCGTTTATGCCCGCGGTGTTAATTATTTCATAGAAAAGAATCAACACAACCTGCCCATTGAATTTACTGTCCTGCGCTACGACCCACGCCCATGGCGCATTACAGATACCTTGGCCATCGGATTGATGATGTATAAATCGATGACCAACTCCTATAAATCGGACTTAGCCAAACATGCCATGTTAGACGGCGGAGATCCACTAAAAGTGAACCAGTTGTTCCCCGCACGTACGGGGGACGAAACCCATCCCGGCTCCAACGCCTGGGCCTTAAGTGGTAGCCACACCGCATCGGGCAAGCCTATTCTGGCCAGCGATCCGCATTTGGAATGGAGCTTTCCCAGTTTGTGGTACACGGCCCATCTGCAAGCCCCAAATTTGAACGTGATCGGAGCCTCTATCCCCGGTGTGCCTGGAATCATTGTCGGCCATAACGAAAAGATCGCCTGGGGCATGGTGAATTTGCATTACGACGTGTTGGACTTATATTCCGAAAAACTCATCGGTCAGAATGCCTATGAGTTCCGGGGAAAGCAGTTACCGCTTCGTACGGAAACGGAACTAATCCGGGTGAAGGGTGCTCGAACCTTTGAGTTACTGCAGCAATCTACTGTGCATGGGCCTATTGTTTTGAACGAACCTAACCGGCAATATTCGCTGCGCTGGATGGCTGGCGAACAGCCTTCGTTCCGACTTTCTTTCCTTCAAATCAATCAAGCTGTCAACTGGACAGATTTTGAATCGGCACTGCGGGATTACACCGGTCCTGGCATGAATTTTATTTATGCCGATACGGGGGGAAATATTGGTTTTCAAGTGGCTGGCATGTTGCCTGTGCGCCGTAGCTTTGATGGAAGCATTCCAGTGGATGGGCCGAGTGGCGAAAATGAATGGGAAGGAATTATCCCATTCGAGGATTTGCCGCAAGCCTTCAACCCCAAATCGGGGATGATCGTAAGTTCCAATCAGAACCCTTTTCCCGACGATACGCCCTATCACGTGAACGGAAATTTTGCGCCGTATTACCGCAGTCATCAAATTGAAATGCGGCTTGGATCAAAGAAAGGATGGAAGCCGGAGGAGATGCTTGGCATTCAGACCGACGTCTATTCTTCGTTCTCCTATTTTCTTGGACAACAAGCCGTAGCCGCTGTGGAAAAGCGACAGGCCACCAATCCCGCGCTGCAGGATGCGGTGCGGCTTTTGAAGGAGTGGGATGGCCAGATGGTGGAAGGTAAACCAGCTCCGCTCATTGTCACGTTCCTGTTCCAGCATTTGCGAAAGGCGGTAGCCGAGCGGGCATCGCCGGGCAAAGGCACTGGCTATGAATTTCAGATTGCCCCGGCTGTAATGGAGCACCTGCTGCGGGAAAGACCCAGCGAATGGTTCCCCGATTGGGACCAGTTGCTGATCCGGGTATTCGTCGACGCAATTGAAGAAGGTCAGCGGATACAGGGGCCAAATGTGAACAAATGGGATTATGGCCGCTACACCGAAATGGCCATTGTTCACCCTGTGTTAAGCCGTATTCCCATGTTGAACCGGTTGGGATTCGCCAATGACTTTATCAACACTTCCACTACGCCTATGCGTGGTTCCAGCACAACGGTGAAGCAGACATCGCGCAGACTGGGTCCGTCCATGCGGTTTGTGGCCGATTTGTCAGAATGGGATATTTCGCTGGAAAACATTACCATTGGGCAATCTGGACAGCTATTGTCCCCCCACTACAAAGACCAGTGGGAAAGCTATTTGGCGGGACGCAGTTTTCTGCTTCCATTCCAGAACTTGAAGGGTGGAGATATTTTAGTTTTGTCGCCCGCTGGCAAGTAGCAGGTCCCACAGCTATTGTGGATCGCCCAGATCGTATCCGTTGGTTACGCGCAATTCCACACGAAAGCCGCCGATGTTATTTTGCCAGTGTTTGTTGTCGTTCACGGCAAAGTAGAGCCTTCCGAATGGCAGATTCGTTTTGCTCAAATTGGCACCAGCCAGCCAAATATCACCCCCTGCACCGACACGCCCAACCATCGCACCAAATGGGAATCCATCCACCAGATTGGTTTTGTAACTGGGGGCACCGGGAACTTTTATGCCATCGGCGTCCGATGCCCAACTATCCGTTTCCCAACTGAGCCGGACCACGCCCAGCGCCTTTGAAGTCACGGTTGACCCGCTGGAGAGCATAACCCCGGAATCCAGATATTCAATTTGCGTGGAATGACGCAGGGAGTGAATATCGAAATGTTTTATGACCATTTTTTGCTGCACCGCTAATCGGCGAATTTGGACAGTGTCCACTGCCCCGGCTGCTAATTGAATCTTGGCATCGACAAGGCTGCCTCGCAGCACTTCCCCACCAACCAGCCGGATCACCGATAATGTGCGATCCATGGAGTCAGCACCGGTGGGCATAATGCGGTCAAACAAGCGATACAGTGGCTTGGGTTCGTGCTGATCGGTGTCTTTGTAAGCTTTCAATAAAGGCGCCATCACAATCATGCCCATATTGCTGAGTGCTTCAACGGCCAGATCGTGCTCCTTACGGTCACTTCCTTGCAGTGCCTGTATGGATTTGTTGATATGTTCAGTTTCCATGGCCGATGCCGCTGTTGCGTTGTGTATGGACAGAATTCGTTCCCAGGGCAAGTCCCGCACTTGGCCCCCAACACGGACGCTTATTTTCTTAGACGAGACTTGTCCATCCATCATCCGGTGATCGGTGGTGAGAATAGAGACGGTGGAGGCTCCCCAAATGGGAAGGGCAAGTGAGCACAACAGAATGGATCGCAACATGGTTTGACCTTTATATCATTTGTGAACTGGCGTCAGCACTTGCCGTCAGCGTATTCTTTTAGAGATGCGGAAAATTAAGATCGGTGTGGCTGGCCTGGGATTTATGGGCAGCATGCATCTAAAGGCGTTGCGAAACATTCCCGGGGCTGAACTCGCGGCGGTGGTCAGTAGCGATGAAGGGAAGCTTTCCGGTGACCTTAGCGGGATTCAGGGGAATCTGGGTGGTCCTGGTGAAAAGCTGGATTTTTCGCAAGTGCGCAAGTACCGGTCGGTGGCCGAAGCCATTGCCGATCCAGAACTGGACGCGCTGGATCTTTGTCTTCCCAGCGACCAGCATGCCCCTGTTGCGATTGCCGCGCTCCGTGTCGGCAAACACGTCTTTGTAGAGAAACCGATGGCGCTGGACGCATCCCAATGCCAAACCATGATCCATGAGGCTAAGACCAGCAATCGTGTATTGATGGTGGCCCAAGTACTTCGTTTCTTCCCGGCGTACACGGTGCTTCGTGATCAATTGCAAAACGGTGGATTGGGGCAAGTTCGTACTGCGCTGTTCCGTCGCCGATGTGCTGCTCCCGCCTGGGGGAAATGGGCCTTTGATCCGGCGAAAAGTGGGGGTGGAGTTTTCGACCTGTTGATCCACGATGTGGACATGTGTCTGCACCTGTTTGGTCCCCCGAAATCAGTTTCTGCGCAAGGTTACGTGAACTTGGAAGGGGGCATGGATACGCTAACGGCTTCGCTGGAATATGACGGCATTAGCGACGTGGTGATTAGCGGCGGATGGCATCATCGTAAGTCCTACCCATTCTCCATGGAATACACAGTTTCAGCGGACGGCGGCACTGTGGAATACAGTTCTGCAGGACGTCCACCAACACTCTATAAGGCGGACGGTGAAGTAGAAGTTTTGGCGGAACCTGCCACCGACGGTTATCAGGCGGAGCTGGAGTACTTCGTCGATTGTTGCCAACACAATCGTTGGCCAGTGGTTTGCGCGCCAGAACAATCGGCAATGGCGGTAGCGCTGGCAAGATTATTGGAAGTTTCCCGGGCACGTGGCGGAGATCGGCTACCGTTCCGGGTATGACTTGATTCAAGAAGAGGGAAATTGCAAATGAATACTTTAGAAGTTGGCGTTATGATGTGGGCCGGTCGCGATTCACTGGCTGAAATGAAAGCTATGGGAGCGCACTGCGGCCAACTGGGCGTTGGTGGTGATTACCCACTTGCTGGCGCGTCATCAGGCTGGAAAGCCGATCTGGAACAGCAGCTGTTTACTTTGGGTACAGTGTTCTGCGCCTACACTGGCGAGGACTATGCCGATATCCCGACGGTGGAACGTACCGTGGGTTTCATCCCCGAAGCAACGCGCGCAGAAAGAGAAGCCCGGACCATTGCGGTAGCTGATTTTGGGGCGGCACTTGGAGTAAAAAGCGTGGGCTGTCATGCTGGTTTTGTTCCTGAAGATAAAACGAATCCCAACTATATTGCGGTTCGCGAACTGGTTCGGCGCATTTGCGATCATTGTGCCAGCAATGGGCAGAGTTTTGTTCTGGAAACGGGTCAGGAACCGGCGGCAGTGTTACTGGAATTTTTCAAGGACATTGATCGTCCTAACCTGGGTATCAATTTTGATCCAGCCAACATGATTCTTTATGGCACCGGAGATCCCATTGAGGCGTTAGGCGTTTTGGGCAAACATGTAATGTCGGTTCACGCGAAAGACGGCGATTGGCCTCCCACTGGAAAGCCCGGTGCGTTAGGCACGGAGCGACCTTTGGGCCAAGGTGCAGTGGGAATGCCGCAGTTCGTAGCGAAGTTGAAAGAAATTGGGTTCACTGGTTCGATGAATGTGGAACGGGAAGTGGAGAATCAGCAGGAACGCCTTGCCGATATGGCCATGGGCGTGCGGCTACTGAAAGGCTTAGTGTAATTGTTGTTATCAGCGTCCATCGGCGGCCCAGATTAATGGCCGCTGATGGGTGCCGATGCACGCTGATAACACAAGATCCAGTTATCCTACCTGGCTGAGAATTTCCACGTGGTTTGGGATTGATACTTTTCCCCAGGACGCAAGGTAGTGGTCGGGAACTCCGGCTTGTTTGGGGAATCAGGATAGTGCTGGGTCTCTAAACAAAATGCGAATCGTTTGTTGTACGCCTTGTTGCCCTTCCCGTAAAGCTTCCCATCCAAAAAGTTACCAGTATAAAATTGGACCCCTGGTTCCGTGGTGAACACTTCCAGAACTCGACCTGTTTTAGAATCGTAGGCTTCAGCGGCTTTCGTCAACCCGCCGGCACCCTTGTTCAATACAAAATTGTGATCGTACCCGCCACCGAATTTAATCTGCTCATCGGACTCATCGTAGATATTCTGGCCAATTGGCTTGGGCTTTGTGAAATCGAAAGGAGTGCCTTTTACGGGCCGCATTTCGCCAGTGGGAATCAACCCTTTATCGACTGGCGTAAATTTATCGGCGTTAATCGTCAGTTCTGTGGAAATGATTTCCCCCTCCCCAGCGCCACGCAAATTGAAATAGGAATGGTTGGTAAGATTCACTACTGTTTCTTTATCGGTGGTGGCCAAATAATCGATCTTCACTTCGTTTTGATCGGTAAGGGTGTAAGTCACGGTAACCTGCAACGTCCCCGGATATCCTTCTTCCCCATCTGGGCTGGTATGGGTCAGTTCCACGCCTACTCCGGCTGTTGTATCCAATGGTTTAGCGGTCCACAATGCCTTGTCGAAGCCTTTCAATCCGCCATGCAAATGATTTTCGCCATTGTTCACGGCCAGGGTGTACTGCTTTCCCCCCAGCCTAAACTTGCCCTTTGCAATGCGATTTCCATAGCGACCAACCAAGGCTCCAAAAAATGGATTTTCCTTCAAATAGTCTTCAATGCGATCAAAGCCCAACACAATGTCGTCCAACGTTGCCTTGCGGTCAGGAGTTCGTAGAGAGACAACCACGCCGCCATAAGTCATGATTCTTACTTCCACGCCATTCTTGTTGGACAGGGTGTAGATTTCCACATCCTGGCCATCGGGTAGTTTCCCGAAGGATTCCTTAATGATCTTGGGCTTTTCTGGAGGAGGCAGGGTCTTTGAGCAACCAGCCAGCGAAGCTAGCGTTATGGCAACAGCGGTTCTGCGAGTGAGGGGCATTTTGTTTCCTTCCATTCTTCCTCAACCGGACGTGCTGAGTCCACACTATTTTGAATGAGTTGCGGCGGTTGCTTGCTCTGTTTACCGGAATAGTGTAATCTTTTACACTACTGGCCATGTCTGACTATATCGCGCTTCGCAACCACACCGTTTACTCCATTCTTGACGGGACAATGTCCGTCGATGACCTGGTGGCCACCGCCTTGTCCACCGGAATGCCAGTAGCTGCCATTACAGACCGCGATACCGTGGCTGGTGCTGTGCAATTTTATAAAAAAGCCCGAGCCGTGGGGGTTCGCCCCATCATTGGCAGCGAAGTGACCATGGCCGGTGGCCGAACCATCGTCTTGCTGGTGGAAAACGAACAGGGGTATGCCAATCTATGCCAATTACTGTCTACCCGCATTGATTGCCCCGATGGCGTGACGGCGGAAAATATGGGGCGCTATGCCGGTGGATTGATCTGTCTATGGGGATCGCGAAGTGGTTATGGCGAACAGTATCTGAAAGATATTCACGAAATCTATGGTCGGAATCTGGCCGTGGAAATTTCGCCACACAACGAAGCAGATCTGGCCCATTCCCGTTGGGCGGTGGCTGCGGCAAGGCGTATGCGCCTGCCCATTGTCGCCACTAGCGACGCCCATTACCGTCATCGTTCTGATCGGCTGCGGTACGACATTCTATCGGCCATGCGCACGCTCACCATGTTGGGTCAGCCGCATTCGGCCAAGTTGCCCGCCGGGCATTATCATTTCCATTCGCCTCAGGAAATGGTGGCGCAGTTTGGGGCACTGCCACAGGCCTTGGCCAATACGCGACTGATTGCCGAACGCTGCCAATTTGAATTTCCTCTGGGCGATATTATCTTTCCACCGTTTGACAGTGTGGATGGGGAAACGCCCATGGCCATGCTGCGACGCATGAGCCGCGAAGGGTTGATCAGTCGCTATAAAAATAATCCTCCGTGGGAACGGCTGGATCGCGAATTAGCCATCATCGAAGAAGTTGGCTACGCGGAATATTTTTTGATTTTTGCCGATATCGTACGCTGGTGCGGCACGCAGGGGATTGCCACGCTAGCCCGTGGCAGTGCCGCTGGCAGCCTGGTCTGTTATGCCTTGCGCATTGGGAATGTTTGCCCCATCCGCTTTAATTTATTATTTGAACGGTTTCTGAACCGCGAGCGCATGTCGTTCCAAAAACTGGCAGATATTGATTTAGACCTGCCCTGGGACCGTCGTGACGATGTGATGGAATACGTTTTCAATCGCTATGGCCGTGATAAAGCGGCCATGATTGGAGCGTTCAACACCTTTCAAGGTCGCGCAGCAGTGGCCGATATTGCCAAGGTTTACGGCATTCCGGAACGCGAAGTGCGGCGCTTTACGGAACATCTGCCCTTGTCCCGATTCACTGGCGAAGGCGGGGGGATGGATGTGATTCGTCAATCGCCCGAATGCCGCCATCTGCCGTACGATCAGGAACCCTGGAGAACTATTTTGGCCATGGCCCCGCAGTTCGATGGTGTGCCCCGCCACTTCACCATGCACCCTTGCGGCCTGGTCATCAGTGCCCGTCCAATTACCCAGATGATGCCCTTGTTCCGCAGCGCCAAAGGGATTCTGACCACCCACTACGCCATGGACGATGTGGAAGAACTGGGTCTGCTGAAAATGGATCTGCTGGGGCAGGCGGGCTTAAGCGTACTGCGCGATTCCGTAGCCAACGTGCAAACCAATCGTAGGGAAAAAATCGACCTGGAAACCATTGATGAAACCGACCAGGCCACCTGGGATTCCATATCCAAAGGCGATGCCCGCGGAGTGTTCCACATTGAATCGCCCAATATGCACGGGCTGTTGGTGATGACGGGTTGCCATGATATTGATTGCTTAACGGCCCTTGAATCGGTGATTCGTCCAGGTGCGGCTAATGAAGGTCGTAAACGTTCCTACGCCCGTCGGCTGCAAGGGTTGGAACCAGTGACCTACGCCCATCCTTCGCTGGAACCGGCGCTGCAGGAAACTTTTGGGTTGCTGGTGTATGAGGAACATATTTTGCTGGTGGCCAATGGCTTTGCCGGATTGCCTTGGGGCAAGGCCGACTTGCTGCGTCGTGCGCTGGTGAAGAACAAAGATCACGCCAAGATCAACGCATTAGGGGAAGAGTTTCGCCAATGTGGGCTGGCCCGTGGACACACGGCGCAGGAGGTGGAAAAGGTTTGGGAACAACTGCGTGAGTTCGCCGGGTATATGTTCAACAAGGCCCACTCTGCGGCGTATGCAGTGGAAGCGTTTCAAGCGGCATGGATCAAGGTCCGCTATCCAATTGAGTACCTGGCTTCTGTGCTTTCCAACAGGCGGGGATTTTATTCGCCCATCGTTTATGTGCTGGAGGCCTTGCGCGCTGGTGCCCAATTTCTGGCACCGGAAGTAGCAACGTCAGACCCGCTTCGGTTTCAGGTGCGTGGGAGAAAAGTACGGCTGCCACTGGACCAGGTAAAAGGGCTGAATACGGCCACGGTGGAACGGATTGCCGCGGGACGTCCGTTCACCGATGCTGGTGATTTTTTCCGTCGTGCAAAACCGCAGCGGGATGAATGGGTTGCGTTGTTGAAGATCGGCGCGTTGGATTGTTTTCTGGAACCACGTGGTAGATTGTTCTGGCGTTTATCGCGGTTAGAAGCCATGCGCGGAGCTGCGCCCACACTGTTTGAACCCGATATGCCAACCATGGAAGATGAAGCTCCTGAGGCCAAGGAAACACTACAGGCGCGTTGGGAGCAGGAACTGTTTGGATTTCCGGTGAGCTGCCATCCATTAGATTTTTATGCACCGGGGTTGGATTGGTCCCGGTATACCCCGGCTGCGGAATTACTGCATCATCCAGATCGTTATTTTTATAGGGAATTTGAGGTGGCTGGCGCTGTTGTGGCGGATCGAATCCATCCCACTCCCGCTGGACCGATGAAGTTTGTTACGTTGGCAGATCCTACAGGCTTTATGGAAGTGACCATGTTCGCCAATGTGTACCAGGAGTTTGGCCACTTGACGGCTAACCCGGTGATTGCGGCGCGATGCATTGCAGACCCCTTCGACAATCGTAAAGGGCTGATGCTCAATGCATCGCGGATTTATAAACCTACTTCAAAGCCGCTTCAATCGCGCTTGTCAACTCAGCCGATTCCGGTGCTACGCCAGAATCAAAACGCTTGATCACTTTGCCATCACGGCCCACCAAATACTTGGTGAAGTTCCACTTGGGAGCGCCGGAAACCGAGCTCAAATATTTGAACAAAGGTGCTTCATCCCCACCTTTGACAGATACTTTAGATGCCATAGGAAACGTCACTTTGTAATTACGCGTACAGAAAGTTTTAATCTCTTCGTTGGTACCTGGTTCCTGACCACCAAAGTTGTTGGCCGGGACGCCCAAAACAACCAGACCACGATCCTTAAACTTGTTGGAAACAGCTTCCAATCCCGTATACTGCGGCGTGTAGCCGCACTGGCTGGCAGTGTTCACTACCAACATCACTTTGCCTTTGTAAGCAGAAAGGGGCATGCCTGACCCGTCAATCGTTTTTAGAGTAAAATCGTGAACCGATTCGGCTTGGAGCATTGGTGTCATTAATAAGGCTCCCATGAATAAAAGGTTTCTCATAACAGCAATGATGCCACAGGAAGGCCAAAAGACTCAAAGAGTTCAGCTATACTTCAAAAGCTATGGAAACTTTTATAGGGCTGCTGATTGGCGCAATGTTGTGGTTTGTGGTGCGCGTTTTGGTGATGGGTGTTTACACTGTCGATCAAAATGAGCGCGCGGTAAAAACTGTTTTTGGCCGCGCGGAGCGCTTGGATGGACGCACGACACTGGACGACCCCATTGCCGCTTTTCTACGCGAAGAGGAAAAAGCCCGCTATGCCTATCCCCAAGTACGCGTGATTGGCCCTGGTGGCCCGTATTTCAAAATGCCATGGGAAAGAATTTACAAAGTTTCCATAGCCACATCCACCACCGATATGGCGCTTGACCCGGAAGATCCCGCTGCCAATAGCAACGGCACCAAGCTCGATGCCGTGACTAAAGATCAGTTGAACACCGGGCTAACCGGTCAAATCCGCTTCCGGGTGAGCGAAGCGAATCTTTATGCCTACCTCTTTGGAATTAAGCAGCCCATTGTTCACGTAATGGGATATTTCGTTTCTGTGCTGCGGCAGCGGATCGCGAACTTTGAAGCCAAACGGGGAACCGATCCGGGGGACTTGCCGGGCAGTGAAGTGACCGGCGTTTCCATCAACGACCTGCGCAAGAATCTGCGCGATCTGAATGAATATATGGATCTGGAATGCCGGTCCACGTCGGCAAGATATGGCGTTGTCTTGGACGCTTCGTTGATTACCGGCATTGATCCGCCGCCGGAAGTGGATTCCGCTTTAGCGGCCATCAATACGGCGCATAATCATGTGTCCAGCGATATCAGCTTGGCCCAGGCCGGTGCTGATCAGAAGATTGTGCAATCCAAGCGGGCGGTGGAAATCGCCACGCTCAAGGCTGAGGCTGAAGTGGAACCAGTGAAGCTACTGGCTGCAGAACTTACAACGCTTTACGCATCTGGGCCTCATGTGCTGGCAGCTTACTTGCGAACTGTCCGGCTGCGACTTTACGACAAAGCCAAGGAATTTTACCTGGAGGTGCCGCGATGATCATGGAACTTCTACCCACCGTTGTAGTCACTTTTCTGATGATGATGTTTGGCATTCCCATTTTTCTGGGAATCGTAAAATTGTTTGGTTTTTATACGATTGTGGAAGAGCGGCAGTGCCGTGTTTTTGTCCTGTTCGGAAAAGTGCTGAAAGTAATTGATGAACCGGGCTTGCACTTTCTGCTTTTCGACTTGGGACCAGCCGCGCTGATCGTAAATCTGCTGGGCAAATGTTACGTCATTGACAGGCGCCTTGATCAGGAATACCGCCGCAGCGAACCGGTGAATTCAGAAGAAGGCGCGCCCATGGGAATTGGCATCTGGTATGAAATGTGGGTCAGTGATCCGGTGGCCTACCTGTTCAAGAACACCGACCCGCGCGGTTCCTTGCGCGCCAACGTCAGCAATGCCACCGTGCGCTGTTTGAGCAATATGCCGCTGGGCGAAATGTTAGGCACGCGGCACAAAATGAGCCAGACAGTGCGCGACGAAGTATCGCCACGTTCCAACGAATGGGGCTATCAACTGGGATCGGTCTACATTCGAAAAGTGCATTTCCGAGACAAAGACATGATCCGCCAGATTGAGGAAAAAGTGGTCAACCGGCTGCGGCAGGTCACCTCGGCCATTAAACAGGCGGGTGCAAATCAGGTGAGCGTAATTACCAGTTCAGCAGAGCGCGAAGCGTCCATTGAATTTGGCAGGGCATCGGCCATCCGCCCCAGTACGCTGGGGGCCGCACTGCGGGAAATCGCCAAGCAGCCGGAAGTGGTGAAGGCTTTGTTCGAAATTCTGGAAACGCAAAAAGTGGTGGATGGATCTGCCAGACTCACATTGATGGGTGGTGGTGGGTTGCTGCAATCGTTATTAGCTGCCAAAGATAAGCCACCGGATTCGATACTCTAGTTGGTAATGAATCTGGAAGAAGTTCGCATTCGAGCTGTAGAATTTCACGCCCGTTTACAAGCTGTGAAGAAGCAACTGCCTGTGGATTTTCCATGGTATCCCTACGATTCGCTGGCGAACATTGAACACATTCACCAACTCCTGGAAGGGGAAACACGGGCTGTTTTTTCGCTGATTGGGGAAGGCCATCGAGTGCTGGATATTGGTGCTGCCGATGGCGATTGGTCCTTCTTTCTGGAAGAGTTGGGTTGTGAGGTGGCGGCCATTGACCATGCTCTTACCAACGCCAACGAAATGCGCGGAATCAGGGCTCTGAAAGCTCATTTCAGTTCAAAAGTGGAGATCCGGGATACAGACATCGACACAAACTTTCGTCTGCCCGATGGAAAGTTTGAGCTGGCATTTTTCCTGGGTATTCTCTACCACCTGAAAAATCCATTCTATGCTTTGGAGAAGTTGGCGCGGCAAGTGAAGTATTTGTTTGTCAGCACACGCGTGGCCCGCATTTCACCTTCGGGAATCCTACTGGAAAACGATGCCCTGGCCTACTTGTTGGGAACGCATGAACTGAATCAGGATCGCAGTAACTACTGGATTTTTTCCGAATCAGCATTGCGCCGATTGGTGGAACGCGCTGGCTGGCAGGTATTGGCGTTTCGCACCTTCGGCAGCACTGAATCCGACCCCAACAGCATGGAGCGCGATGAACGTGCGTTCCTTTTACTTCGCAGCAAGTTTGAGATGAGCAATGTGGAATTGCTGGAAGGCTGGCACGCCGATGAAGGCAATGGTTGGCGCTGGACTGCCGGGCGATTTAGTGTGGCCATCCCAGTAGAAGCTCGCCGAGCTAAGAAGATCGCTCTTGAAATTTACGTCCCAACCGTAGTGATGGAAAACGGAAGGCCCGTTACGCTTACGGCTGAAATTGGCGGCGTTGTTTTGGAACCGGAAACATTTTCATATGAAGGGGAATTTCAGTATGTCCGTGCGTTACCGATTGGAACAACGGCACAGCCATTGCACTTTCAACTTTCCCGTTGCCTTGCGGCGGGCACGGTTGATCCCAGGGAACTGGGGATCATCGTCGCATCGATCCAACTGCACTTCTAACTCATGATCACTAGACGGAATCTTTTACTTGGCGCGGCAACTGCCACCACTAAACCGGCACTGCAACTGGCCTTCAGCCTGTATGGAATGAAATCTATGCCTCTGAAAGAATCTATTCAGATCTGCAAGGAAATCGGCTATCAGGGTGTGGAAGTTTGCCTTCTGGATGGTTGTCCAACCGGTCATGGTGCGTTGATCGATGCGCTGGCAGCAACTCGAATGGAAATAGCTTCCTTCATGGAAAAGTTTTCGGCAGTTGTGACGCCCGAAGAGCAACGCATCCAACTGGGCAGGCTGCGGCAGGCCGCCAATTTGAGCCTGGCCATGAATCCCGCCAACCCTCCGGTTGTGGAAACAGTGTTGGGTGGCAAGCCTGCTGATTGGGCACTTGGCAAGGAACGCATTGCTGACAGGATCATGGAATGGGCCGGTGTGATGGAACGTCGTAAAGTGGTGTTGTGCGTGAAAGCGCATGTGGGAGCTGCTGTAGACACGCCAGAAAAACTGTTGTGGCTTTACAAAAAAGTAAACAGCCCTTACTTGAAGTTGACCTACGATTACAGTCACTTTCAATTGATGGGTCTGGACCCGCAGTTAACCATGAAACAGCTAATCCCCTTCACCCGATTCGTCCACGTAAAAGACGCTGCAGGAACCGCTGCGAATCCTCGTTTCTTAATTGTTGGCGATGGACGGCTGGACTACAAAGAGCATTTCCGGATGTTGAAAAAACTGGGATACCGTGGTTGGATAGTGGTCGAAGTAAGTTCGCAAATCCATTCCAAAACAGATTACAATCCCGTGCGAATCGCGCGGCAATGTTTTGAGCGGTTAAAGCCTGTTTTAGAGTGAAGCCGCCTGTTTTAGATTGAAATGGTGGACCCGAGTAGACTCGAACTACCGACCTCTTCCGTGTCAGGGAAGCGCTCTAACCAACTGAGCTACGGGTCCCAAAGCCGCTAGTGCAGAAGAGCAAGAGCGAAATTTCATTTTAGCACTATAGCGGCATCGGGAGTAAACTAATGGGTAACACCATGTTGTCCATTGTAATTCCCATCCACAACGAAGAGCCTGCAATTTTGCCCTTGTATGACCGGCTCACAATCGTTATGGAGCAAATTCAGCGACCCTATGAAATTATCTTTGTGGATGACGCCTCAACCGACAAGAGTTTTGACTTACTTGCCAATCTGGTAGAGACCGATGCGCGCCTGAAAGTAATCAGGCTGCGTCGTAATTTTGGACAGACGGCAGCACTTGCCGCCGGGTTTGACGAAGCGGCTGGGACCATTATTATTTCTCTGGATGGTGACCTGCAGCATGAACCGGAAGACATTCCGTTGCTACTGGCGAAAATCGACGAAGGCTGGGACATCGCCAGTGGCTGGCGCAAGAATCGGATTGACAACGCGGTGACTCGTAAATTTCCCTCACGCATTGCCAATTGGCTGATGTCCAAAGTATCCGGGGTTCAGTTGCATGATTTTGGGACAACCTTCAAAGCGTATCGAGCCGAGGTTCTAAAAGATATCAATTTATATGGTGAACTCCATCGGTTTATTCCCGCGCTAGCCAGTTTCTACGGTGCACGCATTGTGGAAGTACCCATCAAAAATGTTCCCAGAGGCAGTGGCAAATCGCACTATGGCCTGGGGCGCACCTTTCGGGTTCTGTTTGACCTTTTGACCATCCGTTTCTTGCTCACCTACTTCACACGGCCCATGCACTTCTTCGGAAAGTTAGGTCTGATAGGAACTGGATTTGGTGGCATGATTCTCACCTACTTGCTGGGATACAAGCTGATGGGATATGACCTGGTGAATGACCATGGTCCGCTAATGGTGGCAGGCGCTTTATTGCTGTTAGCCGGTTTGATGATGTTCACCACTGGATTGCTGGGCGAAGTATTGATTCGCGTGTATTTTGAAAGCCAAGGTCGGCGCATTTATGCTGTCCGCGAATTACGCACCCAGCGTCGTGACCAGGTGCGCAAAGAAGGGGCTTAGTTACCCTCCCTTCAGCACCACTGCCTTGCTCCAATAGTCTTCAAACAGGCCCACCATCGCTTCCCCCATGCCTTCGTGATCGAACACAACAGCGGTCCAAGTGGGTCTGGTAATCACTGGATCCAGTAGCGCGATCATCCCCTTCATTCCATCAAAAACGGCCAGTTTCATGGGCAACGATTTTGCCTGACGCACTTCAATTCCCAACGCAACGTATTCTTCTAACCGTTTGCGATGATCCGTATCCACAGTGCCGGACTCAAGCAATAAACGGCAGCGAACTCCACGCGAGCGGGCGGTTTTCACCAATTGTTCGTCCAACGGATCAACAGCATAAGGAGCACGGGAAAACTCTAAATAATCCCGATGAACTTCCTGAATCATGTCCCGGTAGGACGCAGCGGTTTGTGAAGGCTCGTTGACAATACGAAGAAAGTCCAAAGTGCCACGACCACCTTGCCCCTCCGCATACGTCTTCATCAAATCTTCAACCAGGTTGCCGCCCAGTCTGGATTTTTCCGAAAGTTCCTGCTCCGTCGCCTGGCGA
Source organism: Acidobacteriota bacterium (assembly GCA_025352795.1). Taxonomy (GTDB): domain Bacteria; phylum Acidobacteriota; class Terriglobia; order Bryobacterales; family Bryobacteraceae; genus JANXSF01. The sequence continues at coordinate 24,601 of JANXSF010000102.1, forward strand.
AGCCGTTCGAAGTAGGAAGGAATTGCCAGCGAAGGTTCTACGGCGGAAAACAGTTTCGTCTTTTCCTGCACTACGCGTGCGAAACCTTTATCCACCAAAGAATCCAGTACTTCATAAATTTTCTGCCGGGGCACATGGGCGCGGGCCGCTAGTTCCAGGGCTTTGAATCGGGCATGCCCAATCAGCACCAAATAGGAACGAGCTTCATAGGCATTCAATCCAATCTGTTGCAGCCTGCGCCAATAGCGCTGGTATTCCACGTCGGGAAGTTCACGAACCATTGAGGGAAAACATACCACAAGCTTGGGGAGCAACGGAGAGGTTTGAAAGTGGATAATAAAAATATGCCGCTTGCCAATCAAGATTTGCCCAAGACCCTTGGAGAGCTTCGCGCTAGCCCTTACTGGAATCAATGCGCCGTTGAACGCACAGTGAAGGATGAGATTCGTCAAAACCTGATCGTTAAATTGCAGGCGGGTACGGAACTGTTTCCTGGAATTATCGGGTACGAAGATTCTGTCGTACCGCAAGTAGTGAACGCCGTTCTGGCCAAGCACAATTTCATACTGCTGGGACTGCGCGGACAAGCCAAGACGCGTCTGGTGCGCATGCTCACTTCCTTGTTAGATGAAGTCACCCCCTACGTTGCTGGTTCGGAAATTCATGACCACCCGGTGCGACCCGTATCGAAATACGCAAAGATGTTGCTTGCCGAAAAGGGTGAGGAAACTCCCATTGCCTGGCTTCGACCTGTCGACCGCTACGTGGAAAAACTAGCCACGCCCGATGTGACGATTGCCGATATGATCGGCGACATTGATCCTATTAAAGCTGCCCGCAGTGGTCAGGACATTGCCAATGAATTGGTAATGCACTACGGCCTGCTTCCACGTGCCAACCGTGGCATTTTCGCTATCAATGAACTGCCAGACTTGGCTGGAAAAATCCAGGTAGGCCTGTTCAATATCCTTGAAGAAGGGGATGTACAGATTAAAGGATTTCCGGTAAGACTTCCCTTGGACCTGCTCATGGTCTTCACCGCCAATCCTGAAGATTACACGGCGCGTGGGAAAATCATCACTCCGCTGAAAGATCGCATTGGCAGTGAAATTCGCACTCATTACCCGGTGACGGTGGAACAAGGCATGGCCGTTACTACGCAGGAAGCCTGGACGAATCGCACTCTGCCCATGCCTGTGGAGATCCCTGATTTTATCCGCGAAGTTGTGGAGACCATCGCATTCGTGGCCCGTGACGATAAGCGCATCGACAAGCGCAGTGGTGTTTCCCAGAGATTACCAATTTCAGTTCTGGAAAGCGTTCTCTCCAATGCGGAGCGCCGCGCACTGGTGTTGGGTGATGGTGAAGCTGTGCCGCGCATCGGCGATATTTATTCCGCCTTACCAGCGATCACCGGCAAAATTGAACTGGAATACGAAGGGGAATTAAAGGGCGGCGACGTGGTTGCCAAAGATTTGGTGCGCATGGCCGTGGGTCGCGTTTTCACGAAGTATTTTGAGGATGCCAACCTGAACAGCGTAGTGAAATGGTTTGAACTCGGGGGTACGTTGAAGCTGGATGAAATGACACCGTCTGAAGAAATGTTCCAACAGTTATCACAAATCAATGGACTGATGGAACGCTTACGACCATTCCGTTTGGGCGAAAATTCATCGTACGGGATGCGTGCATCCTCGGCTGAATTTGTGTTGGAAGGTTTGTATGCGCATCGGCGTATTAGCCGAAGTGAAGAACAAGGGTTTTTGGTGGAGCAACGCAAGAAACGTGAACGTACCGAACCGGAAGATGAAGGGTCAAAGGGTCGGCGGCAGCAGTTCCAGTAGGTTCCAGAATCAGGAGACCACACTGTGAAATGGATTAAATACGAAAAATATACCGATGACGATCTGGGCCTTTCTGGCGAGGACTTGTTGGCCGCGCTTGCCGATTTCTTCCTGGAAAGTGGCTATTCAAAGCAGTTTTATCCAGGCTTTGAAAACACGCTGCTGGATCTGAAAGAAGCGTTGGCCAGAGCGCTGGAATCCCCTAATTGGCCCGATCCGGAAAAGGCCAAGGAAATCGCTGACAGATTGGCCAAGATGGATGGCGATCAACTTTCCAAAGTAATTGATCGACTGGTTCAAAAGTTGGTGGATGAAGGCTATTTGAACATGGACGACGCAACGGGCGATGGCACTATGGATGAATCGCGCGTTCGAGTGGAGGTGGCCGATAAGGCTGTGGATTTCCTGGGATTCAAAACGCTCAAGGATCTATTGGGCTCCATGGGTAAATCCAGTTTCGGGGCTCACGATACACGCGAAGTGGCCACTGGTGTGGAAACTTCTGGCACGTCAAAGTTATATGAATTCGGCGACACTCTGAATCTGGATGTAAGTGCAACTCTGTTTTCCGCCCTGCGAAGAGAAGGGATTAAGTCGAAATTCGACATCGAATATAGCGACCTGCATGTTCACCAGTCGGATTATCAAAGTTCTTGTGCAACTGTTCTATTGTTGGATTGCAGCCATTCCATGATCCTCTATGGGGAAGATCGGTTTACCCCCGCCAAGCGTGTGGCGCTGGCATTGGCCCATATGTTGAAAACCCAGTTCCCAGGGGATACGTTGCGCTGTGTTCTGTTCCACGATTCGGCAGAAGAAATTCGGCTCAGCGATTTGGCGCGGATTCAAGTTGGGCCTTATTACACCAATACACGTGATGGATTGATTCTTGCGCAACGTCTGCTGGCTCGCGAAAAGAAAGACATGCGGCAGATTATTATGATCACCGACGGCAAGCCATCGGCGTTGACTTTGGATGATGGGCAGATTTACAAAAATCCGTTCGGCATGGACCCTTTGGTGATTTCCCGCACTTTGGAAGAAGTGAATCGTTGTAAAAGACAGGGAATTATTATCAACACATTCATGCTGGCCACGGATTATAGTTTGGTGCAATTCGTCCAACAGGTGACACAAATCTGCAGGGGCAAAGCTTATTTCACTACACCCGATACCTTGGGTCAATATCTCCTAATGGATTACATGAATCGCAAAAGCCGCATGGTGCATTAGCACAAAGTGTTACCCTAAGAAATCACTAAATTTATGCCGTCAGGCAAACTACAAGTAATTCCACTAGGAGGCCTCGGCGAGTTCGGAATGAACTCAATGGCTCTCCGCTACAACGACGAGATCATTGTTATCGATGCCGGGATGACTTTCCCCGATGCTGAGTTAATGGGTGTAGACATCGTCACCCCCGACTTCACCTATCTCATCGAAAATAAAGAAAAGGTTCGAGCACTGTTCTTGACCCACGGCCACGAGGATCACATTGGGGCAATTCCGTTTTTGCTCTCCGATGTGAATATCCCTGTCTATGGGACTGAATTCACTCTGGCCCTGGTAGAACGCCGTTTGGAAGAGCATGACATGCTCAAAGAAGCGAAACTTCGTATTGTAAAGGCTGGCGATAAAGTTGAAATCGGCCCCTTCAAAGTGGAGTTTATTCGCGTCACCCACTCCATTGTTGCGTCTGTTGCTTTGGCGATTGAAACGCCGCTTGGTGTGGTTATCCATACAGGCGATTTCAAAGTGGACCCGACCCCCACCGATAACGAACTGTTCGACCTGCACACTTTCGCTGAATACGGTAAGCGCGGCGTGCTGCTGCTGCTGTCTGATTCAACCAATGTGGATCGGCCAGGTTACACGGAAAGTGAACGAGCTGTTCGCCCACGCATAGAAGACATTATGATCCGCGCCGATCGGCGTGTGATCATTTCCTGCTTCTCATCCTCAATTCATCGACTGCAAATGATTCTGGACCTAGCCTATGAAAATGGCAAGAAGGTCGGCTTCCTTGGTCGCAGTATGAATAATGTGACGGAGATTGCTCACGACCTGGGTCTGTTACACATTCCCACCGGCATCCTGCTTCGTCCACAAGACATCATGAACCATCCGCCCAACAAGACGGTGGTGGTGGTGTCTGGTACGCAGGGCGAACCGATGAGCGCCTTGAGCCGTGTAGCGGTTGATAATCACAAGAGCCTGAAGATTGAGCGTGGCGATGCTGTGGTGCTGAGCGCGCGCATTATCCCTGGCAACGAAAAAGCCATTTACCGCATGATCAATCACGTGGCCCGCCGCGGTGCCGATGTGATTTACGGCAGCATGAATCCACCAGTTCACGTATCGGGCCATGCTTCTTCGGAAGAGCTAAAGCTGATTCTTAACCTGGTTCGTCCCAAGTATTTTATTCCCGTTCATGGCGAATACCGACAGTTATCCAAGCACGCCAAACTAGCCGAACACCTCCGAAGTTCCGGGCTGGAAGCTTCGTTCATTCTGGACACCGGCGATACCGTCATCATTGACGATAAGGGTGCCCGCCGTGGTGATCGCGTCACCGTTGGCCGCATCTGTATCGACTCCGGATCGATTGATGAAGTAGTGGAGGATCTGGTAATTCGTGATCGCCGTCACATGTCCGAAGATGGATTTGTCATTCCCATCATCGCCATTGATAAGCACACCGGAAAGAGTGAAGGGCTGCCGGAAATTGTCAGTCGCGGATTTCTTTCCGACACCAACAAAGAAGTGCTGGACGCGGCAAGGCTGGTTGTAGCCAAGACGCTGGAAACATCCACCATGGAAGAACGTACCGATTGGGGCGTGATGCAGGAAAAGATCCGCGCCGATCTGAAACGCTTCCTTACCAAACAGACTTCCAGGCGTCCGTTGATCATGCCGGTGATCCTAGAGGTCTAGCGGGTGATTGAGGATGCCAGCGGTTGGCAGGGTGAGCCCCAACAGCAGCACGCGCCTGCTAATGAGCAGGAATTGTGTAGCCTGTTGCAATCGGCAAGTGCGGCTGGCACGCCCGTTACCATTGCCGGATCTTTGACCGGAGTCAATGGCGGCGCCATACCAGATCGCGGATGGTCAATTTCCATGAAGGCGTTCAAACGTCTGGAAATTCAGCCGGGCAAGGCAATTGTTGGCGCCGGAGTTTCTCTTAAAGATCTACAGCAGGCGGCCCGCAATTCTGGCCAATTCTTTCCACCAGATCCAACAGAGCATTGGGCATCCATTGGCGGCATCATCGCCAACAATGCCAGTGGTTCCAGGTCGTTCTATTATGGGTCCACAAGACGCCATATTCTTTCCCTGGACGTTTGTTTCATGGATGGATCTTCGCAGACTTTTCACCGTGGGGAGCCAATCCACTTTCCCGTTCCTCAAATAAATATTCCAAAAACTACCAAGCATCAAGTTGGCTATCCACTGAGTCCGGGCATGGATTGGGTGGACTTGATTTGCGGTTCTGAAGGGACACTAGCCGTAGTCACCGGTGCTGAACTCAGCCTGCTTCCGTTGCCTGAAACAATGATCAGCGGGGTTATCTTTTTTCCCAATGATGACAAGGCTCTCAATGCCGTGGAAGCCTGGCGAAAAGTGGACGGGTTGCACATGTTGGAATACTGCGATGCCAACTCCGTGGACTTGGTGCGCGATCGCTTTGAAGGGATTCCAAAGTTAGCCGCTTGTGTGATCATCGAACAGCAAGGCGACGATCCTGATCCTTGGCTAACACGGCTTACAGAGTCTGGCGCATACGAAGAAGCAAGTTGGTTTGCATTGACGCCCAATGACCGAGAACGATTTCGACAATTTCGTCATGCCCTTCCTGAAGCTGTCAATGATCGCGTACGTCGTAATGGGTTTCAAAAACTGGGGTCTGACTACGCCGTTCCCGTCCATCGCAATCGTGAAATGATGGATTACTATCGCCGCAAGCTCCACCAATTCCCTGCCCCCAGCGTGATCTTCGGACATATTGGCGATGCCCATGTCCACGTCAATCTACTGCCGGAATCCAGTGCTCATGTTCAGTTAGGAAAACAGTTGATGCTAGATTTTGCTCGTCAAGCAGTGGCCCTTGGCGGTACAGTGGGAGCGGAGCATGGCTTAGGAAAACGAAAGCGACACCTGCTGGCATTGCAGTTTACTGCCGACGAAATCCAAGCTATGCGAGAAGTAAAAACTCGGCTCGACCCGCAATGGTTGCTCGGTGTCGGCAATTTATTTGAAACCCCGGAGTCATCATTATGAACAGACGTTCCGCAATATTAACAGGAGCCGGCGCACTCGCGTCACAACTTTCCCTGGCACAGGAAGCACCTCTGCGCGTGGCCATCGCGGGACTGGTCCATGGCCATGCTCGTGGATTTTTTACGCGCAGCCAAGGTCGAAAAGATATGCAGATTGTTGGCGTATCCGAGCCTGATGCCACAGTGAGGAAGAAGTATTTCGAGAGCCTGAAACTGGACCCCGCACTGGCCTTTGATTCGCTGGAAGCTATGTTGGCAAAGACCAAGCCCGAAGGAGTATTGGCGTACACCAACACTTACGATCATTTAGCCGTGGTGAAAACGTGCGCTACAAATAAAATTCCAGTGATGATGGAAAAGCCCCTGGCTGTCAGCAATGAACATGCCAAGGCCATGGAATTAGTCGCCCGTCAAAGCGGCATTCACGTGCTGGTGAATTATGAGACTACCTGGTATAGAAGCAATCTTGCGGCTTACCAACTGATGAAGGAAGGGCGCATTGGGGATGTGCGAAAGTTCGTCATTCACGATGGGCATCAGGGCCCGAAAGAGATCAACGTTCCCGATGAGTTCTTTTCCTGGCTGACCGATCCTAAGAAAGGTGGCGGCGGAGCTTTATTCGATTTCGGTTGCTACGGAGCCAATCTGATGACCTGGTGCATGGACAATCAACGACCCTTGTCCGTATCTGCCATCACCCAAACCAACAAGCCTGAAATTTATCCACACACCGATGACGAAGCTACGGTGATTGTTCGCTACCCCAAAGCCCAAGGAATTATCCAGGCATCCTGGAATTGGCCCTTTGCCAGAAAGGATATGGAAGTGTATGGACGCACCGGCTATGTCCACACCGTCGCAGCGCAAAGCTTAAAAGTGCGTCTGGAAAACCAGGAAGAGCAGGCTTCAACAGCACCAGCAATCCCTTCGCCCCAAGACGATTCGCTAACCTATTTTGCAGCCGTAGTTCGTGGAAAGATCAAGCCCGCACCGGCGGATCTTTCGGCATTGGCAAACAACATGATTGTGACAGAAATACTGGATGCCGCCAGACGTTCAGCCGCTACTGGACGAACAATTACACTGTAGGCGGCTTACAATCCGCACATTCGCAAATGCGCCGCAGGTGATCATACGAATAGATCCCAGTGTTGTGGCCATCGTTCCATAAAATCCGAATCGCATAGTTCCCCACCGGTTCCACTTGATCCATTTTTAACCGCGGCTTGAACATCTGAAATGGGTCAGCCACTTGGCGCTGATACTTCTGCGGCTCTGTCCCATGCGCCCCCGTACAAGTGGCGCAGGGGCACTGCTCCCGCAAATATTCCACATCGTAACTGGAATGATGTCCGTCGTTCCAATCAATTTGGATTCCTTTGGATTTCGATATCGCGATGTGTTCCGGATCAATCATTTCATACGCTCCACGTCACGAACTCCACCAATGCGACGAATGGCTGTCACCACCCGTTCCAATTGCTTTTTTTCCTTCACTTCAACAGTCATGGAAACAATGGCACCCTCGCCATCCCGATCCTCATCGCCCTGCGCTTCAAGCGAACGAATATTGCTGCTTTCGTGCAATAAAATGCTGGTCAGTTGATTCAGAATTCCAGGGCGGTCATCGGTGAATACCCGAATCTTCACAATGAAAGTTTCACTGGCCCCACGATGCCATTCCACTTCAATTTTACGTTCCACTTCATACATCAGGTTCTGCACATTGGGGCAATTCAACGAATGAACAGCAATGCCTTTACCCCGGCTTATGTATCCAACAATGGATTCCCCGCGAATCGGGTTGCAGCACTTGGCCAGGTAGACCAGGACATCTTCCACACCCTTTACACGGACCACCAAATCTTTGTCTTCAGCGGAAGGCGCTACTTGCGACGGCGCCCGGGTCGGTTCAACAACTTCAGCTTCCACTTGATCTGGCGCTAATTTAGTTAAAATTTGACGCGCTGAAAACTTGCCGTAACCGAGCGATGCGTACAGGTCTTCAATCTTCGCCACCCCGTATTCATTGGCCACACGTTCCAGGTCTTCCTTGGCAATCTTGCGCATCTGCACACCCAGACGGCGCGCTTCCCGTTCCAACTGCTTCTCGCCGATCTCAATGGCCTTCACTCGCTCTGTGGTGTTGATCACGTGTCGGATCTTGTTCCGTGCGCGTGATGTTTTTACGAACCCTAACCAATCCTTGCTGGGCAGGTGATTATTCTGCGTCAGAATCTCAACCACATCCCCATTCTTCAGTGCGTATTTCAGTGGAACAATGCGTCCGTTCACCTTTGATCCAACGCAGCTATTACCGACGTCGCTATGAATGGCGTAGGCGAAATCTACTGGCGATGCATCCTTGGGAAGAACAACCACGCGCCCACCTGGGGAGAAGGCATACACTTCTTCCGGATACAGTTCCACCTTCAGGTTAGACATGAACTCGCCCGGATCACGGACGTCCTGCTGCCATTCCACCAGTTGTCGCAACCAGGCTATTTGCCGTTCATCTTGTTGTTGACCGCGCTTGCCCTCTTTATATTTCCAATGGGCAGCAATGCCTTCTTCAGCAATCCGATGCATCTCTTCAGTGCGAATCTGCACCTCAAAGGCAACGCCGTTAGGACCCATCACCGAAGTATGAAGAGATTGGTAAAGGTTCGGCCGCGGTACAGCAATAAAGTCTTTGATCCGCCCAGGAATAGGAATCCATTCGTTATGAATAATCCCCAGCGCCGCATAACAATTTTTCACTGAATCAGTGATGATCCGGATGGCCAACAAATCGTACACTTGGTCAATGCTGATTTTTTGCTTACGAAGTTTTTGAAAGACAGAGTACGGTCGCTTCACCCGTCCTTCAACCCTGGCCGGTATATTCTCTCGGGATAATTTCAGTTTCACCGTGTCGCGAATCTGAACAAGCACTTCTTCACTGGATACGCGCCGGGATTCAATCGAATGCCGGATGTCGGCAAAGGCACCGGGCTCTAAGTATTCAAAGCCGAGGTCTTCCAGTTCCCCTCGGATCTTACCCATGCCTAAACGATGGGCGATGGGGGCATAAATTTCCAAAGTCTCTTGCGCAATACGCTGCTGTTTTTCAACCGGCAAAGCACCCAGTGTTTTCATATTGTGCAGCCGGTCAGCCAACTTCACAATCACTACACGGATATCCTTGACCATGGCCAAAAGCATTTTACGAACACTTTCCGCCTGCCGGTCTTCCCGCGAATACACCTTGATTTTGGCCAGCTTCGTGACACCATCCACGCAGCCCGCTACAGCGTCGCCATAGTCCGCCTTAATTTGGTCAATGGAGACGCCACAATCTTCCACCACATCGTGCAATAGACCGGTTTGGACGCACACCGAATCCATCTGCATATCGGCAAGGATGTGGGCCACTTCCAGTGGATGGCTCATGTACGCTTCGCCAGATTTACGCAGTTGCCCTTCGTGTTTCTCTGTAGCGAAAACATAGGCTTTGCGGGTAAGATCCAGCGATTCGTTAGGCCGCAGACGAAGCAGTTTCTCTTCCAGTTCAAAATATCTTGCTGCAAACAAGTTGGCGGGTACAGGCAGAATTGGCGGCCCGGACAGAGGAATTGGCTGAGGGTTTGGGGTGGGATCACTCACTAAAGGTTCTAATTTCAAGCTAACACAGATATAAACGAAAAAAGCCGCACAGGGCGGCTCTTTCCAACAACTCAAAAACAGACGTTACTTCTTTTCGTCTTCGGGCTTCTTCTCTTCAATGATCACGCCACCTTGGGTTTTCTGGGCTCGCTCGGTTTTAATCTTCTTTGTCTCAAGGGTTTTATCCACCCAACTCTCTGCCGAGGCAATATCTTTCTTGTAATCCTCACTGGTATCCGCTAAGTCAGCTCTTTCGCGGTATAGCAAGTTCAAATAAATCATTGCATCATCGTACTCTTTATCAACATCGATCGCTTTTTGCAGGCTCTTCATGCCTTCTTCAACAGTTGCCAGATTTTTTTCCCTGATATCTGCACGAACTTTCTTATCTTTCAAAGGGCCCGGATCTTCAGGCTTCATGCTCAAATTGGCACGTGCTTCCATTCGCTTGGGAAATGTCTTTGTCCAGGCAATAACACCAATCGTATAGTAAGCAGTTTTGTCGTTGGGATCGACATTCAGCAGTTTGGTGTACCACTCCTTTGCTTCATCCAATTTCTTTTGGTTGAAGTACATGGAAGCAATGGAGGCAATGGCCACTGTTTCCTTGGGGTTCTGCTCCAACACTTTCATGAACTGTTCTTGAGCCTTGGTCGCCATCAGCGTATTCTCATCGGAATTTGCGCCGGGGATCCATTGGCTTAGGTACGACATAGCCAAATAAAGTCGCGATGTTGGAAAGGTTGGATCGTGATTAATCGCGTTGGTAAAGTGTTCGGCCGCTTCCTGAAACTTAGTACTCTTAAACGCTTGGACGCCTTTATTCAATTCGTCCCGCGCCTTCAGCCTTTCGCAGGAAGTGCTGCTGAGCAGCAATAAACCAACAGCCAGCGAACAAAACATTTTTCTCATTGGCCTTGCTCCATCTTGGCCGTCATCAAGCCAATTTTGTCGATTCCTGCACCTTTGGCAATGTCCACAGCTTCAGCAATGTCAATGAATTCGCAGTCAGGATCACCCTTCACAAAAACAACCCGTTCTGCACGCGTCTTAAAGATCTGCGCTAGACGATCACCCAGAGCAGACTTCTTCACAGGCTCAGTGTTGATTTTCATACTGCGATCTTTTTCAATGATGATCACCACCGTGCGATCCTGATCAGGAGGAGGAGGGGGCGCATTCGGAGGAGGGGGCTGAGGGACTAGCGCTTCCAATCCTTTTGGGGTGAGAGGCGTGATGACCATGAAGATGATCAGCAGCACCAACAGCACATCAATCAGAGGCGTAACATTGATATTGGCTTGCGCGCCGCCGCCGCCGCCCGTTGACATAGACATAGTAATCGCTCCTTAAAACTGCAAGAAATTAAATTCAATCGTGCTGCGTTAAATACCGGTTTTGGTTACTTCGCCGTCTTTGATCTGGTCTGTTAAAAGGCCAACCTGATCTACCCCAGCGGCTCTCAAATTGTCGATCACTTTCACCACTAAATCATACTTGGCCCGCATATCCGCTTTAATGTAACAAGTCTTGTCCAAACGGTTGGTCAACAAATCTTTCACTTTGGCTGGAAGATCATCGGGAGTATAAGGCTTGCTTTGAAGGAACACTTTACCGTCACGAGTGATAGACACTAACACTGCGTCGTCTTTGTCCGCTGCAGCCATCGCGATGGGGTTCTTGGTCTTTACCAGATTCACGCTGACGCCCTTCGATAACATAGGCGTGATCACCATGAAGATGATCAGCATGACAAGCATTACGTCTACCATTGGCGTCACGTTGATTTCTGAAAGTGGTCCCAATACTGTTTTCTTTTTCGACATAGATGTCTCCTCTTCCTAGCACAGGAGCCCGGATTAGCGGACTCCGGCCAGGACTTCAACTCGCTTAACTTATGACAAACGCCAGTATACTGACGAGTAACTTACGCCAGGTTTAGTGGCGAGCTCCAGCGACCTTTTGGCTCCGCTTGATAAAATAGTCAATCAGTTCGGAACTTGAATTTGTCATTTCAATGTTGAACGCTTCCACCCGATTGGTGAAATAGTTGAACATCATAACTGCCGGGATAGCCACCAAAAGACCGATAGCAGTGGTTACCAGCGCTTCAGAAATACCGCCTGCAACCGCTGACAAACCAGAAGTCTTTTCGGAAGACATGCCCGCGAACGCGTTGATAATACCAACGACCGTTCCCAGAAGTCCCACGAAAGGTCCAGTGGAACCAATGGTTGCGAGTGAGCTAACGCCACGTTTCAGTTCGGCGTTAACAATGGCTTCAGAGCGTTCCAAAGCCCGTTTGCTGGCTTCAATTTGTTCACCCGAAAGATCGGGGGAGTTGTTGTGAGCCTGAAATTCCTGTAAACCGGCAACAACGACTTTGGCAAGGTGACTTTTCTTATAACGATCAGCCACTTTGATTGCTTCGTCCAATTTGCCTTCACGCAATGCACCAGCTACTGCCGGGGCAAAAGCGCGCGATTGTTGACGAGCGGCGTTGAATGCCATTAAGCGATCAATCATGACGCCAATGGACCAGGCTGACATGATGAACAGAACTAATACGACCAATTTAGCCAAGATTCCCATTTGGAAAAACATGCTGCGAAGGTCGAATCCTACTGCTCCTTCTAGGAACAGTGCCCAAACTTGAAGTTGAAGAACCATATATCTCTCCTGCGAGTTGAATTGAAGTTGAAATTTTTACTGCAAATGGGACAAGCGCATTTCAGTGCTCATCCACAAACTATCTAAAACATTTATCAAACACTGCGGTCTGTTACCAGAGGGCCGCAGGGTTGGTAACCCTGCGGCTCAAGGAACTTTAGTTGCTCAACGTGAAGTTTACGTCAATTGTAGTCTGAACTTCGACTGCATCACCGTTGAGCAGAGTCGGACGATACTTCCAATTCTTAACAGCTTCCTGCGCTGAAGGAATCAGCAGCGGATGACCGCTGACTACCGACAACTGTTGAATTGTGCCATCTTTTGAGATGATGGCGTTGAACCGTACAACTCCTTGAATTCTGGCTTGTTTGGCTAGTGGGGGATAAACTGGTTTTTGTTGGGAAATTAAATTTGCCTGCACCACACTGCCACCAATCCGTACCGGGCCAGTTGGCTTCGGCTTTGGTGCTTCCTTAACTGGAGGAGGCGGAGGAGGGGGTGCCGCTGAAGGCACGCCACCAATAATGCCGCCGATTACGCCGCCAGCGGTTCCACCAGGAACACCACCGGGGACACCACCAACCACACCACCAGTAGAAACAGCCGGAGGAAGTTCTTCTTCCTTGATCATGGCAATTTCTTTTGGAATCACTTTGGGAGCCATCAGCTTTGAACCATCAAACTGACGCGGAATGATCTTCACAACTTTGATCACAGTGGCAGGTGGTGGTGGAGGAGGCGGAGGGGGCGGTGGCGGTGGTGCCACCAGGAATGTGCTGAGCTGCGCGCTCGGTAAAACTTCGGTCCAGATAAGTGGGATAAGAACAAGGATCCCAATCAATAGCATCTGCAACCCGAAGGATAATGCAACGGTCCAGGGTTTACTTGTCTTCCCAGTCCCATCAACGAATGTCTGTTCAAACATGTCCGTTGTCCTTTCCTGGCGGCCGGTTTCAGGCACCGGAACCGCGCGTTAAATGTGTTACTAGCCTACTTAGCGCCAGCTACTTTTGCAGCACTAACTCTTGCTGCCGACCATTCCTGCCAAGCCACTAAGATTGGGCTGGCAATGAAAATCGATGAATACGTTCCGACGAGGATACCAAATACAAGAGCAAAAGAGAACCCATGAAGTACTGGTCCACCAAAGAAAAATAAAGAGAGTGCGGTAAGCAGTGTTAAACCGCTTGTCAGGATGGTCCGGCTCAGTGTTTGGTTAATACTGGCATTAATTATGTTGTACAGACTTTCCTTGCGCATCAACTTCAAATTCTCACGGATTCTATCAAAAACCACAATCGTATCGTTCATTGAAAAACCAACCAGCGTCAACAAAGCCGCAATTACTGGAAGATCAATCTGCTTGTTGAAAATTGAAAACAAGCCAATGGTGATAATGGTGTCATGAAACACAGCAATCACTGCCGCAGCCCCATACACAAATTCAAATCGCAACGCCACGTAAAGTAACATTCCAGCCAGCGCCAATAGTGTGGCGGTTAACGCCTGTGTCCGCAACTCGCGGCCCACCTTTGGACCCACCAAGTCAAAGTGACGGATGTTGTACGGTGCCGCAGTCAGCTCATTCTTTAACACGCCAATTACTGCTGGAGTTACACCAGCCACGCCAGTCAATGCATCAAAGCTGGGAATAATTCCATGACGGGAATCTCTGAATTGCAAAATGGCCTTGATCAGGTCCTGCAACTGATTCTCCGACAGGTTCACTCCTGCCCGACTCAAACCATCGCGAACCTTGTCCGCAATTGCTGCTTGTCCGGAATTGTTAATATCCATCTTCGTGCGGTCAGTATTAAACTTCTCAGCCAAGCCGGTATAAATAGCTTCGCGGGCAGAATTCAATTGCGTTTCATCCTGCACTTCGCTACCGATCATCACTTCGTTCTGACCCTGAATCTTTTGCACCACAATTTCCCCGGGAATCTTAGCAGATAGCACACGGCGAATCTCTTCTTCATTCGGATCTGTAGCAAACGCCACAGAGGTGGATGTCCCGCCGTTAAAATCAATGCCGTACCGGGGGCCACCTTTCATCAGAAGGCTAACTAAGCCAGCGGCTGTCAAAACCAAGCTGGCGATGATGAAGGGCCATTTTTTGCCCAAAAAGTCAAAATTTGTATTCTTAAAAATTTCCATCGAGCGTCTTCTTTTGGGCGCCTACAATTATAGACACCAGTTCATCCTTAAGAGTTCCCGTCGAATCTGGTCAAAATGTTAATTCCGATCTCAAACTCAAACAAGAAGTAAAAATAGTTCAAATGCTCAAACTTTCAACTTGTTTCTTGCCGCCAAGTTCGTAGTCGAAAATTACTTTCGACACAAAAACAGCAGTGAAAATGTTGGCGATCAACCCGATCACCAAACTGATGGCGAATCCCTTAACCGCCGTTGTCCCAAATACAAACAACAAGGCGCAGGAAACCACGGTTGTAACGTGGGTATCAATGATGGTCAAGAATGCTTTAGAGAAGCCCGCATCCACTGCCGCCACAACACCTTTGCCGGTTCGCAATTCTTCACGGATACGCTCAAAAATCAGCACATTGGAATCAACCGCCATGCCGATAGTCAAAATAATTCCAGCAATGCCCGGCAACGTCAGCACTGCGCCAAAGTAACTCAGGCAAGCAATCAATATCACCGCGTTCAATATCAGCGCCAACACCGCGTTAATACCAGCTTTCTTGTAGTAGACCAACATGAACAGAACCACCAGCCCCACACCAACCAAGCCTGCGGTTAGGCCGTGAGTGATGGAATCAGCCCCTAGCGATGGTCCAACTGTCTGTTCCTGCAAGTAGAGAATGCCAGCAGGCAAGGATCCAGAACGAAGGATGAGTGCCAAATCGCTGGCTTCCGGTTCTGAGAACTGACCCATGATCCGACCGCTGTCTTCAATCTTCCCGTTGATGGTGGCGACGCTACGCGTTTCGTTGTCCAGCACTACTGCCAGTTTGTTGTTGATGTTCTGTTCCGTGTAGCGACCAAATCGTTTGCCACCGTCTTGCGATAGTTGAAACGATGTCTCCCACTTGCCCATCTCATCCCGGCTGGGGCGCGCGTTGCGCAGATCGCGACCGGTTACAACAGGGGACCGGTCCACCAGCCACCAGGTGTCACCCTGATCGCCAGTACGGCGGCCTTGCTTCACCAGCTTCGTCCCCAATGGCATGACTCCGCCCATTTTTGCCAGCGCCTGATCCTGAGATGGGAAAGGTCCGTCTTTTACACCGGTAATCTCCAGCATGGCGGCGGTTTTCAATAAAGCTTTCACGCGGCCCGGATCGTCCACCCCCGGCATCTGCACAATAATTTCGCTCTCCGCATCACGACGGCCCTGCTGTTGAACCGTGGCTTCGGTAAGTCCAAAGCCGTTCACGCGATTTTCAATCGTGCTCTTCGCCCGGTCAATCGTATCGCGGCGCAAAACCAGAGCTGCCGTAGGCTTAATGTTTAACCGG
Organism: Acidobacteriota bacterium; assembly: GCA_025352795.1. Classification (GTDB taxonomy): domain Bacteria; phylum Acidobacteriota; class Terriglobia; order Bryobacterales; family Bryobacteraceae; genus JANXSF01. Next base: position 40,519 of record JANXSF010000102.1, read on the forward strand.
TAGTCCATCGCCGAAGTTGAATTTAAGGTCCAATCTGGAAAATTGGTGGCGATCATCTCGCGGAAGGCCGCCAGCTTATCGTTGGACACAGTCTTGATGTTGATCTGGACCGTCTCCGCTTCTTCCAGCTTCTGCGGATCGTTGCGGTCAATTGACGCATAATCCACATTTGACTTCTTCATCTGGTCTTTCAACGAGTCAATAATGCGATCCGCTTCTGCTTTGAAAGCATCTTGTACTTGCACTTGAAGCACTAAATGACTTCCTCCGCGCAAGTCCAACCCAAGCTTTATATTCTGATTCCAATTGGCAATCAGCTCATCTTTCGACTTAGGCAAACCGATGATGCCGTAAATGCAAACCAGAATGATGGCAACTATGACCATCGTTTTCATTGTTAAATTCTTACCCATAAGAGAACACTTTCCTGCCTTACCTATTTAGCCACCCGATCCGCAAACAAGCTGGCGACGGAACTCCGCGCAATGTGCAACTTGAGATTGTCGGGCTTGACACGAATGACGAGGGTTTCGTCGTCGTTAATCGATTGAATACTCCCGATGATACCGCCATTGGTGACCACCGTGTCACCGTTCTTCAATCCCGCCACCATTTGCTGTAGCTCTTTCTTCTGTTTTTGCATTGGCATGAACAACAGAAAATAGAAAATAGCGAATACCAGCAGGACCGGAATGTAGCCAAGCATCGCATTTGCGTTTGGCGTTGTGAGTTGTAAGAAAAGACCTAAAATCAATCGGTGACTTCCAGTTGCGCTGAGCGCGTTGTTTGTAAAAATTCGGGAAAGGCCCCAAGGAGAATAGACTGCCTCATCCTGCGCATTATGTCAAGGTAACAATGAATGTTGTGCAATGTGGCTAGTACTGAGAACAGAATTTCCTGGGCAAGGAACAGATGGCGCAGGTACGAACGGGTAAAGTTCTTGCACGTGTAGCAATTACAAGTACTGTCAATAGGCTGATGGTCCTCCCGATACTGGGCGTTTTTGATGAGTACTTTTCCCTGCGATGTGAACAGGCATCCGTTGCGTGCATTGCGGCTGGGAAGCACGCAATCCATCATGTCCACTCCCCTGGCCACATACTCAGGTAACTCTTCCGGCATGCCCACACCCATCACGTACCGGGGCTTGTCCAGTGGCAACAATGGGGCCGTCAACTCAGCCATGGCCAGACTTTCCGGACGGGGTTCGCCGACTGATAATCCACCAATGGCGTAACCTTCGGCATCCAGTTCCATCAACTGCTCGGCGCATTGCTTGCGCAGATCCCCATACATTCCGCCCTGCACAATCGGGAACAGCGCATGGCGAGTCGGCAGACTATCCTGACGCTGGCGGTAATGCTCAAATGCATGTCGAGCCCAGCGCACGGTTCGTTCTGTCGAAGATTTTACACGATCATGGCTGGCTGGATATTCAATGCATTCGTCCAGCACCATCATGATGTCGCTACCCAAGGCCACCTGGACATCAACAGTGGATTGGGGAGTGAACACATGTTTGTCCCCATTCAAATGACTGTGAAAAACTACGCCTTCTTCCGTCACAGTCCTGATCTTGCTCAAGCTAAACACCTGAAAACCGCCGGAATCGGTGAGAATCGCCCTCGGCCAGCGAATATATTCGTGAAGCCCACCAAATTGAGCCACCAGTTCATGACCAGGGCGCAGAAACAAGTGATAGGTGTTAGAAAGAATAATTTTCGCATCCAACTCCTCAATCAGTTGTTTTGGCGTCAGGCTTTTGACGGTCCCTTGCGTTCCAACTGGCATGAACACAGGGGTTTCAATGGTTCCGTGAGGAGTATGGAGCAATCCGGCACGAGCCCCTGTATGCGGGCAAGTGGCTTGGATCTCAAATCGAAGAGCTTTGTTGGAAGACTGAGGCATGAAATTGAGGACCTTTCTATTATCACTGGTTGCTATACTCGAAATCTTGGTTTCGATTCAACATGTTTCGAAGATTTATCCGCTCTACAAGCGGCCCATCGACAGGCTGATTGAAGCAATTCCCTTGCTGGCCGAAAAGCGCAGCACAGAGTTTTGGGCCCTCCGCGATGTCAATATACGTGTCGAAAAAGGTGAGTTTTTCGCATTAGTTGGCCCCAATGGATCAGGAAAAAGTACATTGTTGCAGGTTGCAGCAGGTATTTTGCAGCCATCGCGAGGTCGCGTCACTACCAAAGGGCGAGTTGCCGCACTGCTCGAACTGGGTGCAGGCTTTAATCCGGAATTCACTGGTCGTGAAAATGTGTACCTTAACGGCGAGATCATGGGCATCAAACGTGGCGAGATCGACACGATTTTCCCCAATATAGTAGCTTTTGCAGAGATCGGCGAGTTCATGGATCGTCCAGTAAAGGAATACTCCAGCGGCATGTATGTTCGCCTTGCCTTCGCCACTGCAATTCACGTTGAACCTGAAATCTTGATTGTGGATGAGGCGCTGGCTGTCGGCGATGCTGTGTTCGCCAATCGTTGCATTCGGAAATTGGAAGAACTGAAGGAACGCAAAGTTACCATCCTATTTGTTTCACATGATTTAGGAATTGTGAAACGGCTTGCGGACAGGGCGGCGCTTTTGATTCACGGGGAAGTGGCCGCATTGGGCAAGCCCAGTGATGTGGTGAATCGTTACATTGGCCTGGTTCATGAACTGCAATTGCGCGAACATACAGAGCCGGACAAGGTTGGAAGCTATCGTCATGGCGATGGCGGAAGTCGCATTACTGCTGTGGATTTGGTCGGCGAACGAACTTCAGTAATGAACGGTGAGACGGTGAAGATCCGGGTGCGGGCGGAGATTCTGCGCGACATGGAATCTCCACAAGTTGGATTGTTGATCCGCAATCGGTTAGGCCTGGATATTTGGGGTACCAATACAGTTCTGGAAGGCATTGACCTGGGTTGCTGGAAAGCTGGCGAGGTTATGGAAGTGAATTTCAGCTTTGATTGCTTGCTGACGCGCGGGGAATATACACTGACAGTTGCCACACAAAATCAAGACGGAAGCAGTCAGGATTGGATTGATGACCGCATGACAATCACCGTGATTGATGCCAAGGACGTGGCCGGCGTGATCCACTGGCCGGTGCGCATTGAATGGGGAAAGAGTTAATGGCTAATCAAGATACGCAATTTTTTGGACATCCGCGGGGACTGGCCACGTTGTTTTTCACAGAGATGTGGGAACGCTTCAGCTACTACGGCATGCGGGCGCTGCTGATTTTGTTCATGGTTGCGCCAGTGGCTAGCGGTGGCTTGGGGTTCGACAAAACCAAAGCAGGGGCCATTTACGGCTTATACACGGGCACCGTTTATCTGGCCTGTCTGCCCGGAGGATGGATTGCAGATCGAATTCTTGGTGCGAAAAAGGCGGTCCTGATGGGTGGTGTTTTAATTGCACTGGGGCATGTTTGCCTGGCCTTGCCGCTGTTAAATACTTTCTATTTTGGACTGCTGTTAATCGTTTGTGGAACAGGTTTATTGAAGCCCAACGTCAGCGCTCTAGTGGGCTCGCTGTACGACAAAGGCGACATACGACGGGACTCAGGGTTTTCAATTTTTTACATGGGCATTAACACCGGGGCGACCATTGCTCCGATCATTTGTGGCTATGTTGGCCAGCGGGTCAACTGGCACTATGGATTCGGTTTGGCGGCCCTGGGGATGATGGCTGGGGTGATTCAATTCTGGTTTGGGTCCAAACAATTCTCGGAAATAAAACCTTCGGAAACTGTTGTGACAGAAAGCACTGCCACCTTGCGCAAGTGGCTTGTGGCGGCACTGGGATTGGTTTGTATCGCTGGTGCGCTGCATATATTCGGCATGATAGAGATCACCGCTATTTCCATTTCCAATACTTTTGGCGTGCTCTTAGTGATCACGGTTGTGGCGTCCTTCGGTGGCCTTTTATTTTTTGGTGATTGGACACGTGAAGAGCGCCAGCGTCTGGGTGTGATCCTGGTTTTATTTCTTGCCGCCTGTATTTTTTGGTCATCCTTTGAGCAGGCTGGATCAACGCTCAATCTTTTTGCACAAGAACACACCGCAACCCAATTATTAGGTATCGACTTCCCAGCCAGTGCGCTTCAGTTCGTTCAGCCGGGGGCGTTGATCTTGCTTGCCCCTCTGCTGGCGGGCATTTGGCTGAAATTGGGAAACAGCGGTCCCACTACGCCTATGAAGTTTGTGATGGGACTGGCCTTTGTTGGATTGAGTTTTTTCCTGATGGCAGCGGCGGCTAAAACCTTGGCTCCTGGCGTCAAAGCAAGTGTAATTTGGTTGATTGGTTGTTACGTCCTTCATGCTGTTGGCGAGTTGTGCCTTAGCCCGGTGGGCTTAAGTGCCATGACCAAACTGGCACCAAGGAATCTTGTAGGCCTGATGATGGGCTTGTGGTTTATGGCCACTTCAGTGGGAAATTTTATCAGTGGTCGCCTGGCCGGTGCCTACGACGGCATGCCCATTGCGCAACTGTTCACCATAGTTGGAATGGTGGGCATTGGATCAGCAATTTTCATGCTGTTTCTTACCAGGCCGATAGTAAAAATGATGGGAGGAGTGCGATGAACATTGCAGACATCCAAAGCGCGTTGCGTGCGGAAAAGCTGGATGGTTGGTTGTTTTTTGATCATCATGGGCGCGATCCATTAGCCTATCGCGTACTGCAATTTGCACCGGAACGAATGACCACGCGGCGCTGGTATTATTTTATTCCGGCAACGGGCGAACCGCGCAAATTGGTGCATCAAATTGAATCAGGCATGCTCAATGCACTGCCTGGAGAAAAGATTCAGTACTCCGGTTGGGCGGCGCAAGTAGAAGGGATTCGAACCATTACCGGGGGTGCGAAAAAAGTGGCCATGCAGTATTCAGCCAACTGTGCCATCCCCTATGTGGCCATGGTGGATGCTGGGACCATTGAGCTGGTGCGGAGCCTTGGCCTTGAAATTGTTACTTCGGCGAATCTGGTCCAAGAATTTGAGGCTACATGGAATCAGGCTAAGCTGGATTCCCATTTGGAAGCTGGCAAACGCGTGGACAAAGTTCGCCGCACCGCCTTTGAACATATCGGTGATTGCTTGCGCGGTCGCGCCGCCATCACTGAATTTGAGGTGCAACAGTTCATTCTTCGTGCATTTGATGACGAAGGTTTATTGACCGATCACGGTCCCATTGTTGGCGTCAATCATAACGCTTCCAATCCGCACTATGAGCCGACGCGGGAAAATTCTTCCCACATTTCGCAGAACGATCTGGTGCTAATTGACCTATGGGCCAAGCTGAAAACTGCGGGTTCAGTTTATTACGACATCACCTGGATGGGCTACGCCGGCGATCAACCGCCTAGCGAAATGGTGCGCGTGTTCGACATTGTTTCTGGCGCCAGAAATGCCGCCGTTGCATTCATCAAAAAGTCAGTAGTTGCCGGCGACAAGTTGTGCGGCTATCAGGTAGACGACGTGGCCCGTGGGCATATTACGGAACATGGGTTAGCCGAATATTTCTTCCATCGGACAGGGCATTCCATTGGCGAAGAAGTCCATGGTACTGGCGCCAATATGGACAATTTGGAAACTCACGATGATCGCCGAATTATCCCTTGGACCTGCTTTTCCATTGAGCCTGGAATCTATTTGCCAGAGTTCGGTATCCGTTCTGAAGTGAATGTTTTTGTGGGAGAAGCAGAGGCCCGCGTTACTGGTGAAATTCAAACGGAGCTGTTCCTAATTTGAAACTAGCCATTGCTTTTTTGCTGGCAGTGCAGTCGGCAAAAGCCGGTAATACCTATGCCCTTCCCGCTTCTAAAGGTGCTGCGGAAATTGAATGGCTTTCCCATTCCAGTTTCCGATTCCTTCGTAGTTGGAGTGGACCCATTCCATCTAAACCGGACCGCGTCGCTGAAACGGTGGCCATTACCAGAACGAATAGAACAGGTGTCATTGAATTTCGATCAGAACATCTGATAGTGAAGATTGTTGAGTCAACCCTAGCCCTGGAAGTTCGCGATGGTCTGGAAAAACTTTTACTACATGAGTCTTTCGGAGCCGAGCAAAAAGCTGGTCAAATCACCCTGCATCGGAAAATTCTTTTGAAGGAGGAATTCTTCGGTTTAGGCCCACGCACAGAGAAGATGCTCAGCGCAAAAGGAATGACCATCGACTCCCAAAGTCCATATCTGATCTCCACAGCGGGATATGGATTGGATTACGGTTCCCCAGGAAACTTTCGTTTCGACCTGGGAAAGACCAATGATTCCGATGCTCGCACGGAAATCACTGGCGTGAATCAGGTGGAGTACACGTTCCACTTCGGACCATCGGTAAAAGATATTTTTGAGGAACGAGCCAAGTGGTTGCCCCCAGTTGATTATGGCGAGGAAGACGTCAACGTGCGATCAGCACTACGCTTGCCTAAATTCGCACACAAGATGGAAAAGCAATCGGACACATGTATGGCGATTTCGGCAATGGTCCACGCGTCTCTTTCGGGAACTCGGATTGCAGCCATCAATTTGGAAGACTATGCAGCGGACCAGAACATGCAGTTGTTGGGTCAACTGATTCCCATGATCTACCGTAAGGACTGGAGCGTGGCAACCGGCCTCCGTAAACAACTAACTCCGTTTCTGATCACTTATCTGCAAGAGGCCAAGGACAAGGGTTACCCAATGATTCACCCCTTGCCGATGCAGTTTCCAGACGACCCTGAAAGCTTGAAACGCAGCGATGAATTTATGCTTGGTGACGAAATTCTGGTGGCACCTTTTTGCGATCAACTGGACCATCGCACCGTTTATTTACCGCGCGGAAATTGGACCAGTTTCCCAGGTGGACAAAAATTCCCAGGACGACAGACTATCGAAATCAAAGCGGTGAAAGGCGAAGTCCCGCTGTTTGTGAAGAACGGTGCCGTGTTGCCGCTGGCATCGTTAGCCGATCAAGGTCCCATGGAATTGCACTACTATCCCAAACTGGGTGGTGAATTTTTTATCTGGGAACCAGACGCCGATTTTATTTCTCAGCTTCACGCTTCGCCTGCACTGGATTATTATCGTGTTGAGTCAGAGACCAAAAAGGACAGGGTATACGAATGGGTTTTGCATCACATGGATGCCCCAACCAGAGTCCAAATGGTGGATGGACCGGAGTTCAAAAAAGTAGATTCCTTTGACGCACAAGGGCTGAACCAGTGGCTGTTCGATTCTATGAAAAGGGAAGTCCGCCTGCGGGTTTACGCAACGGTGGGCGGTCACGAGATTATAAATATCTGGTTGGTGAATAGGTGATACGATGAACGTCTATTTTTTTCGATTCGTCGGGTGCGCCATCGCACTGATTTTCCTGTGGAACGCCGCCGTTGGCCAACCACAAACCAAGCATTGGTACAAAGGAAATCTGCATACTCACACCACCATGAGCGATGGCGATTCCACTCCTGATGTGGTGGCGAAGTGGTACAAGGACAATGGCTATCAATTTCTGATTTTGTCTGATCACAATGTATTAACGCCAGTTGCCGAACTTAACTCCAGGCTTGCCGAAGCGGAAAAATACCTATTGATACCCGGTGAGGAAGTCACTACGGTTATGGATGCAAAGCCCATCCACATTAACGCCTATGGGCTGGATTCTGTTGTGAAACCGATGCAGGGCGACACCATGACACACCACATTCAAGGCAATGTGAATCTGATCCAACAAGCTGGAGCCATTCCATCGTTGAACCATCCTAATTTTGGTTGGGCCATCCAATCTAAAGATTTGTTGGCCATTCAGAACCTTCCTATGATTGAAGTCTATAACGGTCATCCCAGCGTGAACAATCGCGGCGGAGGTGGCGCGGAATCATTGGAACAGATGTGGGACGCATTGTTGACGGCACGCAAAAAAGTATTTGGAATCGCGGTGGATGACGCACACCACTTCAAGAAATTCAGCAAGGCTGATTCCAACCCAGGGCGCGGCTGGGTGGTGGTTCGTGCTGCTTCTCTGTCTCGTAGAAACATTATGGATTCCATTGCTGCCGGTGATTTCTATTCGACCTCCGGGGTGGAACTGGCTGAGCTTGAAACCAGCGCACAAACCATTCGGCTGAGCATTAAACAAGTAGGCACTTTGAAGTACACAACTGATTTCCTTGGATCTAAGGGGAAGCTTCTCAATCGTATTCATGGGCTGAATGCTGCTTACAAAATCAAAGGTAACGAACCCTATGTAAGGGCTGTGGTGCATTGTTCTAATGGCGACGATGCCTGGGTGCAGCCAGTGGTCCGACCCTAAGCCATGGCAAATCGCTACGAACATAAAGACAGCCCGTATTCTAGTCACAGCCACTTACTGGGTCTCTTACCTGATGTGGGGAAAGGTAAGCGATTGCTGGATGTTGGATGTTGGGATGGGTCAGTAAGCCAGTTGTACTTGGAGCGAGGATTTACTGTGGTTGGGATTGAGCGCACACGCCACGCAAACCTTCCACAACAACTGCAATTGGTGGAGGCTGATTTGAACATCGGGCTGCCTCCAATACAAGGAACGTTTGAATATATTGTCTGTGCCGATGTCCTGGAGCACGTTCTGAATCCAGGCGAGATACTAAAGCAACTTAGACCCTTCGTTAAGCCTGATGGCAGATTACTCGCGTCATTACCGAACAGTGGACACTGGTTTTTTAGGCTGATGGTTTTGATTGGCAGGTTCCCCAAACATGATAACGGACTGTTTGACCGAACCCATTTGCACTTCTTTACCTGGGACGGTTGGGAAGAACTATTTCGTCATTCGGGCTATACTATCGAAAGCGTTCAGCCGACCGCAATTCCGGTGGCGAGGGCCTTGCCTGGTCGGAACAGATGGCTGACCGTTGGAATTGGAGAACGTCTGAACTTTTTGCTGGGAAAGCTTTGGTTACGCTTTTTTGCGTATCAGTTTGTGATTCAGGCAAAGGTAATTTAGGGAATCGGAATGCATACAAAGGCAAAAGTTGTGGTGGTGATGCCCGCATATAATGCGGCCAAAACGCTGCGTATGACCTATACCGAACTTCCCCACGAAGTAGTTGATCTGGTGATTTTAGTGGATGACGGAAGCAAAGATGAAACCATTCAAATTGCCCGTGAATTGGGTTTGGAAATTTTTGTTCATGACCGAAACTACGGTTATGGAGCCAACCAAAAAACTTGCTATCGGGAAGCGTTGAAGGCTGGTGCCGACATCATTGTGATGGTCCACCCGGACTATCAATATGACCCCACTCTGTTGCCGGAGATTATCCTCCCAATACAGGAAGGCAAAGCCGATGTTGTGCTTGGTTCGCGATTGCTGGCCGGGAATGTGATGGCGCAAGGCATGCCCTGGTGGAAATATATTTCAAATCGGTTTCTAACCTGGGTTGAGAATGTGACGTTTGGATTGCACTTGGCGGAGTATCATACGGGCTACCGGGCTTATCGGCGCGAGGCGCTGGAAGCAGTCAATGTGGACATGAATTCCGACAACTTTATTTTTGATCAGGAAATTGTCGCGCAATTTGTGAATGCTGGTATGCGCATTGCTGAAGTTCCTGTACCCACCAGATATTTTGCGCAGGCATCCTCAGCAAGCTTTCTGCAAAGCACTCGTTACGGACTTTCCATTCTTGCGGTAACCACTCGATATTGGCTGCATGTGAACAAATTCTGGCGTCAACGAAAATTTGTGAGCCTTAAAGGCCGTTATGTTGCAGAGAACGCCAAAGCTGCACGGGCAAAGGGTTAGGACTTGTCACGAGCCCGAACGATCCTACTGGAATGTGTAGTTGTTTTTGCATTAGCGTCGCTGTTGATCGGTCCTAAGTTTCGATTGAAGTACATGCAAAACTGGGGATCGATTGATTCCACTTTCATCGCTGATGGCCGTATGTTGGCGGAAAACTGGCCCCATCCACAATGGCAACCCCTTTGGTATGGCGGCACCCGATTCGATTATGTATACCCTCCGGGATTGCGATACGCTACCGCCGGTTTGACAAAACTGCTGCCGATTATCCCGGCACGGGCCTATCATCTTTACACCGCCATCATGTTCGCATTCGGTATTGCCGGAATATTTCTGCTGGTGAGATTGGGTTCCGGATCACGCATCGCAGCCTATTTGGCAGCATTTGCCACCGCTTCTATATCGCCAGCATTTCTATTCCTAAAACATATTCGGGAAGATTCGTACAAGGTGTTTCCGCAACGGTTAGGAGCCTTGGTCCGCTATGGCGAAGGGCCGCATATGTCCTCCTTGGCGATCCTTGGCCCAACGTTAATCGCCAGTTATTTTGCGTTGCAAGGTGGCAGACCAGTTGCCTTTGGCTTGGCGGCATTGGGGGCCGCCTGGGCAGTGAGCAATAACTTCTACGGGGCAACGGCACTGGTCATTTTCTTTCCTATATTGTGTTGGGCAATTTTTATCACCACGCGCGATTGGATGGTTTGGGTAAGGGCTGCTGGTATTGGTTTGCTGGCCTATGGACTCACTGCAGTTTGGTTGACGCCGTCGTTTCTGAAGATCACTGCCCGCAACTTAAAATACGTCGCGCAGCCGATGACAAACGGGTCCCCTCCCTTGGCGATTGCCTGTCTGTTGATAGTTTGTTTGTTGAGTTGGTGGTGGGCCAAGAACGATTTTTCCAAAGCTTACGCCGTATTCGTATGGGGAAGCATGGCGATGTTTTCGCTGAATGTTTTAGGGCACTATTATTGGGATTTCCGGATTAGTGGTGAACCTGACCGCCTGGTTCCAGAACTGGACTTGGTGATCATACTGGGCGTTTTGGAACTGTTCCGGCGCATGTGGACGGCCTCTTCCATCACTTGGTTGAAGCCTGCGTTGACATTACTGACGATTGCTGTGACGATCTATTTTGGACGATTTTTCCTGCGACATCCCTGGAAATATTACATCAGGGATGACTATACACAGCGCCAGGAATTTGTAATTTCCAAATGGGTGCATGAAAACATTCCGGGCCAGAAATGTCTAGTCACCGGCACGGTGCGATTTTGGTGGAATGCCTGGTATTCCGAAGCTCAGGTTGGTGGTGGGAGTGAACAGGGTTTGGAAAATCCGAACAACATAGTGATGCAATGGGAAACGCGGATGGGCAACAATGCTGAGCGTGACCTGTTGTGGTATCAAGCGTTTGCTACGGATTGTGTGATTGTGCATTCGCCTGGATCAACGCAACAATATATAGATTTTGGGTATCCCCAGAAGTATGCTGGCAAACTGCCGGTGATCAAGGAATTTACGCCCTTTGACACAATTTACCAAGTGCCACGACGCTATGTTAGCTTGGCCCGCGTTGTGGATCGCACAAAATTTTCGCAACTCACTGCGGTTCCTCAAGAAGCCAACGACAAAGGGCTGGCGGCCTACGCGGCGATGTTGGAAACCGGCCCTGATCGACCGGTGCAAACGCAATGGGTCACGACGGATCATTTAAGGATTGAAGCCCCGGTGGAAGCCAATGAATCGGTGGTAGCCATGGTGACGTATGACGAAGGCTGGCACGCCTATTCAGGGGGCAAGGCACTTCCGATTCAGGCTGATGTATTGGGTCAAATGCGGATCGACGCTTTGCCCGGCAAACAGACCATAGATTTAATATTTGAAACTCCCATGGAGAATCGTGTGGGCGGCTGGATCACAATTACTGCGCTGGCAATGTCTTTACTTCTGCTGATTTCGCCGCTGTTTGGAAAAAAGCGAATCTAGCAGTGCGACTCAATCTGTTTCTATCATTTCTGATTACCGTCGCCAACATTGCCCTGAACTTCCCCATGTTTGTACCGGGAATTTCTCCCTACCGCGGGTCCATTGAACCCGGTTACGTGTTCATGGCGCGGTTTGTTAGCGAACACCCCAACCCTTGGGCTTGGAATCCAATGCAATATTGCGGCTTACCAACGCAGTTCATTTATCTGCCCATCATTCCATACGTGACAGCGATAGGAATTTGGGTATTGCCGTGGTTTGAAGCGGCTCAAATCTATCGTGTGTTTGTCTATCTGGCCGCGTGCCTGGGACCTGCCGCCGCATTTCTATTCGTACGTACTTTTACTGGAACCAGACCCAACGCCGTATTTGCAGCACTGCTGGTTTCCATTCTTTCTCCGTTGTACGAAATGATTGGCACCATAGACCGCGACCGTGGATTCATGCAGATTCCTTGGCGTCTGCAGGTGATGGTTAAATACGGCGAAGGTCCGCACACCGTGGGATTGCTGTTCTTACTGGCATCCCTTTGCGTGTCCTGGCAAGCTTCCAGGCAACGCGACTTCCCTTCCCTTTTTATAGCTGCTTTGCTGATGGCTCTTACCGTTCTAACCAATTGGGTGGCCGGTTTAGCGTTGGCAATTTGTACGGTATTGCTGATCACCACCATGTGGGATGTTGCCGATTTTCAACCACGAAGAATCCTACAGGCAGGCGTGTTGGGCTACTTGCTTTCCTGCTTTTGGCTGACACCAACTTTTGTCTATACAATGGCTTTCAACTGGCCGCAGGACGCGTTTGGATACAAAATGCAGACATCAGAACGTATAATGCTCTGCCTGTGGTTTGGGGGGCTCATCCTTCTACGACTGATGTTCATCAAGTTCCCTAAACAGCGATACTATTGCTTTGTCCTTTCCTGCCTGTTTGCTTTCGGATTGATGGTGACCAGTTTCTATGCTTACAACATAAACACCATTCCCGAATCACGCCGTTATGCTTTGGAGTTTGAGCTGTTTCTGATTTTGGCGTTTGTGGAAACAGTAAGGGCGGCAATTTATTCCGGCAGCTGGTGGCTGCGATTTCCTATAGTTTCGGCAATGCTGTTGACGTTACTTTACCTGACCCCAAACACCTGGACATTTCTTCACAACCGCTGGGAAAAGTGGACCCCGTCAGCAAAAGAAGAAACAGTTGAATTCGATATGGCCAGACGGTTGGCCGCTATTCCGCAACCGGGGCGCGTGTTCGTTAGCGGTGGAACCCGTTTTTATTTGAATTCCTGGTTTGACGAACCACAAGTGGGCGGGGTGTTTGAGACTGGCCTGCGCAACCGCATGCCAGTGGACATGGTCTATCAAATTCGGACCGACCTGCTTAGCAAACCTGGTGAAGAAGCACACGATACAATTTTGCAGTTACGTGCAATGGGGGTGGACCTGGCGGTGATTCACGGCCCGAAATCGACGGAGTATTATCGCGATTTCAAATTTCCGAGTAAGCTGGATGGGCTTTTGAAGGCTACGCCAATTGGCAATAATGATTTCATTTACGAATTGCCCAGTTCTCCGTTGGCAGTGCTGGTGAAGGATTGGGAACTGCCCGCAGAAACGCCGCGGCAAGGACGGATGCGAATTCTGGAACCATTCGTGAAGGCTATGGATGACGCATCGCGCCCCAAACTGGCGTGGACCTGGGTCGATAATAACCATCTGCGGATTACTGGCGATTTTCCGGAAGGCTATAAATTAGCAGTGTCAGTCAATTACGATTCGGGTTGGACAGCAGTGCAAGGTGTTGGCAAACTGCTGGTCAGCGCAAACCAAATTGGATTCATTACCCTGCAACCTATGGCACAGCAGCATGGCGAAATCGATTTATACTACAGTGCAGGAGCAGAGCCCAAACTTTTTGCAATGCTTAGTCTTGCTGTTTGGATGGGCTGTTTCGTACATCTTCGTAAACCTTCATGAAAGTGTTTTTTCTACTTCTGCAACGTGCCTTGATCGCCACTCAAAATGATGGATGCCTGGCCACAGCCAAAGCAGCGGCATATTCAGGACTGCTTGGCTTGTTTCCAGTACTCACTTCCATCACCGCAATTCTTGTGCAGGCCAATGCTACCGCAGTGTCGGCACGTTTAGCTCAATTCCTGTTCGACGTGGTACCGCCTGGGACTGAGGAACTGATTGTGCAGTCGGTAACCGTTCGTGGTGCACGGCCTACGCTAGTTTTGGTGATCGCAGCACTTCTGTCCATTTGGGGAGCATCCGGTTGGATGTCCAGCCTGATGGAAGGATTTGAAGCTGCGTATAAATTACCGTCGGGCAGGTCTATGCTAAACCAGCGATTCGTGGCTGTCATGCTGGTGCTGGGCACACTATTGCCGGCCATTTTCGCATCGACACTTGTCCTGTTCGGGGATCATACAGAGCGCGAATTGTTCCGTTGGATAGGGGTCCTTGCCAGCGATGCGCAGTTGATAGGTTGGATGCTTCTGATCAGCACAATCATCCGATATTTCGTAGAACTGGCCGCTGTGGTGTTGGTGATGGCGGTGATGTATTACTTTGGACCGAATCGGAAACAATCGTGGAATGATGTGTTACCAGGTGCTCTTCTGGCAACTACTCTGTGGCTACTCACTACCCAAGTCTTCGCCTGGTACGTGCGCAATTTGGCGCAGTACAACTTGCTCTACGGATCGATTGGTGGTGTGATCGCCATGCTGGTTTGGATCTATCTTCTTTCGGCAATTGCATTGCTCGGCTGCGAATTTAACGCGGAACGGGAAAAGCTTTTGAAGATTCACTCGGTAGACTAGAAGTATGGGATTTCAGTTAGGCATTCCTTACACGCCCAAGGGCGATCAGGAACAGGCAATTGCACAATTATCGCGGGGCCTTACCACTGGTGAAAAGCATCAGGTGTTGTTGGGCGTTACCGGATCGGGCAAAACTTTTACGATGGCGAAAATCATTGAAGGCACCGGGCGGCCTGCTTTGATATTGGCCCACAACAAGACTTTGGCAGCACAATTGTATGGAGAGTTTCGGACATTCTTTCCTCACAATGCGGTGGAGTATTTTGTAAGTTACTACGATTACTACCAGCCGGAAGCCTACATGCCTTCCAGCGATACCTACATTGAAAAAGAATCGACAGTTAACGATGAGCTGGATAAGCTTCGCCTATCGGCCACCCGTTCTTTGTTTGAACGGCGCGACGTAATCATCATCTCTTCGGTGAGTTGCATCTACGGCCTGGGTTCGCCCGAAGCATACTATGGCATGCTGTTGCCGCTGGACAAGGGCAAGACCATGGCCCGTCAGGACATTGTCGCAAAGCTGGTGGAAATTCTTTACGAGCGTAACGACGTTGATTTTAAACGCGGCACGTTTCGCGTCCGGGGCGACGTGATTGAAGTGTTTCCAACCTACGACGACTTCGCTTATCGCATTGAATTGTGGGGAGACGAAATTGAAAGTTTGTCACAATTCGATTCCCTGACGGGACGCGTTCGGCAAACTTTTCAGCGCCTGACCATCTACCCGAAGACGCATTATGTGCTGACGCCGGTTCAAAAAGAAAAAGCGTTAGTTTCAATTGACGAAGAGTTGGAGTGGTGGCTGAAAGAACTGCAAGGCGGTGGGAAGTTGGTGGAGGCGCAAAGGCTGCAACAGCGCACCCGCTTTGATTTGGAAATGATCAAGCAGATTGGATACTGCCATGGCATTGAAAACTATTCACGACATTTTTCAGGCAGACTGCCGGGAGAAGCTCCACCGACGCTGCTGGATTATTTACCCCCAGATAGCCTGATCTTTTTGGATGAAAGTCACCAAACGGTTCCACAGATTCGCGGCATGTATGGTGGGGATCGTTCCCGCAAAGAAAATCTTGTAGGCTTTGGTTTTCGTCTACCTAGCGCACTGGATAATCGTCCCCTGACATTCGAAGAATTTGAGAATCGAGTCCACCAGGTGATTTATGTTTCTGCCACACCTGGCCCCTATGAGCTGGGTCAAACCAAAGGCGAGTTTGTGGAACAGGTGATCCGGCCCACAGGGTTAGTTGATCCGCCAGTGGAGATCCGGCCAGTCAAAGGCCAAGTGGACGATTTGTTGGGCGAAATTCGTAAACGAACGCTGCTCAATGAAAGGGTGTTGATCACCACATTGACCAAGCGTATGTCTGAAGATTTAGCAGATTACTACACGGAAGTAGGCGTAAAATGCCGTTATTTGCATTCCGAAGTGAGTACGTTGGACAGGGTGAAGATCCTCAGAGATTTACGCAAGGGCGTGTTTGATGCGTTGATTGGCGTCAACCTTCTGCGCGAAGGATTAGATTTGCCGGAAGTGTCTTTGGTGGCAATTCTGGACGCCGATAAAGAAGGCTTCTTGCGTTCTACTGGGGCGTTAATTCAAACCATTGGCCGCGCCGCCCGCAACGTGAATGGCCGTGCCATACTTTACGGCGATGTGTTGACAGACAGCATGAAACGGGCGATAGACGAAACCAACCGACGTCGTACCATTCAAGAAGAATACAACCACGCAAACGGGATAACGCCGCAAACAATCATCAAGGCAATTGACCAGAATCTAATTTCCATTGCGGACATGGATTACGTGACCATTCCCCTTGAAGAGGAAGTTGCCTGGGTGAACCTGAACCGCGATCAAAAGGAAAAACTGATTGTGGATTACGAAGATAAAATGCGCGAGTCTGCTCGTAACTTTGAGTTTGAAAAGGCTGGTGAGTATCGCGATAAAGCCAAGGAACTCAAATTAGCCATGCTTTGAGGCCAGTGCGTAGTTATAGAAGTGGCCCCCCGTAAACCGGCAGGCTGAGTGCCTGCCCCACATCTGAAACATCGGACTTTCACAACTTTCTACCAGGACAGCAGCTTTTCTGCAGTTGCTACCAAATCTTCCACCTGCGGTAGAATTTCCGATTCCAGTTCGGGATTGTATCCCACCCAGGTATCTAGAGCGGCCACCCTGCGGACCGGGGCATCCAGATGTTCGAACAGTTCGTCGGCGATTCTGGCGGCGATCTCTGCACCATAGCCGAAAGACAAAGTATCTTCATGAGCAATCAACACTCGATTGGTTTTCTTTACGGAATTGGAAATTGCCTGCCAATCGTAAGGCTGTAGCGTTCTTAGATCCAGAATTTCAATGGTCTTTCCGGTGCGGATTTCCAACTGCTGTGCGGCCAACAGAGATTTCTGCACCAGCGCGCCGTAAGTGACAATAGTCAGATCGGCCCCAGCCTTTACTATGCGAGCTTTGCCGAAGGGAATGGTGAAATCCAGCCCTGGGTGCGGATTACGATTGGAAGGCTCGCGATACAGCTTCTTGTGTTCCAAAAAAAGCACCGGATCATCGGAGCGAATAGCTGTCCGCAGAAGCCCACAGGCGTCCACTGCGTTTGACGGCATGACCACGCGCAGCCCTGGGATATGAGTAAATACTACTTCGCCGCATTGGCTGTGATAAATGGCCCCGCCTGTCAAATATCCGCCAATGGGTACGCGGATTACTACCGGGCAGGAAAATCCGTTATGACTACGCCAACGAATGTTGGCCATCTCATCGCGAATCTGCATCATGGCGGGCCAGATGTAATCGAAGAATTGAATTTCCACTACGGGCTTCATGCCCCGAGTGGCCATGCCCGTAGCCCGCCCGACGATGGCTGCTTCAGCGATGGGCGTATTGAAGCACCGCTTACTTCCAAAGCGACTTTGCAGGCCTAACGTGGTTTTGAAAACTCCGCCTTTTCCTTTCACTTCAGCCAGATTTTCTTCGCGACTACAATCGGCAACATCTTCCCCAAAAACAACCATCAAGGGATTCTTTTCCATCTCCTCGTGAAGGGTTTGATTAATGGAATCCACCATGGTTCGCGGTTGGCCGTTGGCTTCTGGTTCGCGTTCAAACTGGTTGGAAGTGGGGTCAATTTTATCGGAATAGAGGAAGCGCAAGGCGGAACCTTTTTCGGGAGGTGCAGCTAAAAGTGCCTGATCGGCGGCCTGTATGATTTCCTGATCAATTTCTGCGAGCAGCGTTTTCAGACCAGCCTCGTCGATCAAATGCTCCGCCACAAGATAGGAGGCGAAGAGTGCAATGGGATCTCGCTGGGCTTCTTCCAACCTTTCACTGGGTGATTTGTAAGACTTTTCATCATCCGATAGGGAATGCGAATAGGGACGCGTGACGTGGGCGTGGACCAATGCCGGACCATGGCCAGAGCGACAATAGGCCACGGCCTGGGTCATGGCTTCGTAGGCGGACAGGAAATCGGACCCGTCTACTTCCAGGCGCATTAAATGGGGCATCCCGGAAAGCACCTGCGATATGTTGCCCCCAGGAGTTTGCACTTCAACCGGAGTGGAAATGGCAAAGCCATTGTCTTCTACAAGGAAAATAAGTGGAAGTTTTTCCAGACATGCAGCGTTGATGGCTTCCCAAAATTCGCCTTCACTGGTGGCCCCTTCCCCGGTGCATACAAGCGTAACTTCGTCTGAAGAAGGGTTCACGTAGCGAGCCGCGTGAGCGCATCCCACTGCTTGCACGAATTGCGACCCAGTGGGCGACGACCCAGTGACAATGTGCAGTTCTGGCGAAGACCAATGGGAAGGCATTTGGCGACCGCCACTTTGACGATCTGACCCAGCGCCGACGGCTTGCAGAAACATTTCCTCTGCCGTGATGCCCAGGGCCAAAGCCAAGCCTCTGTCCCGATAGTACGGATAAAACCAATCGTAACCAGGACGCATGGCCATAGCTGCAGCTACTTCAATGGCTTCATGACCAGCACCACTGACTTGAAAATAGATTTTATTCTGGCGTTTGAGAAGGATTTCCCGATCGTCAATGCGGCGCGAAGCCTGCATAAATCGAAAAGCCCGCAAAAGCTGCTGTGGTGTGAGGAGGCTAGCGGCGGCGTACGGCGACCGGACCTTGCTTGGGGCTCCCAGTTTCGTTCGAAACGACATCCCTCGATTCTACTCCAGCTCACCCGTCTTACAATAGAGCTTGTGAGAAGTCTTCTTTGGTTCATCGCCATTCCCCTTTTGGCTCAATTCCGATTTGAGGTTCCCGAAACTGTAAAGCAAGGGGAACTGATCAGGATCAAGACCAACGCAACCGGTAAATTACACGCAACCTTGGGGAAAACTTCAGTCCCACTTTTCCCCGATGCGAACGGTGGAATGGTGGGACTTCTTCCCATTGCCGTAACGGACAAGACCGGCGTGTTTGATTTAGTAATTCGAACGGAAAATGAGCCCGTCTTATTCACCGGAAAAGTTAATGTGGTGAACGGCCATTATCCCATTCAGAATATCGCCGCCAGCAGCAGCATGAAATCGCTAACTCCGCTGCCCGGCGAAATGGAAGCAATGAGGGCTTTGAACACAACCGTAACGCCTGAAAAGCTATACCAGAGTCCATTCCAACTTCCCACTTCCGAGTGCCGGAATTCGCCATTCGGAGTGCTTCGTTATTACAACGGCAAACCCAGCGGCAACTTTCATCGAGGGCTGGATCTGCGCTCTGCCATGGGCACTCCCATTCATGCGCCCGCTGCGGGTATGGTGAAGGTGGCCCAAATGTTCCGATTGCATGGTGGCACGGTAGGCCTTGATCATGGCCAGGGTGTGACGTCGCACTATCTGCACATGTCGAAGGTGGCGGCGGTGGAAGGGCAGCGGGTTCAGCCTGGCGATATTTTGGGCTACGTTGGGTCAACCGGCTTCGCCACGGGTCCGCACCTGCATTGGGGACTTTACGTTCATTCCATCCCGACGAATCCTGAACGGTGGGTGGAGAGGTTGCGCTACTGCCCGTCTCCAGCACCTGTTGCGAAAAAAACCATCGCCAAGAAGAAGTAAATCTGCGTTATGCTGAAGGTTGGTCTAGCCTCTGACTGACATTGTTTAACCGGTTTCGGACTCTTTCGTGGCGCTAATGCGTGCCTTGAGGGTAGGTGTGTCCGAACCCGTAAACTTGCCGTTTCTTGCCCTCCTCACCATTTCAGAGGCCATATTTCAATGACAAATTCCGAATTAGGCTGGTCGCAGCCCTTCGATGTATACGAATATTTTCGCACTGAGTTTCCTAAAAAATGGACACCAGCGCGCGTTTCCGCATCCAGTCACGGGGAGTTTCAACTCCTGTCCGAACAAGGTACCTATCCGGCAACTGTGTCTGGACGTTTGCGCTTTGAATCCAAGGAGGGCGGCGCCTGGCCAGTAGTCGGGGATTGGGTGGCGGCCATGCCCAAGGAAAATGCCCCCTATGTGATTCACCGCGTCTTGCCACGAACCAGCACGCTGTATCGTGGATTGGCGGAACGTGGGGAACCAGATCAGATTATGGTGGCCAATGTGGATGTCGCCATGATTCTTACCGGCTTAGACAACAATTTCAACACCCGGCGTTTGGAACGATTCCTGTATCTCGCTAGTTCCAGTGGAATTCGTCCGGTGATTATTCTGAACAAAGCCGATCTGCATACCGATCTGGAAGAGGCGCGGGCGACGGTCAGTAAAGTGGCTGCTGGATGTGCGATCCACGTTATTAGCGCGCAAACGGGCCTAGGTGTTGATGAATTGGCCCAGTCCATACAACCAGGGCAGACTGCGGTTTTGCTTGGTTCATCGGGTGTTGGGAAGTCCACACTGTTGAACCGCTTTTCCGGGGTGGAACATCAGCGAACTGCCGCCGTCAGGGAAAGTGATAGCAAAGGGCAGCACACCACTACCACTCGAAATTTAATTCCAATGCCAGGTGGGTGGGTGTTGATTGATATGCCAGGGATCCGCGCGGTGGGGCTTCCTGGAGGTCATGAAGCAATGGAAGCTGTGTTTCCAGACATTGATGCTTGGAGCATGGAGTGCCGATTCGCCGATTGTACCCATCAGACGGAGCCAGAGTGTCGGCTGACAGAAGTGCTGCGATCTGGGGAATTGAGTCCAGAGCGATTCGCGAATTATCGGAAGATGCTCTTAGAAGTTGCCTTTCAGCAAATTCAAGGTGACAAGCAGGCCGAGTTACAGAAGAAGGCGTTCACCAAAGTGGTTCATAAAGCGCAGAAAAAGATGTATCGGCAGCGGGACGAAGCAGATTAGACGGGTTGCAACCGGGCGGTATTAGAACCGCCCGGTAAATTCGTTCCTAAGCTACAGCAGCCTTTGCGGCATTCAAAGCAGCGTCGTAATTGGGATGGTCTCCAACTTCTTTCACATACTCCACGTGGCAAAGATGATTGGCCTTATCCACCACAAAAATTGCCCGACTTTCAATGCGCAATTCCTTGATCAAGGTACCGTAGCTTTCGCCGAAGGAACCGGTCTTGTGATCGGACAGCATTTCAATTTTGTCGACGCCCATTGCCCCGCACCAGCGCTTCATCGCAAATGGCAGATCCATGCTGATGGTGTAGATTTTGACGTTCGGCAACTGAGAGGCTTCTTTGTTGAAGCGCTGTGTTTGCATGTCGCAAACCGGAGTATCCAGCGAGGGGACGACGCTAAAAATGCGCACTCCGTCTCCAGTTGAGGCCAAAGTCACTGGCTTCAAGCCGGTATCTACGGCAGCAAAATCCGGGGCTTTATCGCCCATCTTCAATTCAGGTCCAATTAACGTGAGCGGACCGCCCTTCAGAGTTGTAGCACCAAGTCTTTCCATGAGTTCTCCTCAGACTATTGTAGCGAAGCCTCAAGCTCTGCCGGTCCGGTTACTGGCAATTGGCAGGAAAAATTCTGACAAACAAAAGCTGTCGGTTTTCCCTCAATGGGATGCATCCCGCTTAATTCGGGATGCAGTCGTGTCCAATAGGCAATGGACTGGGCATCATGCAACGCAAAGATGGTTCGCACTGGCTGGAATTGTTTCCAAACAACATTGGCCAGCGGCATTACATCAGCCCCTGCAAGTACAATCTGACGTGGCGCTTGGGCAGCCCATAAAGCAGCCACCACCATTTGGGGCATGCCTGGCGACCCGGCTTGCATGCGATGGGCGAACGCCCCCAAAGCCCGCTCTGCCGATTGCTGAAAATCTTTTCTGCCAGTATAAGCAGCCAGGCGAAAGAGCGCCAGAATCGCCATGGAATTCCCGGAAGGTTCGGCGCCATCGTAATCTTCTTTCACCCGCAGAATCAGGCTGGAATCGCCGTCTGCTGAGGCGAAGAAGCCTCCATCCACGCTGTCTTCAAACAATTCGATCAACCGGCTTGCCAGTTGTTCGCCGAATTGAATATGGCGGAAATCGAAGGTGGCTTCGTAAAGGTCAATCAATGCTGTGGCGAAGAACGCGTAATCGTCCAGAAAGCCAGGGATGCCTGCTTCGCCATCACGAAATCGGCGCAACAAAGTTTTGGTCTCAGGATTGAACATACGATCGCGGAAGAATGCCGCAGCCCTCTCCGCAGCAACGCGAAATTTATCGTCGCCAAGGCATTGTGCGGCCAATGCGAAGGCAGAGATCATCAAGCCGTTCCAAGCGGTGAGCCGTTTATCGTCCAGGTAAGGCCGCACATGGAAAGCGCGCAGGGCCAGCATTTTCTTTTTGGAATCGTCTAGCGATGCCGGAACCTCTGCGTTAACGAAGAGAATGTTCTTGCCTGGGAACTCGCCATGCGGATCATCACGAACGTTGCCCTGCGGTTCCACTCCAAAGTGCTCGTTGAAAGCTGACGCCTGGGGCTGACCCAGTGCGCCGTCAATTTCAGTTTGCTTCCAGACATAATACGCGCCTTCCCCTTTTTCATGCGGGTTGGCCGGGTCAATTACACTATCCGCATCTTCTGCGGAATAGAATGCGCCTTCCGGGCTGGTCATGTCGCGTAGGACGTATTCCAAAGTTTCCCTGGCAATGGTGGCAAAGTGTTGGTCGCCGGTTATTTGAAAGGCCTCCAGGTAAGAGACAACCAATTGGCCCTGGTCATACAGCATCTTTTCAAAATGCGGTACAAACCAACGTTCATCCACTGAATAACGATGGAAGCCGCCGCCCAACTGATCGTACATTCCACCATCGGCCATGGCCCGCAACGTCGCCAGGGTCATATCGCGAGCTTCTTCATTCTTCGTTCGTGCGAACCAGCGGAATAAGAAATTCAGCGCAACGGGTCGAGGAAATTTAGGCGAACTTCCAAAACCTCCGTTGGTGGTATCGAAAGATCGACGAAAGTGTGAGTACAGGCCGGTATAGATTTCATCGGTGATTTGACCAGGCTTTCCAGTGACGGAAGCAAAGCCACGCAACTGCAGCAAAGTGCTTTCTCCCGATTCCAACACTTTCACCAGATCGTCTCGCCAAACACCGGCAATGTGTTCCAAAATCGCACCGAAGCTGGGACGCCCATAGCGATTGTCAGGGGGAAAATACGTGCCTCCGTAAAATGGTTTCAAATCGGGGGTGAGCCATACCGACATGGGCCAGCCGCCTCCGCCGGTGGTGGCCTGGACGAACATCATGTAGATCCGGTCCACGTCGGGACGCTCCTCACGATCCACCTTGATAGGTACAAAAAAGTTGTTCAGAACTTTGGCAATCTGTTCCGACTCAAACGATTCGCGTTCCATGACGTGGCACCAATGGCACGTTGAATATCCAATGGAAAGAAAAATGGGTTTATTTTCCAGACGAGCTTTTTCAAAGGCTTCCGGTCCCCAGGCGTACCAATCCACGGGGTTATTGGCGTGTTGCAACAGGTAGGGACTTTTTTCTCCAGACAAGCGGTTGGGCATTTCCTCTATAATCGCATTTCACCCCCATGTCTATCCCTGAATCCGAACAACAACTTTTACTTGAGACCTTGAAAGCCTTTTTACGAATCCCCAGCGTGAGTACGGACCCCAATCATAAGGCCGATATTTTGCTTGCCGCTGAATTTGTGGCAGCCAAGCTACGCAGTGCCGGTCTAGCCGAAGTGCAATTGATTTCCGGTGCCGGACATCCTATGGTTTATGGTGAGTGGTTGGGCGCACCGGGCAAGCCAACGCTGTTATTTTACGGGCATTACGACGTTCAGCCGCCAGAGCCACTGGATGAATGGATTTCACCAGCGTTTGAACCAACGGTGCGAAACAACAATATTTACGCTCGTGGCGCGACCGATGACAAAGGACAAGCACTGATTCTGATGGAAGCTGTGGCCCGCACATTGGCCCGCACCGGAAAGCTGCCCGTGAACGTCAAGTTTCTGATTGAGGGAGAAGAGGAAGTGGGTGGCGAAGCCATTGAAGCTTACGTCAAATCAAAGCCCGCCCGCCTACAAGCCGATGCCGCCATCATCTGCGATTCGGAAATGTTCGCACCAGAACTGCCCACCATTTGCGTGGGGCTTCGAGGAATTATTTATGGAGAGTTGCACATCACCGCAGCGTCTCAAGATCTGCATTCCGGCGTTTATGGAGGCGCGGTACCGAACCCCTTGCAAGCTGCTGCCGAGATTATTGCGGCGTTGAAAGGTCGTGACGGAAAGGTTGCGATTCCTGGTTTTTACGAAGCGGTGCAAGCGCCAACAATGGCCGAACGCGAAGCCTGGGCCAGCCTTCCCTTCAACGAAGAAGAGTACCGGGCAAAGGAAGTTGGGGCAAAGCAGTTGACTGGCGAACCGGACATAAGCGTGCTGGAACGTGTGTGGGCGCGGCCGACGTTTGAGGTACATGGAATTAAGGGCGGATTCATTGGAGACGGTGCAAAGACCGTGATTCCGGCCAAGGCTGTCGTAAAAATCAGCACGCGGCTCGTTCCCAATCAAGATCCTGCGATCGCGAATCGTCAGTTGTCTGCGGCGATTGCAGCGGCCTGTCCAGTAGGGGTCACTGCGGAATGGAAACTGATTCACGGCGCGCCCCCTTGCGTTGTGGATACGGCCAATCCTTTCATTGAAGCGGCAGCCACTGCAATGGAACGGGTCTTCGGAAATAAGACGGTATTCATTCGGTCAGGTGGTTCAATTCCCGTTGTCGGGTTGTTGCAAAAAGAATTGGGCCAGCCTTGCATTCTGATGGGGTTTGGCTTGCCCGACGATAATTTACATGCGCCCAATGAGAAACTGTTTTTACCGAACTTCTTCCGCGGAATTGAAGCCATAGAATACTTTCTTGAGGAATCTGCGAAAGCATGAATCGCACGGCCACAAGCGATCTTTTGAAGCACACTCTATCGGCGATTCCCTCAATGTTCGGCAAGCTGGTGTACTTGTCGGGACTGCGGAATACAGAATCAGGCCGTTACGAACATTATGGGCTGGCCCTTGTATTTGGGGATAGAGATGCCGAAAAAGCGTTACGGATGAGCCATCAAAAAGTGTTTCAAGATTGGTTGTCTCACAGCTTGCAACAACAAAAATCCGACCTTGATTCTTACTTTGCCAGTCATCTTGGGGAGCCCCGAGCGGTGGTAAACTTTTGGCTTGAAAAAACTGCTTACAACGGCTTTGTCCCAAACAATTCGCGACTCGCTGAAAGGCAACTATTTTCAGCCGATCTGGCAGCACTCTTAATCCTTTTCAAGAACGAGTACGCGGGCCTGCCTGTTCGTCCAACTGCATGGCAACACCCGTAACCTGTCCAATCACCGTAATGTCCGAAGGGTGATTGTAGATGCGCGTTTCACACAGAGATGCCGGGTGGGGTACCAGAAATAACTGTTTGTCCGTTACGCTGCACCACGAGCAAGCGTAACCATCACGATGTTCAAAAAAATAGATCGGACGTTCAAATTCGCTTGTCCAACCACTGTTGATAGGCTTGCGCTTGGTTTCATCAATCGCCACCAAAGAGCCGGGCCGAAGCAGCGGATACATAAACCAATCGTCAGATCCGATGAAGGCGTAATGTTGATTTTTAAGATCAAGCCCGTGGAACAATTGCACAGGAAGCGGACCCCACTTCGCTATCATTCGGCTCAAATAAGTTGTCCGTTGTAAGTCCAGGCCGGGGTCAAATGCAATGGGACCTTGCACTGGATGAGTGATTTCAGTGCGCAAATCAACAGGATGTGTTGTTGGATTGGGAGTGATTAATGAATCGGCAGCAGACTGCGAAAGATCGACGCCATACCAAGTCAGCACTTCCACAAAATTGAGCCGGTAGATAGTGCAGAGACTATAGATGCGAAAAATGGAAGGAACTGTGCCGCGATTTTCAATGTCAGAAAGCCGGGATAAAGCAACAAGGAATTCATCGTTATTCCACTTGGCCGCTATCTGTTGGCTGGCTTCTTCCACTTCCCGAAAACGCAGATTCAACTTCTCCCGGACGCGTTTCAATTTCAGGCCTGCGTCCTCCATGCTATGATGATCCCGATTCTTCAGACGATTGCGGCATAAGTGGGGGGGCTTACGTTTTGTAAACTCTTAATATTATATCTACCCATGTAAACTGAAGGCAATAGCGTAATATCAAGAAAATTAAACAGAGAGGGCGGTTAGTGTTGCGAATTATTGTCGGTATTAGTGGTGCAAGTGGCATTGTCTATGGCTTTCGACTCTTGGAAAAGCTTCGTTTCGAGAAAAATGCTGAGACCCATTTGGTAATGACCCGGTCAGCAGAAAGAACCGCCTACCTTGAAATGGGTAAGTCCATTCAAGAGTTCAAACAATTGGCCGATCACTGCTATCACATTGAAGACGTCGGCAGCCAGTTGGCCAGTGGCAGCTTTCAGACTGATGGAATGATCATTGCACCTTGTTCCGTTCACACAATGTCAGCCATTGCTGCAGGGATCAGTTCCAACTTACTGATTCGATCTGCCGACGTAGTGTTGAAGGAGCGACGTCGATTGATTTTGATGGTGCGGGAAACGCCGTTCCACTTGGGACACCTGCGCACCATGACCAGTCTTTCAGAAATGGGCGCAATCATTGCACCTCCCATTCCGGGCTTTTATAATCAGCCGAAATCAGTGATGGACTTAGTGGATTCCAGCGTGGAGCGGGTGATGGATCTGATTGGTTTGCCGACAGAAGATGCAAAACGATGGAACGGAGGGAAACCATAATGAAACGTGGCGTAAGAGCTGCATTCCAAGGTGAATTAGGGGCATTTAGCCAAGTAGCGGCTCGCCAACTATTGGGGGAGACGGTGAAAGTTGTTCCCTGCACCCGTTTCGACTTGGTGTTTGAGCAATTGGCAAGCGGGAAAGTGGATGCCGCCGTGGTCCCAATCGAAAATACTTTGCACGGTTCAATTCATGAAAACTACGATCACTTATTGAAATACGGGCTGGAAATTGTGGCTGAGACGCAAGTGCGCATTGTGCATAATCTGATTGTCGTTCCGGGGGTGAAATTTTCTGCCGTGCGCAAAGTTTATTCGCATCCGGTGGCGTTGAATCAGTGCCTGAAATTTTTTGCTGACAACCAACAATTGGAGCGCGTTCCGTTTTACGATACGGCGGGCAGTGTAAAAATGATTCTGGAGCAGGAAATTAAGGATTCGGCAGCGATTGCTTCCAGCATTGCTGCTGAACAATATGACGGCCAAATTCTGCGCAAGTCCATTGAAGACGATGTTCAAAACTTCACTCGGTTTTTTCTGTTGCGACGACCCGGCTCAAAGCCTGAAATTGCCGGTAAAGCAGGCTGGAAAACTTCACTGGTATTCACCACTCCGAATAAGTCCGGGTCCTTGTTCCGGGCCCTAAGCGCGTTTGCACTGCGCGATTTAAGTCTGTCGAAAATTGAGTCCAGGCCACTGCCGGGCAAGCCCTATGAGTATTTGTACTATCTTGATTTTCTAGGCAAGGCGTCGGACCCGGTGCCGCAAAAAGCACTTGCTCATTTGGAAGAACTGGCCGACATGTTGAAGATTTTGGGGAGCTATCCGCGATCCGTCTAACCGCGTTCAAATCGGCCATCGGCAAGCAATTTGTAGCGGATTCCCCGCCAGACAATTGTGTTGCCGAAGAATCCTGCTACCCAAAATACAAAGCTGACCACATCTTGCAGCGGGATCAGGAACCATAATTTACGGCTAAGCGGATCATCTAAGATTACCGATGCCGTCGCATACCCGGCAGCGAAGCGCACCGCAGCGGTCACCAGCAATATGGGCCACCAAGCGGGTGCTACAGCCATCAGCAGCAATGCCAAGGGAATTGGGTTGGTAAATAGTTGGCCGACGTAACCAGCGGGGCGGGAGCGCCTGGTGGATCGGTTCCAGCGGATGCGATGCAGGGCGTTGGCTTGCAGTGACTCATTCCCAATGCGGTGTTCCACCACAAAGCTGGAAAGCGCCACGGTATGCCCTGCATCTGCGGCAAACTGGCCCAACACAAAATCCTCAGCAAGGTATTGGCGTAGACGATCCCAACCGCCGATGGATTCAATCACAGACCGCCTAGCGGCAATGGTTGGACCAACAGCGAAGCGCATCCCTTCCAGCATTCGCGCCACCACAATGCCACCCAAAAACTCCGTGTTCATTCCCAGTGCTTCAAGGGTTGACCAAAAAGAATTCCCCGGCGCGGCACGGTACGGACAGGTGGTCACTCCAAGGTTTGGATCGGCGAACTCAGCGGCAATGACTTGCAGCATATTGGGTGACACGCGGATGTCACTATCACTCATCACCAACAAGTCATTGGCTGCCGCATTCATCATTTGATGGAGACTCCATACCTTGGCATTGGGCCAAGGAGGTTGACCAACTAGCAGAATTTTTGAATGGACCGCCGGGTAGCGTGCGCAAATCTCAGCAACCAGCGCATAGGCCGCATCGTCAGCCGTTCTAAAAGCCAACAAAACTTCGAAGTCAGAATAGTCTTGTTCAAAGAAACTGATGAGGTTTTGTTCAAGACCATCGTCCAGCCCCGAGAGTGGCTTCAAGATACTGATGGGTGGAAGAGGGTGAGGTAGGGCGGCAGGACTAGCGGCAAGATATTTTCCCGCCGCCACCATGACCAAAATGCAGTAGACCAGCGACCCACAAAGCAAGGCCGCTAAAACGTAGCTCACAGCTTAATCCGTAGTCTGCTTAGAATCCATCTTTTGTTTAATTTCAGCAATGGAATCGGCAATTGGTTTCACACCCAGGTCGCCCAGCTTGCGATGACGTACCGACACCGTTCCCTGCTCCGCCTCACGGCCGCCGACAACGATCATGTAAGGGATTTTTTGCAGTTGCGCATCGCGAATTTTCAGGTTGATCTTTTCGCTGCGGTCGTCCAACCAAACGCGAATGCCCGCAGCGGCCATTTCATTTTTAACTTGACGAGCGTAATCCATTTGCTTGTCGGTGATGGGAAGTACAGCGGCTTGAATTGGTGCCAGCCAAACGGGGAACGCTCCCGCATAGTGCTCTACAAGAATCCCGAAAAATCGTTCTACCGAACCGAACAGAGCACGGTGTACCATCAACGGCTGATGCTTCTTGCCGTCTTCACCCACGTATTCCAAACCGAATCGGCGCGGCAGAGTGAAATCGAACTGCACAGTGGATAGCTGCCACAAACGTCCGATAGCATCCACCAACTTCATGTCGATTTTAGGACCATAAAACGCCGCTTCATCAGTCATCACGCGAACTTTTAGATTCAGCCGTTCCGTTGCGGTCTGCAGTGCCTTTTCCGCCAACTCCCACTGCTCTGGAGAGCCATCGTACTTACCGCTGACCCCTTTGTCCCAGGTGGACAATTCAGCTTCATAGGTTTCAAATCCAAAAGCCTTCAACGTGTCTATGGCAAACTGCAGACAGTTCACAACTTCGTCTTCAACCTGCTCTGGCGTGCAAAAAATGTGCGCATCGTCCTGAGTAAATCCGCGAACCCGCAACAGCCCGTGCATGGTGCCACTGCGCTCGTAACGATACACTGTTCCAAGTTCTCCCAAACGCACTGGAAGATCGCGATAGCTCTTCGGTTTATCGGCGTAGATCAGAATATGGAACGGGCAGTTCATCGGTTTTAGCTGATATTCTGCGTCGTCCAGTTCCATGGACTTGAACATATTCTGGTTGTAGAAATTGAAGTGGCCGGAAGTCTTCCACAAGTCGATCTTCGCCACATGCGGTGTATAGACAAGAGAATAGCCTCTGGCAACGTACTGATCACGCATCCAATCTTCCAGAATGCGACGAACAGTGCCACCTTTCGGATGGAAGAAAATGAGCCCAGGCCCAGCCAAGTCTTGAATGCTGAATAGATCCAGATCCTGCCCAATGCGGCGATGATCGCGACGCTTGGCTTCTTCCAGACGGGCTAAATATTCATCCAGATCTTTGGTAGAAAAGAAGGCAGTCCCGTAGATCCGCTGCAGTTGCTTATTCTTTTCGTCACCCTTCCAGTAGGCTCCGGCGATGGATTGAAGCTTGAACGCTTTAATTCGATCCGTGGAAGGAACATGTGGTCCACGGCAAAAATCAATGAAGTTGGGGCCAAGTGTGTATTCGCTAAAAGTCTCCCCGGCCCGTTCCGCGATCAACTGACACTTCATCCACGCTTTGGAATATTTCTGAAGTCCTTCTTCCTTTCCGGTCATTACCCGTTCGTAAGGAAGATTGCGCTTTTGAATTTCCCACATCTTGGCCTCGATCTTCTCAAGGTCCTCAGGAGTGAACTTTTCTTCGCGATCAAAATCGTAATAAAAACCGTTTTCGACGGGGGGCCCAATGCCTAATTGCGTATCTGGCCATAGTTCCAGCACTGCCAGTGCCAGCAAATGAGCTGTGGAGTGCCGATAAACTTCCAAAGCTTCGGGATTCTTGGTAGTGAGAATCTGAAGAGTGGCATCTCCTTCAAAAGGACGGGTCAAGTCAAACAAATCGCCGTTGACACGGGCAACAATCGCTTCTTGGGCAAGACGCGGACTGATCGATTGAGCCACATCAAGGGGCCGTGAACCGGCAGGGACGGACTTTACGCTGCCGTCTGGCAGAGTAATGGAATAGCTGCTCATAGGGGTGAATTCTCAGAGTATCACGGAATTCTTGCGATTAGCGGAATCCCCATCACCCTTGACAGCATCCTGTATATTAGTTTCTAGGAATGACCCATTCTTTACCGCAGACCGAAGGCCTGGACGAGTCCGTTTTAGTTGAACGGGCTAAATCCGGTGAGACGGCGGCGTTTACCGAGCTGGTGCGTCGCTACGACAAGAAGATATTCCGCATGGCGAAACAAATCACGCAAAGTGATGAGGACGCCGAGGATGTATTGCAAGAGGCCTTGTTTAAGGCCTACAAACACTTAGATGACTTCCAGGGTAACTCCAAATTCTATACCTGGATTGTTAGAATTGCTGTCAACGAAGCATTGATGAAACTTCGTAAGAGGAAATCAGATCGAACTGTTTCCTTGGACGAAGAAATAGATACAGGCGAAGAAACAGTGACACGGGAGATAGCCGTTTGGGATGGCGACCCCGAACAGCGATATTCACAGGAAGAACTGAGAGTGATCCTAGACAATGCCATTCAAAGCTTAAAACCATCGTTCCGGACTGTTTTTGTGTTGCGCGATGTCGAAGAATTATCGACGGAAGAGACCGCCGACACTCTTGGATTGTCTATACCAGCCGTAAAATCAAGGCTGCTACGGGCTCGACTTGAATTACGGGAAAAACTAACGCGAATGTTTAAGAAGAAGGGGGAAGACGCGTTTGCTTACCTGTAAAGATTTACTGTCAGAATTGAATACGTTTTTGGACGATACGGCGGATCCAAATTTGAGGCAGGAGTTGCAACGTCATGTGAACGAATGCCCCAATTGTTGGGTGATTGTCGATACGACTCAAAAAACGCTGAAGGTCTACAAGGGGATGCAGGCCCAGGAAATTCCTCCGGGCATTGAATCTCGCGTAATGAAGGCGCTGGAACGCAAAATTGCTGCTGATAAAGCCAGTTCAGGCGCTTAGCTAATTCTTATTGACGGAATCCCATTGACAGCGGCGAATTAGTTTTCGCCGATGGCGTTTAGCATCTTGATAATTTCCAGGTTTTCAACCGGTAGATTCCCTTTTTCCAGCAATTTTCGCGTGCAATCTACCTGATTTTGGTAAGCCGGAAACTCAATGGTCACATGGCCCGGTTGGTGAATAATTTGGGGATTCACAGGGAAGGGAGTGCCCGCCAAAGATTCCAGGACGTCTTCCAGCAAATGAGGTGAAACGGCTAGCCTCAGAAGCACCAATTCACCTTCCGATCCCGCAAGTTCAGGGTTCAAAAGTTTGTCTAATATCATAAGCCCGTACCTCCAACCTTTTCTTGAAAAAAGGCAGAAATCCAGCCATTAGCGCATTCGGTTGTTTGAGACGGACCGCGCGCCTTTAGCACTTTTTTACGTGGTTGCAAGTAGCAGAATCTCATCTAGGTGAGAAGGATTCTAAATCACTCCACATTGGTCTTCAGCATATCACCAGCGCAAGTCCCCATCAAGCAAAATCCATGCGTGATGGCTGTAAAAACCTTGAATGGTGAAAACTGAGGGTCGAAACTATTATTTACCGTCTCCGCCGTAGGGAATGATACGAGGCCCGTCTTCTAAACCCTCAATTCTGACGACCTTAGGCTTCTTGGGAGCTTCGGGCTTGCCTGGGAAGGGAGCTAATACGAGCATCGCCGATGGCACCAATAATTCCGACTCGGATCGTGGCGATGCGATTGGTGTTGCCGGAGGTCGATTTTCGGCCAACAGGACGGTCTGTTTCTTCTGAAGGATGGCCAATTGAGCGGATGAGATGTGCGACCAGGCATGAAGGTCGGCCTCTTCAATGGTAGCTTTCATCGAACCGATCAGATGCTTAATGTCGAGTCCTTTCTTTGCCGGAATCACTCCAGGAAAGTATTCATCGATTTGAGTCAGAATCGACGTTAAACGAGTCAACGAATCTTCCGCCAGTTGTTCGGTCGCCATATTTAAGTGGAGGCTCAGTTGGACGCCGTCCTCAAGCTTAAAGCCGGTGGCATAGGCATTCATTCCACGCAAAGGATTTTTTGCGCCATTCCCGTTTTCCTGAGAGACAGTTGAGACCACCCAGAAATCGTTCAGCGCCGCCATATCCGCTGCCGTGCTGAATAGTTCGTTCTTATCGGAGAGTGGCCCACGCCTCGGCGCTGCTCCACGATCCAATGCGTCGCCAATGATCGTCTTCGTTCCAAGCAATGCAGTGACCGGATCGATGTATGCGATCAGAATCTCATCCTCGGCAGGCTTTGGCGAACCAACGAGGGTCGCGCCTTTGAAAGCACGGGAAACAGCTCCTTCCTGGGACGCAGCTTTTTGCAGTTGAGCCAGATCAAAGCGTCCGCTGGCGATCACCAGCATGTTGGCCGGAGACCTACCTTGCTCCCCTGGAAGTGGGGATGAAATCAGCAATCGTTCCACGTGTCCAAGCATTTCACCCACGGCCCGCCATTGGGAGCGAGCGGGCGATGCACCATCAATCGCTTTCCAGTTAAGCCCAGCCAGCAGTTGTGCCTCTGGGTTAGCAAATCGCCAATAACTGGGCTCTACCGTTTGGGCAAGTTGAGCATGCAAAAACGAGGTCGCGATGAGGGTTAAAAAAGCAACTTTCATAAAATTATTCCACCGGCAATAGAACATTGTTGCTGTCCTGTCCATTCACTCGCACTTTAATTTGGACCGCTGCGCCAGAAGGAAATTCAGGGGCGATCTTCCAAAGGGAGGCAATTGTCCCAATCATTCCTGTGGCTGCCACTGACGAAGCAGCGGGTGCAGTGTACTCTCCGGCTACCAGCTCTACTTTGTCGGCAACACCGTACAGAATTCCCTCAGGAACCGTGAATCCTTCAGGAACAGGTCGTAGGAGTGGACCAAATCCGGTTCCGAAGAGAGTGATGGTTTCACCCTTCTTTGCAGGACTATCCGGGGTTATCGGCTTGCCATTTTCGTGAACAGCAACAGCATAGCCGGTTGAATCAATAAAGAAGGCAAATAAACCTGGTGCATTGCGAGCCACTTTGAAGGTGGAAGCAATATCCTGCTGATTCGCTAGCCGGATGAAC
The DNA here is from genome assembly GCA_025352795.1 of Acidobacteriota bacterium. Classification (GTDB taxonomy): domain Bacteria; phylum Acidobacteriota; class Terriglobia; order Bryobacterales; family Bryobacteraceae; genus JANXSF01. The sequence goes on from JANXSF010000102.1 coordinate 74,275, forward strand.
AAGGTTTGATCCCCTGGTTCCGCTTCGGCTGGAAGGAATGCATTGATCTGTTGCGGACTAACAAAAATCAGGGGTAAAAACCGGTTATTCCAACGGACGGTAATTCCCCCCAAAGTTTGAGGAACTGGATTGACACCGCCGACTAACGTCTCAGTCCCCAAGCCTTCTCCGTAAATCGAAATGATCGAACCGGCAGAAACGGCCTGTATTGGAGTTTCACCTGCCGAGTTCCTCACACCAGCCTCAGCCACAAATGCAACTTTGTCCAAGGCGGCACGAACAGTGTGGACAGCATTCATGGAGATGGATGCAGTGCGGAATGTGCCTTGTAAATCGCCTTCCCATCGGCGGAAGCGGAACCCTTTCAGCGTATCTGCGGTGACCGTAACTTGCGTGTCTGAAGAATAAAACCCATCCACACTGGGCGGATTGAACTGAAAAGCTGCTCCTTCAGCAGGATCTGATACCGCTACTAAACGGTTCATAGTGCGGTAGGACGCCCCAATTCGAATGTCTTCATTTGCGAACTGAATATTGCGAGAAGGCGTAGCCACCCCATCATTCCAACCCTGGAATTCGTAACGCACTCCATCACCTAAGGCCAGGACGCTGGAAGCAGCGATGGAAACACTGGAACCCGATGGTTTATCAATGCTGCAGGGAGCCAGGCAATCCACACCGTCCAATTGGAGCCTGATACCAGCCTGAGCCATGGAAACCGTCAATCGAGGCAACATCTGGTAATTCGCTGTCCAACGAATCCCACCAGCGGCTGGCACTTCGGCCGGAAGTACCAATTCCTGCGCAGCATCGCCTCCATGACTCCACCCTGTGAAATTCAATTTGCGATCGCGAGAATCGGTAACTTGCGCTGGTGCAGCAATCGAGTGTTTACTCCCGGCAGCCCAGGCAAAGTCCTGCGACGGCCAATTGTCACGACCATCAATACTTACCTTGAGATTCGGCGGATTCGTAGCAATAGAAACGCTGATCCCTTTTTTGAAACGTGCGGTGATCGTGCTGGAGATGTTGACATTATTGACCTTATAGACGGTATTCTGACCGCCACCAATGTCAAAGGAATCGAAAACCCATAAGGTCTGTTGCAGATCTCTCTGTGGACTGGGAGCGCCTAAAACAATTTGCTGGCCATCTCCGAAATCAAAGATGCCCGATTTACTGGCAGCGCTAATTGTGCCTGGGACCAGAGTGTTCACATTGGTACCGTCCACTCTCACCTGTAATTCCGGTGGACTGGTATAAAAGGTCACACGCTTTCCTGGCGCGAACCGTGGATTCAGCACAGTCGGACCCTTGACCAGGATGCTGCCCACAAATGCACTGGGAGCATTGGCGTTTACAGACCATCCCTGGAAAACAAATCCTGGAAACGGGTAGGCCGCCAAGGTCATGGAACTCCCGGCATCAGCCCAAATAGTCTGCGACGTGTCGTAGCACTGTCCACCGACATACACTACACCCGGAAATTGAACTCCTGGATTATTTACAAACGGTTGCGCTGGAGTGCCAGGATAGCCGCAGGCGCTTGCTGGACGATTTGCAGGGTCACCCGAGTAATTGAACAAGAAAAGATCCACTCGGTACTGGAAGATCACGATACTTTTATATTCCGCTACCACCGCATTCGCCGTAATGGTTACGGTATTGCTGGATGCGGAGAACTGCTGCGTCGGGTCTGACCAACCATTGGCGATATAACGGGTTGTTCCAGTGGGATCTGCTTGCGAGTTAATTTGAAGTATGTGCTTTGTCCCCGTCTGCCACAAAAAGTTCTGAGCAGACGTGTAGGGGGTTCCATCAACATAAAATACAGCTCCAGAAGGTACCGTAGAAACCTTGTTTAGCACTATTTGCGCACTAAGCTGGCCGACCATGAACAGCATTCCAAGCCCCATCAGGCTCCTGGTGCGGTGTTCGACTTTCAGGCTGTTTGTAATTTTCAGACAATATTCAAAGAGTTGAGTTTTCATGCAATGACGCCTACTTCTTCTTTCGGCAGAAGGAGGCATCTTCTAAATGGGAGGAAACACTTATTTTGGTCTAGAAAACCTTAGCGGATCTAAGTATTGACCTTACATCGATTCTCAGCGTAAGCTTAAACCGCCGTCCACAGCCAACACTTGTCCAGTGATAAAGCTAGGCGATTCAAGGAAATACACCACCGCATCAGCCAATTCAGCACCCGATCCGGGCCGTCCGGCTGGGGTGGCTCGAATCATGGCGGCCACTTCCGGCGCATCCTGTTCCCCGAAAGGAATCACTCCCGGGGCCACAGAATTTACAGAAATTTGGGGCGCCCAAGCCTTGGCCAAAGCTTTCGTGAGCATAATGACACCCGCTTTCGACGCGCAATAGTGGGCATGATCCGCCCACGGTCGGATACCGCCCAATGAACTGATATTCACGATTCTTCCAGCGCCGCGAGCTTTCATACGGATAGCCGCTTCTTTGCAACAGAAAAATACAGCCTTCAAATTCACGTTGTGGATGAAATCCCAATCTGCTTCGGTAATTGTCAGCGGGTCGAAATGGGTGAATCGCGCGGCATTGTTCACCAAACCGTCCAAACCACCCAACCTTTGATCAATGTCCAGGAACATCCGTTCAATTTCACTCACACTTTCCAGATTGGCCTGGAACAGGTCGGCACCACCACAATCAGCAGCCGTCCGTTCGGCCTCTTGCTTCGACCCGTTATAGTGGATGGCAACCCGAGCCCCTTCTGCCGCCAGACGCAGTGCAATGGACCGCCCAATGCGACGGGCAGCACCGGTCACCAAAATCGTCTTGCCTCGCAGGCTAGCTCTCAGTATTGCGTCAGACATTGGGATCTCCATATTGCGATTTCATCAACCACGCTCCGTCAAAAAAACGCCACTAAGAATCAGAACGCCCCCACCAATCAGCGCGGTGCTGACGTGTTCCCCAAGCAGCGTGATTCCCAGAGTGCTTGCCATCAAAGGTTGCAAATAGCTGAACGAAGAAACCCGTGATGCAGATAGTTTGCCCAGCACATGGTAATAAAGAATGGAAGCGATCACTGAAGAGGCCAGTGCCATATACAGAATTCCACACCATGCGGCCAAGCTGACTTTGCTGAAGTCGAAATTCCAGCCGAAATAAAGTGTCATCGGAAATAGCGCCAAAGCTCCTGCGAAGAAGGCGAAAGTTGTGGGGATGAATGGACCATGCTTCACCACCATTGCTTTTCCGAAAACAACGTAGCAGGAAAACGCAAATGCCGATCCGAAACTCATCAGATCTCCCCAAAAGGTTGGCCCGGCCACTGTGCCAGCGCGAGCCTGCAAAATTCCTAAGCCACCAAGCGCCAGTACGATTCCGCCTATTTTTTGGAGCGAAAGCGATTCGTGACCCAGTATTGCGGTGAGTGTCAACACAATCAAAGGCACCATTCCGATGATCAATCCGGCATGAGTAACGGTGGTCCGCCCCATGCCGAGTATGAATAAAACCTGATTCGCGGCAATGCCTACCAGTCCAAGAAGTCCCATGCGCAGTGCGTCAGAATTTGTCCAGGTTTTCCCGTGCTTACGATAGGACCAAAAATAAACTGGGATGAGAAACATTGCCGCCAGCGGAATTCGAATTCCAGCAAGCAATGGACCAGGCAGTTCCTTCAACACAATCTTTGTGGCGATGAAATTCAATGACCAGATCAACATCACCAAAAGCAACAGCAAGTATAGTCGCCAAGGTCTACTGGCAGGGTCGGTCAACTAAGAGTCTCCTCACGAACGGTGATCGATTTCAGGAACTCCATGTCCATTCCGTATCCGAAGCCCACGCCATCAGTCACCTGAATGGTGCCTTGAGGAGTGGTCTCCACGGCAGGAACAATCACGTCGCGTTTCCAATAGCGTTTGCTAGCCGACACGTCCCCTGGGAGTGTGAAATTCGGCAAGGTGGACAGTGCCACATTATGAGCCCGCCCAATTCCCGATTCCAACATGCCGCCACACCAAACCGGCACGTTCGCTTTCTGGCATACGTCATGCACTCGCTTTGCTTCAGCAAAACCACCCACGCGACCCAGCTTGATGTTGATAATCCGACAGGCGCCCATGTCAATGGCCTGCTGAGCATGGTGCGCCGATCGGATACATTCGTCCAGGCACACCGGCGTTTGCAATTTTGTTTGCAATGTTGAGTGGTCAATAATATCGTCGTGGGCCAATGGTTGTTCCACCATCATTAAGTAGAAATCATCCAACTTGCGCAGATGGTCAATGTCGTCCAATGTGTACGCTGAATTGGCATCGGCCATCAGCTTGATCCCTGGAAATTCCTGACGCACTGCACGCAAATCTTCCACATCGCGCCCCGGCTTAATTTTCATCTTGATGCGCTGGTAGCCGTCGGCCAGCTCTTTCTCTACTTTCTTGAGCAGCTCAGCAACTGTGTCTTGAATGCCAATGGAAACACCACAAGCAATTTCCTTACGCGCACCACCACCGATTTCCTGCCACAATGGCCGCCCATTGCGACGCGCCTGTAAATCCCATACGGCCGCTTCTAAGCCGCCACGAGCCATAAAATGCCCGCGAATATGGCTGAGTAGCGGATAGACATCGTCAGCGGAAGCAAGCTCGCGACCCAACACGCGCGGGGACGCATAGTGCTTTACGATCAACCAGGCCGCTTCGGTCCACTCTTCGTTGTAGAAAGGATTTTCTCCAGCAGTCACTTCGCCCCAACCAGAAACGCCATCGGCAACTACTTCAACCAGAACCATGTCGCGCGAATAGGTGCGTCCAAAACTGGTTTCAAAATAATGCACCAATGGCATCTGAATTTGTCGTAAACGAATCTGCTCAATTTTCATTTTTATTTATTCCAGCGGATAGCAGATAGCTGCATTCCTGTTCCCCACGTTCAAATCCGGTCACAACTAAACCAGCTCCCAGATGCCACAAGAATTGTTTGCTGATTTTTGCTTGCACGTCGCGGGCCTGCTCAGGCTGAGTTTTCAGAATGTGGTCGATGTTGGTAGGAACGGAAATTCGCTCCAGCACTGTGGGCTTGTCGTACGGCTGACCTTGAATGATGCAGGTGGCACGCTTCGAATCCAAATCCCATTCAGCAACGCAGCGATCCGTGGGCAACCCTGATTGCAGCGCGCTCGAAGTGATTCCATACTGGTTCAAAACATAACGCCCAACCACCGCGCCCAGGCGTTCAATATTGAAAAACGCGTTCTTGATCTGCAATGGATCAAAGGTCCATTCCACCAGATTCACACCATTTTGCAATGCGTCTGTGCGTTGCGTCAGCTTCAGCGAACGGCCCACTCCGGCATTTCTATACTCTTCAGCCACGCCCATCATGTGGCTATGTAGATAAACCTCTCCACCTTTTTTCAACCCAGGAATAGCCAACAGAAACCCAACCATCTTCTCGCCGTCGAAAGCACCCAGGGTCTGTCCACCAATTTTCGTGGCGACAACAAATAGCCTAACGGGCAACAGATCAATGTCGTCAAAACCCCAGATGACTTTCTGCAACTGAACCGCCTCGCGCAGCTCATCTAATTCCTGAATTGTTCGAACCGTAATGGCACTCATTGCTTTTGCTTGGCCTCTTGCCAGTAAAGTTCCATTTCTGACACGGTGGAAGTCTCTGGTTCCCTACCCTGCTCTTCTAATCTCTTTTCCACATGACTGAAACGTTGTCGGAATTTGGTGTTTGTCTTGCGCAATGCTTCTTCAGGATCCACACCATGAAAGCGCGCCAGGTTCACCAACACGAACAATAAATCGCCGATCTCACCTTCTTTTTTCTCTTGCGATTCTGCCCGTGACAGCTCCTCAACTTCCTCATGCAGCTTGTCGATCACTTGCTGCGAGTTCTCCCAATCGAACCCCGCCTTGGCTGCACGACGACTGATTTCACGCGCTTCTGAAAGCGCTGGCATGGATCGCGGAATAGATCCCAACAACCCTTCGGCCTGCTTACCCTTCTTTACGTTTTCCTGTTTCTTAATTTCGTCCCAACGCTGTTTTACTTCATCGGCAGTGTTCGCCACACCCGTTCCAAAGATGTGCGGATGACGACGAATCAGCTTTTCGTTGATAGCATTGAGCGAATCGTTGATGGTGAAGCGTCCTTCTTCTTTAGCGATCTGTGCCAGGAATACCGGCTGCAACAAAAGATCGCCCAACTCTTCTGCCAGTTGATCAAAGTCCTTGGTATCGATGGCTTCAATCACTTCGTAGGCTTCTTCAACAAGGTACTTTTTCAAGGAATCGTAGTTCTGTTCCAGGTCCCATGGGCAGCCATCTGGAGCGCGCAATTGTTCCATAATTGCCACCAATCGTTGGAATGGATCTGTAGGAAGAGGGGTCAAGGGGTGTCTTTATAAATGTAACATAGGGCCTATTCTGAAGCCCTTGCTATACTGAAGTTTCCGTGCTTCAAAGCCTAGAATCAACCATAATCAGCGAAGTGGCGGCCCATGTCCACATTCGCTACGGCATCACCTTGCCCGTTGTTGTCGAACAGCCAAAGCAATCCAACTTCGGCGAAATTGCGTTGCCCATTGCCTTTCAATTGGCCAAGGAATTGAAGCGTGCGCCCAAAGCAATTGCCACAGAACTGGTGGCGGAACTTCCCGCCCTTCCAGGAGTGCTATCGCTTGAAGTAGCGGGTAGCGGCTATATCAACATGCGATTGGATCGGGCCTATTATGGCACTGAGACGTTGATGGGCGGACACAAGGCGGCAACACAGCCGGGCAAGATCATTGTTGAGCATACCAACATCAACCCCAACAAAGCGGCCCATATCGGCCACTTGCGCAACGCGATTTTGGGCGACACGTTCGTCCGCATGCTGCGCGCCGCTGGAAACAATGTGGAAGTGCAAAACTACATTGACAACACTGGCGTCCAAGTAGCCGACGTTGTTGTTGGCTTTCATTATCTGGAAAAAAAGTCCACTGCTGAAGTGCGAACCTTTGCCGCAGCACCCCGTTTCGATTACCTTTGTTGGGACCTCTACGCCCGCACTTCCTCCTATTACGGCGATCACAAAGAGGCGTTAGTGGAATTGCGCGCACAGACGCTGCACTCCATTGAAGCCGGTGAGGGAGAGCTAGCGGAACTGGCGACTGTTGTTGCCGACGCCATTGTTGCCTGCCACCTGAAGACCATGTTGCGACTGGGCATTGTGTACGATGTGCTTCCGCGCGAAAGTGAAATTCTGCATCTTGAGTTTTGGGCTCAAGCCTTTGAACTGCTCAAGGAACGCAAAGCCATCGAATTTGAAAACGAAGGTAAAAATAAAGGCTGTTGGGTGATGCGCGCCGAAGCTTTTGCATCCTCTGATGATGAGGATATGGACAAGGTGATTGTCCGCTCTAACGGCACGGTGACTTACGTTGGAAAAGACATTGCGTATCAAATGTGGAAGTTTGGCCTGCTGGGCAAAGACTTCTTTTACAAGCTTTGGTACACCTATCCCGATGGCAAACAACTCTTCGCGTCGTCAGACATTCCGACTGGAGAAATTCATCAATTCGGCGCTGGCACCAAGGTGTTCAACGTCATTGATTCCCGCCAGTCCTACTTGCAAGACGTGGTTGTCGCCGGACTGCGCGCGTTAGATTTCGGCAAGCAGGCAGACAATTCCATCCACTTTTCCTATGAGATGGTGGCGCTGTCTCCGCGTACTTGCGTGGCGCTGAACATCACCCTATCGGAAGAAGACCAGAAGAAACCTTACGTGGAAGTTTCCGGTCGTAAAGGTTTGGGGGTGAAGGCTGACGACCTGATCGACAAGCTGATTGAAAACGCCCAACGGGAAGTGAATTCGCGACATCCTGACGTGGACTCGGCTGCGCGTACCAAGGCGGCTACGGCCATTGCCATTGGAGCTTTACGCTACTTCATGTTGAAGTACACTCGCAATTCAGTGATCGCTTTTGATTTCCAGGAAGCGTTGAGTTTCGAAGGGGAAACCGGTCCCTATGTGTTGTACGCCACCGTTCGTGCCCGAAAGATTCTGAAAAAACTGGACGCAGAGCTGCCCGATTTTAAAGCTGTCCTGAGCAGGGAATCCTTCGCCAAACAGCTTGCCGACGAAGAGTTGTGGCAGTACACGTTGGCCGCAACCCGCGCTGATTTGGCTATTGAAAAAGCCTTGGCTGCGGGCGAACCATCGCATATGGCTCGATTTGCTTTTCAGTTGGCACAATCGTTTAATAACTTTTATCACGGCTATCAGGTGATCTCTGAACAGGATGAGGAGAAGCGTATTTTCCTGATTTGGCTGACCGATCTATTCCGGTCACAACTGGAACGCTCTCTCGATATTTTAGGGATTGAAATGCCTGAGTTCATGTGATGGAGTTGGATAGTCTTTTGCCATGCAGTCGGCAAGGCAAGAATGGACAGGCAGGGATGCCTGTCCCACATTTTACAGTTCGTCGAACAAGCCGGGCAGAGCGCGTTGCTTTAGGCCAGGAACGCCCCACCCAAGATCATCCACTTGAATTGCAGCAATCGCATCTTCCTTCGATTTACCCTGCTTCTTCAGCGTCTGCATGCGATTTCTTAGCGTCTCAAACTTTGCGTTCCATGCAGCCAGATCCGCTTTCTTACTGATCGGACCATGCCCAGGAATCACCGTATCGGCCTCCAACTTCAAGGCATTGTAAATCGACTTGGTCCATTCCACGCCACTTCCGCCGCCTGCATAATCGATGAAAGGTCCGCCGGTATTGAACATGTCACCCAGGTGCATTACGCGATGCGCCGGGAACAACACTGTAATATCTCCATTGGTATGGCCGCGACCAAAATAGTAGGCTCGAACTTCTTTGCCGCCCAAGTGGATGGCTGTTTCAGATCCAAATGTCAGCCGTGGAATACCAGGCATCTTTCCCGCCACCATTTTTTCACGGGCATTCTTGTGTTGCACAATTTCCAGACCAGCATTCGCTTCCATCATTTTTTGATTCCCACCAGTGTGGTCGCCATGATGATGAGTGTTGATAATGTAGCGAATTGGCTTGGTGCTGATGGCTTTTACTTTGGCCAAAATCTCTGGCACATCTTTTTCAAATTTGTCATCCACCAGAATTAAACCGTCATCGGTGGTGAACACCGCCACATTTCCGCCATTGCCAACAATGACGTGCAGGTCATCAGCAATCTTTTCCACGGTAAGCCCAGGCTGCTGGGAATTGCCCAGCCACAAGCCTCCCATAACCATCATTAACGCGCCCATGCGCAGTACCAATGTGTTTTTCAAAAGGTACCTCCCTTTAGCGGGTTATCCTAACACATTCACTACCTGTTACGATGGTTGAATCCCCATGGCATTGCGTTTCTACAATACCCTGACACAACAGGTTCAGGAATTTGTGCCTGCTGACGGCAAAACTGTCCGCATGTACACTTGCGGTCCCACCGTCTACAATTTTGTCCACATTGGCAATCTGCGCACGTTCACTTTTCAGGACTTGCTAAGGCGCTGGTTGCGTGCCAGCGGCTTTGCGCTGAACCACGTGATGAACATCACCGACGTGGAAGACAAGATTATCCGCAGCGCCACCGCTGCTGGTCAGACCATTCAGGAATACACCAAACCGTACGAAGAAGCGTTCCTTGAAGATTGCGCCACTTTGCGTTTCGAAAAGCCAGAGCGCATTGTCCGCGCCACTGAACATATTCCAGAAATGGCTGACTTGATCCAAAAGCTTTCCGATAAAGGAATGACCTACACCAGCGATGGGTCCGTCTACTACCGCATTTCGCAGTTCAAAGAATATGGCAAGCTTTCTCATAACGACTTTGCCGGAATGCGCGCCGGTGCCCGTGTGGACGTGGATGAGTACGACAAAGACGATGCCCGTGATTTCGTTTTGTGGAAGATGAAAAAGGAAGGCGAACCTTCCTGGCAAACGGCCATTGGCGACGGTCGACCAGGCTGGCATATTGAGTGCTCCGCCATGGCCATGAAGTATCTTGGCGACACGTTGGACATCCATGCAGGCGGCGTTGATCTGGTGTTTCCGCATCATGAAAATGAAATCGCCCAATCCGAAGCGGTCACAGGCAAACCCTTCTCGCGATTCTGGTTGCACTCTGAACATCTGATTGTTGAAGGCCAGAAGATGTCGAAATCCCTGGGCAACTTTTATACGCTACGCGATTTGATGGCGTTGGGATATCAGCCGGAAATCATTCGTTATTTGTTGACGCAAGTGCCTTACCGCAACAAGCTGAACTTTACCATGGACGGTTTGAAGGCTGCTGCCACGGCCATTGATCGATTGCGCAATTACAAATTACGACTGGAAACCGATAAGTATCCGGTCGGAGCAAATGGCGAAATTGAAAAGCGAATCGTCCAGGCCAAATTGGATTTCATCGGGTCCATGGATGACGACTTGAACACAGCCGGTGCCTTGGCCGCCGTGTTTGAATTGATTCGCGATACCAACACGGCGATGGATGTTGGCCAGTTTTTTGAAGACAACCGGGCATCGGCATTGGCTTTCCTAAAGACCTTCGATTCCGTGTTCGACGTTCTTGAAGTCACCGCTGTGGAAGGCTCACTTTCCGATGCCGACATAGACACCCTGGTTGCCGAACGCACTGCTGCGAAAAAGGCCAAGGACTTTGCCGGTGCCGATCGATTGCGCAATGAACTGTTGGAAAAAGGCATCGTTTTGGAAGATACAAAAGAAGGTGTCCGCTGGAAGAGAAAGTGAGTATGGAAATCAATACAAAAGCGGTGCATGTTGGGGATCGTCGCAAGCCCGGGGCCTTTGTACCCGTTACGACGCCCATCTACACGGCGGCCACTTACCTGTACGAAAATGTGGAAACGCTGGACAAAGTTTTCGCTCATGAAGTGGAAGGCTACGCCTATGCTCGCTACGATAATCCCAATAACTCAGGGCTGGAAGAAATCTGTACCGCGCTCGAAAATGGTCACGGCTCTTTGGCCTGTGCATCGGGCATGGCGGCATTGCAATTGGCACTTACTGCCGCGTTGATTGACAGACGAAAACACATCTTAGCCGCTAGTGCATTGTATGGTGCCACAACCAATTTACTGATGAACGTGCTGGCTCCCTTTGGTGTGGAAACAACTTTTGTAGACATCACGGATCTGGCTGCAGTCGCCGAAGCGATTCAGGAAAACAAGCCCGGCTGCATTCTGATGGAATCCATTTCCAATCCGTTATTGCGGGTTGGTGACATTGCAAAAATTGCCGCGCTGGCCCATGCCAACGGTGCGGCACTCATTGTGGACAACACCTTTGCATCGCCAATGATTGTGTGCCCTTTGGATCTTGGTGCGCATATTGTGGTGCATAGTCTGACGAAATATCTTTCTGGACATGGTGACACCATGGGCGGCGTGATCATCACCGATGCTGCACATTTACCTGTGATCCGTTCACTATCGCGCACCTATGGCCCAATCCTGGGGCCGTTTGACAGCTATTTGTGCTTCCGTGGCATCAAGACGTTTCCATTGCGCATGGAAAGGCAGTGCAATAATGCTATTGCCGTGGCCCGCTTTTTGGAACAACACGCCTGTGTGGAACGAGTGCACTTTCCTGATCAGACAGACCATCCCGATAAGCAAACCATCGCTCAGCAATTCGCCCCTGGCCTGTTCGGAGGTATTGTCACTTTCCTGGTGAAGGACGCAGCCAAGCAGGATGTCATGAACTTTATGGATCGGCTGAAGCTGATTGTTTGCGGCACTTCACTTGGTGATGTGCATAGCCTGATGCTGTATCCGCTGATTGCATCGCATCGGGATCTGTCACCGAAGCAGCGTCAACGGCAGGGGATTCACGACAATTTGGTACGTCTCTCAGTGGGTATAGAATCGGCGAAAGATATCTGTGCTGATTTGGATCAGGCTCTGCGTTAAATGTCCGCGCCGCGCAACCGGACACTCCGTTTAACTAGGGCGGAGGAACGCCGGTTGCGGCCCCGACTTAGCTCTTTGACACCTGCGTCTTCGTTAAAAACTACGCTGGACAAAACCATTCATCAAGATCTATTCGCTGCTCTGCCGCTGCTGCCTGCGGCTTGCGCGGACATGATCTTCATTGATCCGCCTTACAACCTGAACAAGTCTTTCGGCACGTCAATATTTCGGGCGCGTACACTGGAAGCATATGCGGAATGGTTGGAATCATGGCTGCCTGCTGTGTTGCGCACAGCCAAGCCACAGGCCACGGTTTACCTTTGTGGCGATTGGCGGTCTTCTGCAGCACTGCATCAGGTTGCTGCGAAATATCTTACGATCCGCAACCGCATTACCTGGGAACGGGAGAAGGGTCGCGGGGCTGCGCATAACTGGAAAAGTTCCAGTGAAGATATTTTCTTTTGCACTTGCTCAGAAGCATATTACTTCAGCGTGGAAGCAGTAAAATTGCGCCGACGGGTCCTGGCCCCTTATCGCAACGCAAGCGGAGAACCCAAAGATTGGCAGCAATCGGCCAAAGGAAATTACCGCGATACATTCCCTTCCAACTTGTGGACCGATGTAACTATTCCATTTTGGTCCATGCCGGAAAATACAGATCATCCCGCTCAAAAACCAGAAAAACTTTTGGCCAAGTTGATCCTTGCCAGCACACGCGAAGGTGACCTGGTGCTGGATCCATTTCTAGGTTCGGGAACAACGAGTGTTGTGGCGAAGAAATTAGGGCGCCACTGGATGGGGATTGAGCAGAACCTGAAGTACTGTTTACTGGCCGAAAAAAGGTTGGAGTTGGCTGAGTCCGATCGGACGATTCAAGGTTATGAGGACGGCGTGTTTTGGGAACGGAACTCCCGTTAAAACAGGTCGCTCATCATTTCCGCTACTTGCTGATCCATCTGCGATTCGCTGCTCTTTAGTGACCACATCACTCGACCACGATCACCGATGGGCCGGTTCTGACTTAATTTGAACTTGCCTTCCATTCTATCAATCGGCATTTCAAACGCTACTATGCCGCGAATCAAATTGTCGATGTGTTGCGCATCCACATCAAAGCCCCAAGGACTTTCCCGAGCCGATTCATACTTGCTCACTAACCGTTCCAGCAACTGCTTCACTGAATTTGGATCAGATATCACTCGCGGTTTACCGTGAATGTGAACTGCCGTGTAATTCCAGGTAGGAACGGAGGTCTGCGGTTCGGCGTACCAGGAAGGAGAAACGTAGGCGTGCGGTCCGTGAAAAATAGCGAGTGCTTGAAGGCCAGCCTCAATATCCTTTGCCTGTGGATTCCCGCGGGCAACGTGCCCTACCAAGTTGGAGCCTTCAAGCAATAACGGAAGATGGGAGGACATTAGTTCTTGGCCATGAGTGATCAACATTCCAAAACTATTCGCGGCAGCAAATTGTCTTAGAACGTGCTCATCATTTACGCGGAAGTGTTCAGGAATGTACACTTTGGTAATTCTAACGAAAATGCATTACGCTTCGCTTGAAACTACGTCCAACGATTCCGCAGCATGCTTCATTTCTGCGTAGCTTAATGTAATTAGCGTCTTCTCAATATTTTCGCCAGTCTGAAGCATTGATGTCAGGTGAGCTGCTGCTAATTTACAGCACCAGGGATCTGATAAGATGCGTCCGGTTTCAGCACTAAGTTTGAGTAGAAAGGGGTGGGAAAGCGCCAACACTTTTTCTTCTTCAATCCCGCCTGAGGTGATTTCAAACTTCACGTCCACGGCATCGGCATGACGAATGGTGATGGCATTTTGCTGCCATTTGAATTCAACCAGACAGGGTGTTCCGAATGAGTCGGTCACTGAGAAATTACGGTAGTTCTCCATTAATAACTATTGTACCGAAAAAAACTTTAATCAATACCCGAACGGCGCACTAGCGAAAGAAACTCCGAACGAGTTTCCTTCGCACGAAATGCGCCGAGCATGGAACTGGTGACGGTGCTGGAACATTGCTTTTCCACGCCGCGCATCATCATGCAAAAATGTCTCGCTTCTACGATCACGCCCACACCTTTGGGCTGTGTCACTTCTTGAATTGCTTCAGCAATCTGATGCGTCAAGCGTTCCTGCACCTGCAAACGACGTGAAAACATATCAATGATTCTGGGGATTTTGCTCAACCCGATCACTTTGCCTTCGGGCAGATATGCCACATGGACTTTGCCATAGAAGGGCAACATATGATGCTCACACAGGCTGTAAAATTCAATGTCCTTGACGATCACCATCTCGTCATAGTCGACCTTAAACATCGCGTCATTCACCAAGTCGTCCAAGTTTTTGGTGTAGCCGCTGGTCAAATATTGCATGGCCTTCTCAAAGCGTAAAGGAGTGCGCAGCAGCCCTTCCCGCTCAGGATCTTCGCCCAAACTGGTCAGCATGTTTCGCACCAGTCCGGCAATATCCAGATTGGGCGCAATTGCAAGGTCTTCAATTTCCCGTTTCATGGTTGCTCTCATTTGCATGTTAGTCTGATGACGGAATAACGAATTGGTTTCTCTTTGTTTCCTGAATTCGTATGTCTTGCAGTTTCGGGAATGCGACAGGCCACACCGCCAATAGTCGTTCCCGAATTACTTCACCCAAAACCTCTGTAGTGGCGATGCGAGTCTTGAATTCAGCAATGTCTTCATTGATGTAGCGGTGATCCAGATAACTGACAATTCGTTCATTCACAATGGTGTCCAACGCGGCTAAATCCACCACACGTCCAGTGGTCTGGTCCAGATTTCCGCGCACCACAATTTCAAGCCGATAGTTGTGACCATGGCCATGCGGATTGTTGCATTTGCCGAAAAGCGCCTGATTTTTGGCGTCACTGAACTCAGCAACGTGCAAACGATGCGCGGCACAAAAGTGATAGGCACGAGTCAGACCAATCTTCATTCGCCTCCGCGATACTCAACCGATAAATCATCCGTCTCAAACAATTTCACCGATTTCAGTTTGCCTGGACCGTTAGCAAAGCGTGGTTCCAAACGTCTCCATATTTCAATGGCGATGTTTTCTGTGGTGGGAATAATTTTGTCGAACGGTGGCACCTCAAAGTTCAGATGACGATGATCCATGGGGTCCACTACTTCTTCATTCATGATGTCTTTTAAATCTTTAAGATCGTAAACCATGCCCGTTACGGGATCAGGGTTACCTGCCAGAGTGACTTCAAGGACGAAATTGTGGCCGTGACCTTTGGCATTGGCAGCAGGCCCGTAAAGGGAAAAGTTCTGTTCATCGCTCAAAGCCTGGTTACGACAAATATGGGATGCGGAAAACTCCGCGCGCCGGGTAATAAACATATGTTTCAATTCTTAGATGCGGCTCCTTGCCCGAAGGTGCGAAAATCAAGGTTACCTTAAATTATAGAGACAGGTAGGACAAGTTAACAAAGCATGCCTTCATTTTCCGATAAACTCTGGAACGGTTTAATGGCGATTCTACTCGCCGCCTTTGTTTGGGTGATTTACGATTCCTTCACTGA
Organism: Acidobacteriota bacterium; assembly: GCA_025352795.1. GTDB lineage: Bacteria > Acidobacteriota > Terriglobia > Bryobacterales > Bryobacteraceae > JANXSF01. The sequence goes on from JANXSF010000102.1 coordinate 89,770, forward strand.
AAGACTGGTTGAAGTGGGCGACACTGGCCCAAACTTTTCCTTGACCACAGACACGGGCAAAAAAGTTACTCGTGACAACTTTGGTGGCAAGATTCTGGTTTTGAATTTTTGGGCCTCCTGGTGCCAGCCTTGCGTTGAAGAAATTCCATCCCTCAACGAATTGCAAAAACAGTTAGGGTCCAGTGGCCTGGTGGTTCTGGGGATTTCAGTCGACAAAAATAAAGAGAAATATACTCAGTTCCGCAAGCGAGCTCGGCTGGTGTTTGAAACTGCCCTTGATTCCGAAGCTAACGTCAGTGCGTCCTATGGAACTTTCAAGTATCCGGAAACTTACATTATGGGCCCCGATGGCAAAGTCCTTGAAAAAATCATCAGCAATCGGAACTGGGTGAACGATCCTGTATTTGAACGGTTGAAAGGGATGTTGAAACGATGATTCCGGTAAGTGCCGTTGATCAGATTCGGGCAGTGGTTGGACCTCAAAATCTACTTACATCGGATGAAGACCTGCGCTTGTACGAATATGATGGCGGCGTGGATAAGCACAAACCAGAAATGGTAGTGTTCCCAAGATCCACGGCGCACACTGCAGGCATTGTAAAAATAGCCAATAAGTTCAACTTGCCTTTTATTGCGCGCGGTGCTGGCACAGGTTTAAGCGGCGGGGCGATTGCCAGGGAAGGTGGCATCATGATCAGCTTCGCCCGCATGAACCGCATCCTGGAAATTGATCTGCTCAATGAACGGGCTGTGGTTGAACCAGGCGTGGTCAATTTGGACATCACCCTTGCCGTGCAAGCACAAAAATATTTCTATGCACCAGACCCCTCCAGTCAGCGGGCCTGCACCATCGGCGGCAATGTGGCGGAGAATGCCGGTGGTCCCCATACGCTGGCTTATGGAGTCACAACGAATCATGTTCTGGGTCTAGAAGTGGTGTTGCCAAATGGAGAGATTTACGAAACCGGCGGCAAGGAAATTGATCAACCTGGCTACGACCTGGTAGGCCTTCTCACTGGTTCAGAAGGAACCATGGGGCTGGTTACCAGGATCACAATTCGCCTGATGCGTGCGCCAGAGATGGTGAAAACCATGCTGGCCATATACGATTCCCCAGAAGACGCTGGCAACACAGTCGCCGAAATGACTTCCCGCGGCATCCTTCCAGTGGCTGTGGAAATGATGGACGGCGTAATGCTGCGTATGGTGGAAGAAGCCACTCACGCGGGCTATCCACTGGATGCCGCTGCCGTGCTGCTCATTGAGTTTGAAGGGTTGACGGAAGCCGTAGAAGAGCAAATTGAACAGGTGCGTGAAGTTTGCCTGGCTACCAAGGCCCGTGAAGTTCGCATTGCCAAAACAGCCGAGGAACGTGATCTTCTTTGGAAAGGTCGCAAGAACGCGTTTGGTGCCGTGGGCCGTGTTAGTCCTTTCTACTATGTGCAAGATGGCGTTGTCCCGCGAGGCCAAATCGCGCCGACTCTGCGTGAAATATTGAAGATTTCAAAGCTGTACGACCTCACAATTTGCAACATCTTTCATGCAGGCGATGGCAACATGCACCCCATTATTCTGTTTGATGCCCGCAAGCCCGGCGAATTGGAACGAGCCCAAAAGGCTGGCGAAGATATTTTGAAATTCTGCATTAAAGTTGGCGGATCCATTACCGGCGAACATGGCGTTGGCATGGAGAAGAACGAATTGATGTCTATGCTGTTCACTGAAGACTCATTGGGCATGATCCGCAGCATCAAGCAATTATTCGACCCAACGTGTCGCTTAAACCCAGGCAAAGTGTTGCCACTGGGAAAAGGCTGCATGGAAATTCGTCAACAGCCCCTGACTTCCGCCAACATGTTGTAGATGTAAAACGGAAAGACGAATACACTAAAGGTGATGCTGCGCGCAATTACCCTACTCGCCTTTTGGTTCTGGCAACAAGACCCACAACAGGAAGGGATCAAAGCGTTGGAAGCGCAAAATTACACCCAAGCTGCTGAGCAGTTTCGTAAAGCCACCGGGCAGTTCCCCAAAGAGTACCCACCGCATTTTCACCTTGCGCTAGCTTTAAGCCTTCTTAATCAGGATTCCGAAGCTATCGACGAATATCGCAAGGTGTTGGAACTGGATCCCACTATCTATGAAGCGCAACTGAATCTTGGAATATTATTACTTCGTCAAAAACGACCTGCAGAAGCAGCGCTGCCATTGAAATCCGCAGTCGACAAAAAGCCGAAGGAGTTCCGGCCTAACTTCTTTTTAGGTGAAGCGCTATTTGCATCCGATGATCCAGCCGCAGCCGTTGCATTTCAAAAGGCCCTGGAAGCCGATCCGAAGTCTGCCGCTGCCGCCGCCGGGTTGGCACGTACCTTGTCCAAAGCCGGTAAGTTGTCGGAAGCCGCCCCGCTGTATCACAAGGCTGCGGAGTTGGACCCGGCATTTCAGGATCTTTTGCTGGAGCTTGCCGATCTCCACGAAAAAGCCCAACAACCGGAAGAGGCTATTGCCATTTACCGCAAGTTCCCCCAGTTGCCCGGTGTCAGTGAGCGAATGGGTGCCCTGCTGTTAGTAAAAGGCTCGCCCGATGAAGCGGTTCCGCTGCTGGAAGCCGCAGTTAAGGCATCACCCACTCCTGCAAATCAACTCGCCTTGGCCACCGCTTACATACGAACCAAGGAAAATGCAAAAGCCCTGCCGCTACTCACTGCCGCAGTCAATGCTGAACCAAGGAACTGGCAATTGATCATGACACTAGGCCGACTTCTACGGGATATGAAGCAGTACCCCAGCGCGGCCAATGTATTTGCAAGAGCCAGCCAGTTGCAGCCTCAGCAAAAAGAATCCTGGAGCGAACTGGGCGGAATGTTGTTTGTGGCTGAAAATTATCCGCAGGCTTTAGCTGCTTTTGATAAGTTAATTGAATTGGGCGAACCCTCCACCGGAGTATATTATTTCCGGGCCATTACTCTGGATCACATGCATCAGTACAAATTAGCGCTGCCTGCCTATGAAAAGTTCCTTTCCCTGAGTCAGAATAAGAGTCCAGAGGAAGAGTTTAAATCCCGCCAAAGGATTAAAGTGATTCAAAAGGAGATCGCAAAGCATTGAGGCTCGCTCTCATAATTTTCGTCGTGACGATGGCAGCTCCCTTATGGGCTGACTTGGCGGCCATCAAAGCGGAACCCTCTGCCGACAAACGTGCGAGCAGGGCTTTAGACTATGCCGGTCAAACACTGAATTCAATCCGTGAACATTTTTCGCAATTGAGCCTGACTCAGTTGACTCAAGAGCTGGAGGAGTTCCGTGAAGCTATGGATCTAACGGTGGATTCACTCGCTGCCACTGGCAAAAATCCTGCAAAAAATCCCAAAGAGTTTAAGAAAACAGAGTTGACCCTGCGCATCTACATGCGCAAATTAAAAACACTGGAACATGATTTAAATATTGAAGAACGCCCTTTGCTTGCCCCCGTGCTCCATCGCATAGAGCAGATTCAAGATGACCTGGTTCAAGGTATTATGAGGAAGAAATGATCTACCGATTGCTTGCCTTATTCGCACTCGCCTCAACATTGGCCTTTGGGGAAAGGGACTTTCTAACCGCTGATGAATCCGATCAAATTCGCGAATCGCAGGAACCAAACGAGCGGCTAAAGCTCTACCTTAAATTCGGACGCATTCGTATAGATATGATCAAGCAGGCTATCGCGAAAGAAAAGTCCGGGCGCTCCGGTTTGATCCACGACACTCTGGAAGACTACACGAATATTATTGAAGCAATTGATAAGGTGGCCGAAGACGCGTTGAAGCGCAAAGTAGACATCGTCGAAGGCATGGTAGTGGTGGCTAAAGCCGAAAAGGAAATGTCCGCAGCACTGAAGAAGATTTTGGATTCCACTCCCAAAGACCTTCCTCGCTATGAATTCGCGCTAACGATTGCCATTGATACCACCAACGATTCCATTGAACTTTCGCAGACTGACATTAAAGATCGCACTCGAGACGTGGAACTAGCCGCTGCCAAGCAACGCAAAGATCGCGATTCGCTGCTGTCTACTAAAGAGATAGAAGAAAAAAAGGTGGAAGAAAAGAAAGAAGCTACAACCAAGAAGAAAGCGCCTAGCCTTCGTCGCAAAGGCGAAGTTGTGCCAGACGAAAAGAAGTAGTCAGCGCTTCTCTACTTCCGTTCCCCGATTCAGAATCTCTAAATATTTGTTGTAGACAAAAATACGACGTCTCATCTTACCCGTCGTCTCTTTCAAAATACCCAGTTTCTGCAGATGCCCAATCGATTTGGCCACAGTGGGTTCGGAAAGTTCCATCTTCCCGGCAATGGTTGGAATGGACACAATCGGATTCCGTTGCATGTATTGATACACCAGCATTGCCGAAGCCGCTGGCCGTCTTAGCCCCTCAATCACCTTCTTGTCCTGGGCAAATAGCGTTAGAATCTGGTGAGCCATCAGCGCCGAATCATCCGCGGTCTGCCGCACCCCTTCCAGGAAAAACTCACCCCACATCTCCCAATCGCCAGTTTGCCGAACATTTTCCAGTAGTTCGTAATAGGTAGACCGATGCTGCTTGAAGTAGAGGCTCATATACAGAATCGGTTCCCGCAAAACTTTGTTGGCGCAAAGCAACAGAGGAATCAATACGCGGCCAATGCGTCCGTTGCCGTCAAGAAACGGATGGATGGTCTCAAACTGCAGAGGGATCATGGCGATTTTCAACAGCAAGGGCAAATCGGGTTGATCGTTGTGAATAAAGAGTTCCAGAGCCCCCATCAACTCCATCACTTTTTCTGGCGGTGGAGGCACAAATAAAGCGTTACCGGGACGCGTCCCCCCAATCCAGTTTTGACTACGCCGAAATTCGCCTGGTTGCTTCTCGCTTCCTCGCCCCTTCGATAGCAAAATCGCGTGCATTTCACAGATCAGCCGAAGAGACAAAGGAAATTCGTCATGCATCCTGGTCAACCCGTGATTCATAGAGGCAACGTAGTTGGAAACCTCCGTCACATCCCGCAAAAGAGCTCCGGGAATGTCTTCATGCTCATACATCAGCAGTTCTGAAATTGAAGATTGCGTTCCTTCAATCTGAGAAGAAAGTAACGCTTCTTTACGTACATAGAAGTACAGGAACAGCCCCAAATCCGGTAGCAGATTCGTCAATCCGTCCAACCGCCCCACTGCCTGATTGGCCACATCCAACAGCGAATGCATTCCGACGGTAGAAATTTGCGGAGTTGGCGGGAGCGGCTTCGGAATGTATGACCGTACCTTCTCACCACCAAAAGAAGTGATCAGATAGCTGCCTTCTGTGTCGAACGGTCGAGTTGCCAAGACGGATAATTATCCTTTCCTTACCAAACTCCTTCTAACCAAAAAATCAGATTTCTTATCTTTTACAACATCTTACAAAGATATTTATCCTTTCCTTACGGATTCCTTAAGCAAAGGATAATGCAAAAAAGCTCTCCTATGAAGAAGAGCTTTCTTAATAACCGAACTTTACAGCCGTCTAAGCCGTGCGGTTTGCCTCACCTTTCAGGCCGACCAATGCCGCTTGAGCTGCCGCTAAACGTGCAATCGGTACCCGATATGGAGAGCAACTGACGTAATCCATACCAATGCGATAGCAGAATTCGACACTGGACGGTTCCCCACCATGCTCACCGCAAATGCCGACTTCCAGATCAGGCTTAGTGCTGCGGCCCAACTTCACCGCCATTTCCACCAACTTGCCCACACCACCTTGATCCAGCACACCGAACGGATCAGCCGCAAAGATTTTCAAGTTCTCATATTCTTTCGAGAACTTCGTATAATCGTCACGCGAAAGACCCATTGTGGTCTGCGTCAAATCGTTGGTGCCAAAGCTGAAGAAGTCAGCCTCAGTTGCAATTTCATCCGCCGTAATTGCAGCACGGGGGATTTCGATCATCGTGCCGATCATGTAATGCTGATCCTTAAGACCGGCCTTGCCCAGAACTTCCTCAGCAATAGCCTTCACAATGGCCTTCTGGTGTGCCAGCTCTTTCACCGAACCCACCAGCGGAATCATAACTTCTGGAATCACCTTGACGCCCTTCTTGGCCACTTGTGCCACAGCTTCAAAGATTGCCCGAGCCTGCATTTCTGTGATCTCAGGATAGGTGATGCCCAAACGACAACCACGATGACCCAGCATGGGATTGAATTCATGCAGATCTTCTACACGCTTCAAAAGATCGGGCAGTTTCTTCTTCAATTCGCCCACAGCACAACCATAGCTGGCCGCCATGTCTTTCTTTTCTTTGGCAGTAGCGTATGGAAGTTTAGTGACATCCACCATCAGGTGTTCGCGCTTAGGCAGGAACTCATGCAGTGGCGGATCAAGAGTACGGATCACTACAGGGAACCCGTCCATTGCCTTGAACAGACCGGCAAAGTCCGAACGCTGCATGGTAAGCAGTTTCTGTAAACACTTTTTACGATCCTTCACGTTTTCCGCCAGAATCATAGCCACAACGTGGGGCAAACGATCTTCAGCGAAGAACATATGTTCCGTACGGCACAGCCCGATTCCTTCAGCACCGAACTTCCGGGCCACCTTGGCATCGTGCGGAATATCGGCATTGGCTCGGACCCCGAACTTGCCACGGAATTCATCGGCCCAACTCATGAACTCGGCAAACTCACCGCGAGTCGGATCGGCTTCATTGGTCTTGGCCTGTCCCAAATAAACGTTGCCGGTTGTCCCGTCAATTGAAATCCAATCGCCTTCTTTAACAGTCGAACCGGCACAAGTGAATAGCTTCTTGTGTTCGTCGATGCGAATTTCGCCAGCACCCACAATGCAAGGTCGGCCCATCCCGCGTGCGACCACCGCAGCGTGGGAGGACTTGCCACCAATGGCCGTCAAAATACCTTTGGCAGCATCCATCCCGGCAATATCGTTTGGTGTGGTTTCTTTACGAACCAGAATCACCGGTGACTTCGCCGAGGCGGCAACCACATCTTCAGCCGAGAAATAACAGCGACCCACAGCAGCGCCTGGTGATGCAGCAATCCCAGTGGAAAGCATTTTCAGCGTTTTCAGAGATGCCGCATCAAACACCGGATGCAGCAGTTGATCGAGCTGCGCTGGAGCTACGCGCATAATCGCTTCCTGCTTGGTGATCAAGCCTTCCTTGGCCATTTCCACAGCCAAACGAAGTGCTGCCGGACCGGTACGTTTCCCGTTACGGGTTTGCAGCATGTACAGCGTGTTGTCTTCCACCGTGAACTCAAAATCCTGCATGTCACGATAATGCTTTTCCAGGCTGTTGGTGATTTCACGCAACTGCTTATAGACAGCAGGCATCGCCTTATTCAGTTCGGCAATGGGACTTGGCGTGCGGATACCCGCTACTACGTCTTCGCCCTGAGCATTGATCAAAAATTCGCCGTAGAATACATTTTCACCAGTGGCCGGATCGCGAGTGAAGCCCACGCCAGTAGCCGATGTTTCGCCTAAGTTTCCGAACACCATCGCCTGAACATTGGCCGCTGTGCCGATTTCGTCGGGGATCTTTTCCATCTTGCGATAGTAAGCTGCCTTGTCGTTCCACCAGGATCTGAACACAGCATCGCGGGACATCTTCAACTGCACATGCGGATCCTGCGGAAATTCCTTACCTGTCTCTTTCTTTACCAGCTTCTTGTAATCTTCAATGATCAAGGCCAGATCTTCAGCATTCAGATCTGTGTCCAACTTAACTTTTCGCTTGGCCTTCATGGCGTCGAAAATGTGGTTGAACTTTTCCATGTGAATGTCCAACGCAACTTCGCCGAACATCTGCAAAAAGCGCCGGTAACAATCGTTGGCAAAGCGCGGATTGTTGGACTTTGCCGACAGCACTTTCACCGTGACGTCATTCATGCCCAGGTTTAAAATGGTGTTCATCATGCCGGGCATAGAGAACTTTGCACCGCTTCGAACGCTCAGCAGCAGCGGGTCAGTAGCACTGCCCAGCTTCTTGCCAGTGCGCTCTTCTAAGGTGCGCAACGCCACTTCCATCTGGTCTTCAATTTCCTGAGGAACCTTGTTTCCATTCTCGAAGTAAATGGTGCAAACTTCGGTGGAAACGGTAAAACCTGGAGGCAAAGGGATGCCGGCCAGGCTCATTTCAGCCAGCCCTGCACCCTTTCCGCCTAGGATCTCTTTCATGGAACCATTGCCGTCGGCGGTACCTGCGCCCCAGCTAAATACTTGTTTCTTCATCCAGCATCTCTCCTGTGAGGTTAAGAAAAAATCAGCCCGTCACGATCTCTGAAAAATCAGCGATCGAAGAAAACTCACTCAACAATCCGGCGAGCATGGCCAGACGATTGTTGCGCACGGATTGGTCCGGCGCGTTCACCATAACTTTGTCAAAAAACTTATCTACCGCTGGACGTAAACCAGCGATTGCTGCCAGCGATTCCGGGTAGGAAAGCCCCTGTAATTGGCCGCGCAGCTTTTCCGCCGCCGCATGCAACTCTATTTCCGCTTCATCGGAAAGCAGGGCCACATCCAATTTGCCTGTTGTAAATTTGGCCTGCGTCACAATGTTTTTCATGCGCTTGAAACCACCAGCTAGAGGCTCAAAGTTTTCCGTCGGACGAACTGCTTGAATCGCCAATAGTCGATCTTGCACGTCAACCACATCATCCCAACCAGTAGCAATCACCGCATTCACTTCGTCGTATTTGAATCCGCGAATCTCTCGGAAATAATGCTTCAGCCGGTCCAGGAAAAATTCTTCCAACTGCTTATCCCCGCCAAGTAATCCCTTCAGCGATACACGCCAGCCGCCTTCAATCAGGATCTTCACAACACCTTGAGCCGCGCGACGCAACGCAAATGGATCTTTAGATCCTGTGGGTGCCATCCCAACGCTGAAGCAACTCTTCAATGTATCCAGTTTATCGGCCAAGCCTACCGCTTGGCCAGTCTTGGTCGAAGGGATGGAGTCTTCCATACTCAATGGTTTGTAGTGCTCGTAGATCGCCTGGGAAACTTCGGAGCTTTCGCCTTGCACCTTTGCATAGAGGCCGCCCACAATGCCTTGCAGATCGGTGAATTCCTTCACCATCTCTGTCGTCAAATCAGCTTTGGCCAAGCCTGCTGCGCGTGCAGCATCCTCGCCACCCAGTTGCTGCGCAAGTTCCACCATTCGATTTGACTTCTCAAGATAGGAACCCAGCTTTGCCTGAAACGTCACCTTGGCCAGATCCTGCACCCGGTCAGAAAGTTTGCGTTGCTGATCCACATCCCAGAAAAACTTGGCATCGTTGAAGCGAGCCTTGATAACACGTTCGTTCCCACTGCGAACAATCCCTTCGTTATCGTTGTCGATATTCATCACCGCGACAAACTGATTACTCAAACCACCATCAGCCTTCTCCACGGAAAAATTCTTTTGATGATGACGCAGCACCATCACTAGAACTTCCTTAGGCAGTTCCAGATAACTGGCGTCGAAGCTTCCCATGATCGGGGTTGGCCATTCTGTGATGTACGTCAGCACATGCAATAGTTTTTCGTCAGTCTTTACGTTGGCACCCAATTTCGCAATGCCATCCAAAATCCGTTGACGACGTTGCCCAGCGCGCACCAAAACATAATTCTTACGTAATGTTTCTTCGTAGTTTTCAAAAGTAACCGGCAGCGGACCCTTGCTCAATCGCCGATGCCCATAGGTCACGTTGCCAGACGCCACACCAGCCAGGTCGAAGTTAACCACCTCGCCGCCAAGCAGTGCCACAATCCATCGAATAGGCCGAATAAAGCGTGGCCCACCTTTCCCCGTCCAGTACATGGTCTTGGGGAAATACAGTTTCAAAATCAGGTCAGGCAATGCCTCAGCAAGAATTACTTTGGTCGTCCGACCCACCACTTTTTTACGATAAGCGAAGTACTCGCCCTTATCTGTTGTAAGCGTATCCAGTGCATCCAGCGTGGCTCCTTGCTTCTTTGCGAAGCCATTCGCCGCACCAATACCCGCCGATTTCGGAGGTCCAGTCACCAACTCTTCGCTATCACTCTGCCCTGCCGATAACCCTTCGGCCCACAGCGTCAACCGACGCGGCGATGCGTCCACTGCTTTCACCGTTCCGCTTAAATTATTGGCTGCAAGCAGCGCTGCGAAATCGGTAGACAGTTGCTTCAGCGCAGGCTCAATCATCCAATCAGGAATTTCTTCGGCCCCAATCTCTAACAGGAAGTTCATCGCACGGCCTCCTGCAAAACCCAGGCCTGGGCCACTCCTACTGCCAACTTGCGGACCCGTGCAATCACACCTACACGTTCTGTTACTGAGATGGCACCGCGAGCGTCCAGAAGATTGAAACTATTCGAACATTTCAGGACGTGTTCATAAGCCGCCAGCAGCGGGTACCGACGCTTGCCTTCGTAACCGGCAAAGCCGTCAATCAACCGCTGACTCTCTTTTTCATGCAGTGCAAAAAGCTGCCACAGCATATCTACATCAGCCATTTCAAAGTTGTAGACAGACCCTTGCAACTCGTCGTTATAGCGCACGTCCCGATATTTGAAACCCGGTGCCCATTGAATGTCATAAACGCTCTCCACGCCTTGCAGGAAGGCTGTCAGACGCTCCAACCCGTAAGTGATCTCCGCCGGAACCAGTTCCAAATCCACGCCGCCGCACTGTTGAAAGTAGGTGAACTGTGTGATCTCCATACCATCCAACATCACCTGCCAGCCAATGCCCCAAGCCCCTAAAGTCGGCGATTCCCAGTTGTCTTCTTCAAGCTTCAAGTCATGCTTGGTCAGATCAATCCCAATCGCTTCCAGGCTGCCCATGTACTGTTCCAGAACATCCACCGGAGTGGGCTTCAAAATAACTTGCAGTTGTTGATGTTTATAAAGTCGATTCGGATTATCGCCATAGCGACCATCGGCCGGACGTCGGCTGGGCTGCACGTAAGCAACCTTGTATGGCTTGGGACCCAGCACACGCAAAAATGTTTCCGGACACATTGTCCCGGCCCCCACTTCCATGTCGTAGGGTTCCTGAATGATGGCACCACGGTCGGCCCAATATTGTTTTAGTTTGAACAGCGTCTGTTGATATAGGTCCATGACAATCTATAGGGATTCCAGCACCGGCACCGTGATCAGGCGTCGTTCAATTTGACCCTCAATCGCCCGCACCAGTTGACGCCGCAGATCCGCTCCGTTAGCCCGAGTCTGTTCAACCGCTGCCAACTCAGCAATCGGTCTTCGTGCTATCTGTTGCGCCAGTTTCAAAGAATCCTCGCTAACTCTTAGTTCCGGCAAAAATCCGGATAGTTTCACAGCCCAAAAGGTGAAATAATTCACCGCTGCCCAAGGGCCCTTCGTCGGTGCCAATCGCATCTGGGTCACCACTGCGTTCAACAGCCGAAAAAACTTCTCATTCTGCTCATTTGGCTGCAGCAAGTGTTCAGACACTTCCGTAAAATAATCCAGTGCCACACTCATTGCGTAATCGCCTGCCAAGCTGAACGGACTGGACAAAACTTCACAACCATTCAGACGAACCAGCTCTGAATTTTCCCGCTGATAGTAATCCATCCGCACCAGCGTCAATCGTTCCAACCCACTGCCGAAAGGACTTTTGGGCTTTCGCGCCCGTTTGGCGACACCACGCAGTTTCCCCTCGTCTTTGGTGAAAAAGCTGACGATGAGGTCGGCTTCACCAAACGGATACGTTCGGAGAGTGAAGGCTTCGCTGGACCGCGCTGGCAACGGGACTAACTATTTCTTTCGTAAAGAGATTACAGGAGCCTGATTCAGAATCTAAAGTTTTAGAGTAACACAGCTGGAAAATATTGAAAAAATTAAACTATACCGCTAGCCTCTTGTCCCTGCGGCAAACTATAATGCCCTTTTCCCCTAAACATTCGCATGCTCCTTTACGCCCTCACTATCTTCCTTTCTGCATTCCTGCTTTTTCAGGTTCAGCCCATGATCGCCAAGATCATTCTCCCCTGGTTCGGGGGTTCCGCTGCTGTTTGGAATACCTGCATGCTTTTTTTTCAGGCGGCGCTTCTAGGGGGCTATGGCTATGCCCACTGGCTCATTCAAAAGCAGAAAACGGAACGCCAAATCAGAATTCACGCCATTCTTCTGGCGCTAAGCGTGCTTGCGCTTCCCATTCTGCCAGGCAATCAATGGAAGCCTAACGGAACCGAAAATCCATCCTTCGCCATTCTTCTATTGCTGCTGGTCACCATTGGAATGCCTTATTTCCTGCTATCCACCACCAGTCCATTGCTGCAAGCTTGGTATTCACGCCAGTTCAATGGAGCCATCCCATACAGGTTGTTTGCACTGTCCAACTTTGCATCGCTTTTGGCTTTGTTGAGCTATCCGCCCTTAGTTGAACCCAACTTCAGCGCCAAAACACAAGCCTACGCGTGGTCTGGTGCGTATGCCTTATTTGTGATTTTGTGCATTTTCACCGCCTGGAAAAGTAAGGATGCGGTGTTCCATTCCGATGCCGACCAAACCCCAGCAATTCCCCCAACCCTTGGCGATCAATTCATGTGGATGGGTCTATCCGCCTGTGCATCCATCTTACTCTTGGCCGTTACCACCCACCTCACCCAGGACGTGGCATCCATCCCTTTCCTCTGGCTGATTCCGTTGGTTCTGTACTTACTCACCTTCATCCTCGCCTTTGAAACAGCACGCTTTTATTACCGTCCAGTCTTCCTGCCACTGGCATTTCTTTCTTTAGGATTAGTATCGTGGATGCTCAAACCAGATCGCGCTGGCTGGCTGCCCGCTGCGTTCCCGGACCCTTCTGATTGGGGTCTGCCCAGACTCATTGCCGCCTACTCATTTGCAATGTTCTTCATGGCCTTGGCCTGCCACGGGGAACTGGCCCGACTCAAACCGCATCCCCGCTACCTCACCAGTTTCTACTTCATGCTTTCCCTTGGCGGAGCGGTGGGCGGCGTGTTTGTTGGGTTGCTTGCCCCCAACCTTTTCAACTCCTACTATGAATTCCCTGGTGGCTTAGCTCTGACCGCCATTCTGTTGTGTCTTGCCATGGTCCGCGGTAAAGAAAAATGGATTGAAGAAAGTAAGCTGCGCATGGCTGGTTTAGCAGTGGTGGTGCTTTGCCTGGGAGCCTTCATGGTGCAACTTGGTCGTGTAGTTCGCTACGAACTGGATGGCTATCGCGTGGTGATGCGAAATTTCTACGGTCAACTGCGCGTGGAAGAGGAAAATGGGATCCGTAAATTGATGCACGGCGTCATCAACCATGGCCAGCAATATACAGACCCGGCCAAGCGTCGCGTGATCAGCAACTACTATTGCGCTGAATCTGGCGTAGGTAAACTGATGGGTTCCCGCCAGCCAGGCGTGGCCCAACGCGTGGGTATTGTGGGACTAGGCACTGGCAACCTTACCGCCTATGCCCGCAAGGGCGATTCTTACCGAGTCTATGAAATTAATCCACAAGTAATTCAACTGGCCAACTCAGAATTCACTTATCTGAAAGATGCTGAAACACCCATTGAAATTGCCCTTGGCGATGCAAGGCTTTCCCTGGAACGCGAACCAATCCAGAACTTCGACGTCCTCACCATTGACGCATTCTCTGGCGATGCAGTACCCGTTCACTTGCTCACCAAAGAAGCCTTCGCCCTTTACTGGCGGCACATGAAGCCCAATGGAGTGCTGGCCGTGCACATTTCTAATAAGTATCTGGAACTGAAGCCAGTGGTGGCCGGTAGCGCATCCAGCAATGGAAAGAAAAGTCTGGTGATTGAATACGAAGAAACGGAAGACCCCGCTGAAGTCTGCTTCGGCTCAACCTGGGTGCTGGTTCTTTCGCCCGAAACCGCAGAAGCCATGCCCAAACTGATGAAGCAAGGACAATTTGAACAGCCTAAGCCCGGGTTCCGCACCTGGACTGACGACTTCTCAAACATGTTCGGTATTCTTAAGCGCTAATCTTAAAAATAATGGCTAACCTTCTACGGTGCTTTTTAAGCGCGGCAATTTCATGCAGCCTTGTGGCGCAGGCGCCTGCCAATCGTTACGATGCCCTGAAACAAGCACTCGGACTCAGCGATTTTGAGTTGATGCAGTTCCAGCAGAGGAGTCCCGCACCGAATCCATTCAATCAGAGTGAGGCTGGAAAAGCGGTCAAGGCCGATTGGGATTCTCTTCGATACCGGTTACTGGACGAGGCTAGCAGAGCCAACCTCCAGGTGATCGGCAAAGTCTTTGATCGTTACGCTACGGCATCCCAGTCAATCGCTCTGGGGCTTATCAAAGCTGAACAGTGGCATGGACAAACCTTGTGTTTGTACGAGTACCATCATGAATCAGAACTTGGCCTTAGCGAGACTCAAGTGTGGCAATTAACGCAACTAAAATACAACGGGCTGACGGCGAAAACCGCACCCAGGCGGGACCTGGCGATGGCTGTGCTCAATAAGTCGCAGAAAGCGATTCTTATTGAGTTCGAAACCGCGTTGCAATTGGTCAGCGACGCCATAGAATGCGCGCTGATTTCAGAGCCTCTGAAGAGCGAAACATTGTGCCACTGAACGCGGGCAGCTACGTTTTTACGGATCAACCTTGGTGACCTTCAATTCAACCCTCTCAGAGGAGCTCTCTTTCACCACAATCTTCGCCCCGTCATTCTCAAACCGGCGCATGAATTCGGGGTCTTTGTAGAGTTCCGAAGTAATCGCCGACCACGCGTAAACTTTGTAATTTCCCGGCGCCAGACCGGACACTTGGAAAGATCCATCGGAATCCGTTGTCGCTGTCTTAATTAGATATGGCTGCATCGGTTGGGCAGGATCTGGGAGCACAGTAACAGGCACACCAGCTGCCGGTGCGTCACCCTCTTTGACCATGCCTTGTGCCGATCCTGGATTCGTCCCCAGCACAATTTCGATTTTTGATCCCGAAGCAGCTCCATTTAAATCAATGCCAGTCTGCGTCACGTCCTGCGCGTCCAATCGCACCGAACGTACAAAATAATCGTTCATGCCAGTAAGAATCACCATGAAGTTGTCGCGCGAAGCATTCTCCAGTTTGAAGGCACCCTTGGCATCTAGCTGCCCTTCCACATCGCCCATGGAAAGTGTTCCCAGCGGGCGGATGGTCACCCAGGTTTTTGAAAGATCAATCACCTTGTCTCCCTCCACACGCACCAAACCGGCAAGGGTTACTGGCTCCGCCGCCATCAGATTCAATCCATCCACATGCCCGCTTGAAACCGTCACCAATCCCTTACCCAAAATCGCTTGAGACCTGTCCATGCGCATAACAACCGCCTGGTAGGCACCTGGTTGCACGTTGGGGAATTCAAAGGTTCCATCGGCTCGTACCGATGCTGAAATCCCCGATCCATCATTCATCACCACGGCGCTTTTATCAGCCGGAAGAAGCCGAATGTTCATCCCTCCGCGACCCCGGTTTGCCGTTGCCGCCAAATCCACTCCACTCACTTTCCCGCGGATGCGGTAGTTTGCAGATCGACCAAGCTGAAACGTCAACCCGGTAACTTCCCTGCCCGCGTCCAACTGAATTAGCGACGCTCCAGCAGCGTCAATAGCGCCCGGATAAAACGTCGGCACGTAATCTTCGCCCCCTAATTTCTGTACCGATCCGCGCGGCCCGCCACCACCGAATCCCGGATTGCCACCCGGACCACCGCCGCCACGACCAGATGTGGAAGCCATTACAAAATACTTTCCGGGAGGCAGGTTAAAAATCCGGAATTCTCCCAGGTCATTGGTAGTCCCGTTGCTTTGCAAGGTCGCACGCCTGCGTCCAGCAAGCGCCGTGACTCTCATGACGTTCACTTGCACCCGCTGCATGGGATCGCCATCCAGGTCCAAAACTTTGCCCGCCATCGCCCCTTGCGGCATTAGTTTTACATCAATGCCTGACATGGCCTGCCCGGAGGTCAGAGTGATGGTGGAAGAAGGACCACCTTGGGACTTACCTGGTGGAGTGTAGCGTTGCGGTAAAAATCCAGTCCGATCAGCACTGATTTGATAGCTGCCTGGCGTAAGTCCTTCGAAAACAAAACGACCCTCAACATCGGTGGAAAGCTGACGGGCAGAACCGGCTCCGCGTCCCGTGGGGGAAAGAGTCACATTTACTTTACGCAGCGGCTCACTGGTGAGGGAATGAATGGTTCGGCCCTCCACGCGCGCTGGCTTCTGCTCGACAGTTGGTTGCTGTGCCGTTGCCAAAACAGCACCAACAGCGAATATGGCGGACATGGGGAAAATGCTCATGAGAAAGTTCTTAATATATAACGCGTCCCGCACTCAAATGTTACGGTGCCAAGCTAAATGATAGAATTTCCGATGATCGCAGCCCGATTCTGAACCGCAAGGAGTGGTTATGGGAATCCCCAAAATGACCGTTGCAGCTTTAGCCACCGCCCTGGGCGTGGCCACCCTCTTAGGACAAACATTTTATGCACCTAAAGGTAAACCCGCCCAGTACACCAACCCACACAAGCCGTTGACGAAGTTGACTGATGTTAAGGCAGCCCATGTGGGCCAGCAACGATGGCATCACACAGTTGTCGATGATGTGCACTTGAATTCGGTTTGGGTGCAAGCACAACCCGGCGACCGGGAGCCACAACAATTGCATCCCGATACGCGGACGTGGTGGGTGATTCAGGAAGGGGAAATCCGTTTCACAATTGAAGGTCAAGCCCAACCAATTCTCGGTCGCAAAGGGTCCATGGTTCAAGTCCCCATGGCTACTATTTTTTCTATGGAAACCATTGGCGATAAACCGTCCCTGCGCTTTGAAACGAATATTGCAAATGCCAAAACACTCTATGTGAACAAAGTGGAAGCCCCCAAGCTAGCCGGTTTCGATTTCGTACCTGGCATGTTTAATCGTAAGGATGTGATTGGAGTTTATTTGCATGGCAACAAGCCTCACTTCACGTTCGAAGAGGTAGCGGAGGGCGTAGATTCGGGCAAGCTGAAAGGGACTATCCGCATTGTTCAGGACGATCGTGGAACGGCCAATTTCATCTACGGCCGCAACAGTGCACTTCCTAAGTTGGATACCAGTAACAAAGGGCATTGGCATCCGGAAGGTGCTGAATATTGGCTGGTCATGAAAGGACAAATCCGCTATCCCATTGAAGATGTGGGAATCGTAATCGCCAATGAAGGGGACGTAGTATACGTGCCGCCGTTCACCTATCACGCTCCTCGTTGGTGGGGAGAAGGTGCGTCGTGCAGGTTAGCTATGAATGGATTTCCCAACATCACACATCTGTTCGAGGCGCATTGAGTCGTGAGTTATTCGGTGATGGTGGCAGGTAAACTGAAAGGGACCTATATGCCTAAAAAGTTAAAAACAATTACCGATGCAGTGAGATTCTTCACCGCCGATATTACGAAGGCAAGCCGAGTCGACTAAAAGAATTGGAGGAGGCTCGAGCAAAAGAATTGATCGCCCGGAACATTCGCGATTTGAGGGCATCAGCGCGCCTCTCTGTCCATGCTTCCTAGGATCGGAAGCGCACTGAATCTGCGAGTAGCGATCCAGTTTGCCTGCGGATATTGTTAGGAAGCTAGCGGAAAAGGTAGAGAACCTTGACCAATGTCGACCTATGAATAAACTTGTTCGGTTTCTCTGCAGTATGAATTCGTCAGCATTGAGGAAATGAGCTGCAGCCAAATGTAATGCGTCCATTGGACCCACCCCTGCCGATGCCGCCTCTCTAAACCCATGGCCAAGTATCAACTTCAGGTCGTCACAAAAAGTAGCTCGTCGAAAATACCTATGGTAGAAGAGATACTCATTCTTCTGTTTGTTGTAAAGCGCTTTTGGTGAGACTTCGTGACGAATCAATGGACTGATGAGGAAAACCCGATTCGGATCGTCTAAAATATTGATGGCAGACTGCTGTATAGAGTCCGAACCCTTGTAAGCAGAGATCAATACCCCACTATCCAAAAAGGTTCTAACTGCCACTAACGGAATCCTTTTCGCTCCGCCACTTCCCGCTCTAACTCTTTCTGGTTCAACAACTTCCCGCCAGAAGCAATGTATTTCTCCCGAACCTTTTGCAGTTCCATACCCAGCGGCGTGAGCGGAGCCTTCGGAGAATGGCCATTTGTTTTAACGACAGTCCTGATGTTTTGCTTCGCCATATCATTATTTCGAACTGAAATAGCCCGCGATTACAAGCTTAAAGGTTGAAACCAATGCCAGCCAAATATTCCTCAGTTCTTTCCTCGACATCTGAACTCCACATTTGATCTCAAAGACTGATCTCAAAGACTCCGTCTCGATTCATCAATCTGATATCCTGTTCATTGGCCTTCAAAAAGGCCAATAAGTTCTCCTTCCAAGTACAGAGGTTTCGAATGTCCGGACACAGTAAATGGGCGACGATTAAGCACAAAAAGGCTGCTACAGATTCCAAGCGCGGCAAGATTTTTACTCGCATCATCAAAGAAGTTATGATTGCGGCGCGCAATGGCGGTGATCCTGATGGCAATCCCAGACTCAGAACTGCGATTCTAGCGGCTAAGTCTGTATCCATGCCCAACGAAAACATTCAGCGAGCCATTAAACGGGGCACTGGCGAGCTTGAAGGCGGGCAGATTGACGAGATTATGTACGAAGGCTACGGTCCTGGTGGGGCTGCCGTGATGGTTGCCGTGGCGACCGATAATCGCAACCGTACGGTGAGTGAAATTCGTCACGTGTTCACCAAAAATGGTGGAAATATGGGCGAAGTGGGCAGCGTAGGTTGGATGTTTGAACGCCGGTCACTGGTTGTGATTGAAGAAGCCCATGCCACCGAAGAAAAGCTGATGGACATTGCCCTGGAAGCTGGTGGTGATGATATCCGCATGGAAAATGGTCATTGGGAGCTGCATTCCGCTCCAGAATCGCACTATGCAGTGATCACAGCGTTGGCTGCTGCAAAAATTCCGACCGTTTCCGCAGACATCGCCATGGTTGCCAAGAACCTTGTAAAATTGGAAGGTAAGGCTGCGGCGGGTATGTTGCGATTGCACGAAGCACTGGAAGATAGCGATGATGTGCAAAACGTTTTCGCCAATTTTGAAATTGACGATAGCGAACTGGAAGCCCTGGCCAACGATTAAAAAGGAAACAGTTGCATGCGCGTTCTGGGCATTGATTGCGGCAGTGAGCGCACCGGATTCGGAGTGATTGAAAGCGATGGCCGCAAGCATAGTTTAGTGGAATGCGGCGTCATTCGTACCAGTCCAAAAGAAGCATTCTCCAACCGGATTGGAACAATTGGAACCCGTATCCGTGAGGTCCTTTTGAAATATCAGCCCCAGGAAGCGGCTGTGGAAGAAGTGTTCCACGCGGTCAACACAAAAACGGCCATCAAATTGGCCCACGTGCGCGGTGCCGTCTTTTTTGTTCTAGGTGAAACAGGAATTCATGTGGGTGAATATTCAGCTTTGACAGTAAAAAGCAACGTAGTAGGCTATGGCCGTGCTGAAAAACATCAGGTACAAATGATGCTGCGATCCATGTTAGGTGGGGAAATTGTGTTTGAAACCGAAGATGCTTCCGATGCCGTTGCAGTGGCCATTTGTCATGCCACACATCGCAGTACGGAACTGCGCATGACCGGAGCTTCCATGGGGTCGGCACGATGAAATTATTGCTGCTCCTGCTGTCAACAATCGTTACCTCATTCGCTGCACCAACCATTTTTTATTCGAAGTTGTTCCCTGGTTCGAAACCTGAATATGTCGGCGTGCTTGTAATGCGCGATGGAGCGGTGGAGTATCGTGAAGCGAAAGACGAAGAGCCTCTGTGCTTTCATCTGGACAAAGCCGACGTAGACTTCATTTTTGCGCAGGCTGATAAAGTAGGCAATTTCTCACGACCTCTTGAAAGCGGTTTACCCGTGGCCAGGATGGGTGAAAAGTCTTATCGCTATGAAGACGGTCCAATAAAAAGCGAAGTCAAATTCAACTATTCCCAAGATCCCGATGCAAACGTCCTGCAGGATTTCATGGAACGTATTGTGGAGTCTGAACAGACATTGATCAATCTGGAACGCACGGCCCGCTTTGATCGTCTTGGTGTGAATCAAGTTCTGTTGCAGTTGCAGGTGCTGGTGGAACGCAAGCGTCTGGTTTGTCCACAACAGTTTCTAAAAATGCTGGATAGAGTGGCCAAAAACGATGTGTACTTAAACATTGCTCGGGACCGGGCAGCACAACTGGCCGCCGATTTTCGAGCCCTCGCCGTGCCTCAGCCAACTGCTGCGGAGGGAAAATGAGAACACTGTTGCCGCTGTTCATGCTGATGTCTGGATTAGGATTCAGCCAGCAATCGCAGCAAGCAGATCAGGATGATTTGCGCACTCGGCTTGCCGATGCAGGCAGTTCCACTCCTGAATTTTCCAGGGCACTGGAAGCGCACTTGAAAAAGTTTCCGGCATCTTCCCAAAGGGCAGAAGTGGAACGAACGCTTTTTCGGGCAGCCATTGAGTTGAAAGACAATGAACGTATTGTGAAGTACGGAACGCGAATTTTGGCATCCGATCCAGAAGACATGCAGGCCCTTGAATTCACTGCCCGAGCCCTGTTGGTTGCCGAAGACAAAGCCTCTGCCACCACCGCTTTATCCCATGCCAAGCAGTTTGAAAAAGTATTGCGAAATCTGGAACCCAAGCCCGGTGGCGAAGCTTTGCGATGGCAACAACGGGCGGAACTGGATCAAGGATTAGGTCGCGCGCTAGTGTTTCAATCGCGTGCTGTAGGAAATTTAGGACAGGTGGACGAAGCGTTGAAGCTCGCCCATGCCAGCTTTGAAGTGAACGGATCAGCAGAAGCTGCCCGTGAATTGGGACGCTGGCTGGGTAAGCTGAACAAGTTTGACGAAGCGACGGAAAGCTTTGCCCTAGGCTATGCTTTGGCAGCCAACGATATGGAACGGGAGCGGGATCTGCGGCTGGTTCGGGAGACGTGGAAGAAAGGTCATCCCGATGAGACAGGCGCTGGTGATAAGTTGGTCATTGCCTTGGACAAGGCTGTGCAAGTGAAAGCACTGCGTAAAGCCAAGTTACAGGCAATTGATCCCAACGCGCTGGAAACTGAGCCCATGCGATATTCGTTGCCCGGCGTGGGTGGCATCAAACTCGCCTTAACGTCGCTAAAAGGCAAAGTGGTGATCTTCGATTTTTGGGCTACCTGGTGTGGGCCTTGCCGCGCGCAACATCCACTATACGAACAAGTGAAAAAACGTTTTGCCGACCGTCAGGATGTGGTGTTTCTGGCAATTGCCACAGATGAGGACCAGACGTTGGTAGAGCCTTTTCTGACGTCTCAGAAATGGTCTAAACTCGTTTATTTCGAAAGTGGACTTTCCCGATTATTGAACGTCAATTCCATTCCCACAACTGTAATTTTCAACAAGCAGGGCGAAGTGGCCAGCCGTATGAATGGCTTTGTACCAGAGCGTTTCGTGGATTCGCTGAGTGATCGCATTCAGCAGATTCTGACGGAGTAACAACATGGCTTTCCGACGAGTAATCTGGATTGTGCTGGATAGCGTGGGCATTGGCGAAATGCCCGATGCCGCTGACTATGGCAACGCCGGGAGTGACACACTGGGCAACATTGCCAAGCAGCGTTTAATGAATCTGCCCAACTTCGCCCGATTGGGTTTGGGGAACATCAAACCATTACGAGGCATTCCAGCGGCTGCGGAACCAGCAGGCAATTACGGACGCTGCACCTTGGCATCACCCGGTAAAGATACAACCACCGGTCACTGGGAAATGGTGGGGATCCATCTGGACAAGCCCTTTCCAGTGCATCCCAATGGCTTTCCCCAGGAATGGATCACCGAGTTTGAAGATAAGATCGGGCGGCACAGCTTGGGTAACAAAGCCGCTTCCGGTACGGAAATCATCAAAGAACTTGGCCAGGAACACGTCCGAACGGGCGCTCCAATTGTATACACTTCAGCCGATAGCGTATTTCAAATTGCCATGCACGAAGATGTGATTCCGCTGTGGGAACAGTACAAGATTTGCGAAACAGCGCGAGAAATGTTGCGCGGCGATCGGGAAGTGGGTCGGGTGATTGCCCGGCCTTTTGAAGGCGAACCAGGTCATTTCACCAGAACCACAAACCGCAAGGATTTCGCTGTGCCGCCCCCCAAAGGCATGCTCTTAGATCAATTAGCCGATGCCAAAGTGACGATTCACAGCATTGGAAAGATCTTTGACGTGTTCCTGGGTCGGGGAATTGCCGATTACGACAAGACCAAATCCAATCTGGATGGCATGAAAAAGACTTTAGAAGCGCTTGCAGAGACCAAAAATGGTCTTATTTACGTCAATTTAGTCGATTTTGACCAGCTTTTTGGGCATCGTAACGACGTAGAAGGCTACGCAAAAGCTCTGGAAGAGGCCGATTCCTGGCTGCCTTCTTTGGAAGCAAGTTTGGATTCCGGCGATCTGGTGATTCTGACCGCCGATCATGGATGCGACCCAACCACCCCGTCTACAGATCATAGCCGCGAGTATGTTCCGCTATTGGTGTTCGGACCAGGGGCGAAGCGCGGCGTGAATCTGGGATTGAGGGCCACGCTATCCGACATCGGACAGACTGTGGCAGAAATTTTCGACGTGAAAATCAGCAAAGGGCAAAGCTTTCTTGCCGCGATTACTTAAAATTAGGATATTGAAAAACAGAATTTATGCGTAAACCAATGATGGCCGGCAATTGGAAGATGTACAAAACTCCAGCAGAGACCAAGGCTTTTTTTGATAAGTTTGTACCGTTAGTAGCTTCGTCTTCCCATTGCGAAATCGTAATTTGCCCTTCGTTCGTGAACCTGGAAACGGCGATTGCCGCCACCAGCGGGACTAATGTAGGCATTGGAGCCCAGAACCTTTACTGGGCGAAGGAAGGCGCGTTTACGGGTGAAATCTCTGGACCCATGATTAAGTCCACCGGTGCTTCCTACGTGATTGTAGGTCACAGTGAACGGCGGCAGTTCTTCGGCGAAACCGATGCCACCGTCCTGAAACGGACCATTGCAGCGCTGGAAGCCGCCTTGACTCCCATCGTTTGCGTTGGCGAGCTGTTAGCCGAACGCGAGAGCGGATCGACGGCTGCTGTTCTAAGTCGGCAATTTCAGGATGGCATTGCCGGATTGACAGACGAACAGTTTTCAAAAATCATTATCGCCTACGAACCGGTTTGGGCCATTGGAACCGGTAAAGTGGCCACTCCGGAAATGGCTGCCGATGCCCATCGCATGATACGGGCAGAGATCCAGTCGAAATTTGGTGCAGCAGCGCAATCCACGCGAATTTTGTACGGCGGAAGCGTTAAACCGGACAACATTAAGGGCTTGATGGCCCAGCCTGAAATCGACGGCGGATTGGTGGGTGGGGCGAGCCTTGACCCGGTCTCATTTGCATCCCTTGTAAACTTCTAGGATTTCCCCTAGTCGATTGAAAACTATAAATTTACCTCCCCACTTAACGCTTAGCTGAGAGAGGTAGCTCAACTCTACTGGAATCACTGCCTCCTGCCGATTAAGAAGGTAGATCCAGAATGCCCTTTCGGTTGAAGCATCCGCAATGCGTGTGTTTGCTATTCCTAGCACTAGCGGCAGAGCTTTGTGGCGAAACGCAATTTTTCAAGGATTATCGTCAAAACGATGGGCTGGGAAATCTGAACATAGAGAGTCTGGTGCAAGATGGCACCGGATTTCTATGGGTCGGGACTCAAAACGGCTTGTTCCAATTCGATGGACGCCAATTTCTGGAATTTGGCACCAAAGACGGAATTCCATCCTCATACATTCACAGTCTTCTAGCTTCGCCCGATGGCACCCTCTGGGTTGGTACCGCACAGGGCATGTCTTACCGTAAAGGTGAGCAGTTTGTGCAGGTCCCCAATTCGTCGAAAGCCAACGGATTTGTATACAGCAAGAACGGAATTTCGGCCACATCGGATTCGCGCGCCTATTTCTCGGCAGGAACCAAATTAATGGTCGGGTGGAAGCCCACTGGTGCCACCGATTGGAAGTTCCGTGCACTCATGCCACCGGTTGCCGACACAACGATTCTGGCGGTACAAGCCGCCCCCAACGGCAAGGTGTGGGTGGGCTGCGGCAGCGGTCTTTGCCAGGTGACTGGTAAAGATCCTGAAAATCAAGTTTTGAATCTGGTGACCGACGTAACGAATCTTCCATCCGACCAATGGCACGCTATCGCATCTGGCAAAAACGGTGAATTGCTGCTGCGCAGTGAAAGTCAGTTGTGGCAGGTGGATGCCTCCGGTCATCGGGCGGAAAACATTGGTCATAGTCTAGCTGCTGTTCCTTATCGAAGGGCTCGGCTGGCTTTCGATCGCTATGGTGACTTGCTGACAACCACGGAATTGGGCATTGCCCGACGTCACAATGACATTTGGGAATCCATTGAAGATCGGTCCGGCTTGACTTACAACGGTGTTTCCGAGTTGTTGACCGATAGGGAAGGTGCATTGTGGCTGGGTACGCTTGGCAGTGGATTGAAGCGCTGGTTAGGCTACGGAGAATGGACCTCCTGGGTGACTGGTAAAGGGTTGGAAGATGAATCCATCTGGGCAATGGCGTCCACGGGTAATGGAGTCATGTGGCTGGGTGGCGATTCTGGTGTATACCGTCAATCAGGAAAGGAATTCATTCGACTGGCTCTTGAAAAAGCAGCCTACAACGGTCTGGTGGCAACAGCAGATGGAACAATCTGGGCGGGAAATAACAAGGGCAACGTATACCAAATCCCCGTAGCAGGGGCTGCGAAGCAATTTCACTTAAATGGGGTGAGGTCGGTTCGCGGATTGTTCCTTGATCGATCGAACTATTTGTGGATTTGTGCAACCCCAGGGGTTTGGCGATCAAACAAGCCGGTGGGGGAAGGTGGAGTTCAATTTGAAAGAGTGACCATTGGCAAAGATAGCAGGGAAACGTTCTATCAAGGCATGGTCAGGGCGAACGGGCAAATATGGCTGGTGGGGTCCAATGGGTTGGCTTTGGGTACTCCAAATGGTTGGCGACGTTGGACCAAACAGGAAGGCCTTCTACAATCCGTCACCAGCAGTATTACGGAAGGAAAGGATGGCAGCATTTGGATTGCGTACCGCCTGCCTAGCCACATCACACATCTGATTCCACAAGGTAACGATTGGAAAATTGAACATGCGGAAGATAAGGAAGCTCCCCAATCTACCCAAACCGTAGCACTTTCTACCGATAAACGAGGCTGGATTTGGGCGGGTACAGATCGCGGAGTCTATGTTTTGAACGGTACAACCTGGAAGCATGTTACTTCGCAAAACGGACTGGCCCATGACGATTTGAACAGCCGGGCACTGTATGTGGATCCGTCGGGTGCCGTTTGGTTAGGAACAAGCCAGGGCATCAGCCGTTTTTCCGGTGATTTGAAGAAGCCACCGTTGATGTCTGGTCAGCCGGTGATCGCCAGCTTTCGCTTCGGTGACAAGAGTTATTCAACGCAGAGCGTGGCCAAGGTGAATTACCGCGATAACAATTTACAGATTTTGATTTCCCCTTTGACTTTTGAATCGACCAACGAATTACGATTCCGTTACCATTTGGTGGGCAGCAGCTGGCTGCAGCAGAAGGTGGATACCTGGCTGGGGGATGGCACCAGCGCCGAATTTCAATACGCTAATTTACCTTTTGGACACTACCTTTTTTCAGCCTGGGTAAGAAATGCAGAAGGTAAATGGAGTACCCAGCCAGCGCAAGCGGAATTTGTGATCGACACACCATGGTACGCCTCCTGGTGGTTCTGCTTTTCCTACGTTTTGATGGTTGTGGGGTTGGCTGCGCTGGTGGCCAAGTGGCTGGAACGGAAGCATCGCAAGGATCGCGAACAGTTAGAAGCGGTGATTGCCGAACGGACGCAAGAATTGGAAGGTGCCAAGAATCGTGCGGAGCAAGCGAACCGTGTAAAGAGCCAGTTCTTGGCCAATATGAGCCACGAAATTCGGACGCCAATGAACGGCATTCTGGGAATGACGCAGTTGGCGCTAGCCACTCAACTGGACGAAAGACAGTCGGAATATTTGCGCACAGCCAGGCATTCCGCTGAAGCCCTGCTTACCCTTTTGAGCGATATTCTTGATCTGAGTAAGATTGAATCGGGGCAAATGGATGTCGACGCAAGACCCTTCAATCTTCGAACAACAGTGGCCGATTGTCTGCGCGGATTCGAGACTGAAATCCGCAGCGCGTCGGTGCGTTGCGTGCTTGACTTTGATCCCAACCTGACAAAGAGAGTGGTCGGCGACGCTGGGCGATTGCGACAGGTGCTAATGAATCTTGTCGGCAATGCCGTGAAATTTACTCACGAAGGCGTGATTGAAGTAAGTGTCAAACTGCAGCAGACCAGTGAGGAAAAGGCCCACGTTTCATTCAGTGTGCGGGACACTGGGATCGGAATTGCACCTGAAAAACTTGCCATCGTATTCGAACCGTTCCGGCAGGCCGATGGCTCTATTACCAGGCAATATGGCGGGTCGGGACTAGGGCTGGCCATTTCGCGACATTTGGTTGAACTACTGGGCGGGAATCTGGAATTACACAGTGAAAGCGGCAAGGGCAGTCGTTTCTTTTTCACTTTACCTTTCGTTTGGAGCAGCACCGATCCAGAATTGGAACAACCAGAAACCCGCGTCGCCGTGCCGTCGGGCCCACCGTTGCGGATTCTTTTGGCGGAAGATAATTTTGTGAACCAGCGAATCGTGCAAGGGTTGCTGGAAAAGAGTGGTCATCGGGTGGAAGTAGTCGTCAATGGAAAACTGGCTCTGGAACGGTTGGCGAAAGAATCTTTCGATCTTGTTTTGATGGATGTGCAAATGCCGGAGATGGATGGGCTCACCGCGACCAGCCAACTTCGCAAATTAGAAGAATCCACTAAACGCCATATCCCGGTAATCGCCATGACGGCAAACGCGATGAAAGGGGATCGAGAAAAGTGTTTGGAAGCAGGAATGGACCATTACATTTCCAAGCCGATCCGTTTCGACGATCTCCTGGACGCAATCAGCCGGGTTTCAGCGCAGAAATCGACAACGTATTTGTCCGCGCTGGAAAGCTATGTGCTGGAAGACGAGCGCTAGTGCCTAAAAAGGAAACTTCGCTCGCAAGCGAGCTGGCGGGCGGAATCGCCAAATCTCATTTAGATTTCCCACAATTGTGTTATCAGCGTGCATCGTCGTCCATCACGTCCCCGAAATTGTTTTTCTAAAATCCGTGGCTGGGTCTGTATCCTGGGCGATACCGCAACCGATACTTCTTAGCTGCGTCGCCCACCACTTCCACCGTGATCTTACGAAACCCTTCATTGGGATTCGCCTGTGGATAGTACGTCACCGCATAGGAATTGCCTAAATCCTCACGAATGTTTTCGAAGGCTTCCACCTGTTTCTGCCAGCTTCGTGCAAAATACGCTTTCCCGCCAGTACGCGTGGACAAACGTCGGAAGACGCCGCTGGAGATTGGGTCCTTCGATGCTTCACTGGTGGAGATGACGTAAATAGGAATTCCTTCATCTTCCGCCACAGCCCGTACATCGTCGGGTGCCACCATGCTGGCGTTATCAGGGCCGTTGGAGAAGACAATGACCACTTTCCGACCTGGAACCTTCGCTGCATCGCGAAGAGTTAGCAGCAGGCCATTGTAGAGCGCAGCATCGTCACCGGCGACGGCTTTGCGCAATCCAAAAATGGCATTGTTACGATCCTTGGAAAGTTCCGCAGCACGACCCAGATTGCGGCTGAATGTATAAATCGCCACTGAGTCAGCTCGGTCCAGGCCGCGGACGAAGTCAGCAATGGCATCGGAGGCGTACACAAATCCCCGATACATATAGTTGGAAGTATCGAACAGAACGAAAACATTGGTTCCCACAAATGCATCCGATTTTGTATCGGGTCCGGCTGCGGCTGATTCGGTTTGCTGGCCAGCCATCGGACGCAGTGTGCCATCTTCCATCACCTGCATGGCGGGCTTGCTGCCCTCGGCGAATGTATTCAGTTTCTGCGGAATACTATCTTCTAAAATCCGAAAATCTTTAGGTTTTAAACCATTGACGTAGCGACCCTTGGAATCCGTAACCGTGAATCCAAGCACCACCATATCTACTTTCACGCGGAATACCGGGCGGCTGGCATCTTGTGCCAGAACCATCAATCCGCCAAGCAACAAAGTTCCCGCTATTGCGGAGATCCCTACTTTGCGAGCCAGTTTCACTCATCCCTCCATGGAGTCAATTGACTCGCGATTAATTCCCTGCCCCAGCAGCCAAAGCAGGGCGGTTTTTCTGTCTTGCTTCATTCCCTACCAAACGCAAACTGCGCAGCAGGGCAGGCCAATCTTCCAAATGAGTGGCGAAAATCTTCTCAACAGTGAGACGGGTCCAATCGGGAATTGCGGTATTTAATTGCGAAGGAACCATGTACATTTCGTCGGCAAGGAACGCGTAGTACAGCAGATTCGATTCCCAGCTTTCCGCCAGAATCCGGCTGGAATATCCCATCAAAGTTGGGAACGTCCGAAGTTCCAAAAGCTCTGGTCGATAGCTATTGGTAAGAGTAGGTTTGGGCGTTCCAAAAGCGCGGGACAGCAGCTCTGGCTTTACAGAGGCACCTTCTTCCTTTTCAATCCGTCGCAATTCATCAGGAATGGTCCCTGAGTAGGAACTGTTCTTTCCGTTATAGAGTCTCGATAGGGAATAGCTTTCCGCTGGGGTGACGTTTTCCCTGGCCTCTGCCAGACGACCTTCACCCAACAGTTGCGAAACTTTTCGAGCTCTGGCGGGCGCGGCATAGCCCAGCAAAATCCCCCCCACTTGCTTGCGAACCTCTTCGTTCATCGTGGATTCTGCCAACAGTGAATCAGCATTGCGCAGATGAAGGGCAACATAGTGCATTTGTACTGGAGAAACATTCCACCAGCGCGGGACCTTTGCAGATTGCATCATTTGCGGAACCAAATCGCCCCATATCAGTGCCTGTTCACGGGAAGGAATCAGAAAGTTCTGTTCGGCTTCGGCAATGGCGTAAGGCAAACCAGCCAGCGAACCGACCAGCCGACCACCAGCGCTAGCAGGCCATCCAGTGCCCACAACTTCTGTGGTTTTCCAAGTAGCTACTGAACCTTGCATGCCAATAAAATCGTGGCTGCGCACAAAAATCGGATTCGTGAAAATGATTTGCCCACCAGGCGGAGCGTAGTGGGCATAAACCAATCCCACCATCGAATCTCGAAGTATGGGAAGAAGGCTGGCCCGGACATCAGCCAGCTTACCGGCATCAGTCCCAGCTTTTTCCGCCAAGCTTTTCAGATTAATTTTGCGTTGATTTTCAATGTGCCGTTCTGTCCAGTAGCCAAACAGAAGAGCGTTCTTTTCCACGCCACTCAGCCCGGCACGGGGCAACTGCACTTCACTCAAACGGGCTCCCACGCGGCTGACAATGGCGGCATCCAACTTGCCACCCTTGCCCACTTCTTCCAAATGATCGGCAAGCGCTAAAATACTTTCCACAGAAATCAGCTTTTGCGCATCGAACACGCGGATGAACTGCTGCTGCATCAAGGTCTGAGTTTCTGTATCGGTGGTCTTCGCTGATCCGGTCAACAAATCCACTAAGCGGTCCTGTGCATTTCCAACACCACCAGCCAATTTCAACAGCCCGCGAAGTCCACCAGCACTAGCCTCAAACACTTCCTTTTGAGTCTTGGCTTTTGTGAATGGATCAAGAACAGACTTCAACGCCGCATCGGCTTGGGCATCTGGAATGGAGCCTTGTCGCACAAAAATCTGCCACATGGCGACTAGTGACTGCATACTTCCAGCAGCATCGGCGCGCACACCCTGGTCACGAATCGAAGTAATTGTCTGAATCACATCCAGAAACTCTGTGACCGTGGAATCCTTTATAGCACCGGTTTCATTGATGACGGCGTATTGCGGACCATGGCTGCGATATTCCCTAACCAACCGGTCCACTGTTTCCTTAGACAACGGTTCTGAACGGCCGCGATTCATATCGCTCAGCGCCATGAACATCTTCAACGGTTCGTTCTCAACAGCTTTGCGGCACAGGGCAAACATGGCTTCAATCACATCGTCCACGTCTTTCCAACCAGCGGCTGATTTGGTTAATTTGCTATCGTACTTTCCGTGCGGATGTTTCAGGAAAAGCTCTCGCCAGGTTTCTACTGCACCTGGCATATGAGGCTTGCCATTGCTATCCATCCGCATACGAGTAGTTAGCAGCATCAGGTCAGTGCTGGCACGAAACACAGGTCGAGCTGGACCGGGGCTGGTTACTTTACCTTTTAATGCGGCGTAGAAGCGCTTCATGCGGGCACCGTCGGTAAGATACTCACGCAGGCCTGGGCTGGATATGCGCAATAAGGAATCAAAGTAGCTGCAAAGCCAGCCATCGTCCTTCGATAGCAAACCTTCAAAAAACTTTTCTGGATTGCTCACCGACGCACCCACCATATCTGCCCAAGCTGCTTCCGATCGGGGAGCACCTGGAACGGCTGCCTTGCCATTTTCGATATAGAACATGCCGCCATAAAAATCTAAAATGTGAGCCACTGATTTCAGCCGTTGCACTGGAGTAGCTTTGCGCATCCGCTCCGATGTTTCGCGATCCAGCTTGGCTAGACCCAGATAGAGTCGACACAATTGCGGATCGGACAAAAAGGAGTCAATGAATTCCTGATTCTGTTTATCTTTGGCCGACTGCCAGTATTCAGCGGCAAATAGGATAGGGATTTGAGTTGGACGGTAATCCACACTGAACGGGCGATTGGCGCGTAAGGCTTGTTCCAATTCAGCCAACGGGAATCCTGAATCCACAGTGAGGAAGGCTTTCATGGCATTGACGGTTTCCAGAACAACTTCTGCACCGCAGCCGCCACGCATACGGTAACCAATAATTTTCAGCACTTCGCCGGTTAGGGAAGAATCGCATTGGTCAATTTGAATGACACGCTTTTCCCCAGCGAGTTTGGTTAGCTCACGGGCTTGCACCAGGTAACGATTGATGAGCTTCAAGTATTCCGTAGGTTCCAACGATTCGTTGCTTGAAGCCGCCTGATAGCCATTGGTGACAATGTTTCGGGCCAGGGCGGGCAATAATTCTTCAGGAGCCAAATCAGGAGAAAGTGCCGCCATACGTGCAAAAGATCGCAAGGGTCCAGGGATTTCAATATAGGATCCGACAGTAAGTACTGGCTTGGTGTAAACGGCTGGCGCAGTGAATCCAGAACCTCCAGATGCACGATAGGCGTCAAGGTGGGTGGTGGCTGCGCTAGTATCTCCGGCAAGAAGATTGAGAAGCACCAGACGCCGGGTTATAGTCTGCTTGTCTTGCTGGTCAGAACTAAGCGAATGCAGTTTCTCGTAAGATTTGCGAG
Source organism: Acidobacteriota bacterium (assembly GCA_025352795.1). GTDB lineage: Bacteria > Acidobacteriota > Terriglobia > Bryobacterales > Bryobacteraceae > JANXSF01. Next base: position 121,266 of record JANXSF010000102.1, read on the forward strand.
CAGCAGCGTCGCCATGCCTGTCCAAAAATTCTGCGTAGGCCTTCCATGCGCCTACACTATTGGGGCTATTTTTGACGGAAGCTTCCAGCAGCTCACGAGCTCCGTTAGCTTCGCCGCGCTGCTTCAACTGCCAGGCTTGGGTGCCCAGGTCTTGGCCGCTGATGGACAAAACTGCGGCCATGAAGCAGATATAGAAACACTTCTGAGAGAATCGCATCGATCGCCTCCCTCGGCTTTGAGGTTTCACTACTCTACCAGATCTGCTTTAGGTTAGCAGCTTGGACAGCAGCTGTTTTCGAACAGTTAACAAGAACAAGGCTGCGTTGCACTTGGTTAGTCAACGTTAAATAATTTGAAGCCAGAAGCCAGTTTCGGATTCTTTATAATAGGGTTGTTTGGCAAGGATAAATCTGAAAGCCTTGTCTAACCAAATTTTCATGGCTACATCAATCAATACTGCTGGCAAAAGTGCTGGCAATAGCATTCGGCGCGATCTGAGTTTTTACGACGCCACAATCGGAAAAAAGGCCGTAATGGCCGCCACCGGAGTTATATTGTTCGGCTTTGTGCTGGTTCATTTGGTGGGTAATTTGCAGATTTTCCTGCCCCCAGACGCGAAAGGCATCTTCAAAATAGACGAGTACGGTAAATTCCTGCACAGCATGCCTGCCGTACTTTGGGGTGCTCGATCCGTTTTGATTGCCGCTGTGATGCTGCACATTTGGTCGTCTATTTCTTTGGCCAGAATGCAGCGTCGCGCCAGACCCACGGCATACGTTAAGAAAAATAATGCTCATTCCACTTATGCCAGCCGAACCATGATGTTGAGCGGTCCCATTGTCGCCTGCTTCATCATGTATCATTTGCTGCATTTCACCGGCGGGCAGGTGCATCCAAACTATATAGAAACCGCCGTCCATCATAACGTGATTCGAGGCTTGCAGGAATGGCCAGCAGCAATCTTCTATATCGTGGCCATAATGTTGTTGGGAACGCACCTGTACCATGGCCTGTGGAGCATGTTGCAGAGCCTGGGAGTGAGCCATCCAAGCTACACCCCCATGCTGAAAGCGTCTGCCAAAGTGTTTGCTTTTTTAATAGTTGTGGGCAATATTTCAATTCCAATTTCGATATTGCTCGGCATTGTGAAATAGGTGAGAATGCGACTGGATTCAAAGACACCCTCAGGTCCTGTAGAGAAGCGATGGGACAACTGTAAGTTTGAAAACAAGCTGGTGAACCCGGCCAACAAACGGAAATACTCTGTCATTGTTGTGGGCTCTGGGCTGGCAGGCGGTTCCGCTGCGGCCACGCTCGCTGAGCTTGGATACAACGTGAAATGCTTCTGCTTTCAAGATACGCCTCGACGCGCACATTCCATTGCCGCCCAAGGGGGCATCAACGCGGCGAAAAATTATCAGAATGATGGCGACAGCATTTACCGGCTTTTTTATGACACGGTAAAGGGCGGTGACTTCCGCGCACGCGAATCAAACGTGTACCGACTGGCCCAAATCAGCGTGAACATCGTTGATCAATGCGTGGCGCAGGGCGTCCCCTTTGCTCGCGAATATGGCGGAACACTGGCCAACCGTTCATTTGGCGGCGCGCAAGTATCGCGAACCTTTTACGCCCGCGGTCAAACAGGGCAGCAACTACTGCTTGGAGCTTATTCTGCATTGTCCCGGCAAATTGGCGAGGGTCGTGTGGAGATGCATCCTCGAACAGAGATGCTGGATCTGATTGTGATTGATGGCAAAGCCCGTGGCATTGTCAGCCGCAACTTGATATCCGGACAAATCGAAATCCACCTGGCCGACGCCGTGGTGCTGGGGACTGGCGGCTACGGCAACGTGTTTTATCTTTCCACCAATGCCAAGGGTTCCAACGCCACAGCCATTTGGCGAGCGCATAAACGCGGCGCCCTATTTGCCAACCCCTGCTACACGCAAATTCATCCTACATGCATTCCAGTTAGTGGCGATTACCAATCGAAGTTGACGTTGATGAGCGAATCCCTGCGCAACGATGGTCGCATTTGGGTTCCGTTAAATAAGGGCGATAAGCGCGTGCCCGATCAGATTCCGGAAAGTGAACGGGATTATTATTTAGAGCGTCGCTACCCTAGTTTTGGAAACCTGGTTCCTCGTGATGTGGCCTCGCGCAACGCGAAGAATTGCTGTGATGAGGGCCGGGGCGTGGGCGAAACGGGCTTGGGCGTTTATCTGGATTTCGCCGAATCCATTCAACGGTTGGGTCAGCACGTGGTTCGCGAACGTTACGGAAACTTGTTCGAAATGTATGAGCGGATCACCGGCGAAGATCCTTACAAAGTTCCCATGCGCATCTATCCCGCTATCCACTATACGATGGGCGGGCTATGGGTGGACTATCAATTGCAAAGCACCATTCCAGGGCTGTTCGTGATCGGTGAAGCGAATTTTTCTGATCATGGAGCGAATCGTTTGGGGGCCAGCGCACTGATGCAAGGTCTGGCCGATGGCTACTTCATTCTGCCCTACACTCTGGGGAATTATCTGGCGTCGAACAAGTTGGAAAAGGTGTCGACGGATCACCCCGATTGCAAGCAGGCTTTGGAGCAAGCAAGTGTGTCCACCAAAAAGCTGTTGGCGATTAATGGGAAGCGTACCGTAGATAGTTTTCATCGCGAACTGGGCAAGATCATTTGGGACCATTGCGGCATGGCTCGCACTGGTGAAGGGTTGCGGGAGGCGTTGCAGCAAGTGCCTGCACTTCGTCAGGAATTTTGGAGCAACGTGAAAGTGGCCGGTGGACCAGAAGAATTCAATCAGTCTTTAGAAAAGGCCGGACGCGTGGCCGATTTCCTGGAGCTGGGCGAACTAATGTGTCGTGATGCACTGGAGCGTAACGAATCCTGCGGAGGCCACTTTCGTGAGGAGTATCAGACTCCCGATGGGGAAGCGCTACGCAATGACGAAGAGTATAGTTACGTGGCCGCTTGGGAATGGAAGGGTCCGAATCAGGCACAAGAGTTGGTTAAAGAGCCATTGAACTTCGAGTATGTGCATCCATCACAAAGGAGCTATAAGTAAATGAAACTGACGCTCCATATTTGGCGACAAAGGTCGACAAGCGAAAAGGGTCGCATGGTCAGTTATGAAATGGCCGACGCGAATGAGCACATGTCGTTCCTGGAAATGCTGGACGTGTTGAACGAACAGTTAATTGGGCGTGGTGACGATCCGGTGGCGTTCGATCATGATTGTCGCGAAGGCATTTGCGGAAGCTGTGGATTCATGATTAACGGCATCGCCCACGGGCCGCGATCCGGAACCACAATTTGTCAGTTGCACATGCGCCATTTCAAGAATGGCGACGAGCTATGGTTGGAACCTTGGCGCGCAACGGCGTTTCCAATCGTGAAAGATTTGGCAGTGAATCGCAGCGCGTTTGACCGTATTATTCAAGCAGGCGGGTACATTACAACTCCAACGGGCAATGCGATTGATGGCAATGCGATTGCGATTCCGAAAGAAGATTCCGAAAGGGCGATGGACGCAGCAGCTTGCATCGGATGCGGAGCCTGCGTGGCAGCATGTCCCAACGCATCGGCATCGTTATTCACCGGAGCAAAGATTTCGCACTTAGGATTGTTGCCGCAAGGTCAACCGGAACGGAACGGGCGGGCGTTGCGCATGGTGCAGATTGCGCAGGAAGAGACATTCGGCAACTGCACAAACATCGGCGAATGCGAGGCGGTGTGTCCGAAGAATATTTCCCTGGAAGTGATAGCGCGGATGAATCGCGATTTCTTGAGAGGGAGCTTTTTGTGGAGGTCGGGTAGTGGTGGGGATGGTGGTTAGGTAGACAGCTTCTAAACCCGATCTCAACGCAAAGTCATGCGGCTTCCCAGGGATTGAAAAAAGGGACACCTGCGCGCTCGAAATGAATTCGGTCTCGGCTCACAACAGTTAGACCATGATGCGCGGCTATCGCGGCAATGAGAAGATCGGGTTGCGAAAAAGTATGACCGGATTTTCGTCCATCTTCCAATAAAAACGCGCCACTTAAGAAGGATGTCTTCGGTCACCGGCAAGGTGCGCTGAAGATCAAACATTGGGCGGACTTTTACAGTGAGCCAGTCTTGCAAAGCCGAGCGCTTGTGAGGATCGGAACTGAGCTCGATACTGTACCAAATTTCCGCCAAGCTCACAATACTGACATAGAGATCCGATAGCGGAGTCGCGGAAACGAAATTCAGAACCTTCCGTTCTGGATTGGGTTTGCGCAACTCCGAAATCACGTTGCTATCAAGCAACCACGCCACTAAAAAGCAACATCCCGCACCAATGGCGAAGGAACGCGAGATGGTTCGATATCGACTTCAGGATAAGGGCAAGTCTGCATAGCGGCGATCAATTCATCCCCGGTTCGGGGATCGGGCACGTCTGAACTCAAAGCTGCGCGAATGAGATCTTCGGGACTCTTAAAGGAACCTGCCCGCATCCGCTGTTGGATCAACGCCTCAACGTCGGGGTTAGTGATTTCAATGGTCATGACTGGCCCTCCTCTTTCCACAATAACGTTTATTGCGTTTTCTGTCACGTTTTCAAGCACAGGCTGGATTGTTTAGTAGGTATTCAACATTTTTTGGAGGGATGATAAAGCTTCACTTTGATTTCATGTTCATGCAAACGTGCTTGAGCCAGATCGTAGGCTGCTTGCATTCGTATCCAGATGTCAGGTGTTGCTCCGAAAGCTTTGGCAAGCCGGATAGCCATGTCAGGCGAAACGTCATTCTTTTTCCATTTCTCATCGATACGGCATTTTGCCGTAAGTGTCAAAACCCATTTTAAATGTACTGTTCGCCGCGAGCAAGACCTATAGAACTGAGCGAATTCACATAAGGCGTGCCGACGGCGAGTTCTTTCAGTCCGGTGTCAAACGTGGCGAGTTGTCCACGGTGACGGTGAGCCAGTAAGAGAAGTTGCATATCCGCTATCTGATTGGGTCCGATTAAGCGGGATCGTTGAGAATCACTCAAGTCGCGGAGGTCTATATTTACCGGCCAATACTCGTGGCTCGAGCTACGACAATCACATTCAAGCCCTGCCAAAGCTTTTCGAAAAGCATCATGCGATCCGCCCAATGCCCGACTGGCTGTTCGTAGAAATCCGGCTTGAGTCAAGGCGCAAGTTGCCCACTGTCGATTGGGTTCTCGCCTGAACCAAGTGTGGGCTAATTGATGGGAAGAATGATTGGGAAACGCCAACGCGACCAAGACATTAACGTCGAGCAGAAAACGCAAGCCGATGCTCCTCTACCTGCTCCGCATTCTCCCACTCATCGAGTTTTTTGTTGGTGAGTGGTGGCGTTCCAACAGGAAGGTCAAAGACAACCCAGCCGTTCTTCGTCTTGAACTGAGGAAGGCTTTCCGCTCCTAAATGGACCAGATCGGAAGTGGCCTGACCAAGCGAAATCTCGCGTTCATCAGCGTATTTCTTGATGACCGAGAGCGCCTCTTCTTCGATGTTGAGAGTGGTTCGCATTTGATGCTATTGTAGCAAGCTTTGAGCATCACTCTTTAGCAGACACAATTAGGGACTATTCTTGAGTCGATAAACCCACTAGGTGGAGAGCCTTTTGATCAACGATAAAGTGTGTTGAAATCTATCAAAACCGGTAACCTCAATTAGGCTGATGTGTCACTCGCGTCTTCGGCTCTCAAGGTGCCAATGACGTTCGCCCTCACGCCACCAGTACTCAACACCTGGGAACCAGCCGTCAGGCAACGGCGTTGTCGCCATCGAATTGTGAACCAACTGGAACTCCGCACCCGGTGGGTTCGCTGGACATACCCAGTTAGCTTTTCCTTAGAGGATCGCTCTTATATGGGAATATCGTGGGTTCATAAAAATATCGGTTTCCACCTCCGCTCCCCCGAGTTTTTTGACCCGGTCCCGATGCTCGAAGTATGAATCGACGATGACCTTTGTTTCATGGTTGATCTTAATCACTTGGTTGTTTACGGGGTAGACCGCACGTACAATTTCCGGAGGCTCGAGTCCAACATACGGGTAGGGAAGCTTGATGCCAGAAATTGCTATGACTGTCGCTTGGTGGGGTTGAATGATCCCGTCTGCAATATAACTCTGGAACTTCGCGCTCTTATCTTGAATCACGGAACGAAAGCGCAACACAACACTATCAGGGTTAAGCTTATTAAGCTTCCCATGCTATGGACGCTGAAGTGCGTCCGGGCCGGTTCCGCAACCAACAACGACCGCGTCAATCCATACTCCTGGATCATCTTTCGCAAACAAATCTGGCCCCTTATTATTTTTGTAAGCCAGAGAATACCGCAGCACTAAACACTTCCCATCTGAATTGACCGTGTACGCGAGTTGAAGTTCCCAAAACACTGAAGCAAGGTCACGCGTGGCCTTGTCTGCGGCGTCGGAATCCAAGCATGGAGCAACCTCTTGCCAAAGACGTTCGATGTACTCCCGTCCCCTGACAAGATTTTCATCCATGCTATCCCTTGTTTTGACGTATGTCGGGTCGGTGGCGGCACCTGGTTTGAAAAAGCTCATTTCAATCCCAATACCTCAAAAGCACAATAAAATACATCACCATGTTTAAGACGGAGCCCGACCTCGTAGCGAAACCTGCCACTCAAAACACCTAATCCTCCAGCGTCATCCGTGGCGACTTCGGTCCGACTATCTGATCAAGCTTCGCCTTCACTGCGCTTGCCAAATCATGAAAGCCCTTCGCCTGCGCATCTGCTGCACCACGAAGCGCAACCGGCTTCCCGCTGTCCCCGGCCTTCCGAACTTCCGGGTCCAACGCCAGTTCACCCAGGAATGGAACACCCATCGTCCCAGCCATCTTCTGGCCACCGCCCGTCCCGAACACGTCGATGCGTTCGCCCGATGGTGTCGTAAGGTAGCTCATGTTTTCCACCACGCCCAAAATGGGAACACGCACCTGGTTGAACATGTGGATCGCTTTGCGGGCGTCTTCCAGCGACACTTCCGATGGCGTAGTAACAATCACTGCACCACTGATTGGCGCTGTCTGGATCATGGAAATTTGCACGTCGCCTGTGCCCGGTGGCAGGTCGATCACCAGGTAATCCAGTTCTCCCCAATCCACACTGCGCAGAAACTGTTGAATCACCGAATGCAGCATGGGACCGCGCCATACCAACGGCTTATCGCCAGGACTCAGAAATCCCATGGACATCAACTTCACGCCATGGTTCGCCAATGGCTGAATGCGTTCGCCGATGGAGTGCGGATTTTCGCGCGTACCCATCATCAGCGGCACGTTGGGGCCATAAACGTCGGCATCCAACAGCCCGACCTTTGCCCCTTGCGATGCCAGAGCAATCGCCAGATTCACGGCGACAGTTGTCTTGCCAACGCCGCCTTTGCCACTACCCACTGCGATCAGAAACTTCACGCCGGGAATCGGCAGCTTTGGCACTTCAGTTTGTTGGGGACCCATCTCATTCCATTCTAGCAACCCAGTTCCACTGAGCCTCGGACCTTGAAACAATTCTTTGAATATCTGTTTGAAGCAAATAACCTTGCTTCACAAGATTTTCAGCAGCGGCGCTGATTTTTTCCAGGAATTCTTCTTTGGATTTATAGCGCTCTTCGACGGATAGCCGAGGGTCGCCTGATTTCATACGGGCCACTTTGGTTTTTGGAAACGGTATCCAGGAACCCACCATATCGTACTGTTCCGTAGGCGCACCAATCGCAATAGCGCGCAAATTCCAGCCCATGTACGTACCCAGTGGCACTTGTAATTCTGGCGAACGCAGACCGCTGGTTTCATTGCCATCACGATCCACTTGGGGCAACAGCGTCGGAAACGCTTTGCCTACTTGCGGAGGGTCCACCGTGATAATTCCCTTCCCTGCATACGCAGGTCCAAAATTCATGCGATGCGTCTGGAGTGGCGTTTCAGGCATTTTAATGCCAGGAATCTTGGGGAACTGCATTGCGCCTTTGGCTACCAATTGATCCTTGTCGATCCGTGGGTAACTGGACACCGGCGGCGTGGTTCCTTCATTCACCCAGCCAGTCATCGCCACAAGAAGCGCACGCATATGGAAGCGATAATCGTTCACATTGGGCATGTTCTGAGTCACAGTGATTTTTCCAGGTGGAAAACCGCCAGCGCCGTGTTGCGTCCCTGCCAAATAATAAATCCGCGAATCAGCACCTGGGTCCACGTCCTTCTTCCCATCCACACTGGTGTGAATCAGCGACGCCACACGACCCCAGTATTCATACGATCCATTGGTGTAGAAAATCTTCGGACGTAGTTCCGGCTTGCCGATGTGCGATAGCATTCCGTCGGTGATTCCGGTTTCGGGATCTGTCTGCTCAGTCTCAGTAAAGGGGAACATATCGGTAGGGTAGAAAGTATTCAACATCCGATGGCCATCGCGCGAAGCCTGCGCAAAGCGGTGATTGAAACTACCGCGCCCTCCGCCACCTACGTGAGCCCAAACTCCATCAAACACTCTGCGACCCTTTTCATCACCATTAAAACCTTGATACAAAAACGTCCGCAGAAATCGTCCACTTTGCGAGGTGCCAAAACCGATGGCTTGCTTGATGTTTTGTGATTCGTCGTATTTGAGAAATGAAATCAAGTCCCGCGTGGCAGCCATTGATAAGCCCACCAATTGCGGGTCTTTGGCAGTGTAGACAACATCGTAAAGCTTGCCCGGTTCAAAGGCAGTATTCATTTGCACGTGCGAAGCATCAGAAAACTTCCATGCCGCACGCGGGATTACACGACGCTTACTTTCGGGATGATCGCGAACCGTTAGCTGTGCTTTGGCATCGGACAGGTCGGCGACTTCATAAGCAATGTGCTCTCGATCAGCCAATGAAAACGAGTTCACTTTTGTCTGCGGTACAAATTCACTACGCACAGTTCCAGTGATGCCCTTCGCCGATGGAGTGGTTAATCGTAATAGCCCAGGGCGCATGGGCACATCGAATTGCCAGCCCATCCAAACCAGCGTATAGCCGCGTTCCAACAGAAACGCATCGCCGAATTCGTTGGCTGCGTTGGCCCCGGCATCGAACATATTCACCGACCCACGTCCGCCGCGATTTGACACTTCATACAACGCGATTCCATTGCCTTTGGCAGGATCGGTAGGTTTCAAAATGTAGACGTCTGCCGCGAATTCAACCAGTCCGGCTTCGTTGCGCGGAGCAAGTGCGATATCCACAACACCTAGATTTTCAGGTAGCTTGGGGTCAACGGTGAACAACGCCTTGGCCGTAATCCGTTGGTAGGAGCCTACAGCACCAAACTGGCGACCACTTTCCACGTCTTGACGATCCACCACATCCAACCGAACAACGCCCGCCCATAGATGGAGGCAGAGCAGAGGAGACAGAATTAAAAGTCGGAGTTTCATTTCAGTCCATTGTAGTCAGGTTCACTTTCGCGTTGCTCTACTTCCCAGCGGTCAAAATCCTGGATGACAAATTTGACCCAAACTTTACAGTAACTCTTGAACAAAATTAGGGTTTAGCCCTATGTGAGCAAGTGGAACATATCACCCTCACTTATCGAGAAAGTACAATACCCCCATTGAAAAGGAATTTCTAAAATGAAAAGTTTAACTCTGTTCGCTTCATTGCTCTTCGGTGCAACCTTTGGATTCGCCGACCCCACCACGTTGGCTAGCCTGAAAGGTGTCTATGTATTTACAGAGCGCGGAGATGTGGGCAATGGCCAGGCAGTGGCCGGGCTCGGAATGATGACGTTAGATGGCAATGGCAATGTCACCTGCAGTGAAACCATTCAAACAGAAGGCAGCAACAAGACCACAACGTGCAGTGGCACTTATGTCATTAATATTGACGGATCAGCCACGGTCAAGCTGATGCACACCATTACTCCAGATCCCGACGCAGCCACCACCGATGATCAAACATTTTCCGCAAGCTACAAGATTCTGGCCACTGCCAACGGCAGCCAGTTGAAAGGAATCCGTACCGATAATGGCATTAGTGTCATTGCCGACTTCACGAAATAACTTCCGTTGAAGAAGCATACACAAGTCCCCCGTGCAGACTAGAGCGGAAACTTTGATTACATGATCTTTTTCCTTAGGTAACCGATTTCCGCTCAAGCCCCAGCCAGTGTTGTCGAAGAGACAATGTACCTAAAACAAGAGTCGGTAAAAGACTTGAATAACTGGAAAACTGGAAGGACTCTACCTATGAAACTTTTCTCAATGATCGGACTATGCTTACTGGCAACAACAGCAGCATTCTCCCAATCCCCAACACTTAGCTCCTTGAAGGGCACCTATGTCTTCACGCAGCAAGGCAACGTACAAAGCAATCAATCCATCACTGGACTTGGAGTGATGACCCTGGACGGTAGTGGCAACATCACCTGTAACGAAACATTGCAGGTTCCCGGAGCAAATGTAATCAGCAACTGCTCAGGCAAGTATTATTTGAATTTCGACGGATCGGGCGTGATTGAAATTACCTACGATTCCATGTTCTCGTCAAACTCGTTGGGCGATACGGATCAGCAACTTTCCACTGCCAAGTTTAAGTTCTACGTCGCCAATGGCGGCAAGCAATTAAGAGGCATTCGCACAGAAAACGGCGTGTTTGTCATCGCAAGCTTCGAAAAGAATTAACCGCAAGTAGGATGCACAAAGGCCTTCCCGAAACATGGGATGGCCTTTGTGACTCTATACCAAATAAAACAAACTCAACCGTGGAAGTCGCGCTTGATCAAACAGCCTTCTATCGGTGAAATTCTTTTCCAGAATCAACAACTGCGCTGCCGTCATTTTCCCGCGATGCGGACGTAACGCATTTTCTAATTCCTTCCTCACAGACAACAGCTCTTCTTCACTTTGTTTCGTCCGAACTTCTGCCGCTAATTTTTCTTCCATCACCGTCAGGCGTTGTTCTAAAGCTTCTAAATCCTGATAGTGGTTGTCCAACTCCCACAGAATTTCCTTTAAGCTCGCCGCAGCTTGCCCATAACCTAACTGATCCAACTTATCTAAATTCTGCTGTAAGTATCCGGCAAGTTCTTCCATTGAAAATGGCGCATTTACCTCTTGTTTGGCGTTTTGCGGAGTGTTATTGGCCATCCGCTCTGTTTCTGTAAGGATTGCCTGGGAGCAGTACGTGAGTGAATTCACCATCTGACTTTTCCGTTTCTTGGTTCGCCATTTATCAAATGCTTCGTCAATCCCGCGCAGCACAGCTTCCAGCGGGACTCCAGAATTCTTCCAACTCTCAACCAGAGCCCAATCCAGTGGTGACATTAAAAATAACCCCGTGCCACGAGCCTTTTGAAAGTGTTCTTCCACTTCAGTGAAATAGTTGAAGTAATTTCCTGTCCAGTCTTCCTGTTCAGCCATATTGTTAAAGAGCCCGAAGGCCCCCTGCCAAAATTAAAACGCGCTCTCCAGCATCATCGCGAACATAGAGAAACCCTGCATCGGATAGGCCATCGGTGATGCCCCGAATCAGTCGGCCTGCTTGTTCCACTTCCACTCGCTTGCCTGAAACAAAACTTGAAGACTGCCCAAATAAATCCAGCAATGGGGCACGACCTTGCCGTTCCAGTAACTCAACATGATTATCAATCTCTTCAATCATGCGAATCAGTAATTGTTCCCGTGAAAATTCGCGACCCCCGGCTATCCGCAAACTAGTGGCCGCTGATTTCAATTCCGATGGGAAAGCAGTCTGATTCACATTCACACCAATCCCCGTCATCACAGCCCCTTCCTGGAACTCCGAAAGAATGCCACAACATTTTTTCCCGTCGATCAGTAAATCATTGGGCCACTTCAAATCGCACTCCAATCCGGCAATGTCACGAATTGCTTGCGCAATTGCTAATCCCATGGCAATCGTCAGAACTGGCAGATCTGTAAGATGCAGATTCAACCGAAATATCAACGTAAAATAAAGACCTTCCGCCGCAGTCGATACCCAACTGCGCCCCAGCCTTCCCTGCCCTGCTGACTGATGTTCAGCCCCGACGATGCTCCCCGCCAAAGCCCCGGCTTGCACCATGACTTGTGCATTCTTCATCGTAGATGGAGTTGTCTCAAGCCACTCTATGGTCCTGCCAGGAAATGCTTCACGAACGCGAGTTACGTCGAATGTCATGGAGTTAAATTCAATCGAAAATGGATATCAACGGCAACTGCAGAATGAGTAATGGCACCTACCGAAATAAAATCGGCACCAGCTTCGGCAAAGGCTTTCACGGTTTCCAAACGCATCCCGCCGGAAATCTCTACGCTGGCCCTTCCCGCAATGTGGTCCACCCATCGCTTGGCTTCATTGGGGGTAAGATTATCCAATAAGAGTCGCGTCGCACCTGCCGCTAAAGCTTCCTCCATTTCCTCCCATGTGCGGACTTCAATTTCTATCGGTAACCCAGCAGGCCGGGCATTTGCCAAAGCTGCAGTTACACTTCCGGCCGCCGTAATATGATTATTTTTGATAAGAATGGCATCGAACAATCCCATGCGATGGTTGGTGACTCCGCCAGCCGCCGCAGCCATTTTTTCGAAGCGACGCAAACCAGGTGTGGTCTTTCGCGTATCCAAAATCTTCGTCTTGGTACCAGTTACACAATCCACAAATCGACGACCCATCGTAGCCACGCCGCTCATGCGCTGCATTAGATTTAACGTAGTCCGTTCGCATGTCAGTAGTGTCCTGGCCGGACCTTCCACAGTAGCCATGATGGTTCCATTCTGCACCGCAGTCCCACTGGGCACCAGCACTTTCAGGTCTGTCAAAGCAGCGCACCCAAACTCCTGGCACAACTCAAAAACAAGTGGCAGCAACTCCGCTCCTGCCGCGATGAATTCCTGCTTAGCCCGAAACTGCCCGGTAGCCGTTCGATCTGCCGACACGCAACAATTCGTGGTGATGTCGCCCGTGCCAATATCTTCAGCAAGTGCCCGACGAATCAAATCGCGTAGTTCGGGATGCGAAACGTCCATCATGTTTTGGTAATCCCGGCCAATGCCTGTTGGCTTTTCTCACGCTGCGCGTGGTATTCAGCCAGCTTCACTCGCATCCCTTCAAGAATTTTCTCCGGTGCTTTCTTCAGAAAATCTTCGCTGGAAAGTTGGCGCTCTGAATTTGTAATGACCTTGACAAGTTCGGCAATTTCTTTTTCCAGCCGACCACGTAGCGCATCCAACTGTCCTGCCGAAACAGCCAGCACTAAATCAAATCCAGGAGTGGATCGCATGGGGCCTGATTCCCTTGGGCTATCTGTAGCTAGCACGGATAGCTTCACATTGGCCAACCGTTCAATCGCTTCCCGTTGCTGGTCAGCCAATGCAGCCACAGCTCCGCCAGCATACAGCGAAGCGTCAAACGGTTCCTTTGGATCCAGCTTCGCATCGGCTCGCAGATTCCGTGCTGATGAAATGATTTCCTGCAACAACGCCATCTGTTGTTCTGCTTCCAAATCTTCCGCCGCAGTATTTGCCTTGGGGTAGGCACTGATGGAAATCGAAGATTTTCGCCCGTGCCCTGCTGCTAACCTCTGCCACAACTCTTCAGTCAAAAACGGCATGGCTGGATGCAGCATCCGAAGTGCGGACTCAAACACAGTCAGAATGTTGCGCCAGTGCGCGTTCAACCCAGACCCTTCCTCGAAGCGCAGCTTCTTCAGTTCCACATACCAATCGCAAAACTCATACCAGATGAAACTCCAAATAGTCTTCGCTGCTTCATCGAAACGATAACTCGCCAGTGACTTGTTCATTTGGTCAGCACAGGCGTTCAGACGGCTGAAGATCCAGCGGTCTTCCAACGAAACAGTTCCGTTAACCGCTTCTGGAAGGTACGATTCTTTCTCAACAGGAACCCATGGTTCCACGTTGGCACGTTCCATATTCAAGAATAAGAACCGGGCAGCGTTCCATATTTTATTGGCGAATGCCCGTGACGAATCCATGCGATCTTCAGTCCAGATAATATCGGCACCGGGTGCAGATGCAGCCAGCAAGGACATGCGTACCGCGTCCGTACCATGCTTTGCCGTCATCACAAGGGGGTCGATTCCATTCCCCGCAGTCTTCGACATTTTCTTGCGATTCTTATCCCGCACAAGCCCGTGAATATAAACTTTGTGGAATGGCACTTGGCCCGTACATTCCAGGCCCATAAAAATCATCCTGGCTACCCAGAAGAAAATAATGTCGTAGCTGGTGATCAGCACGGACGTTGGATAGTAGCGCTTCAGAAACTCAGTTTCATCAGGCCAGCCCAACGTTGAAAACGGCCAGAGTCCAGAACTAAACCAGGTATCCAGCACATCGCTATCCTGCTCGATTGACGCCGAACCACAATGTTTGCAGGCTCCCGGCGTTTCCCGGGCAACTGTGATCTGGCTGCAATTCGCGCAGTGCCATGCAGGCACACGATGCCCCCACCACAACTGCCGCGAAATGCACCAATCGCGAATGTTGTACATCCACTCGTAATAAGTATTGGCGAAGTTCGCCGGTATGAATTGAATTCGCCCATCTTCCACCGCTTTGATTGCAGGCGCAGCCAGCGGCTTCATCTTCACAAACCACTGCATGGAAACCAGCGGTTCAACAATCGTCAGGCAACGTTGACACTTGCTGATGGGCAAGTTGTGTGGCTCAGTTTTTTCAAGGAGTCCCAGTGCGGTTAGATCGGCCAAAACTTTTGTGCGCGCAACGAATCGATCCAACCCGGCATAGGCACCAGCCTCGGCTGTCATAGCGCCCGTTTCGTCAATCACTTTGACATGCGGAAGATTGTGACGCTTGCCCGCTTCAAAATCATTTGGATCATGAGCCGGTGTAATTTTCACCACACCAGTCCCAAATTCAGGGTCAGCCATGTCATCCAAAATAATTGGAATTTCACGACCCACCAACGGCAGCATTACCATCTTGCCGTGAAGATGCAGGTACCGCTCATCTTTGGCATTCATCGCCACCGCAGTATCGCCCAGCATAGTTTCAGGACGAGTGGTCGCCACCACCAGAAATTCATCCGACCCAATTACCGGATAGCGTACATGCCACAAACTGCCCTGGGTATCTTCGTGGATCACTTCCAGGTCACTCAACGCCGTCTTGCAACCAGGGCACCAGTTCACCATGTACTGCCCGCGATAGATCAGATTCTTTTCATACAACCGAACAAAGATTTCGCGAACCGCACGAGAAAGGCCCGCGTCCATGGTGAAGCGGCTGCGCGTCCAATCCACAGAATCGCCAATCTGCCGCATCTGCGTCTCAATGCTGCCCCCCGATTCTTCTTTCCACTCCCAAACTTTTTTCTCAAACTCAATGCGGCCCAGTTGATGACGGGTAGTGCCTTGTTTAACCAGTTCCCGTTCCACCACCATTTGCGTGGCAATGCCTGCGTGGTCCATGCCTGGAGTCCACAGCGTGTTGTTTCCGTTCATGCGATTCCAACGGACAACCATGTCCATCAGCGTGTGGTCCAGCATGTGGCCGATGTGCAATGCCCCGGTCACATTGGGCGGAGGAATAGCTATGGAAAACGCTTCACCGGGTTTGGAAGGGTCAGCTACAAAAAGGGAAGATTCTTCCCACCATTTGGCCCAATGCGGTTCAAACCGCTGGGGCTCGTAAACTTTCTCTAATTGCATTGGAAACTACTATTGTACCAAAGCAGGGCGCGCCACAAGAATTCTTTCCCGCATGGCATACAAACTCATAACCGGGTGACCAGTGGCTTCCACTGCTCGCAGAAATCCGTCGTGATCGGCTGGACGCAGGGATCGAGTCAAGTCCGCCAGCTTCGCTAGCTGATCGAACCACAGAAGAAAATTTGCTTGCTGCATATTTTCGTTCGCTAAGTAAGCAAGGAACTGCACCACTACTTTATCCCGCTCTGCACCAGTTGGAACCATGGTCACAGCCGCCGTCAACATGCCACCTTTACGCAGAAAGAAAGCTTCCTCGGTTTCTGCACTCTGTGGCTTTGCATCTAGAATAGTTCGAAAATATGCCTGAAATTCATCACGCCAAGCTTCTGTATTTTTGTCGGCATCGGAAAGTCCTCTGGAAGCGCCACCAAACATCAAGTGCATGAACTGGGCTCTACTGGCATCGGCAAACACAGGCACATTTTTATTTTCACCACAGCGAGGTTCTTTCAAATGACGATCCAAATAATTGCGATGCGCCACAATCAGCGGCTCTGGGTTCGCCCAAGACCGCATCATTTGTTCAGTCAATGCCAGCTTCTCCTGCACCTCAGGCAATGAAGAAGTAAAGGCGCGGTCATCGCCACTTATGCTGTCTAAAACAGCAGCCAGCGAGGCCCCCAGCAAATTCCATTGTTCGGACACGACGATTGATCTACCAATTGCATTCATTATCAGCGGCAGTTCCACAGGCGATTGCACACGGACAACGAAATTGTTCATCCAGGAGGTTTCAGCATTCATCGAACGCGCTGGAAGTTTTATCACCAGCGGAATCAGATCGTAATAAGCCGAAGGATTGTCCAACAACAAATCCTCACAAGAGCCTTTAGCAACAGTCGGAGGTTGCATTTCATTGAACATATCCCAGGCCTTGGCCCTATCAATGGGAATCATTTGCTTCACAGCCATTGCCTGCAAAGAGATGCGATCCAGTTTTTGAGCATAGGCCAAACTGGTTAGAGATGCCTGACTGGATTCCGCACCGTGACCGCGGATAATGCTTCTCTGCATCGGGTAGCGCGACATTCCACCGAATCTAAAAGCATCTATCAACAGCTCTTTCTTCCATGTCTTATCTGTAAGTGCTGGTGCCGCGGCCACTCGAAGCAATGTGGACGCGGCGAACTCTGGCGGCACAGATTGCGCTCGTTCCACCAACGGATAGATGTCTGGAAATTGTTTTTGTCTTTCCTTGGAATCTGCAAATAGGCATGCAGGCAACAACATCAATAGGACAAGTGGCTTCATTGTGCGGCAACCTCCTGGTCCTTATATTGCAACCGGAATAGCTTCCAATAAATGCCACGCTCTGCCAACAACTGTTGATGCGAACCAGACTCCCGCAGCTTACCCTTGTGCATCACAAAAATACGATCAGCACGTTCCACCGTAGATAAGCGATGGGCAATCAGAATGGACGTGCGCCCTTCAACCAAAGTGGCCAACGCCCCACGTATCTTCAATTCGGTCTCAGTATCCACGCTGGAAGTTGCTTCATCCAGAATCAGAAATCGTGGATTGTGGGCCAGCGCTCTAGCGAAACCTATCAACTGTTTTTGACCAGTGGAAAGCGTCGCCCCACGCTCAATCACGGGCTCCTCAAACTGCTGACGAAGGCTGTCCACAAACTCTCGCAGGTTCACCCTATCCGCTGCCTGACGCATCACTTCGTCAGTGATGTGCGGTGATCCAAGCTTGATGTTTTCAGCAATAGTGCCAGTGAAAAGATAAGGGTCCTGCAGCACCACTCCAAAGTAGCGTCGAAGACTTGCTGGTTCAAACTGCCGAATGTCCACACCGCCAATTTTGATGGCACCTTTCTGTACATCGTAAAAACGCAGCAGAAGCTGAATAATGGTGGTCTTCCCCGCCCCGGTGTGTCCTACAATGGCGATTGATTCGCCCTGCCGAATCGTAAAACTCAGGTCTTCCAGAATCCAATTATCCTTCTCATAAGCAAACCAGACGTGATCGAATTCCACATCTCCGGTAGGGACAGGTTTCGGAGAATCTGGAGCAGTGATGTTCACTTTTGTATCCAGTAATTGGAACACTCGTTCACTGGCAGCCATGGCCCCTTGCAGGATGTTGTACTTTTCACTCAGATCTTGAATAGGCCTGAAGAAGCGCATGCCATATTGGAAAAACGCAACCAGAACTCCCAGGCTCAGCGCACCTGCAGACACCTGATAACCGCCCCAGGCAAGCAGTGCAGCCAGCCCCAACATACCCAGAAATTCCACCATCGGATAGAACCAGCCGTAGGCGTGAATAGATTCCTTGAACGCTTCCATATGCTGATGATTGATCTGTTGAAATTCGTCCTTGCTCCGTTGCTCACGCTGAAACAACTGCACCACGCCGATGCCCTGAATATGCTCCGAAAGGTAGGCATTCATCCGTGCCACAGCTGTGCGGATGCGCCGATAACTGCCAGTCACCGCAGCACGAAAGCGCGCTGTAGCGTAAATCATCATAGGTGCCACTGCCAGCAACAAAATCGTCATCACACCGTTCAACTGAAACATGGCCAAGGCAACCAACACCAGCATCAACAGATCGCCTAACAATGTAACCAGCCCCGATGAGAAAAGTTCATTGAGCACATCAATATCTGAGGTGACGCGAGTCAACATACGACCAATGGGATGCGTATCGTAGTAGCGTAAATCCAGCTTCTGCAAATGTCCCATCACTTCTTTGCGCAAATCGAACATCGCATTCTGACCAGTGGATTGCATGATCAATGCTTGCCCAAATTCGCACAGAAATGTGATCACCAACGCACAAAGATAGAGCATAGTAATTTGCAGCAGCCCTTCATTTGGGGATGCAGAAAGCCATTTTTCAAGCGGTGCCCAGGTGGTGTTCGGGGCCTTCACCAGATAACGATCAATAGCAAGTTTTGTAAGCCACGGACCAGCCACAGCGGACAAGGAATGCCCTGTCAGAAGTAGCAATGAAATTGTTACGGAAAGTTTGTATGGTGATAAATAACCCAGCAATCGCCGCATTAAACGGCTGTCATAGGCTTTACTAAGAGACTCGTCTTCCACTATCTCAGTTTAGCGTTTCGCGATACCCGACACCTAACAACACGTTTCAAACAATCTTGGCGATGTATCCAGCAGATGGGCTATTACTGGCCACGCCTCCCGGTGCAATGCCCGCGTCGCAGTAGTACAAATGGCCGCGATGCATACACATGCCGTGGGGATCGGGGTCCGATTTACTGAGAATGATTTTTTCCAGAAGCTCACCAGTTTCAGCGTCCAGCTTGTGGATCTGCATTTCTGTAGAATGCATGCACCAGATTCTAGCCTTTCCCTTTTCACGAACAAATGCCAGTCCATGGGCACGATCTAGCATCACTGGAATCTGGCGAATGATTTTGAAATCGGTTGTATCCACTAACGTTAATTTCTTAAGCGATAAGGATGTGATCCACAACTTGCCTTCAGCAAACTCAAGCCCATGCACACCCCCGCCTCCTGGAACCACGTGGCGTTTGATCGTTGAACCAGTTTTGAGATCAGCTTGAATTACTTGACCAGTGGGGGAATCGGTTGCCCTCGCTGGACGACCAATTGCCTTTCCATTCGATGCCATCCATAAGTAACCTCCGCCAACAGCAATGCCACTGGTATTGGCACATTCCGTATCAACCGAGCGAATCAACTTGCCGGACCAAGTGACAAGGTGCGCACGATCCGTTGTCTGCTCACCAATCCACAATCCTTCTTTGGTTGATTCAAGCCCGTTGGGGTGTCCGTCGGGTGATTTGAAAAGCTTGATTACTTTTGCTTTTCTCTCAGGAATGGAAGAGAAGGCGCATTGTGCCGCCAACGAAAATCCAGCAAGGAAAGTACGGCGTCTCATGTGTTATTTTGCTCTCCGCGAATTCTTACCAAATCTCTAGTGATCGATTTCAGATCCGGTGTGCCAGCCAAGCCCATATCCAGGGCGAACTCAGTGCGCAATAATTCGATGACTCGTTCCACACCAGGCTGACCGAAAGCGGCTAAGCCATACAGATAGGGCCTGGCAATGCAAACAGCTTTTGCACCAAGAGCCAGGGCCTTCAGAATATCCGTACCGCGACGGATGCCTCCGTCTATCAGCACTGGAATTTTCCCTTGTGCTCCACGCACTACCTCTGGCAGAGCTTCAATCGTGCCGCCAACGTGATCCAATTGTCGAGCCCCGTGATTCGACACGATCACCGCTGATGCACCATATTCAACCGCGCGGGCAGCGTCTTCCTCAATAAGAATACCTTTCAAAATAATAGGCAGCGAAGTAATTTGACGAAGTTCACGCAAGCTGTTCCAGGTAGGAGTGGCGAATGGCCGCGAAGGGGATTCACCAGCACTTTCCGGATTCTTTGGTGGCGGCAACTTGCCATTGCGATCACGCGGAGGAACCCCGGATTCGCACCAGTTGCGTTCAAACTTGTTATGAATATTTCGTTCCCGATGACTGACGTACATAATGTCTGTGGTGAAGCAAATGCCAGCGCAGCCCATGGATTCCATACGTTTCGCGAAGCTACGCATGCTTTGCGTATTGCGCAAATCGCCGCCTGTAGTAAGGTGCCACCAGACCTTGGCCGCCTCCCCTTTTTCCAAAGACTTTTCAATACCTCCGTTAGTGATGTGCAGTGCTGAAACCTTGCCAGCAGCGCGGCTGACAATGTTTTCCCCATCGGCATGGAAACAATTCTTGCCACCAGCAGGGTCTAGCAGAATGGGGAAATCCAACTTTTTACCGAATAGTTCCAGTGATGTATCAATTTTATGAACGTCAACCAAAGCCTTGGGCCGAATGATAATACGATTGAAACCAGTGCGATTGTCTTTCAGTGAAACTTCGTCTTCGCTGCCACCTTCCAAATAATCCCAAGCAATAGGATCAAGCTTCGCTTTGGCAAATGGGGCAAAGTCGAAGACATTGGCACAATCTAAAAGATGCGGGTCGGGTGCGGCAACTTTCGCTTGCTGAGAACGCAGCAACGCGGGAGTACTCCACAGCGCTGCCAATTTTAGAAGTGCGGTCCTTCGGTCCAAATGCATTGGCGTGAGCATATCATAGTGGTCATGTCTCAAACACGAAGAACTCTATTGAAAGTGGCGGCAGCTTCGCCCATGGCCGTTGCGGCGGCGAAGCCCCTACCGAAGGAGATGCAAGTGTATTCCAAACTCGGTGTCAAACCGGTAATCAATGGCATGGGTACAGTAACGGTACTGGGTGGTTCATTAATGCCTGCGGAAGTTTTGCAGGCAATGGATGAAGCAGCTCGCACATTTATCTTTATCCCTGACTTGCAGCGCAAAGCAGGCGCACACATTGCTGAGCTATTAGGAATTCCAGGAGCCATGGTTACTGGTGGTGCAGCATCGGCCATTACGGTGGCGACCGTGGCTTGTCTATGCCGTGGCGATCAGAAAAAGTTGCAACAGTTGCCCGATATTTCCGGCATGGCCCATGAAGTGATTCAACAGAAGGCGCACCATAGCGGGTATGAACATCAGATCACGCTGACCGGTGCCAAAGTGATTGAAGTGGAAACCGCAGCGGAACTGGAATCGGCAATTGGGCCGAAGACGGCGATGATGTTTTTTCTGAATAAGCATGAGCCCGATGGAAGGATCAAGCGTGCAGAGTGGTTGCGCATTGCTAAGAAAAATAACATTCCCACGTTCAACGATGCTGCTGCCGATGTCCCGCCCAAAGAACGGCTGTGGGAAATAGTGAAAGAAGGGTTTGACCTGGTAGCATTTTCTGGCGGTAAGGCAATGCTGGGTCCGCAATCGGCAGGGCTTTTGTTGGGTCGTAAAGATTTGATTGATGCCAGCTTTCCGGCAATGAGTCCCAATGGCGGAATTGGGCGTGGGATGAAAGTTGCCAAAGAAGAAATTGTTGGGATGGTAGCAGCGTTGGAACGTTTTCTGAAAGCAGATCATGCGGCAGAGGCTCGCTTGCTTGATAAACGCGTAGCTGAAATGATCCAGGGCGTGGGTGCGGTGAAGGGTGTCAAAACGTCCAAATATGTTCCAGTGATTGCCAATGAATTACCGCACTTCTTAATGGAGTGGGATGAAAGTTTGGTCGGGTTGACGACACAGCAAATTGTCGAGAAGCTGCAAAAGAACGACCCACCGATTCATGTTTTACCGGAAGGTCCAGGAAGGATGGTGGTTTCCGTTTGGATGATGACGGGCGAGCAGCATCGAGTGGTTGCCAAGCGCCTGGCGCAGATTTTACGAGGCTAGCGAATTACTTCTACGGTTCCTGGTAAAGGCCCAATACGTTGCCTGCGGGGTCGCAAAATCGTGCAGTGATTTCACCTGAGTCTCCACCTACAGGCTGGACGATTTTACCCCCGTACGCTGCGACTCGTTCCAATGTAGTGGTTACAGAATCCACCATGATGTATATCAACAGGCCGGGCACAGGGGATAGTGGTCGGCCCAGCACCCAAGCACCGCTGACTTCGCCAACTGAGTCGTTAAACGCAGTGGCCCCATCACCACGTTTCCGAATCTCCCAATGGAAGACTTTGTGATAGAAATCGGCAGATTGCTGAATGTTAGTGGCAGGGATTTCGATGTAGCAGATCTTGCCATGGGCAGTAGTTGGTGGCATTAGAGTTTCTCCTATAAAAGCATATTTCAGGATCGAATGAATTTGCGTAACAATAGAACAAATGACTGAAGCAATTATCCGCGATCCAGAGATCATGCACGGAGTACCTGTTTTTCGAGGTACTCGTGTTCCGGTTCAAACTCTTTTTGACTACATTGAAGGGGGCGACACTCTTGAGGTATTTTTAAGCGGCTTCCCGACTGTTAGCCGCAGCCTCGCCATTCAGGCTCTTGAAGAAGCCAAACTTCTTTTGCTCGCGCAAGTCTAATGCGTAGCCTGCTCGATGAGTGTATTGATGAACACCTTCGCCATCAGTTCATCGGCCATGACTGTCAGACTGCCCGGTATGCGGGGTTTAAGGGAGTTCAGAATGGGAAGCTCCTGTTAGCGGCAGAGTCCGCTGGTTTCGAAGTTCTTGTGACAGTGGACCAAAATATCGCGGATCAGCAAAATTTTTCCATGCGTCGAATTGCTCTACTGATCTTGGGTGCTAGAACCAGTCGCCTAGCAGACCTCTCGCAACTTGTGCCCTTTGCACTGGAAGCGCTCGGTTCAATAAAGCCAGGACAAGTAATCAGGGTAAGCTGAGCCCCCCGAAGAAAAGCTGAAAAATAGGGGTGGGAGTTTCAAACACTCAACCCGGTAGTAATTCAGCATTGCTTGGCTTGCGCTTCTTCCTCTTATTTGCTTTCGGTCGAAACAAATATCCAAACAGCAGCACCGCAGCAATCCCGATGGCTTCCGCTACATAAAGTGTCCATTCTGGAGCATTCGTTCTGCTCGTTATGACATGGTCAGTGGCGATCATTTCTCCACCGACTTTGCCCAATAACGCAGCGCCGGCCCAGATGATCCATTTGTGACGATCCATCCATCCTGACAATACATTGCTGGCAAAGACGACGAACGGAATGCTCAGGGTAAGTCCGAAAACCAACAGGCCGGTTCTGCCTTTAGCCGCCGCAGCCACTGCAAGAATATTGTCCATGGACATGGTCACGTCGGCCACCACAATCATCCACATTGCCTGCCAAACGCCGCCTGCCTTCTTTTGACCACTGTTATTATCGGCAGCATCGGTCAGTAATTTCATGGCAATCCAAATGATCAGAACACCACCCACCAATTTGATGTAGGATGCGCCCAACAATTTGGATGCAAAAAACGTCAGAATAATACGCAGAACAACAGCGAATGCTGCGCCTAGCATGATGCCGATTCGCCGTTGTTTGGCATTGAGCGATTGCACTGCCAAAGCAATAACAACGGCGTTGTCTCCAGCCAACAACAGGTCAATCAGCACAATGGAAAATATGCTGAGCAGGTTTCCAGCGACGAAAAGACTGCTAACCCAGCCGTACAAAAAATCCAGCGAGAAAATATCCCCACCGTGTTGCAGGATTTTGTGAGCCAGTTTGGAAAGGAGTTCGACCATGAATTAAATAGTTGGACTTTCCCAATGACCGCTTTTTGCTGATCGGAAAAGTGCGTCGATTACAGCCATGTTATTCAAGGCATCTTCTAAGGAGACGGCCACTTCCGTTCCGTCTAAAATTGCGCGACTGAAATGATCGCCTTGCAATGTGTATTGATCGCACGGCGCAGCTTCTGTTGTGATGGCAGCAGCACCAGTGAGTTCCTGACCACTATCCACGAACAGCTTGCAAGCGTGGCCTGGCGGGGCGTTGAATGGAATTTGAATTTCCAGCCTGGAAGTAGTGCCAAACACAATCATCCGTTGATAGGGGACTACTTGCGTGCCACAGGTGAACGTGGCTTGCGCTGAAGGAAACTGCATCATGGCGGAACTGCAACGGTCGGTTCCGAAATCAGGATCGCGATCCAGCATGGCGATTACTTGCATGGGCTCTTCCCCCAATAAATAGCGAGTTTGCGTGATGGGATAGCAGCCGATGTCCATCAATGCGCCGCCGCCTTGCGCCGTGCTGTTACGGATGTTATTCGGATCGCGATTGAAGTAGCTGAAAAAGGAGGCGATGGACGTGATGCGACCTAACTGACCGCTTTGCACTATTTCGCGCGCCAACATCCATTGCGGATGGGTGCGAACCATGAAGGCTTCGCACATCTTCACACCAGTTCGGTCTCGTGCTGCAATCAGTTGTTTTGCTTCGTCGGCAGAAAGAGCAATCGGCTTTTCGCAGAGCACATGCTTGCCCGCATTCGCAGCCTTGATTGACCAAGAAACATGCAAATCATTGGGTAATGGATTGTAAATGGCATCAATATCCGCGTCGGCCAGCAGTTCCTCATAGCTTCCATAAGCCTTGCGAATGCCCAGTTGCTTGGCTGCTGCTTGCGCCCGACCAAGGTCTCTTGATGCGATGGCGGCGATGTCGCAGAGCTCGCTGAGCTGCATCCCTGGGATGACTTTTTTCAGTCCGATAGCGGCTGGGCTGAGTATGCCCCAGCGGATTTTTCTTGACATAAATATCCTTAAAACGCGCATTTATGTCGCAAAAAAGTGGTCAAAATGTGCATTTTGGACCACTTTTGAGCGCAAAAAACGACATTTAGCGACCTAAATTGCGATCTGAGGGCGGTCTTTCTTGGGCCAATCCAGGTGGAAAAACTTGCCGCGGGGCTGGTCCACACGTTCGTAAGTATGGGCACCAAAGTAATCCCGTTGAGCTTGCAACAAGTTGGCTGGCAGACTTTCCGAGCGATATCCATCGTAGTAGGACAGAGCAGAATAGAACGTCGGCACGGGCACTCCATTTTCCGCAGCACGTGCAATGACCTTCCGCCAGTTGGTCTGGCAGCGTTCAATCTCACTTTGGAAAAACGGATCAAGCAGCAAATTAGCTAAGCCTCGATCGCGCTCATAGGCTTCGGTAATTTTTTGCAGGAAACGAGCGCGGATGATACAACCACCTCGCCAGATTTTTGCGATTTCACCAAAGTTAAGAGTCCATCCATATTCCTTCTGAGCCTCGCGCATCAGTTGAAAGCCTTGTGCATAGCTGCAAATCTTCGAGCAATACAGCGCGTCATGGATAGCCCGAACCAAGCTGGACCGGCTGGCTTTGACGTTCTTCACTGGTCCTTTCAATTGCTTGGATGCGGCCACACGTTCCTCTTTCACAGCGCTAAGGCAGCGGGCGAACACTGCTTCGGCTACGGTAGGGGCGGGGATGCCCATGTCCAGCGCATTGACGCTGGTCCATTTTCCTGTACCTTTTTGGCCAGCGGTGTCCAGAACAATTTCCACAAACGGCTTACCGGTCATGGGATCTTTCTGATGCAGAATGTCGGCAGTGATTTCAATTAGAAACGAATCCAGAACGCCTTTGTTCCACTTCTTAAACACATCGCCGCACTCTTCAGCAGTCATGCCAAGCAAACCGGTCATCAGGGAATAGGCTTCGCAAATCATCTGCATGTCGCCATACTCAATGCCGTTGTGAACCATTTTCACGTAGTGGCCAGCGCCGTTGGCACCAATGTATTCAGCGCAGGGAGTGCCGCCTTTTACAGGCTTTCCTGGCTTTCCACCCATCATTGGCCGACCCTTGGCGTCTACTTTTGCAGCGATTGCGTTCCAAATGGGTTCCAGTTCCTTGTAGGCATCGCGGTCACCACCAGGCATAAGCGAAGGGCCGAAGCGGGCACCTTCTTCACCACCGGAAACACCAGAGCCGATGAAGCGCAGCCCTTTCGCCCCCAGATCTTTTTCACGACGAATGGTATCCGTCCACAACGAATTGCCACCGTCGATGATGATATCGCCTTGCTCTAAAAGCGGTACCAGACCGTCGATGACGGCATCTGTTGGCACACCAGCCTTAACGAGAAGAACGATCTTGCGGGGCTTGCTCAATGATTGAACAAACGCGTCAATCGTATCTGCTCCAACCAAGCCCCCGGGCGTCCCGGCATTGTCTGCGACAAACTTGTCGGTAGTTGCCGTGGTGCGATTGAAAACGGAAATCTGGAAGCCGTGATCAGCAATGTTTAAGGCCAGATTTTGGCCCATAACGGCCAGACCAACCAGGCCGATATCGGATTGTTTTTTTGCCATATTTTATTTCCTTCTTAAGAGGGAGTGTTGGATTATTGACGAGCTGGAACTGCTTTTTGAGCTTGAACCAAATGCCGTCGTTGATGCGCTGCAAGAATGCAGAATGCGGAATAAAGGTTGTACTTGATCACATTGGTTGCCGGTGAGCATACCTTTACACTGACCATAGAAATGGGCGCTGCTGCATCTAACGCGTGCAGAAGTGATTGCTGGGATTGTAGAAATTCGGCAAGTGCTTCTTTCGCACTTGTGGGCTTTGCAGGCAGCAACGGTGCGGGAGCGGGAGCTTTGAGTCGGATTGGCGGTTCTATCATGCGTGCAAATACTCTGCCGACAATATCCATTTTATAAGGTGCATCAGAGTGAATGCTTTCCCTAACAGCTTTCTCTCTTGCTGTTTCAAAATTTGGCAAAAACTTATTCGATGTCAAAGTCAAATGGGCCAGACATTCGGCAGCAGACCACTTCCCTGTTGTTGGGCGGCGCATCAGTGTTTCTTCAGTCTGTTCAGAAAAAAGCTTTCCAGCAATTTCTGAAGAGGACAAGAACTCATCTTTCAAAGTCTGAATTTGCCCGGATCGTTCGGAGGTGTTCATTTCTATCTATTATAGGTTCTTCTGGAAATTAATCCGGGTGTCTTTCGAAAATAGGACGTTCGGCGTTGATACCGAACCACATGAGAGCGCCAAAAACATAGAGTATCGCTGTGAAATAGAGCGGCGCGTTCCAACTGTCGAAATTCTTCAGCATGTAAGCCAAAATCACCGGACTCAGTGCTCCACCAATTTGCCCGGCAGTGTTCATATACGCGCTGACCACCCCCGCGCGGTTCCCGCCAATATCGATGCAGGCACTCCAGGCTGCGCCCAACGGGAAATTGGCGGAGGCCGCTGCAATTGAAATCAGGATAGCCGCTGTTATAGGATCACTAGCGGCAGTACCCAGGGCCAAGGCCACGGCTGCGGAAAGAAAGGAGCCGACACCGATCAGCGCCCGTCCCCAACGTCGACCAAATTTCCGCACAGCGGCATCCGTAGAAAGGCCGCCCAGCAAGTCTGCCACAACGCTGAGCAACAACGGCATGCCCGCCAGAAAGCCACCTTTCATTCCTGAAAATCCACGGACCTTCTCCAGATACGTTGGCAGCCAGGTGATGTAGAAATAGAATCCATAGGTTTGGGTAAAATACATTAGGCACAACAAAATAATGTTTTTATGTTTTAGGACATCAGCGAATTCAGAGAGGACCATGGCGTGCGGCGCTTCCACACGGCGACCGCCTTGAATCAAGTGCAACTCTTCGGCGTTCACGGATGCGTGTTCACTGGGATCATCTCGAAACCAGTAATACCAGGAGCCAGCCCAGACAAAACCGACCAGCCCGAAGATCACAAATATCCAATGCCAGGTCATCACACCCAACATCGCGGTGACCAGCATGGGCGTGAGTCCGCCGGCAAGGTGTGCACCCATGAAAAAGATACCTTGGGCAGTGCCTCGTTCACCAGCGGGAAACCAGCGGCTGAACGTTCTGGCAGCGTTAGGCCATGCCCCAGCTTCTCCAATTCCGAACAGAAATCGCAGCGTCAATAGGGACGGCAAATTGAATGCAAGGGATGTGGCCATGGTGAACGCGGACCACCAGGCGACGATTCTTGTGAGCACTTGTCGCGAACCAATGCGGTCTCCCCAATAGCCTGTGGGGATTTCAAAAATGCCGTAAGCGATTGTGAAAGCGCTGAAGACCCAGCCCATTTCCACGGTAGTTAAACCCAAGTCGCGCGTGATGTCTTTGGATGTAATGGCGATGGCGACTCGATCCAGGTAGGTGACACCAGCAAGGAGAACAGTGAGCAACAGTACTTGGAAGCGGACGCGGGACGGTTTATTTGGCATTGGTAACGATCTGAAGGATCATATCGTTATTGACTAGCGACGCGCCACAGGGATTTCGCTGCTTCGGTTAGTTACAATCAAGCTCATGGCAAACTGGACACGACGCGACGTTTCACGTGACATTTCTTTGGGACTATTGGCAAGCAGCCTGTGGGCCGCCACGCCTCCACAATTTGTCAAACTCCCCAAGAAGGTGCGCCTTGTTTTATTGGGTACTTTGGGACATGTAGGTGAAGTATTAAAACCTTTGCCGCAGCTTCCTGAAATTGAAGTGGTGGCATATTGTGAATCTGATTCTGTGGAATTGAAGAAGATCCTGAAGAATACAGCATTGACGAAAGCCCACGCTTATACGGACTATCGCAAAATGCTCGACGCGGAGAAGCCCGATATTGTGGCCGTCTGCACGTCCAACGGAGATCGCGCGGAAGCTATCCTGGCTTGCTGCGAACGTAAATTACCCTTCATTGCAGAAAAGCCATTTGCTACTTCGTTGATTGAATATTTAAAAGTGGAAAAGAAAATTGTGGATGCCGGAATTCAGCCTGGAATCCTTCTGCCACTGCGGTTCGATCCACCATACCTGGCCATCCATAAAATTGTGCAGAGCGGAGCTATTGGCGAAGTAGCGCAGATCAGCTCACAGAAATCGTACAAGGCCGGGGAGCGCCCTGCGTGGATGCAGAATTACAAAACTTATGGCGGTACCATCCCCTGGATTGGGATTCACATGATCGACCTGATGCGTTTCACAAGTGGTCGTGAGTTTACGGAAGTTGCATCGTACCAAGCTCAAGTGGGCGCGCCCGCTTCCATCGGACAAATGGAAAACACTACGGGTTCCATTTTCCGCATGGACAACGGCGGCATTGCATCGCTCCACATGGATTACTATCGGCCCGATTCCGCACCGACGCATGGGGATGACCGCATAAGATTGGCAGGGCCTAAGGGAATCGTGGAATATTTGGAAGCTACTGGCGTGACGCTTTTGGTGGAGGGGCGGAATCAGGAACGGGTGACCGATTTGCCTCGTCAGCAACAGGTGTTTTTGGATTATTTGGATGCTCTCTACAATGGCAAAAAGCCCTTGATATCGCGGGATGACATGTTCCGGTCGAATCGTGCGACGTTAGCCGCGCATCAGGCGGCGGTAGAGAAACGGTTTGTGGCCATTCCCTAAGGTGATTTTTCACTAGGCAAAACTGATCCAAATTCGATAAACTATAAGTAAGCCTGGATAGCTCAGTTGGTAGAGCACCTGATTTGTAATCAGGATGTCTCCAGTTCGATCCTGGATCCAGGCTCCAGATTTTTACGAACCCTCAGCTCACAAAGCTGAGGGTTTTTACGTCATCGGCTTCCCCGAACTTCAGAGCCTTCTGGTTCCCATCAATATTTCTAAGTAGCCCGCCCAAAACGCCGCCTGGGCCCACTTCAATCCAATGCACCGCACCTTCAGCGATTAACAGGCGAATGGATTCTGTCCAGCGGACCGGATTCGGAACCTGTTCGTATAACCCTTGGCGGGCTTCTGATCCAGTATGAATCAAGCGCGCTTGCCAATTGTTGACCAACGGTATTGTGAGATCGGCAAAAGTGGTTGCGTTGAGATCGGCCTCCAATAATTTTTGAGCAGGCATCATCAACGGGCAATGAAAGGGGGCGCTGACGGGAAGTGAAATTGCCCGCTTGGCACCGGCTGTCTTGGCCAATTCCATTGCTCGACCTACGGCTGCGGCATGACCGGCGATGACGATTTGATCTGGAGAATTAAGGTTCGCCGCAGTGACTACTTCCCCTTGCGCTGCTGCTTGCAGCACTTCATCTAACTTTCCTTCAGGCAGTTTCAAGAGCGCCGCCATTGCCCCCACACCAACAGGGACGGCTTGTTGCATGTAGCGGCCACGCTTACGCACCAGCAGCAGAGCGTCTGCAAATGTCAACGACCCGGCGGCGACTAGCGCGGAATATTCTCCCAGGCTGTGACCTGCTACAAAATCTGCGGTGTGTCCCATTTCCTTCAACACGGCAAGAGCGGCAACCGATGCGGCCACTAAAGCGGGCTGTGTATTTTCGGTAAGTCGCAACTGGTCTTCAGGTCCGTCAAAACAAAGCTGCGAAAGCGCGAACCCCAAAACTTCATCGGCTTGCTCAAATACAGCTTTGGCGGAGGGGAACTGTTCAGCAAGCGATTTGCCCATGCCGACATATTGGGACCCTTGACCTGGAAATAGAAAAACGCATTTCAACATGAACCTATTAGTGTAACCACCTTCCGGTGATTGCTAGAATAGAAATCAATGCAAATGCTCGACGCGGGCAAACACAAAATGGTTTTGCTTGAGCTGGATCTGGAAGAAATCCAGGCGATGCTTGAACAACTGGGTTTCCATTACAAAATTGAAGAACGAAAACGTCATGTCCAACTGGAACTGATGGCCATAGAGCGGGATTCTCCGTTGTTGCTGTTTGACGCCTCTGATCCGGGGAACCTTGGCTGGTTCTCCCGTTGTCAGTTTTACGTGGACGGAATTTCCGGCAGTGTGCTGCAAACTCCTATTGCGGTGGCCAATATTCGGGACATCAGTGGCTACCTGATTCCCAATGCCGTGAAAGTGCAGATCACCAAAGAATTGCCATCGGAATTTAAGTTGCCCGGCAAGCAGCCATTGTCAGAAGACTTAGTCTACAAACTTCTTGCCAACTTTCTTACTGCGCTATTGAGTGTTGGGGTAGCGGTTTGCGGTCCGGGTCCAGTTAAGCCGTTGGCGGGTCGTACAGACGCGGTGGGTAGTCGCAGTTGAGGTGCGCAAGACCGTCACAGTCATCGTCCCTGTCCTGAACGAAGAGTCCACTATTGAGAAGCTGCTAACCCAGGCATGGGTGAAGGAGGCTGACCAAGTGATCGTTGTGGATGGCGGATCTTCTGACAACACTCTACACTTGGCCCAGCAATTTGCTTCAACAATTACCAGCCCAGCGGGGCGTGGTCCTCAAATGAATGCTGGCGCCGCTATGGCCACCAGCGACATTCTGCTTTTCCTTCATGCCGATGTGCAACTGGGCCCGCAAGCAATGGATGCGATTCGCGATTCAACCAGCAAGCCCGATGTTGTGGGCGGATGCTTGGACGTTGTTTTCGATGGGGACGATTGGGTGTCTGAACTGTTTACTTTTGGTTACCACTATCGGCGGCATCTACGGATTATCTATGGCGATTCCGGGATATTCTGTCGGCGCGAAGTGTTTCAACAGATGGGCGGCTATCGGGACATTGCCATTATGGAAGATTACGAATTTGCCCGTCGATTGTGGAAGTTGGGGAAAATGGCTTTGCTGAATGAGCCGGTGATTGTTTCAGATCGGCGATGGCGAAAGGCAGGGTTGGTGCGCACTTGGATGGTTTGGACTTTGATTCAAACGCTCTTTTCATTAGGGTATCCAGCGGAAAAACTGGGACGCTTTTATAGCGTGATTCGGTGAGGGAAGGCGAATTCAGCCTAGAATCTCAAACTTTTGTTGGGATAATTGTTGTTATCAGCGTGCATCCGCGTCCATCAGGTGCGCCAGACAAAGCCTGATGGACGCTGATAACACAATTGCTAAGTGGCTTAATTGAAACCGCCTGCCCCACCCAATGTGAACCTAATCTCCAATGTGCGGCAGACTTTTTCCTGCAATGGGACACTTCAAGTGTTGGAGAGAAGCGTGTCAGGTCTTCGAAAAACCGCTCCCTCGCGGTCACGGCTCGGTAGGATCAGTGCGGCACAGAGCTGCGATTGTTAGCCCAGAGCCTGATTTAAATCCCAAATGATATCTTCCACATCCTCAATGCCAATGGAAAGCCGGATCATATCGGGATGCACTCCTGCGGCTGCTTGTTGCTCTGTGGTCAACTGTTGATGTGTTGTGGAGGCCGGGTGAATCACCAGACTCTTGGCATCACCCACATTGGCCAAGTGTGAAATCAGCTTCAAGGAATCAACTACTTTCTTTCCCGCCGCATAACCACCCTTCACACCAAAACTGAAAACAGCACCGGCACCCTTGGGCATATATTTCTTGGCCATTGCCCGATACGGGCTGGATGCCAGACCAGGATAGGCTACCCATTTCACCTTGGGATGCGCTTCCAAATGCTTGGCAACAGCCAGCGCGTTGGCCACATGACGATCCATGCGCATGCCCAACGTTTCCACTCCTTGAATGAACAAGAAACTGTTGAACGGGCTGAGGCTGGGACCGAGATCCCGCAGGCCCTCTACACGAGCTCGAATGATGAATGCAATGTTCCCGAAGACATCGGCGAAATTCATTCCGTGATAGGCAGGGGACGGTTTATTCAATATGGGATGGGCGCTGTTCTTCCAATCGAACTTTCCACTTTCCACAATAATGCCGCCAATGGAAGTGCCGTGTCCGCCAATGAATTTGGTCATGGAATGAACCACAATATCGGCACCATGCTCAATGGGTCGGCACAGATAGGGCGAAGCAAACGTGTTGTCAATGACCAGAGGCAAACCGGCGTCGTGAGCGACTTTGGCCACAGCCTTGATATCCAGTACATTGCCACGGGGGTTGGAAAGTGTCTCCGCGTAAATCAACTTTGTCTTGGACGTGATGGCTTTCTTGAAGTTCTTTGGGTCATCGGGTTCAACAAACGTTACGTCCAGACCCATGCGCTTAAAGCTAACCGCAAATTGCGTGTAGGTGCCGCCGTATAATGTGCTGGCGGCCACCATGTGATCGCCCGCTTCCATCAATGAATTCACCGTCAGGAATTGGGCCGCTTGGCCACTGGAAACAGCAAGGGCAGCCGCACCACCTTCCAGTGATGCAATGCGTTCTTCCAATGCCCCAGTGGTGGGGTTCATGATGCGGGTATAAATGTTGCCGAACTGCTGCAAGCCGAACAACGCCGCAGCATGATCGGAATTATCAAAGGTGAACGATGTGGTTTGGTAGATGGGCACGGCCCGGGCGTGGGATGACGGGTCAGGGTCATAACCGGCGTGCAAAGCGCGAGTGTTAAAGCCCAATGGGCGTTCAATTTTTTTATCAGCCATACGGCGCTATTTTAACCAATCTTCAAGATGCGCGCTGACAAAGGTGTCATCGTTCAGGTGCGGGTAGGCTTTGTAGACACGATCAATTTCCGCGGCTTGACCCACAGAAAGCCCTTCATGAGGATCAAGGCACCAGATTCCTTCCAGCAATCCTTGACGCCGCAGCACTTCATGAATGCCCGCAATACAACCGCGAAACTGATTGGCCGCGTCGAAAAAGGCAGCATTGGAATCTGTGATTTCAGCAGCTAAAGTCAGCACATTGGGATGCAAAGTGGTCAGTTTTTGCAGTGTTCCCAGCAGATCAACAGCGGATTTGGTCCACACCGCCCAATGGCCCAGCAACCCTCCACGAATGCGATATATTTTGTCCTCAAATTGAAACGGAGTCAACAGGTCCACCACAATGGAATCGTCATTGCCTGTGTACAAGGCAATGTCATCCCCACGGCCGGAATCAGCAAGTCCGCGAATGACATCCAACGTTTGGTAGCGATTGAATGGAGCAATTTTAATTGCCACAACATTTTCTATCTGGCAAAATCGGCGCCAAAATTCGTAGCCCAGGATTCGACCACCCACTGCTGGCTGCAGATAAAATCCGATCACTGGAAGGATGCGGGCGATTTCTTCGGTGTGTTCCACCAACTTGCGTACGTTGGCATTGGGCAGCGCCGCTAAGCTGAGGAGCACCGCGTTGTAACCAAGGTCGCGGGCAATCTGCGCTTCACGAATGGCCTGCATGGTCATGCCACTAACACCTGCAATGCCCATCACATTTTTGCCGGTCATTTCCTCCATTGCCAGTTGCAACACTGGTCGATACAATCCTGCTTCGCGAATGGAAAACTGAGTGGTATGCACCCCGACGGCAATTCCACCAACGCCTGCGGCAAGGTAGTAACGCGTTAAAGCTCGTTGATGACGCTCATCCAATTTCCGCTCAGCGTTGAGTGCCAGAGGATGTGCCGGGATCACGCAACCGGTCATCAGCTTTTGATTCAGATCCACTGGCTTAAAACTCTCCATTGGTGGTTTGAAAACCAGTTGGTTTGTTGTGCGTCTGGCCGCCCATGCCAATCCATCGGGCGATCCATTCAATCATTTCATCAGGGGTCACCGAAGGGTAACCAAACAGCCGATGACAGCGGCTGGCATCGTTCAACAAAGCGGTTGGCCCTTCAATCCCGGTGAACTGCGGTTTCACACCATAGTGTTCCCCAAATCGATTGGCAATGGCCCGCACGGAAAGTGTTTCAGGTCCGGCAAGGTTCAACACAGTGGACGGCGAACTGGCAAAAGGAAACGCACGCAAGGCTACGGAATTGGCGTCCCCCTGCCAAATGACGTTTACTACGCCCATGGAAACATCAACCAGCTTTCGTTCAAACACCTTCAATCCGATATCCAGCAGAACGCCATAACGTAGATCAATGGCATAGTTCAGCCGCAACATAGCAACGCGCACGCCGTGAGTTCGTGAAAAATATTCGAACATGCGCTCCCGTCCGCGGCTTGTTTGGGCATACTCACCCAACGGATCCATACGCGTTTCTTCACGAGCCCCACCTTCACCTAACGGCATAAACGGGTAAACATTGCCGCTTGAAAATGCCACAATGCGCGACGTGCTGAACCGTTCTGCAATCAACGCAGGCAAGTAAACATTCATTGCCCAGGTGAGCGCTGGATCTGTGGAGGAACCAAATTTTCGCCCACTCATGAATAATACATTCGCTACGTCGGGAAGGCCTGCCAACTGTTTACGATCCAATAAATCTGCTGACAGAACTTCAACTCCGGCTGCTTCCAGGCGATGCTTTGCATCCGTATCTGTCCAGCGCGAAACGGCAATGGTGCGCTTGCCTGCACGGGCTGCTCGCATGGCCAAGGTGGGGCCCATCTTGCCGCCTGCGCCTAGTATAAGAAGATCGCCGTCCAGTGCCTGCATGGCTGAAAGGTCCTGTTCACTGGGCTTGGAAAGCATTTCCTCCAACTGCTGCACGGAGCCAATCATCGCTTGTACCCAATTTTCCGCAGAAACTCATGGCGGGCATCCTGGTCATCTGGCGTCTCAACACCTTTCGAGGAATATCCGTCAATCACGCCGATGACGCCTCTACCTTGTTCCGATTCCACTACGATCACTTGCACGGGGTTGGCCGTGGCACAGAAGATATTGGCCACCTCAGGCACATCTTTAATGCGTCCCAGAACGTTGATGGGGAAACCGTCTTTCAGCAGGACCACGAAAGTGTGGCCCGCCCCAATGGCAGTTGCATTGCGCACGGTGGCAGCCATCAACTTTGCATCGTTGCCGTCAAAGCGCGTTAGGCAAGGGCCCGACGCTTCGTTAAAAGCCACCCCGAATTTCATTTGCGGCCCGGCGTTGACAATCGCTTCGTAAATGTCTTCCACGGTCTTAATGAAATGACTTTGACCAACAATGATGTTGGCCCCCTCAGGGATTTCCAGGCTGACAAGTTTCAAGTCCATGGATCGATTATGGCTCATGCTATGATCCTAAGCGAATGCTCGAATATTCGATTGGTGTGGACCTTGGCGGTACAAATTTACGCGCCGCAGCAGTGGACCGGGATGGAAAGATACTGGAAAAGCACGCCCAGTCTACCGATATGACGCGGGGTCGTGATGAAGTGATTGCTGACATTGTCAGCGGCATCAATACGGTTCGGCAAAAGATTGGGTCGTCCAGCAAATTGGCCGGTGTAGGAATTGGTGTTCCTGGTTTCATTTTGATTGAAAAAGGATTTGTCACAAATTCTAACAATCTTCCGGTGCTTGAAAACTTTCCTTTGCGCGACGAAATTGAACGTCTGTTGGGCGCGCCAATCATTTTGGAAAATGACGCCAACGCCGCCGCACTTGGAGAAAAGTGGATGGGTGCCGGTAAACAGGTGGACGACCTGGTTCTGCTGACATTGGGAACAGGAATTGGCGGCGGTATTATTTGCGGGGGCAGGGTCCTGCACGGCGCTGTGGGTATGGCAGCGGAATTAGGACACATCACGATTGACCCCAATGGCAACCCTTGCGGGTGTGGCAATTTCGGGTGCCTGGAAAAAATAGCTTCGGCCACAGCGGTGGAAGCGATGGCCGATATGATGAGCCTTGGTGATCACCTGAACAGCGTGCAGGTTTACGAATTGGCTCTGGATGGCAACGAAAAAGCCAGAATGATTTTTCATCAAATGGGTTGGGCACTGGGAGTTGGGCTGGCCAATTTGATCAATATTTTTAACTACCCGCTGTATCTGTTGAGTGGTGGAATGCTGCCTGCCTGGGAAATGTTTGCGCCGACCATGATGGAAGAAATCCGCAAACGTAGCTTTACCTTTCGCAGCACGCCGACCCGTGTGGAACAGGCAACACTAGGCAATCAGGCAGGCTTGATTGGCGCCGCCTACCTGCCCTATCTCGCGCAAAAACTGTAACTTTACGGGGAATCTGGACACATGGCATATTGGCTTGGAATTGACATTGGCACCGGCGGGAGCCGCGCGCTATTGATTGATGGAAAGGGGCACATTGTCGGGGCTGTTACTGCACCTCATGACGAAATGAAAATGGAACGTCCGCTGTGGGCGGAACAGGATCCTGACAACTGGTGGGTGGCAGCGCAACAGGCTATCAAGGGCGTTCTACAACTGACTGGAGTGAGTGGTGCCGAAATAAAAGGCATTGGACTTTCCGGACAGATGCATGGACTGGTTCTTTTGGATAAGGACGGCAAAGTGATTCGCCCTTCGTTGATCTGGTGCGATCAACGCAGCCAGGCGCAGGTGGATTGGATCAACATGAAAGCCACGGCGGAAGCTGTTTTGCGATGCACTGCAAATCCTGTACTCACTGGTTTTACGTTACCCAAACTTTTATGGGTGCGCGACAACGAACCAGCGAATTATGAACGCGGCTGTATGATGCTGTTGCCCAAGGATTATATTCGTTACAAACTTACTGGTGAGTATGCAACGGAAGTTTCCGACGCATCAGGGACTGCATTATTCGACGTTGTGAAACGCCGCTGGTCAACCGATTTAGCCAGTATGGTGGGCGTGGATAAAGCGATGCTGCCGGAATGTTTTGAATCCAGCCAGATTACTGGAATCATCAACGGTGAAGCAGCAGCGGCAACTGGTTTGAAGGTCGGCACACCTATTGTTGGCGGCGGTGGCGATCAGGCGGCCAGCGCGGTAGGAAATGGAATTGTTAAATCTGGAATCGTATCCTGTACGATTGGGACATCGGGCGTAGTCTTCGGACACATGGATCAACCCGCCTACGATCCGGCTGGGCGAGTGCACACGTTTTGTCATGCAGTTCCAGGTAAGTGGCATGTGATGGGAGTTACGCAGGGTGCGGGTTTAAGCCTGCAGTGGTTGAGAAATCAACTGATGCCTGGTGTCGAATACGATGCGCTGACAGCCGAAGCATCCACTGCCCCGGCGGGTTCAATGGGGTTGTACTGGCTGCCTTATCTGATGGGGGAACGCACCCCTCATTTGGATTCCACGGCTCGTGCGGCTTGGGTTGGGTTAACTGCTAAGCATACCCGCGCCGAAATGATTCGATCAGTTCTTGAAGGTGTAGCGTTCTCTCAAATGGATTGTTTAGAGATCATTGAAGGGTTAGCGACAGTTGTGGAAAATGTGCGCCTGTCAGGTGGCGGGGCGAAGAGTGCATTCTGGCGTCAGATGTTTGCTGATGTTTTCAAGAAACAGGTAGTGACGTTGGAAACCCAGGAAGGGTCGGCCTACGGGGCAGCTTTGCTTGCGGCCGTGGGGACTGGGGAATTCGGAAGTGTGCCGGAAGCGTGCGAGGCGACGATCAGCGAGGTCAGCACCACATTGCCGGTTCCTGAAACAGCGCAGCGTTACAAGCAGGCGCATCGTATTTACCAGGCGATCTATCCGGCGCTGAAGCCCATTTACAAATTATTGTGATGCGTTGGGGGACGTTTATGCGTAATGCCTTATAGTTTTCCTGGAATCGGATAGCTTCAAGTGTGAAGCGAAGCTATCAGGCTTTTGAAAAACCGCTCCCTTGCGGTCACGGCTCGGTAGAATCAGTCCGTTACGGTGCCGTGACCGCGAGGGAGCGGTCTTTTAACCACAGGTTATCCCAACAACGGTTGGAGCTTGTATATGGATGCAGGAAAACTATGCGGCAATTTGTTTATGAGCCCCAAGGAACACACTATCCAGCCCGCTTAGCCGTGAATTCTCTACCGTGCTTGGAACCTTCTTTGCCTGATTGAGTGCCCTTCAACTCATCCCCATCTACTATGCCTTTCCAATACACCGTGCGGTCCCCTTTCTTGGTTATGATCTTGGTTACGAAGGAAAACGTGTTGCCTTCAATCACCCCCTTGTCCACAGCAGCATTGACATGTTTTCCGGCTGTCAGATTCCCCTGAATCTGATTGCCCGTACTCTTCAGATCTAAAGTGGACATTCGTGCCTTACCTTTGGCCGCCTTCTTCGCTTGTGCTTCGATATTCCATCGTCCATCGATCGTGCCCGCCGTCAGCAGCGCTCCGCACAATGCCACGAAGGCAACTGATTTACCAAACATTTTCAGTATCATTGAATTGTTTCTCCTGCCTGATGAACCCCGCTTATACGCAGGAGTTGCGATTTACTGATGCAACTCAATTTCCTTCACGCAAGGACTAATGTCGCGCAAGGCGGCCATCAACTCTCCTACGCGAATGGGTTTAGCCACGTAATCATCCATCCCGGCGGCCAGACAATTTTCTCGATCCCCTTGCATAGCATTCGCGGTCATGGCGATGATCGGAATTCGGCTATGATTTGCGGCAGCGGCTTCCAAGGCTCGAATAGCCGCAGTGGCCTCCATCCCATCCATTTCAGGCATCTGGCAATCCATCAGAATGGCGTCGTAGCCGCCCTTTGAAAAGGCGTTCACAGCCTCGCGTCCATTGGACACCACGTCCACCACAAATCCACGTTTGGACAGTAATCGGACCGCCAATTTCTGATTCACTAAGTTATCTTCTGCTAACAGTAAGTGAAGCTGAACCTGGATATCGGCAGCCTCGGTTGCGCCGCTGGAATAGAGAGGACTGGTGCTTTGGATCAGCGAATTTTTCGGTTTCTTGCCAAGAATCCCTTTCAGGCAACGGTAAAGGTGGCCACGTCGGAACGGGCGCGTTACGTAACCATCCATTCCTTCCACACTGCCCCGCGCGGTTGGCCCAATCATCACTGCGGGAAGTTGATGTTGCTCGGCCAAACGACGGAGCGATTCAATTCCACTGGAGCCATCTTTATCGGTAGCTTTCTCATCGAATACCAGCAAGTCAAAAGGCAGACCACTCGCTTCAGAAGCACGCAACTGAGTAAGGGCATCGGCCAGATCTAATACTTTGGTAAGCCCCACACCGGCAGGCTCCAACACAGAAGCCACAAATTCCGAGCGGAGCGGGTCAGGATCGATCAGCAGCATTTTCGTGCCACTCAACAAAGCGCGGTTGGCTTGCGACTCGCGTTCCCATTCAGCCGGAGGTTGTTTGGTTTCCAGCATCGCCGTAAACCAAAATGTACTGCCGCAGCCTTCTTCACTTTTCACCCCAATGGACCCACCCATCATCTCCGCCAGTCGCTTGGAAATAGCCAGGCCCAATCCGGTGCCTCCAAAGCGTCTGGTAGTGGACGAATCCACTTGCGAAAATACTTGAAATAGGCTGCTCAAGGCTTGCTCTGGGATCCCAATTCCAGTGTCCGTCACGGAAAAGCGAACCTGCACAAAATTCGATTCCCGGGTATCCAAAACCACCTTCAGAAACACGCCACCTCCGCTTGTGAACTTAATTGCATTGGTCAACAGATTCAGAATAATTTGACGAATTCTGCCCGGATCTCCACTGACGTAGGCAGGCAGTTCCGGTTGAACTACACCAACCAGGTAGAGATTCTTCGATTTTGTACGCTCCATCATCAACTCAATCGAATCTTCCACAACCTTGCGCAAGTCGAAATCAATGGTCTCAATCTCCACCTTGCCTGCTTCAATCTTTGAGAAATCCAGTAAGTCGTTGAGCAGCGTCAAAAGCGCCTCAGCGCTGCTGCGGACAATTCCAGCCAGTTCCCGCTGCTCTTCGTTCAATGCTGTTTCAAGGAGCAGTCCGGTCATGCCGATGACGCCGTTCATCGGCGTACGAATTTCGTGACTCATGGTCGCCAAAAAACTGGACTTGGCATGGTTCGCAGCTTCGGCTTTTTCCATGGCCTGCCAAAGATCCTGCTCCACCCGCTTTCGCTCTGTGATATCGCCCGTAACACCAATCAGATGCCCACGCCTTTTACTGAATCTGCCCCGCTCCCAAATCCAGCAAGTGCCTTTCAACGGGTGTTCAATGCGATATTCGCATTCATAGATATCGAAAATACCTTCTATGTGTGGATCAAGGGCCAATGGAATCTTGCTTTGATCCTCTGGGTGGATTAAGGCTTCCCAATCTCTCCGCTCCAGATCGCCGTCCCGCAATTCCAATCCAATTAATTGCTGAAGTTCCGCTGAACAGGACATCCGCCCGGTTTCCAGGTTCCAAGTCCAGGCACCTTCACTTGAACTCACCAGACACAATCGTAATCTCTCCCGGGCTTCGTAAAAATCTTCTTCCATCTGGACGACGCTCTGAACGACGCTCAAGTTTTCGACAAGCGAACCGGCAAATAGCCATTGCCCGGAAACCTGCAAACTCCACGTCCCTTGCACCCTCAGCGAATTGCCTGCTGTCGACTTTAATGGGAACTCAACAATGCCCGCTTGCCCGATATTCTGATCCCAAATCCGCCTGGTATTCACCCATTCGGTATCAACCGACAAATCAAACAAATTGGTAGCTTGCTCACCCACCAGATCTACAAAGGAACGGTTTTGAAAGAGGAAATCTCCGGCGGAATCTGCCAGAAACAGACTCTTCGGAATAGATTCCCAAGCTTTTTCACAAACGAGAGTGGACGGATTGCTTGCCATTTATAATCGACTTCAAGACCTGTAGTCGTATCGACCGTGGCGGAGCAAGTTTTAAACTGAGTATGCTTGGGAATGGACTTCGTTGAGCAACTTAAGTCTTCCGTGGACATTGTAAAAGTTGTCGGCGATTATGTCCGCCTTCGCAAACTGGGAAACAGCTACAAAGGCCTGTGCCCGTTCCACAATGAACGTACCCCATCCTTCAACGTTCACAGCGTTCAGCAATATTACAAATGCTTTGGTTGCGGCAAAGGTGGCGATCTGATCAAGTTCGTCATGGAAATTGAAAACGTGCCTTTTTATGAGGCGCTTACCATGCTTGCCGAACGCAATGGCATCCCCATGCCCAAGCGGTCTGATTATTCCGATCCCGAATCGAAGCTCAGAGAATCCCTGTTTTCAGCCCAGGAAATAGCCCTGAAACATTTTCGTCAGAATCTGCATTCCAACAACGGCACCCATGCCCGTTCGTACTTAAAGAATCGTGGGCTGGACGGTGCTTTAGCTGCCGAATTCTCATTGGGACTTTCTACTCGCAGTGGCAACGCCCTTTGTTGCCTGTTGCAACAACAAGGATTTTCGGCAGATCAAATTGTGGAATCGGGCTTAGCTTTACGACGCGACGACGGGGGACTTTACGACCGCTTCCGGGGCCGGTTGATGTTCCCCATCCACAACGAATCGGGAAAAGTGATCGGCTTCGGCGGACGAGCCCTTGAACCGGGCGATGAACCAAAATACTTAAATTCACCGGCCACCAAGCTTTACGACAAAAGCCGTACACTCTATAACCTGCACAGAGCCCGTCAGGCAGCTCGCAATACGGACCGCATTGTGCTGGTGGAAGGGTATATGGACGTCATTGGGGTGTGGGCAGCAGGGGTCAAAGAAGTGGTTGCCACCTGTGGCACGGCCCTCACCAATTCCCAGGTGAGGATCATGCGTAAGTATTCTGGACGCATCGTATTAAATTTCGACCCCGATACTGCAGGAGTCAACGCCACCGAAAAATCCATCCAAATGTTGCTCGAAGAAAATATGCACATTCGGATTGTGGAGCTGCCAGAAGGTCTGGACCCCGACGAGTATGTGCAAAAGCACGGTGCTGCCTCCTATCAGGAGCAATTGGACCGCGCCGGAAACTATTTTTTCTGGCTTGCTGACCGGGCTCGCTCCCGTTTTGATCTGAATGTAGCCGAGGGCCGTATTGCGGCGCTGCAGTTCCTTCTTCCGTCCATCCAGAAGATTCCCGACAAAATGGAGCGAGCTGCGGTGGTCAGCGACGTGGCCGCGTATCTTAAGTTGGACGCAGGCTTACTGCTGGAACAATTTCGAAAAGCGGCTACCAATCGGGAACAAATACGTTTGGATAAGCCCCGTTACGACCTGCCTTCGGCGGAGAAAATGCTGGTGCATGCGCTGGTGCAAAGTGCCCAGGCGCGTCGCCAGATTCTGGAGGAATTGGCTGCCCTGCCCCATTTCCAACAGCTTTCCGGCAAACATATATTTGAGAGTATCTTGGCAATTGAGCGTTCTGGGGTGCCCTTCCGTTACGGGGAACTGGAAGCACGGCTAACAGAAGAAGAAAATACACTAATGGCCAAGCTTGCTTTTGCCGATGATACTGAAGAAGAAAACATAATAGTTAAACAAGCTATGGCCTGTCTTGAAGAGTTGAAGCAGCGTGCATCCCGTGAACGAATCGAAGCATTAAAAACGGAAATTGCGGCAGTGGAACGTTCAGGAGATATGGCCAGGGCTCTTGCTTTAATGCAGGAATTGAAGCGGCTACAAGCCCGCAGATCAGATTACTAGGAAATGCGGCCAGAATTTTATTCTGGTTTGCTGGTATAAAATGGTGGATACCTTAGTCGGGGATCTTTTGGCTACAGAAGAAAAAGACAGTGGTTTCGGCGATCTGATGGAATCGGGCAAGGACAAAGGTTTTGGTGTGTTCGAAGACGCGGCTGACCTTGTGCCAGATGAAATTGCCGGAGGACCCGAGCTCGAAGAACTTTTTTCGAGTCCGGATTTCGCTGTGGAATATCTGGATGATGGCAAGCTGGATTTCGGAAAGAAGCGTGAGGAGTCTGAAGAGTTAACGGACGCCGAACTTGCGCAGGACTCTTCCGACAAAACCAACGATCCCGTGCGCATGTATTTGCGCGAAATGGGTACTGTTCCATTGCTCACCCGTGAGGGCGAAATTGAACTGGCCCGGCGCATTGAACGCGGTCAAAAGGGCGTGCGTAAATCACTGAGTCGTTCCCCAGTAGTGGTTCAGGAACTGCTTTTATTACCAGCGTTGCTTGAAGATGGAACTCTTTACCTTCGTGATATTTTGAATCTGCCCGATTTGATGGTGACCGATGAAGCGCTGGATGAGCAGAAGATAACTATTTGCGCATCGATTGATGAGATTGACAAGCACTTTCAAAAAGCCCAGCAATATCGCCAAAA
This sequence comes from Acidobacteriota bacterium, assembly GCA_025352795.1. Taxonomy (GTDB): domain Bacteria; phylum Acidobacteriota; class Terriglobia; order Bryobacterales; family Bryobacteraceae; genus JANXSF01. The sequence goes on from JANXSF010000102.1 coordinate 165,162, forward strand.
ACTGTTGGCCGTTCCCAGAGCAACCAAGCCCAAACAACATCGCAATTTGAAATGGAGCATGGCCAGATCCATGGTGCGGGTGTCCAAAGGCATTCGAAACATGCCCTTTTCCAGCGTCTATATGCACCGTTTAGCGGCCCGTTTGCGCTCAAAAGTGGACGAATTCCGCCCTATTGAAGTGGAGATTGCCCGAGCCCACCGCCATTTGGAGGACCAACCGGCCTCCCCTGGTCGGGATAATCGTAAGGATCTGCGGGCTCTTAACCTGCGTTTGCAAGAAGTAGAAGAAGATTTTGGGGCGTCGGCGACCGAAATCCGCCGCACTCTGCACATTGTCGATCGGGGCATTGAAGAGGCGGATCAAGCCAAGAAAAAACTGATTGAAGCCAATTTACGCTTAGTTGTCTCCATTGCCAAACGCTATACCAACCGTGGCCTGCAATTCCTTGATCTGATTCAGGAAGGCAACATTGGATTGATGAAGGCCGTGGACAAGTTTGATTACCTGCGTGGCTATAAATTTTCAACCTACGCCACTTGGTGGGTTCGTCAGGCCATCACCAGGGCCATTGCCGATCAGGCCAGAACGATTCGTATTCCAGTGCACATGATTGAAACCATCAATAAACTGGTGCGGACACAGCGGCTGATGCAACAGGAGCTAAATCGCGAACCAACCAGCGAGGAGCTGGCCAGGCGCATGGAAATGCCTGTTGGTAAAGTTCGTAAGGTGATGAGAATCGCTCAGGAACCAATCTCGCTGGAAACCCCTGTGGGCGAAGAGGATGAATCGCATTTAGGCGATTTCATCATTGATCGCCGGGTAACTTCGCCATCGGAAGCGGTGATCAATCTGAACCTGCGCGAACAGACGGCAGAGGTGCTGAAGAGCCTGAGTCCGCGCGAGGAAAAGATCATTAAAATGCGTTTTGGGCTGCAGGACGGAAGCGAACATACTCTAGAAGAAGTGGGCCAGCATTTCGCAGTTACCAGGGAACGCATTCGGCAAATTGAAGCCAAGGCGTTGCGTAAATTACGGCATCCCAGCCGCAGCCATCGGCTAAAAGCTTTTCTGGAAAGCGGCCCTAACGGCGAATAGTGTACGCATACCTCTAATAAAGTGGAGGTTGCCCAGGTGGACGAGTTTTCCAACGTCTGTGCATCCAAAGCCATTGTCCAGGATATTGACGAATGGCAGCCTCTACCGCTGACTGGATTCTTTGTGTATCCTCCGCCGGTTCTCCAACAATGGGAACCGGTGGATAAAACCTAAGAATATATTTCATCTCAGCATGGTTCCATACGGCAAACCCAGGAATTACAGCAGCACCGGTGCGGGCAGCTAATTTCGCAAAGGCCGGACTGACACATGCCTTTTCCCCGAAGAACTCCACAAAAATACCTTCGTTGGCACTTACGTTTTGATCTACTAGAATGCCCACGGCTTGATTGGCTTTGAGAGCCCGCAGAATCCCGCGCATGAAATCGCGCTTACCAAGAATTGTGTTCCCGGAAAGAGAGCGGCGCTGCTCCACAAAGGCATCCAGCAGCGGATTATCCAGCGGTCGCACCACGACGGACATTGGTTTGGCAAGCAGGGCGTGGGCGAAGGCGCTCAACTCCCAATTGCCTAAATGAGCTGTGGCGAACAGGACTCCTTTCCCTTGATTCAACGCCTTCTGGAAATGTTCGAAGCCTTCATAGCGGATGTACTGGCTCACATTCCCACGGGTGATGCTGGGGAATCGGGAGAAGGTGAACAGCATTCGCGACAACGCTTCGTGCATCTCCGCTACATTCGTTTCAGCAAGGCCGGTGAGTTGCAGATTGCGCAGGGCGACTTTGCCCAGCTTGGGTACCAGAAGATTCAGAATTCGGAAGCAACCACCTGCTACGACCATAGCCAAGGATTCGGGCAATATGGCGATGCAACCGACCACACCGCGCACTGCCCCATACTCAATCCAGTTGCGAAGTGCAGAGCGGGTAGTCACTGCGGTTAAGCGATCCAACCACCGGCCAGCACCAATTCGCCATCATAGATAACCGCACCTTGACCGGGAGTTACGGCACGCTGCGGTTCGTCAAACTGAACCTCAATGCGGCTTGGCTCGGACGTCGGCAGCAGCGTGGCGGCGGCAGGTACATGCCGATTCCGAATTCGCACCTGAGCGCGCCTGGGTTCGGTAATCGCGGGGATGGAAATCCAATTCACGTCGCGGGCAATCAGTTGCGACGTCAACAGATCCTGATTGGACCCCACCACGACGCGCTTAGACTGCGGCTCTGTGGCAATCACATACAGCGGTTCACGAGCGGCAATGCCCAAACCGCGACGCTGGCCAACCGTGTAATGATGCACGCCAGAATGCTCACCAATCACCTTGCCATCGGTAGTGACCACCTCGCCTTCCAAACCGGAAAGCGGTGCCCCGGTTTCTTTGAGATAAGCCTCAATAAATCCGGCGTAATCCCCATTGGGAACGAAACAAATTTCCTGGCTGTCGCCCTTATCCGCAACCGGCAGGCCCAAGTCCCGAGCCATTTGCCGAACTTCGGTTTTATTAAAACCACCCAGGGGAAACATGGTTCGGGCCAGCATGTCTTGCGTCAAACCAAATAGGAAATAAGTCTGATCTTTGGTTGCATCCACACTGCGCAGCATCTGGTAACGGCCATTTTCATCCTGTTGAATTCGTGCGTAATGACCAGTGGCAATCTTGTCTGCACCAACCCCCGCAGCCATTTCCAGGAACTGATCGAACTTGATGAAGTTGTTGCACATGGTACAGGGCACCGGCGTTCGACCCGCCAAGTAATCGGCAACAAATGGCTTTACCACGCTCTGTTCAAACTGTTCTTCCAAATTGACCACGTAGTAAGGGATGCCCAGCAGTTGCGCCACGTAACGGGCATCATACACATCGTCAATTGAGCAGCAGCGGCCATTGGTGGCATCGGTAGCTAAATCTGGTAGACGACGCTGATTCCACAACTGCATGGTCAAGCCGACAATGTTATCGCCGCGATGCTTCATCATGGCCGCTGCGGCTGAGGAATCTACGCCGCCGCTCATGGCAACTGCAATCAATGGTTCAGGCATAGGTAGGAGACAGCCTCCTAAGCTGTGCACAGGAAGCGGCTACGGCTTCAACCAAATTGTCGACTTGCTGCATGTCGTTAGCGGGTCCAAGAGAAAATCGGATGGACGCTTTTGCCTGGGCACGGGTCAGGCCAATGGCCAGCAATACGTGCGATGGTTCCACGGCACCGGAAGAACAGGCAGCACCGCTTGAAACAGAGAAGCCTTTCAGATCAAGCGAGATCACCATGGATTCCCCTTCAATGCCTTCGAAACAAACATTCAAAGTATTGGGGATTCGCGGAGCATCCACTGCATTGAATCGAATATCAGGAATAGAAACCGCTAGTTGGCGCTGCAAGTGATCCCGAAGCTGGCTGGACATATTCGCTTTCTTAGCAATTTCAGCGGCATGGCCCATGGCTGCAAGTGCTGGAACATTTTCCGTTCCTGCGCGACGGCCCTGCTCATGACGACCGCCAAATAATAACGGTTGCAGGGTGACGCCCTTACGAACGTAAAGAGCACCAACACCTTTGGGAGCATGAAATTTATGACCGCTGATGGCGTACAGATCAACACCTAAACCAGCACCTGAACTAACAGCCGATGCAGTCACGTCAATGGGAATTTTACCGGCTGCCTGAACACCGTCAGAATGGAACAGAGCACCTGCCTGATGGGCAACATCGGCCATGGCTGCAATGTCCTGCACCGTGCCCAATTCGTTATTGGCGTGCATGACGCTGACTAAGCCAGTATCGGGACGCAGGGCCTGAGCAATGGAATGCACAGGAACAGTGCCCTGGGAATCGCAAGGCACGTAGGTGACAGCAAAGCCCTCTTGCTCCAATTGGGCGAAGGCGTTCAACACGGCAGGATGCTCAATGGTTGTGGTCACTGCATGACGACGGGTATTTCCCCGCATGGTTCCAAATATGGCCAGGTTATCGGCTTCCGTCCCGCCGCTGGTGAATACAATTTCCTTTGGACTTGCCGTAAGCAGGCCGGCCACCTGACGCCGAGCTTGTTCCAGAAGCATTTTGGCTTGTTGTCCATGATAATGGATACTAGATGCGTTGCCGGAGCAATCTTTTAAGTACTTCGAAAATAGTTCAAGCACACTATCCGCAATGGGAGTGGTCGCGTTGTGATCGAAGTAATAGCGTTGCACGGTGAGCCTTACTTAATTCTATCAATCAATGCCTAGAACCCTAATCACTTTAACCACTGACTTCGGATTGACGGACCACTTTGTGGGTGCAATGAAGGGTGTGATTTCCGCCACCTCTCCGCTGGCCCACACGGTGGACATCAGCCACTGCCTGCAGAAATTCGACATTTTGGAAGCCGCCTTTTTTGTTGGCGAATTTTGGAAGTGCTGGCCTAAGAAAACGATCCACGTAGTGGTGGTGGACCCTGGCGTGGGAAGTTCCCGACGTCCGATTTTGCTTGAAGCAGATGGCCAATTCTTTTTGGGTCCGGATAATGGTGTGTTCACTTTTGTGATGAAGGACGCCAAGAAATTCATTACGCGGGAATTGACCAATGACAAATATTTTCATAAGCCGGTGAGCCGCACGTTTCATGCGCGCGATATTTTCGCCCCGGTGGCCGCTCATTTAGCCAAGGGAGTGAAGCCAATGTTGTTGGGTGCAAAAATTGGCGATGCATTGCGATTGGCCATCCCTCAACCAGAACGTACATCGCGCCGCACGTTCACCGGCACAATTCTTAAGATCGACCATTTCGGAAATTTGATCACCAACTTTAAGGCTACAGATTTTGGAGCCATTCAAACATCACCGTTTGAAATGTCTGTTGGTTTGAAAACCGTTCGTCACCTGGCACTGCACTACGCCGAATGCGACCTGGACGAACTATTTGTGATTGAAGGCAGCTCTGGATATTTGGAAGTTTGCCTGAATCAGGATTCTGCTGCTGGCAAATTGGGTTGCTCCAGTGGGGCACCGGTGGAACTAACTCTTTTCTAAATCTCATGTACCGCGGAAGATTCGCACCATCGCCAACGGGGCCTCTACATTTCGGTTCCCTGGTGTCCGCCGTGGGCAGTTATCTAGATGCCCGCACCAATGGTGGAGAGTGGCTGGTGCGGATAGAAGATGTGGACACGCCACGTAACGTCACCGGTGCGGCATCTCATATTCTGCATACCTTGGACCTTTATGGATTTGAATGGAACGGACCAGTGCTGTATCAAAGTTCCCGATTTGAGGCTTATGAATCGGCATTGGAAACGTTACGGCAACAGGGTTTGCTGTTTGCCTGTGGGTGTTCCAGAAAAGATGTTGTTGCTGTGCATGCTGGCACTTGCCGTCACGGGTTGGCTCAAGAGATGGAGGCTCGGTCATGGCGATTGCTGGTGGACGATGTGCCCGTTGAATTCGTAGATCAATCCGAGGGTCACCTTCATCAGGAAGTGTTGACAGAAACTGTTGGCGATTTTGTGCTGAAGCGAGTGGACGGTCTTTACGCCTATCAACTGGCGGTTGTGGTGGACGATGCATTCCAAGGGGTAACCAATGTTGTGCGAGGATCGGACTTGCTGGCGTCTACCTGCCGTCAGATCTACTTGCAGCGTGCCTTGGGATTGCCCACGCCGAAATACAAACACTTGCCGGTTGTGTTTGATGAGCATGGTGAGAAACTAAGTAAACAGACAAGAGCCCAACCAATCCCAATGGAAAAACAAGATGCGGCTAATACGTTGATGAAAGCTTTTGCGTTTCTTGGATACAGGCATGTTGAAAATATGCCCACGGTTGATGATGCCTGGAGGTGGATACTGAATGCCTGAAATGCCCGAGGTAGATGCTGTAGCGCGAAGGCTGCGGGAAAGCGTTAGCGGTGAAAAAGTGATTTCCCTGCAAATTTTCCGACCTTCGTTGTGCCGTCCGCAGAGGCCGCAGGATGTGGAGGAAGTGGCCAAAAACAGGGTTCTGGAAACAGTGCGTCGACGCGGCAAGCATCTGTTTTTCCACCTTTCCGGTGATGTCGTATTGCATGCCCATCTGCGCATGACGGGAAACATTTTCGCGATTTCCGACGCCAGGTTTTATTCTTCCAATGCCCGGGCCGTCTTCACATTTGCATCAGGACGGGGAGTAGTGTTTGAAGATTCACGAGCGCTGGGCAAGATGCAATGCGTGACAAGGGCGGAAATCGCTGCCATAGAAAAGGGTCTGGGTTGGGAACCGCTGGACGAACGATTCACCTTCGATAAATTTCGTGAGATGGCAGTGAAATCGGCAAAAGCTTCGAAGATATTTTTGATGGATCAGCAGTATGTGTCCGGGTTGGGGAACATTTATGTGGCGGAAGCGTTGTTCCGGGCTGGAATTGATCCTCGTAAGTCTCTAAAGAATGTTAGTGCTACACGTTTAAGCCGACTGTTTGATGCGATTCGCAGTGTGATGCGGGAAGCGGTAGAATCAGTGTATAGTGCTTACCAGCAGCCAGGAACCTTTAGCGAAGGGGAGATATTTCCCGTAAAAGTATATGATCGCGAAGGAGACCCATGTATTACCTGCACCCGGCCTATCCGCCGGATTGCACAGGGTGGCAGGTCTACTTATTTCTGCCCCAAATGTCAACGATAACCAATGAACACAACAACTACTTCCCGTGCCGTTGAATTTCGCAAGGCCCTTGAATCTGGTGCTTTAGTGGCCGATGGCGCCATGGGCACCATGCTCTATGACAAGGGTGTCTTCATCAACCGCTGTTTTGACGAACTGAATATTGCGCAGCCAAGCCTGGTGAAGGAAGTGCACGATGCGTACATCAAGGCCGGCGCACAGATTCTTGAAACCAATACTTTTGGTGGAAATCGCATTCGTTTAGGTGCTTTTGGGTTAGCGGAAAAGCTGGTTGCCATTAATCAGGCTGGCGTACGCATTGCCCGTGAATCGGCCAAGGATAAAGGATTCGTGGCTGGTGCCATTGGTCCGCTTGGCGTCCGCATTGAACCGCTGGGGGCTATTACATTTGCTGAAGCTCGCGATATATTCCGTGAGCAACTAAAAGTACTTGTGGATGAAGGCGTAGACCTTTTGGTGATGGAAACTTTCGGTCGACTGGACGAACTTCGTGAGGCGATTTTTGCCGCCCGGGAAGCCGCTGGGCCGGAAATTGTGATTGTGGCGCAAGTGACGATTGATGACCATGGGAACTTGCTGGATGGAACCGATACGGAAACTTTCACTCGGGCTCTGGATGAATGGCCAGCCGATGTGTTGGGACTGAATTGTTCCGTTGGCCCCAAGGTGGCCCTGGAAACCATTGAGAAGATGATGCGCTTTTCCCACAAGCCGTTCAGTGCCATGCCCAATGCGGGATATCCGGTGACGGTGGAAGGTCGGCAAATGTATTTGTGTTCCCCCGAATACATGTCACAATATGCTCGACGATTTCTGTGGGCAGGCGTCAAGATCATTGGCGGTTGCTGCGGGACCACGCCGGAGCACATTAAACTTTTAACCAGTGAAGTGCGCAGTCTGCATCCGCTGCAACGGGACTTGTCGGTAACGGTGCAGGAACCTGCGATCAAGCAGAAAGCCATGCCCAAGGTGGCTATTGAAGAAAAGTCTTCCTTGGGTGCCAAGCTGGCAGCCAAGAAATTTGTCACATTCGTGGAGATTTTGCCGCCTCGCGGAGTGGATCCATCGAAAGAAGTAGCAGGCGCAAAACTATGCAAGGCGCATGGGATTGATGCCATTAATGTTCCCGATGGTCCCAGGGCCAGTGCCCGGTTGAGTGCGCAGGTGACATGCAGTATTTTTCAGGAGCAGGCAGGCATTGAAGCGGTGCTGCACTTTTGCTGCCGCGACCGCAATATCTTAGGCATTCAATCAGAGCTGTTGGGGGCGCACTTTACCGGAGTCAAGAATCTGATTTGCATCACCGGTGATCCACCGCGCATGGGTTCGTATCCCGATGCCACCGCTGTATTCGACGTGGACGCAATTGGACTTTGCAATATTGTGAACAACCTGAACCATGGGTTGGATATTGGCGGCAATCCGATGGGGTCGCAAACATCTCTGGTTTTGGGTGTGGGGGCAAATCCCGGCGCTCCTAATATGGATGAAGAGATCCATCGCTTTGAGCGTAAGGTTGCTGGTGGTGCTGAATACGTGGTGACGCAGCCGGTGTTCGATTTGAAGCTGCTGGAAGTATTTCTGAAACGCATAGAACACGTGCGCATTCCAGTGATATGCGGCATCTGGCCATTGACCAGTTACCGCAACGCCGAGTTCATGGTGAATGAACTGCGCGTACCAGTTCCAGAACACTACATGAACCGCATGTTGAAGGCCGATGATGCGGAAAAGGCCAGGGCCGAGGGAGTGGAAATCGCTCGGGACATGGTGCGCCAAGTTCGTTCCATGGTGGACGGAGTGCAGTTGAGCGCGCCGTTCGGTCGATATCAGATGGCGATTGATGTTGCCGAAGCAATCGGGGATCGGTAAACCACTTTTGGCTACAGATCTGATTGAGATAAACGCAGAGACGCCAGATGCGGGGGCACTAGATAGGGCGGCTGCTGCTATTCTGCGTGGGAAAATTGTGGCGGTGCCCAGTGATGGATCCTACACACTAGTTGCCGACCCATTCAACTTACAAACCGTAGTCCGCGTGTTTCATGCCAAGGGTCGAGAATCGGTGCGATCGCTGCCCCTGTTGGTTGAAGGCGTGATTATGGGTGAAGAATATGCCAAGGATCCGCCAGGGCGCTTCAAGCTGTTGGCACGTCACTTCTGGCCAGGTCCCCTGACGATTATTGTTCCAGCGTCGGAAAAAGTTCCGCTGAAGGTGACGGGGAACACGGGGCGATTGGCACTGCGGCAATCGAAGTCGGTGGTGGTGGCTGGATTAATTGAAAGGGTGGGCAGGCCACTGATCGGGACCAGCGCAAACATTAGCGGGTCGCTAACATGTCGCAGTGGGATTGATGTTTTTGGAACCATGGATGGTCGCGTGGATCTGGTGTTGGACGGTGGAACGGTGGCCGGTATGGGTCCGACTACGATTGATGTGACGGAGCCATATTGGCGGGTGATTCGCGAGGGTGCAATTACGGAGAGCGAGTTGGCGGATGTCTTGAAGGGCAGTTGAACGTTGAAAGAAACAGACAGGCTGGGAAGCCTGGCTCACCTCGGAATTTTGTTCCCAATGGTAGAATTGGAACTTAGTCTCACCAAAAATCCAATAAAAAGGCACCCCAAAGACTGAATGTTCTCTGGTTTGTTCGGCTCAGGCGAGGGCGGTAGCCTATTAGACCGTCTAAAACAAGGTATTGAAAAGACACGCTCGGGTCTTAAAGAGAAGCTCGATGATGTGATTCAAGGCAAGAAAGAAATTGATTCCGATGTTTTGGATGAACTGGAGTATGCCCTGATCACGGCCGATATTGGCGTGCGGACCACTACCGAGGTTCTGGAGACAATTCGTCAACGCGTGGACCGAAAGCTAGTTGCCGATTCCAGCGAACTGAAAGGCCTGATTCGCGATCATCTTTGCGAAGTGATGGCGGCTACAGATCGTCCCTGGCACCGACCCGTGGAGGGGCCAGAAGTGATTTTTGTTGTTGGCGTAAATGGTGCGGGCAAAACCACCACCATTGGCAAACTGGCCACTAAATGGGCTGGCGAAGGTCAATCGGTGATGTTGTGCGCAGCCGATACGTTTCGTGCAGCAGCCGTGGAACAGTTGGACATTTGGGCAGTGCGCAGTGGCGTTCCCATCATTAAGCAGAACACCGGGGCCGACCCTAGCGCGGTGGTGTTTGATGCCATGCAGGCGGCCAAGGCCCGCAACGTGGATCGTCTGATTGTGGATACCGCTGGTCGCTTACACACCAAAGAAAATCTGATGGCGGAACTGGAAAAGATGCGTCGCACGGCTAAGCGAGTGATTGAAGATGCTCCGCATGAAGTGCTGCTGGTGCTGGACGCAACCACCGGCCAGAACGGATTGGAACAGGCTCGGAAATTTACGGAAGTGGCTGGGGTGACGGGCATCATCCTGACTAAGTTGGATGGCACGGCCAAGGGCGGAATCGCCATCGCAATTTCGCGGGAATTGAACGTCCCCATTCGTTACGTTGGGGTCGGGGAAAAGGCGGAAGATTTGCTGCCTTTTGATGCCCAACAATTCACCACTTCACTTTTCGATTAGGCCCCACTTGGATAGGAATCACATGCACGACCGCTACATGCAGGAAGCTCTAACGCTGGCCCGGAAAGGGTTGGGAAGAACCAGTCCGAACCCCGCAGTTGGTGCAGTTCTGATGAAAGATGGGGAAATTGTTGGACGGGGATTTCATGTTTGGTCCAGTAAAGATCACGCGGAAATTGTTGCACTACGAGAAGCTGGCGAACTGGCCCGCGGCGCTACGCTCTATGTGACGCTGGAACCTTGTAACCATACTGGACGCACCGGCCCCTGCGTAGATGCCCTGATTGCCGCCGGTGTAATTCGAGTTGTAGGGGCCATGATAGATCCCAATCCACTGGTGGCTGGCAAAGGACTGGCTCGTTTGCAGCAAGCGGGAATTGAAACGGTGGTGGATCAACATCACACCGGGGAAGCGGAGCAGATCAACGAACCATTCCTGCATAGTATGCGCACAGGCAAGCCGCTGGTGACGCTGAAAAGTGCTTTGACGCTGGACGGGAAAATTGCCGCTCCAGAAGATAATTCCGGCTGGATCACATCGGAAAAAGCTCGGGAACACGTACAACAACTGCGTCATTTGACGGACTGTATTCTGACGGGGATCGGGACGGTGGTGGCCGATGATTGCCTGTTAACGGATCGTTCCGGGCTGGAACGCAGCCGTCCGCTTATGCGCATTGTTGCAGATTCGCAATTGCGTATCCCACTGAGTTCCAAAATGGTGGCATCGGCGAATGGGGATTTGATTGTAGCCTGTACTTCAGCCGCAGCATCTGATCGACGTAAGGCTCTGGAAAAAGTTGGAGTAGAGGTACTTGTTCTGGATGGGGATGATGGTCGCACCAATTTGCAGGAGCTGGTTGTGCTGTTGGGTCAGCGGCAGTATCGTTCGCTGATGGTGGAAGCGGGAAGTAAAGTGAACTGGGCGTTTCTAGAACAAAGCATTGCCGACAAAATTTACTTTTATTACGCTCCTAAAATTTTAGGTGGAATGCAGTCGCTGCCAGTGGCTGGTGGCGTAGGACGGCGTCGGCGGGCAGATGCCATCCGCATGGATCGATTGCAGCTCCATGCCATCACGGCGCAGGAATTCGCGGTGGAAGCGTGGGTAAGGAAATAAATGTTTACAGGAATCATTGAGGAATTGGGTGAAATTCTAGCGCTGGAATCACAAGCGGGGGCCGGGGCTCGAATGCGCGTTGCGGCAGGGGCAGTTCTTGTTGATGCCAAATTGGGCGATAGCATTGCAGTGAATGGATGCTGCCTGACAGCGGTGGAGATTGGCAATGGCGAGTTTGCCGCAGACTTGGCACCGGAGACGTTGCGACGCACGAATCTTGGTGACTTGAAGCCTGGTTCGAAGGTGAATCTGGAGCGTCCATTACGAGCAGGGGGCAGGTTGGACGGACACATTGTGCAAGGGCACATTGATGGCACGGCTGCGTTATCGGCACTGTCTGCATTGGGGAATGGCAATTGGTGGCTGGAAGTCCAGGTGCCGCAGGAACTGCAACAGTATTTGGTTTATAAAGGTTCGGTCGCGGTGGATGGCATCAGCTTGACGATCGCTTCCATTGAAGGCAGCACGCTGGCCATGACGATTATTCCGTACACCTACACTGCTACAAACTTGGCGGGAAAGCGCATTGGAAACAGGTTGAATTTGGAATGCGACATTCTGGCGAAGTATGTGGAAAAGATGTTGGGACGCATGGAAAAACCGAGCGGATTGACGGTTGAGAAAATGAAACAACTGGGTTATTGAGCACGTTATTCAACAGCCAATTCCACCAATACCTTAGGAGAGCGAACGGCACCCCAGGCACCGATGGTCAGCGTGGCTGAATATTTTCCTGGAGCCAATCCGGACAGGTTAGGGGACAGCGTTACTAGGTCAGCTTCGAAAGGAGAGTTCTGCGCGGGAAGAGTACCGGAACGCACGGCAACGTGCAGCCACGCGGGCACTCCGTCAATGCGATAGAGGAGCCCAGGACTGCTACCAGCCACCAGGAATTCCTTGGATAGTAGAGGAGCAGATCCTGGTTTCCATACCCAGCTAATATTGCTTTCGCTGGCATCCAAAATTGGCGCACCGTGAATTTCTAACGTCAGATTTACAGAAGATGAGGAACATCCATTGGCGACTTCCAAACGAACCGGAAACACACCAGCTTCCCGCGGGATCCCGCTGAGTATCCCTGCGTTTGACAGCGTTAGACCTGACGGCAGATGTCCACTGATGAGGCGCAGCGTAGATTCATTGCGGGCACAGCGCGACCCACCAGAGAGCTGCAACTGCGGAGCATCGTACGGCTTATGAATAATACCAGGGGGCAACTCTGTTGGTGTTAGCAATAGTTGGAAGGCAAGAAGAATCATCATAACTTCCCCTCATATCGGCTTGGCAGACTCCGATATGAATCCCATGCGGACATTCATTCTTGGCATCCTCTTGGGTGCGTCTATGTGCTTTGGCCAACATAGCGCGCTGGAACGGCAAACGTTGACAAACGAAGGCGTGGTTGATTTGGCGAAAGCCGGATTCAGCGAAGCGTTTATTTTAGATCTTGTGCAGTACAAACGGACGCGCTTTGACACAAGCGTGGATGGATTGACTTTTTTGGCGAAGAAAGGTTTAAGCGAGCGGGTGATTCGTGCCATTGTGGCGAATTCCGATAAGCCGGAAGCGGGCGGTGCGCAACCACCGCAAACTCCCGCTGGTATGCCGATCATGCCCTATTTTTCTTACAATTCGGGTTACTTACCGGCACCCTCAACATCGCAACCAGAGCGCTGGTATTCCACTGTTGGGCGGATGAATCCGAGTAAGGTTCCCGATGAGCCAAAAAAGAAGCGATAGAAGTGATAGCGGCGAATTGAAAAAGAAAGGCGCTGTGGGAGAAGTCCCCAGCAGCGCCTTTTACTTTTCGGAATTAGAAAAAAAGTCTAAGCGGTTGGCTCCACCGGACCTTCCTCTTCATCCTTAACTTCACCCTCAGGAACGACACTGGCGGCTGCGACGCGATCGCCCTCATCCAGGTTTACCAATCGCACACCCTGCGTGGAACGACCTGCCTGTCGGATATGGCTCGATTCTGTACGCAGAATCTTTCCGTCGGCGGAAATGATCACCACATCGGTATCTTCCTTAACCGACAAGATACCCACCACGGAACCAATTTTCTTGGTGACCTTCATGTTGATGACACCCTTGCCGCCGCGATGCGTCAACCGGTAATCTTCAAGTGGCGTGCGCTTGCCATAACCAGTCTCACTGATGGACAGAATCAATCCATCTTTCTCCACAACTTCGGCACCAATCAGATAATCCCCAAGAGCCAAATCCATGGCCGCAACCCCGCGAGCCGGGCGACCCATGGCACGAACTTCTTTTTCAAGGAACTTGATCGCCATACCGGCGTGGGTGGCCAGGAACATGTAATTGTCGCCATTCGATAACCGCGCGGCAATCAGTTCATCCTGGTCATCCAGTGAGATCGCAATAATGCCGCGAGCCAAAGGATTATCGAACTCGGTCAATTCGCACTTTTTAATTACGCCATTGCGCGTCACCATCACAATAAACCGGCCTTCAGCAAATTCCTTCACGGGCAGGAATGCTTTCACCTGTTCATCGGTCTGCAACGCGATGAGGTTGGAAATATGTTTCCCCTTGCCCGTGGTACCGGCATCGGGGATGGCATAAATCTTCAACCAGTAAACCCTACCCTTGGTTGTGTAAATCAGCAGATAGGCATGAGTAGACGCTACAACCAGATGCTCCACCACATCTTCACTGCGCGTCCCCATTCCAATGCGACCCTTGCCGCCACGAGTTTGACGACGATAGGTATCCATTGAGGTGCGCTTCAGGTATCCGCCACGGCTTACGGTCACCGCGACGTCTTCCACCTGCACCAGATCTTCTAAATTGATTTCGCCGGAATCTTCAATGATTTCCGTGCGACGGGCATCGCCAAAATCTTTCTGAACTTCTTTCAGTTCTTTGATGATCAGCGCTTTCAGAACAGTTTCTGAACCCAAAATTTCCAGGTAGCTGGCAATCATCTTTTGAATTTCCGCCAACTCGTCCAAAATCTTTTGCTGTTCCATGCCAGTAAGCCGTTGCAGTTGCAATTCGATAATTGCCTGCGCCTGCCGCTCACTGAATTGGAAGGCGCCAATCAGGTTTTCCTTCGCTTCTTTAGGATTCTTGGCAATGCGAATCAAGCGGATGACTTCATCCAGATGATCCAGCGCTTTTTGGAATCCTAATAAAATGTGTTCCCGGTCACGCGCCTTGCGCAACATGTAATCGGTTCGACGACGGACCACTTCAACGCGGTGATCAATGAACCGCTTGATCATGTCAATCAGGCCAAGCTCGCGTGGCTGACCGTTGACAATGCTCAGCATGATCACGCCGAAGTTGGTCTGCATCTGCGTGAACTTGTACAGATTGTTCAGCACGATTTCAGACTGCTCTCCGCGCTTCAATTCGTACACAATGCGCATTCCCTGACGATCGCTTTCATCGCGAATTTCAGAAATGCCTTCCAGCTTCTTTTCGTTGACTAAACCGGCCGTCGCTTCAATCATGCGGGCCTTGTTCACCATGTAGGGAATTTCGGTGACAATGATGGCTTCGCGATCGCGACTGATTTTTTCCACCGACGCTTTGGCGCGCATCTTGAGCGATCCACGGCCCCTGGTATAGGCGTCTAAAATTCCGGCACGACCTAAAATGTATCCGCCGGTTGGGAAATCGGGACCAGGAACCATGGCCATGATTTCCGGTAGCGACATGTTGGGATTGTTGACTAAGGCGATGGTGGCGTTGATGATTTCCGTCAAATTATGAGGCGGAATATTCGTGGCCATACCCACGGCGATTCCCTGCGATCCGTTTACCAACAGATTGGGATAGCGCGTGGGCATTACTTCCGGTTCGCTTTCCGAATCGTCGTAGTTGGACTTGAAATCGACCGTTTCTTTGTCGATGTCTTCAATTAGGGAAGCAGCAATTTTCGAAAGACGAGCTTCGGTGTAACGCATGGCTGCGGGGGGATCACCATCCACCGAACCAAAATTCCCCTGGCCATCAATCAACGGATAGCGTAAGGAAAAAGGCTGGGCCATACGGACCAACGCATCGTAGATGGCAGAATCGCCGTGCGGATGGAACTTACCCATCACTTCACCAACGATTTTTGCCGATTTACGAGTGGGTCGATTGTAGTTCAACCCCAATTCGCTCATGCCGTAAAGAATGCGTCGATGAACAGGCTTCAGCCCATCCCGGACATCCGGTAAAGCTCGACCGATGATAACGCTCATCGCATAGTCAAGGTACGACTTGCGCATCTCATCTTCGATATTCACCGGAATAATCTTGTTATCCCCGCCCAGCGGCAACTGACCGCCCGGTGGCGGCTGAGGTGGTTGCTGGTTGTCGTTGTCGGCCAAGTTGGAACTCCTTGAAAACGAAGACGGCTTTCGCTGTTTCTTTGCCGTCTGGTTTAGAACTGATATGTAACCCGTAATTATAACAAATCAGGCGGGAAAAAGCTTCGTAAGCTATTGAGGAAATGAAGGAAGACTACAGTGGCACAGGGATTGTTGACAGGATTTCTTCAATCAGCTTTTCAGCCGTATCGGAACTGGACTTGGTTTGCGTTCCAAATCGCGTGGCTATCACCAGCCGATGTGCAAAAACAGGAACAGCAAGCCGTTTGCAATCATCGGGAATGGCGAATTCGCGGCCTTCCAGCAGGGCCAGGGCTTGCACCGCGCGGAACAAAGCCTGCGCTCCCCGAGGACTAACCCCCAATGCCACCCCTTCGTGCTTTCTGGTGCCTTCCACAATGGCCAGAATATAGTCCACCAGCGCGTCATCCACACGAACGGTAGACACCGCTTTTTGAATGGCCATCACATCGTGCGCAGAAAGAACGGGAGGAAAAGATAATCCCTCTTCCTGCGGCGCCTGCCTTAGAATTTCACGCTCACTTTGACGATCTGGATAGCCAATGCGCAAACGCATTAAAAACCGGTCCAATTGCGATTCCGGCAAAGGGTACGTGCCATGATGTTCCACTGGATTTTGGGTGGCAATCACCAGAAATGGCTGTTCCAGCGGGTAGCACTGCCCTTCAATGGTCACCTGCCCTTCGTTCATCGCTTCAAGCAATGCACCCTGAGTCTTGGGAGTGGCGCGATTGATTTCATCAGCCAGCAGAAAATTGGTGAAGATAGCGCCTGGCTTGAATTCAAATTCCTGCGAACGGGTGTTGAAAATGGTTACGCCCAAAATGTCGGACGGAAGCATGTCGGAAGTGAATTGCAGCCGCAGAAAACGACCGTCTACGGCCTTGGCCAACGCGTGAGCCAATGTGGTCTTACCCACTCCAGGGACATCTTCAATCAGCAGATGGCCGCGCGCCAGCAGTCCCACTAAAGCAAACCGGACCACATCCTTCTTCCCTCGAAGTGCGGAGGAAAGGCGGCGTTCCAACTCTGGTAGAAGAGAAACAGCACGAACATCCTCGAATGCGCCTGGGCGCAAAGCCACGAATTCGCGCTGAGCCATTACGGTTATGATAATCGAAACCAGCGGGTAAGCGGTAAAGTGGAATTATGTTACCTCTGCTACTGGCGCTACTCAGCATTGCCGATTGGGTGCCCATGCGCTGGCCCTCCGTCGACCCCAGCAGTCTGGAGTTGGTCAGCGGGACTCCCGTAAATTGCCTGTTAGTCACAGTGCCTTCAGCCAAATTTGCCGACGCGGCACGTGCGAAAGGCATTGTCACACTGTTAATTTCACAGGACGGGGCAAACGCTGCGGATGCCAAAAAAGTCGGGATGGACGGGATTGTGGTCCAAGGGCAAACTTCTAAACTTTTACGCGGCATGGAGTCTGAAAGTTTCGTGGTCCTCAGCTTGTCTTCGCGCTATGACATGAATGTTGTGGCGGGTCAAAAGTTCGCTGGAACATGGCAAGGAGTGTGGCCCGGGGTGAATCAAACTGCAGATGACACTGCTAAAGCCGCCCCCAGCGGAGCTCCCTGGATAGACACAAACTCCGGCTTTTTACGATTTGTAAGAGCGTGGACCAGTGCCCCGGTTTGGATTGCGAACCTACCACCGGAAAAGGTTGTCATCAACCCCGTGCGCTATATGCAAGCCATCGCCGATGCCTCCATGTGCGGGGCTCACTGGGTTATCAGCCTGGATGCAGATTTCCAGAAACGCCTGCTGGCTGGCGAAGAAAAAGCGTTGCAGTGGTGGCAGCGGATTTGTGGTCTGTTGCGTTATGTTGAGGAGAGCAGGCGTTGGCAGGAATTTCTACCCGCAGGTCAAATGGCTGTGTTGCAAGATCCAACCAGTGGAGCACTGCTGTCCGGTGGAATTCTGGACATGATCGCAGTGAAGCATACCCCTGTGCAGCCGGTACCTTCCTCCAACTTATCGAAGGATTCCATGCGTAGGGCAAAGATGGCTGTGAACGTGAATCCAACTGTTCTTAACGAAGAGCAACGGGCCATGATCTCAGCCTTCACAAAATCAGGCGGCACTGTGTTGACCAGTCCTCCTGGTTGGAAGTTTCCAGCTCCCAAACCGGGTCAGCTAACGGTGGATCAGGATGCAGTCAAACAGTTGGACGAAATTTGGAAGGAGCTGAACACTATGACTGGACGGAAAAATCTGGGTGCCAGATTATTTAATGTGGGCAGCATGCTTTCAAATTTGTTGATCTCAGCGGATGGCAAAACTTTGGTGTTGCACTTGGTGAATTATGCAGATTTTCCTGCGGAATCATTAACAGCACATGTATTGGGGACGTGGAAGAAAGCTACACTGATGAGCCCTGGGAATCCTGCCAGGAAGTTGGATACCTACGAAGTGGAGGAAGGAACTGGGGTGGATGTTCCGTTGGTGAATACGTTTGCTACTGTGGTGCTGGAGTAGTTCCCGCGTATTCAATCACCAGCACAGTGACGTCGTCCTGCTGATGCAACCCATCCATGAAGCGCATGGCTTCAGCACGCAGCAACATCGACAATTGATCTGCCGGGTGTTGACTATTGTCTTTTAGAAACTGTTTCAGCCGGACAGTATCGTAAAATTCACCCGCTGGATTTCTGGCTTCCGATAAACCATCGCTATAAATTACGATCTTCTCACCGGGCTGCAAGTGAATACTTTCCAGGCCATGTTCGGCTTCTTCCAACATGCCCACCGGCATTCCGCTTGGACCCAGCAACTCCACATGTCCGCCCACACGTAACACCATTGGGGCGCAGTGACCAGCGTTCACCCACTCCACAAATCCCGTGCCATGAACTGCGGCATAAAATACAGTGGCGTACTTTTCACCACCTGTCCGATCCAGCAGAAAGCGATTCAAACGGCTGAACCAGGATGCAATATGATCCCCACCAGGACGCGCTTGTAGAAAGGCACCCTGCAGCAGTGCCGCAAGTAATGCCGCACTAACTCCCTTGCCCGAAACATCGGCCATTACAAGCGTCCATTGATCCTGATGCCCGTGGGCCACATCGTAATAATCGCCGCCAACTGCTAAGGAAGGTAACGTCCAGCCTGAGGCGCGGAACCAACCATTGGCAGGTAACGACTTCGGTAACAGATCGGCTTGAATTTTTCGAGCAATGGCCAGCTCTTCGTCCAAACGTTGCTTAGCGCGTTCCTGTTCCAGGAGTCGAGCATTTTCCAGCACTGTGGACGCTTCCAGTGCCAAGGTTTCCAACAGTTCCCGATTGCCACGGGACATGTCGGCTTCTACACCGCTGTCTTCCAATAGATAGAGCAAGCCTACGGTGTCTTTAGCCGCCGTAATGGCTCTTGTTGAATTAATGGAACCGGACCGCACTCGGATCAAGGGCACGGCGGCAACGTGCGGTCCTACTGTGAAGGACAACAGGTCGTGGCGGGTGTCCAGAGCATGACGCAGGGCCAGCGTCGCTATGCCAAGCGAATCAACACCCAAGGTCTGACCATTGCGGTGGCGACCCACCTCTAACCGTAAATCGTCCTGATCGTACAACAACAGAAAGCCGCGTTCGCAACCGGTTATGGACAGTGCCGATTCCACTATGGCCGAGAGCACTTCTGGAGCGGAAAGCGAATGGGCCATGGAACGGGCTACTTCGAGGAGGGATCGAAGTTTGGAAAGGCTCGTTGCCCCTTCCGATGGAACAGCGGCAGTGAGTATCGGGCCACGTCCGAACACAACCCTGTAAGAATTGGGGACACCGAACTCAATCACGTCGCCAGGCGTGAGCAGCGTTCGCGAGGTTTTTCCCCCGTTAACAAAAGTTCCGTGGCTGGATGCCAAATCTTCAACTAAGTAGTCTTCGCCGTCCAGAACAATTTGCGAATGGCGACGTGAGACTCGGCTGTCTCTCAGGACCAGCGCGTTATCAGGCTGCCGCCCAATGGTGAAAGGAAGCGGCGTAATGGGCATGCGCGAACTATTGCCAGTTGGCTGCTGTACTTCGACGAAAACAGATGGATCGCTCATCTCGTTTATAAAAGCTAACTGGCTTTTCGTACCTTAGCTTTCACTTTCAAGGGAGCTGCGGCAACTTCTTCCACTTCCCTGCTTCTAAGAACCTGGCAATGGGAGCAGTATCCGCCGATCTCAGTGCGTGCGAGCAAGATTTGGAATCCGAAATCTGCTTCAATTTGGCGGCGTAATTTTTGGAGAGGCTCTCCGAAAAACTCTTCCACTTTCCCGCAGCGAAGGCAGATGATGTGGGCATGTTCCTGCTTCATTCGGGTTTCGTAATAGTGCTGATCCCCGCCGTAGTGCATTAGGTCCAGTTCGTCCACCAACCCTTCCTGCTTCAACAGTTTTAGCGTTCGATAAACAGTGACCCGGTTCAGCTTTGCATCTTTTTCCTGGGCCAATTGGAAAAGACTTTCTGCGTCCAGGTGCTGGCCTGATTTGTCAATCAAATCCAATAAGATTTGACGCTGCCGAGTGAGTCGGATGCCTTGCTTCTGCAATGAGCCTTTAATGGATGAGAGCATGAGTCTATTCCTATTTTGCCAAAGCCAGAAAGCGAATTGCGTTTTTTAAAATCTGCTGCACTTCGGCTTGAAAATAAATCGGATAGGTTTCATGGCCAGGACGGAAATAAAACACCTGCCCTTTTCCGAACTGCCAAAGCAACCCATCACTGCCGTCCTGCATATCGTTGGCGTAGCGCCCTTCAAGAATTTTCACGTCGGGCGTAGGAACTGTAAATGGGTTCCAGTAAACTTCAGTTTTGGGAATCACAAAATCGGTAACGCCTTTGGCGATTGGATGTCCAGGAGTAGCCACGTGGATTGTTTCCGATGCCCCACTATTTTGCACCTCCGCCCATTTTCCTGGCGTCGTCAGCAATGGTTGACCACGATCAAATGCAATGGTTTTCATGATGCGCTGAAACGGCTTGGCATAGTGGGCCGAATGGATTGGTAAGAAGCCCATGCCCCGTTCCCGAATATGCTTCATCACCCGTTCCACACTTTCATCCGTTACCAATGCATGGTTTTTGTGACCAAACCAAATCAGCACATCGGTTTTCAAAAGAACAGCTTCGCTCAGCCCTTGTTCGGCGTCCTGCAAATTCGCGACTGTCACTTGCATGTCAGGCTCATTAGAAAGAAATGCAGCAAACTGGCCGTTGATGCCCTGTGGATACACTTCCTTCGGCTCACTGCGTTCGCTCCAAGCCAGTACGCGGACAGATTTCGGACCTTCTGCGGACAACGCAAGAGTAGCAAAAAGGAGGAACGGCAGGGCAGCTTGGAGACTCATCTTGCTTTGAGACTACCAGAAATCAGCCAACTTTTTAGCTGCTCCGCTACACTGAAAGAGAACATTCTCATGCAACAGTCCAGAAAGATGGTTAGGCCGTCTCCCATCGTCCGCAATCCTCTGCTTGATCCAAGTCTTTACATCAACCGCGAATTAAGCATGCTGGCCTTTCAGCATCGCGTGTTGGAAGAAGCGGCCAACACCGCAAATCCAATTTTGGAAAGGCTCAAATTCATTTCCATTTTAGATTCCAATCTGGATGAATTTTTCATGGTCCGTGTGGCTGCGCTGTTGGCCCAAGTGGATTCCGGCAGTCAGGAAATTGGTCCTGATGGAACGAAGCCAGTGACCCAACTGGCTAGCGTTCGCAAGGAATTCAGCCGTCTGATGAAAGAAGCTCAAACCTGCCTTGAAGAACAAATTATTCCGCAACTCAGTCAGGCCAAAATACACATCCGCAAACTTTCCGACCTGGATCCGATTCAGAAACAGTACGTCACCAAATATTTTCACAGCACTATTTTCCCCGTTTTAACGCCGTTGGCATTTGACCCAGGTCGACCCTTTCCGCACATCTCAAACCTCAGCTTAAATCTGGCAGTGCTGATCCGTGACAAGCAAGGCGAAGAACATTTTGCTCGTGTGAAAGTACCAGATACCTTGCCGCCGCTGATTCGAATCAAAAATTCCGGCAAGAAAGCCGCTGCAGAAGTGGACCTGGTTTGGATTGAAGAGGTGATCGCTGAAAATCTTGAAAAGCTTTTTCCAGGAATGGAAATTGTGCAAGCCTATCCGTTTCACGTTACCCGTGATGCGGAACTTGCCATCAAGGAATTGGATGCGGAAGATCTGCTGGAAACTATTGCCGAAGGGGTCAGACAGCGTCGCTTTGGTAGTGTGGTGCGCTTGATGGTGACCCGCGCCATGCCCAAATCCATTTTGAAAATCCTGATGAGTAATCTGGAAGTTGACCCTGGAGATGTCTATCGTGTGGCCGATCCAATTTCTATAAAACGGCTGATAGTGCTGTGCTCGCTGGACCGTCCGGAATTGAAAGAACCTCCACTGCTGCCGTCCACTCCAACGGCGATTGGTGCTTCCTGCGAAGATTTCTTTGGAGCCATTCGCGATAACAATATTCTGTTGCACCATCCATTTGAGTCATTCCAACCGGTAGTGGAATTTCTGCAACGGGCCGCCCGCGATCCGAACGTTCTCACCATCAAAATGGTGCTCTACCGCATTGGCAGAGATTCGCCAATTGTGGCCGCCCTGCTGGAAGCAATGGCCAACGGCAAGCAGGTGGCGGTGCTGGTGGAACTGAAAGCCCGCTTTGATGAAGAAAGTAATATTGAATGGGCTCGGCAATTGGAAAGCGAGGGCGTCCATGTTGTTTATGGTCTGTTGGGGTTGAAGATTCACTGCAAAGTGGCGTTGGTTGTCAGGAGGGAAGGCAAATCCATTCGCCGCTATGTCCACGTTGGGTCTGGTAATTACAATGCCGTCACAGCGCAACAGTATACCGATGTTGGGCTGTTCACATCCGACGAAGAAATTGGCGAAGATGCCACAGACCTGTTCAACTATTTAACAGGGTATTCAACAAAAAAAGATTACAAGCGTTTGTTGGTGGCCCCGGTGAATTTGCGGCAGCGCTTTGAAGCCCTGATTCAACGGGAAATTGATCATCAGCGCAAAGGCAAAACTGGAAGAATCATTTTCAAGATGAACTCTTTAGTTGATCCTGGAATTATCCGTGCGCTATACCGGGCATCGCAAGCGGGAGTTTCCATTGACCTACTGGTGCGCGGAGTCTGCTGCCTGCGGCCGGGAATCCCGGGTGTGAGCGACAATATCCGAGTGCGTAGTTTGGTGGGTAGATTTCTGGAACACAGCCGTCTGTATGGATTCCACAACAACGGCCAGGATGAAGTCTACATGGGGAGTGCCGATTTAATGCCACGCAATTTGGATCGACGGGTGGAGGTGTTGGTGCCACTTCTTTCGCCGCATCTTATTTTGCGAGTGCGGAAGGAAATTTTTGGAGGTTACATGGCGGATACTGTGAAATCGCGAAAGATGCTGCCCGACGGATCCTACAAGAAAGTGTATGCGCCGGGTGCGAAGAAAGTGAATATACAGGCTGAACTGTTAGGAAACGTAACCACTAAAGGGTGAACTACATTCCACCGGTTGCCGAAGCCTTCTGCTTAGCTTTCAGATCCCGCTCTGCTCTTAGCTTCTCATAATCCTTCTGCTGCTCTGGCGAAAGAAACGAATTAATTTTTTCGATCTGTTCGGATTTAATACGGCTCATGTCCGGCTTCATGCGGTCACGAACTTCCTTGAACTGCAGCCTCGTTTGATCCAGCACAACATTCATTTGGGTAATCTGACTGTCGGTCATCTTCAGTTTCTGTTTCATTTCCGAAACATAGTCTTTGCGGAGCTGTTCAGAGGACCGGGCCGAAATAGCCTCTACTGACTTTGCAGTGTATAGGTGATATCCAAATCCACCTACAGCGATGCCGCTGGCAAAAACCAGAAGTAATGCCAATGCTAATGATGTTTGAGTCCGGCTCATTCCTCTTCCACCAATACGGGCTGTAAACCATCCACCGGTTGGCTGGGCATTTTGAGCAACTCTGCCACAACTTCCAGGTCGTGCATATCATCCAGTGAATCTAAATAGGTAGCTAGCGGATAGCTGCCATTGGGGAAAGGCGTGATCAGGAAAAGTCCAAACACAAGACATAAGCTAGCTGAGGCTGCTACCAGATTGCGCGTCCAAGACACGACGAAGGATTGACGCCGACGGGCCTCAATCTTATTCCAAATACCCGGCGTGAAACCAGCCGACGGAACAGGGTCAGGATTGACCGACCGAAAGGCGTAAAACAATTTATCTAACTTTTGTTCAGAATCCATACAACTGCTCCTCATACCACTAAATTCTACTCAGTATCGCTGTCCTTCGACAACTGGCCGGTTGCGGATAACGATTCCGCCAGAACTGCTTTGTCGCCAGACAGACGGCCAAAAGCTTTCAATACTCGCTGCCTGGCACGGAACAAGCGGACCTTCAAAGCATTCTCATTCACTTTGTAAACCTTCTCCAGTTCCTTCAGCGAGAGACCTTCGACCTCTTTCAAGGTCAGTAAAATTCGATCTTCATCACTGACTTCACTCAACAAAGAGTTTACAAGTTCACGGACTTGCGCCCGCCGATCCTGTTCAATGCTTTGGTTAGTACTGGCCACTGCATCGGCCATCACCACCTGCTGTTCACTCAAATCGCTCATCCGCGATTCCGTCCGACGCCGTTGCTTTCGCAGGTAATCGTAAGCGGAATTCACTGTCAAACGATGCAGCCAGGGTTCAAACATTTCCGGCTCACGCAATTGATCCAGCGAAAAATACAAACGGACAAAAACTTCCTGGGCCACATCTTCCACATCTTCCGGCTTGCCGATCAACCGTCCAATGGTGCCTAAAATTCGTTTCCGATAGGCCTGAATCAACTGATTATAGGCCGATTCGTCGCCTTTTTGAGCACTTTTGACGAGCTCAAAATCAACTAACATTGCACGCCTACTTGGGCTGGCAAGATGTTCGCTGTTAGGATAGGCGTCGTCACGTACAGTTTAGGTTACAACAGGCTACGCTCAAATATACTTGCGTGTCGCTCAAGTGATTCATTCTTTTTCCGCTGGGGACGGTTTAGGTTACACTTTTCCAATGGATTCCCTTAATCTACCAGCCTGGTGGGCTCATTGCCAGGGGCTGGCTGGCGGCACAAAGTCGTCCACTCCAGCAAAGATCTTGAATCAATAGGATGGTCCCGTTCGGTTGGGGGAGTGGGCCCTTATCTCACCCTTTTTACACGAGGCAGCCATAGCCGACAATCAATCGATAAGGCGGTAGCCGATTGCGAAATCCATGAGTTGCCAGCGGCTCGCGGCTGCACCTACGTTGTCCCAGCTTGCGATTTCGCCCTTGCCTTAACTTGTGCACAAGGCACTGGCGAAGAACAGGAAATGAAAGTGGCGCGTAAGCTGGGCGTAACCGATTCAGAAATTGACAAACTCTCCAGCGCCATCTTGACGGCTTTGAAGAATGGTCCTCTTGACCCTGAAGGGATTCGCCAGGCAACGGGTGACGCTTCGCGCAGCCTTGGACCAGAGGGTCAGATGAAGGGGATGACCACCACGCTTCCGCTGGCCCTCAGCAAATTGCAGGTGCTGGGATTCATCCGCAGACTTTCAGTGAACGGTCGGCTGGATCAGCAACGCTACCTATATACGTTGTGGTCACCTAATCCGCTTGAGAAATCCAAGTTGACTAAAGAGGAAGCGTACGTGGAATTGGCTCGCCGCTACTTCCATTGGATCGGTCCAGCCACGTTGCCTGAGTTTCAATGGTTTTCTGGTTTGGGCGTGAAAGCAGCCAAGGCCGCAGTGGATCCGTTGCGGCTTGCCTCATTTGACGAAGACAAATGCATGCACCCGCAAGACCTGGATTCCTTACGTAGTCTCAAGCCGTCAAAAGTGGAGGAATTTCACCTGACTTCAAGCTTGGACAGCATGGTTTTACTGCGTCGCAATCATACAAGCCTACTGGCGCCGCAGGACTTGAACCGTTCCATTCTTGGAGACAAAGGGATCGCCTCATTGGGCAGTGTGTCTGACCTGCCCAGCCATGCTATCTTCACTAATCATGGTCGTCTGGTAGGACTTTGGGAATACGATAAAGATGCTCAAAACATCGCCTACTGCTGCTTTGAACCAAAGAACGCCAGGCTAGTGAAGGCTGTTGAAGCAACGGAAGCCTTCATCAAAGGTCAGTTGGGTGATGCACGATCGTTCAGTTTGGATAGTCCTAAATCCAGAATTCCCAGAATCCAGGCACTGCGCGATACGGCTTAGCAGACCAGTTGGTTAGAAAGTAAACCGTGCCTGAAATTCCAATCGACGATTGTTAGCCGATTCTGAAAATCCTGTGCCGCCTGGGACACCTGCTCCTGAACCCTGGTTGGCGCGACCGAACAGTGGAGATGTGATGTTGCCATTGATGGGTCCGGGGTTGTTGTGATTCAGAATATTTCGAGTGGCTAATTGAAGGACCATGCTGTATCGTTTGCCAACTGAGGTTGCGCCCGGTGCCGCTGCGCCACTGCTGAAAACGCCGCCTGCTTGTCGCTGCGCATCTCCCGGCAGACGAGTAGCTGGTGCTGACCCAACTTCACGAGCTGTTCCAAACGTGATGGTCTTGGCAATACGAAGATTCAGCATGATGGCCCCAGGACCACGTCCATAGTTCCTTGGAACCAGCTTTTGATCGAAAGTTGGATTCGGATCAAGAAGTCCGTAAGCAGTTTCCACCACACCTGGACGTCGGACAGTGGCGAAACCGGGTCGGGCATTAAACAAGGTGTCGCCATAAAAATCGTTACCAGAAGTGATGTCGAATGGAGCGCCAGATTCCATGTTCAACAACGGGCTTAAGCGGATGTTCCATTTTGTGGTCATGGTGCCGCCGAACGAAACACGCTGATGGACATCGGTAGATGCCGGACCATACTCGCCCAAATCGCTATTGGGGTTGGCTCGAAAGGTCCCCAAGCCGTCTGTGTTGCTCTTGGCTCGATTGATGACAAGGTAGGAGAACATAGTGAATTTTGCATTCAGCTTTGCCGTTACGTTGGTGATGAGTTGATGTTGGTTGTAAATGCCCGATGAGCTCATTATGAAAACCGTGGGCGACCCTGGAGAAGGGTTTCGGTAAAAGGGTTCTTCAGAGCGCAGCAAGTGGACCCCATGGGCATTTGCGTAAGTGATCGCCAGTGTCACATTCTTCGGTAACTGCCGTTCCAACCCAAGAGCAGACTGCTTAATATAAGATGATCGCAAAGTGCCGCTGATTCTCTGAACAGTTTGAATTGTTGGTCCGGCTGATAACGTAGACAAAGATGGAATGTTGGAATAGAAATCAGGTTGTGGAACCACATATTGCTGTTGATTCAATCCTCCATAACGCAATGCAGTAAGCGTATTATCCAAAGCAAAACGATCATAAAACATGCCGAATCCGGCGCGAATCACGGTCTTTGGGCTCGACTTCCCTGTGCCACGTGGCGACCATGCTATGCCGATGCGTGGTGCAACGTTTTTGTGATCGCTCATGTTGGTTTGCACCTCGTACCGCACGCCATAGCTTAAAGTGAAGTTCGGCTTCACCCGGAAATCGTCACCAGCAAAGAGTCCGACGTCAGTTTGATTTACTCCCAATTGTGGCTGACCAACATTGAATGTGAACTGCGATGCCCCGCCGCCCAGCGTGCGAATTTGCGACCAACTTAAGCCGGCTTTTTCGTAAGTTAAAGTGCGTCGAAACGCTTCGATGGATGACACAGTTGCGTTTCCGGCAAACGTGAATGTGCCCACAAAGTTTGCAGGTGAAACGGAATCTACGCGCTCGGCACGCAAGCGAATACCGAATCGCCAAGTGTGCCGATTTTGAGCAAAGGACGTATAGTTCTGCAATTCAATGCCGTTCTGCGTCGTGGTCTGGTGCCCAATCGGCGAGCCGCCTCCGTTGAAGGCACCCAAAACTTGAATGGCCGGAGTCAGGAAATTGGCATTGCGCGAGCCATCCAATCGCAGATATTGGAAGCGGGTTTCATTCACCACTCTGGCCCCCAACACGGCAGTTTCCGTCAATTGCAGAGTCTGATTCCTGTCGTTGGCGTGCACTCCGCGGGAAACCAGATTCAAGCTGCCGACACCGGAATCCGCAATATCGGCTCCAGAATATACATACCTGCCGGTCACCGTGTTTTTCTGGTTGATTTGAAAATCGAAGCGGGGATTCGCGATAAAACGCCTTTGCGGAATGGAGAGGACATTGGTGTACGGATCAATGATTGCGAGTGTTGAGGGATTCAGAGTCACCCCGTTGATGATTGCCCCATTGTCAATGGCATGCTCTTGGATGTCCACGAAAAAGGAAGCTTTTTTGCCCAACGGACCGCTGATGTTTCCACCTGCCTCCTGCAGCAGGAACGGAGCTTTAACCGCTGCGTATGGGTTGCGGGAATTCATTGCATCGTGACCGAAGTTGTAGAACATAGTCCCGCGAAATCGATCAGAACCAGGCTTGGTGAAGATTTCAATTCGCCCAAATCCCAACTTATCGTACTCCGGGGAAAACGGATTCTGATTAATACGAATTTCCCTTATGGAGTCTTTAGAAGGCAACTGCCCACCACTAAATCCGTCAATAAAAATGGACCCACCGTTGGGACCAGCGGATGGTCCGGCCAGGGCGGCCAGATCTGCAGCTAGGTCTTCAGGATTATCGGCCAGCACATCCAGATCCTTTCCCCGCAGCACCAGAGCACTAGCATTCGCCGTCGGATCGGTCCCAAGATTTGCACCGCCAGATTCATCGTTGACGGTCACTTTTTGCGAAGCAGCCAGCACGGTCAGCTTCAGGTCGAGAGTCTGCGCGCCGGGTTTTAAGGCTATTTTTATTGGCAATAAACCCATTTCAGGTGCTGTAGCAGTGATTGAATAATCGCCGGGAGGCAAGCCATTGAAGGAATAGGTGGCATCACCGGCAGCAGTTTTCGATTGCGATTTTCCGTTGGGACCAGTTAAGGTTATCTTGGCCCCAGGAATGATAGCGGCGGTTTCATCGGAGACTAAACCACGCAGAGAGGCCGATTGGGAAAAGGCAAATTGGGCTAAAAATAGGAATACGGGGAGGCGCAGCAGCACCTTCCTAGGTTACTACAAAGTGGGGACAGGCCACTTCAAGTGTAAAGCGAAGCTATCAGGCCTCTGAAAAACCGCTCCCTCGCGGTCACGGCTCGGTAGGATCAGTGTGTTACAGAGCCGTGACCGCAAGGGAGCGGTCTTTCAACCACAGGTTATCCCACCAAAGGTTGGGGATTCTACAGGGATGCGGAAAACTAAGTGGCATTGGGCCGAATGCCTGCCTTACAAATACAACCCCAGATCTAGTGAAAGTTTTCAGTCTGATTCTGATTTGTAACATGAGCAAAAGGAGCGGCAGGGATGCCGGTCCCACTTGCTTAGGAAATTCCGGCGCCGGTGGCTTCGGTGTATACCGAGTATAGCGATTGGCTCCCTGTCATAAATAAGCGATTGCGCTTTGCCCCGCCAAAACATACGTTGGAACAAATTTCAGGAAGCAGAATGTGACCAATCCGAGTCCCATCTGGAGCAAATATCATGACGCCGTCATATCCTGCGCCGACCCATCCCGCACTCGACCAAACATTGCCATCGGTGTCGCAACGGATGCCGTCCGATAGTCCAGCACCAATGACCCCTAATTGCATATTTACAAATTCACGACCTCCCTTAAGCGATGTTCCATTCACGACATCGTAGATACGAATGTTCTTCGGTGCATCGGGGTTGTGCGTTGAGCCTGTTTCAGCAACATACAACTTCTTAAAGTCTGGCGAAAAGCACAGGCCGTTGGGCTTGTACATATCATCGGCAACCTTATCCAGCTTTCCCGATTTGTCGATGCGATATACGGCTTCCTTGATTTCCATGGGTGCCTTGTTGCCCTCGTACTCCATCAGAACTCCGTAGCCCGGATCAGTGAACCAGATGGCCCCATCGGGTGCGACAACAACGTCGTTTGGGGCATTCAATGGCTTGCCGTTAAACTTGTCGGCCAACACTGTGGTCTTGCCGTTGTACTCCCTTCTGGTCACGCGGCGGTTGCCGTGTTCGCAAGAAATCTGCCGACCCTCATAATCGAATGTGTTGCCATTGGAGTAGCCCACATGCGTGCGGAACACCGACACCTTGCCGCCGTCATCCTCGATATAACGCAGTTGACGATTGTTAGGAATGTCGCTGAACACAAGGTAGCGTCCCACGCCGTTCCAGGCTGGACCCTCCGCCCACATGGCCCCTGTGTAGAGCCGCTGAATGGGTGTATTGCCAATCTTGTATTTAGCAAATCGTTTGTCCAACACCACCACGTCTGGTTCCGGATAGCGGGTCGGGACATTGCCAGACCAATCTCTGGGCGATTGCGCCATAGCTGCTGCCGCTGCGCCTAAGCCTGTGCCTAAAAAACCTCTGCGATTCATTGTTGATCGTATCCTTTTAACGGGCGCACCCAGATGTTCCGGAAGCGTACCTTTGTATCGTGATTTTGAAGAGCCAACGGCTCCTGATCTCCGTGAGGAGTGTATGGGCTGACAACTTTATGAGCCATGCGACCAATGATCTGTTGGTGATGGTGCAGCATCACCCCGTTGAGCATGACTGTGACGTAAGCAGGTTTCAACAATTTGCCGCCTTCGAATTTTGGTGCCTCAAAGAAGATGTCGTACTGCTGCCACTTGCCCGGAGGACGCGTAGGGTTCACTAGCGGTGGATATTGGCCGTAAATCGCCCCGGCTTGGCCATCGGCGTAGGTAGGATTATTGAACGAATCCAGTACCTGTATTTCGTAGGCACTCATCAGCAACACACCGCTATTGCCTCGCCATTGACTATCGCCATCAATTACTGTGGGCGCCGCAAATTCCAAGTGCAATTGCATGTCACCAAACTTTTCTTTACTTACAAGATCGCCAGTATCGTGGGTGCATTCCACATATCCGTTTTCCACTTTCCAACCCGCAGGACGAGCTTTACCATCACGAGTTGTTCCACCAGTCCACTTGGATAAATCTTTGCCATCGAACAAAACAATCGCATCAGAAGGTGGCGTGCCAGGCTTGTCTTCGTTGCTGAAAGTTCCCGGTGTAACCACTGTTGGTTTAGGACGTGCAATGTCGTGAACACGCCATTTGCCGTCGGGCAAATAGGGTGTGTCGGAGTAGCCTGTGGGCGTCGTGCGATATTGCGGTTTCCCTTGCTGACAATAGATTGCAAGGCTAGCCAGTAATGGAATGGTTACAAGCAGGAATATGCGTTGCTTCATAATGAAACGTTAGCTTATCAAAAAAAGCGACGGTTGTGTATGGTCGCAAATACTTTGTATCATCAGACTTAACATCCACAATTGGTGATGTGAGGATTAATCAGTGGAAGTCTGGTGTAACCGATGCCACGGAAGTAAAATTTGCAGATCACGGCGTCAGACATTCATCGATTGGTTAGCATTCTTTGTTGGATTGCGACCATTTCGATGTAGAGAATGCGCCAATCGTTTTTACAGACCATTCTATGTGTCTTCTGAAGATCGCATATAGTTTTAGTGTGGAAGGACGCTTAGCCTTTCGAGTACCCGTTCGGAAAGCTTTTCCGGATGCGCAATACGCAGGACCTCAAACCCGGCAGCGCGGCCACTGGCTTCCCCTGGGTCGGAGTCTTCTACAACCAAAGCGTGTTTGATATTCAGCCTTCTGGCCGCCTCTAAATATGGATCTGGATGGGGCTTCAACCGCTCCACGTCCGACATGCATACGAAAGTGTCCAACAGATTCCACAACCCGGTCACTTCCAGTACAGGTTGGACTTCATTCCTGCCGCTGGAAGTAACTACTGCTAACTTATATTGGCCTTTTAAGTTGCGAATCAGTTGACGAGTGGATTCTACAATCGGCGGATTAGCCACCGCCTTTACGCGGAAGAGTTCCCGCTTGCGAATACACAGTTCATCCAGTTGGCTGACCCTGTAATTGAGTCCTTGGCAAAACAGATCCACCGTTTTACGGTCAGAAACACCAATGCAACTGGCACAATAAAATTCCCACGAAAGGGGCACTCCAAGTGGGGCAAGAATCTCACCCCAACTTTGGAAATGCACCGATTCACTATCGGCGATCACGCCATCAAAATCGAACAGTATGGCTTCAAACAAACCATTAATTCCGGGCGAACTTGATGGATTGAATCATCCGTTGGAATGCCGGTTGTACGTTACTCATATCGTTACTAGGAGCCACAAACACGGCCCAGAAAATGCCTTGGGGCAAGGCAACTGTCAACAGCATGTCGCTTTCCTGTTGGCCTTGATAGGGCGAACCGGTGGTCAGCATGGTCATCATTCCCTGATAACCATCCACTTGAGTTTGTTGCGAATTTTGAGCAATCGTCATGTTGGAATCGCCCTGTTGCAGGTTCTGCACCAGGGACTGTGTGGCCTGTTGAATGGTCATCTGCTGCCCATTTTGAAAAGGCGTGAAGTTGAATTGCGAACCATATGCCAATGCCATTTGTTGGCCTTGACCGATGGACCCCTTGGCCGGTGCAATGGTCAGGCTACCGCCACTTTGATCGGCCTGCGTCTGCCAGTTGTCAGGATAGGAAATAGAGAAAGCCCCATTCTGCGCGGTCTTGTAATTGTTGGATGGCCGAAGCTCATTGAGTGATGGCATCTGCACCTTGCCTGTGGAAGGAGGTGGCTGACCCGGTTGCCCAGCGGAAACCCTTTTCTTTGGCGGAGGCAACGCTTTGACGATTGCCTTGGCTCGAAGGAAACCACCGGTATCCGCAGTATAGTTTTTCTGCGGCATAGCCATGATTTCGTTTTCCACGTTCTTCACTCGGTTGCCAGGGTTGGGGTGGTCCGACATCATATTGGAAGCCCAGTTGCCCTTCCCTGATTCGGCCTCCAGCTTTTCAAAAAAACGAGCCATTTCAATTGGGTTATACCCGGCTTGGGCCATCATTTGTGCACCCATCAAATCGGCCTGCGTTTCAGCATCGCGGGAGAATTTCAATAAAGCACCATTGGCCAGTAGCCCTATGCCAGCTTGTTCCAAACTGCCTAAAAGACCGCCTCCCAACATGCCCCCAGCGAGTGCTGCGGGAATTTGAATCAGGTTGGCTTTGGACACTTGATGCGTACCATGTCGCAGTGCCACGTGGGTGATTTCATGCGCCATAACTGCGGCAAGCTGTGCTTCACTATCGGCAGCAGTAATCAATCCTGTATGAATGAACATCGCGCCGCCGGGTAAGGCAAAGGCGTTGATTGAGGTGTCACCAACAACTTTGAAAGTGTAGGGAAATTTCCCGGCTTGGGGTTGCGCAATAATCTTATTGGCCACACCTTGGACAAAGGCATTGAGTTCTGGATTATTGATCACCTCAAACTGTTTTTCCACTTGGGCTGCGGCTTCCTTCCCCATCTGGACATCTTGTTCAACAGAAAAGAAGTTGAACCCCGGTTTGAACGTCTTAAGTTTGGGTGCGGACCCGGCCTTTTTATCGGCAGCCAGCACACTACAAGCTATCATCACAAGCAGAGACAGTTTTCGTAACACTATAAAAGAACCTCCAGTCATGTATGATGCCTTGATTGCGGACCAGGATTCAACTGGAAATGTAACCAACAGAACAACTTTTAGCACTGGTTATACCGCTATAAACAAGACGCGATATAATCGACTGTATGTTGACGCCTACAGAAAAAATTTGGTTTAACGGAAAGTTTATTCATTGGAGCGAGGCCAAGATCCACGTTTTGAGCCACGTGGTGAGCTATGGCAGCTCGGTTTTTGAGGGGATTCGTGCTTACGAAACTCCCAAAGGTACGCAAGTGTTTCGCCTTCGCGAGCATATGCGCCGCCTTCTTGATTCAGCCAAGATTTACCGGATGGACGGAGTAAATTTCACCGTCGATCAATTGTCCGCAGCAGCCGTGGAACTTGTAAGCGTCAACAAGCTGGATAGCTGCTACATTCGTCCGATTCTGCTTCGCGGTTACGGCGATGTTGGAGTGTTGGGAATCAACAATCCACTAGATATCTATTTGGCCTGTTGGAGCTGGGGAAAGTACTTGGGCGATGAAGCGTTGTCTTCCGGCGTGGATGTCTGTATTTCATCCTGGAATCGGATGGCACCCAATACACTTCCGGCCATGTCCAAGGCCGGTGCGAATTACATGAATTCCCAATTGATCCGCATGGAAGCCCACGTTAACGGATACGCTGAAGGCATTGGACTCGATACGGCTGGCTACATCAGCGAAGGCTCAGGCGAAAATATTTTCGTTGTGCGTGATGGCAAAATGTATACGCCACCTTTAGGGGCAAGCGTTCTACCAGGCATCACCCGCGACACGGTGGTTCATTTGGCGAAGAAGGCTGGCATTCCCATTGTGGAGACTTTAATCCCTCGCGAAATGCTCTATATCGCTGATGAAGTCTTCTTCACCGGAACCGCCGCTGAAGTGACTCCCGTCCGCAGCGTGGATAGAATTCCAGTCGGTTCGGGTAGCCGGGGACCCATCACCGAACTTCTGCAAAAAGCATTCTTCGACATGGTAAACGGAGTTTCAGAAGATACCGAAGGCTGGCTTACCCTGGTGCCCAAGGCAGTAGAAAAATAGTACCTGACCGGCAACCGACGAAATGTCTTGCAGCATGCTGGAGCATGCTTTGGGCTGGCGGGCTGCTGGGAGTTTCCTTTGTAGCAGCACCTGCAAAATTCTGGGCGCCTTCGTTGACGCTGCCAGTGGCACTGGATGTGGGTCGACATACATTTCAGTTCTTTAACAAGTTGGAATTGGTGGCGTTTGTGGTGCTCACGTGGTTAGTTTTTCGTTCAACAGGGAATTGGGTTACAAGGACAATTACAGTTGCGTTGGGAATACTGCTACTGTTGCAGACCGCTTGGTTATTGCCACTACTTGATGAAAGAGTAATTCTTATATTGAAAGGAGACACGCCTGCGGAAAGCCATCTGCATCTTGTTTATATTGGATGCGATGTTTCCCGACTGATTTTGCTATTAGCTCTACCTTGGCGACTTATTCCCTTTACGCAAAATCAATCAGATCAACCGTAAACACTACTGGACGCTTAGCGCCCGCTGCCTTCGCAAAAAATGTACGAAGTATTTCAAAATGCCCCCACATGGAATTGAACCCTGCTTCCGACAAACTTTCGCCATAATCATCGGGATCGATTTTAAAGTAGATGTCGTGCAGTGCCTGCTTGGTCTTGCCTGCCAGCGATGCCGCCACGTCCTCCACCTCTTTCGGAGCCACGTAAGCAATCAGATAATCGTCGCCTGTGTACAACTGACGACCGCCAATGACAGTCATCTTGTCAGGATAAGTTCCGTTCTCTGAACCAAGCATTCCATCGGTCAAGCAGCGATGAATGGGGTCCCACGCCTGATCAGTAGACACCAACCAACCTTCATCCCACTTTTCTTCAATTTGCTCTAAACATTCCAGCAGCGCTTCATCGTCCTTAGCACCAAACAATTCTTCGGCCTGGGCCAGACTCAATGCAAAATGAACACCGGTTGTGGACATTCATCCAGATTAACTCACGCTCACCCATTAGAATAGGAAGACATGGGTGTTTTTATGAATCGCGAAATCCTGGTGGCCGCAAGAGCGCAATGGAAGCGCGACGGTAAACAGGTTGTCTTCACCAACGGCTGCTACGACCTGCTGCATCCTGGACACATTCGCTTACTGGAATCCGCACGCAATTTAGGCGACATATTAATTCTGGCATTGAATACCGACGATTCTGTTGCCCGCTTAAAAGGCCCTTCCCGTCCCTTGCTCACATTAGAACAGCGCGCCCAAATGGCAGCAGCACTTCAGGCTGTTGATGTGGTTACCTCTTTTGACGAAGATACGCCGCGCGAACTGATAGCCACCGTACTTCCAGATTTCCTCGTAAAAGGTGCCGATTGGTCCCACTTCATCGCTGGCCGCGAAGAAGTGGAAGCAGCAGGTGGCAAGGTGATGGCGCTCCCCTTGGAACCGGGCTATTCCACTACCAACATCGAAAAAGAAATTTTGGCTCGGTAACGATTCGTTGACACATCCAGCAATTCGCGAACTTTTTCAGACGCTTGGAAAGCGGACGTCGTTTCATGACACCATGCGCCGTCTGGTGGCCACACGGCATGCCAAGCTGGCCGGTCTGGTTCCCGCTGCTAAAGCCCTGTACGCAGTCCACGCCTGGCTTTGGACGGGGAAGCCTGTCATTGTAATCACCGACGGTTCACGCGAAGCGGAAACTGTTTACGAACTCATTTGCACTTTCTTCGACATTCTTTCTGAGTCCACAACCATCGGCAGACCGCAACTGATTCCCGCCCTGGATGTGATTCCCTCTCAGCAACTTTCACCGCATTCAGAAATCAGCGAACAGCGGGCCATCGGGCTGTGGCGTCTAGCCATGGCGACGGCACCCATCACCGTCACTCCCATTGCCAGCGCATTGATTCGCACCCGCAAAGGGGATTACTACCAGCAACTGGCGTTGACCTTGCGCATGGGCGAAGAAATTTCTCAGGAAGACTTGGCCGCGCACCTGGTGGCCATCGGATACGAACGTCGCGAGCCCGTAGAAATGGTCGGCGAATTTTCCATACGCGGTGGCATAGTCGACATTTTCCCCGCCGAAGCCGATAAACCAATTCGCATGGAAATGTTTGGAGACCTTATTGAATCCTTGCGCAAATTCGATGTCGATACCCAGCGCTCGGTTCTGAAAGTGGATCAAACAACGCTTCTGCCGCTGGTCGAATATCCGCGCACGGAGCTGGCATCGGCAGGTTGGGAATTTCGACAGGCGCTGGATGAAGCCCGGGAATTCTCTATCTTCGATTTAGCGCATCAGCCGGTAATCTTGATTGACGAACCGGAACTCGTTAAAGGTGCCGGGGAACGGATGTGGGTCCGGTTGGATGCACCTGCTAAGGATTTAGGAGCCGTGTTTGATCCAGTCCCAGCGGAAGATATCTTTTTTCGATGGGAAGAATTTGAAGAAAAAGTCAGTAGAGCTTCGTCACTGGAATTTCGACAGCTATCGCTGGAAGAAGGTGGCGGTCACATTTCCACAAGGCCAGCCATGGCCTTTCATGGCAACATTCCCGCCGTCATCGGTGAGACTAAATCTTTAGTAGAGAAAGGCGAACGGGCAGTCTTTTTTGCCGCATCCACGGGCGAAGTAGAACGTCTGGCCGACGTGTTTACTGAGTATTCCCTACCCTTCACCATTTGCCTGGATAGCTCAGAAGCGGCACCCTACGCCGCCAATCGAGGTTGGAGCGGGCCGGCATCGGGCAACGTGTTGCTGGCCAAAGGCAGCGTCCGCCGTGGGGCGAGTTTCCCGGAAGAAAAGCTGACATTATTCGGGTCGGAAGATCTGTTCGATTCTTCTGACCTGGTTGCCCATCCCGTAAATACCAAGTCCGCCGCTGCCGCCTTTGCATCGGACCTTGCCGATTTAAAACCCGGCGATTATGTGGTTCACGTGACTCATGGCGTGGGTCGATTTGTTGGTTTGAAGGAACTGGGCGAAGGCGAACTGAAGGGCGATTTCATGGTGCTGGAGTACGCCAACGATTCCAAGCTTTACGTACCTTTAACTCGTCTGGATCTGGTCCAACGCTACCGCGGCGCGGGTGATAACAAGCCTGGGCTGGACAAGCTGGGTGGGGTCACCTGGAACAAGACCAAGTCGCGTGTAAAAGCCAAAATGCGCGATATGGCCGACGAGTTGTTGAAGCTTTACGCCCAGCGCAAAATGGCTGAAGGATTTTCCTATTCGGTAGATGGCAATTGGCAGCGTGAGTTTGAAGACGCCTTTGATTATTCGCCCACCAAAGATCAGTTGCAAGC
Organism: Acidobacteriota bacterium; assembly: GCA_025352795.1. Lineage (GTDB taxonomy): Bacteria > Acidobacteriota > Terriglobia > Bryobacterales > Bryobacteraceae > JANXSF01. The sequence continues at coordinate 202,871 of JANXSF010000102.1, forward strand.
CGTTCAGGAAATCAAACGGGACATGGAAAGCCTGCAACCTATGGATCGGTTGCTGTGCGGTGACGTGGGCTTTGGCAAGACCGAAGTGGCCATGCGAGCGGCTTTCAAGGCTCTTGGCGATGGCAAACAAGTAGCCGTGCTGGCCCCGACGACTGTTCTTAGCTTCCAACATTTTGAAACCTTCAAGCGACGCTTTGCACCCTTCCCTGCTCGCGTTGAAATGTTGAGCCGCTTCCGTTCTGCTAAGGAAATTGATCAGGTTCTGGTTGATCTTGCGGCAGGTAAAGTGGATGTAGTTATTGGAACGCATCGGCTGCTTTCAAAGGACGTGGAGTTCGCCGATTTAGGGCTGTTGATTGTGGACGAAGAACAGCGTTTCGGCGTGAAACATAAAGAACGCTTGAAGCAGATTCGCAACAATATTGACGTGTTGACCATGAGCGCCACGCCCATCCCTCGCACTCTGCATATGTCCCTGCTGGGTCTGCGCGATATGTCGGTGATTGAGACGCCGCCAAAAGATCGGTTGGCGATTCACACCGTGGTGGCTCACTTCAACATGGACCTGGTGAAGACGTCCATTGAGCAGGAATTAAGCCGTGGCGGGCAGGTCTACTACGTTCACAATCGAGTGGATAGCATCTACATGCGCGCTGCCTCCATTCAGGAAGCGATTCCGAATTGCCGCGTCACCGTGGGTCATGGGCAGATGGGCGAAGATGCTTTGGAGAAAGTCCTATTGGGATTCATGCGTCATGAATACGACGTGTTTGTCTGCACTACCATTGTTGAAAACGGTTTGGATATTCCGCTGGCCAACACCATCATCATGGAAAATGCGGAACGCTATGGCTTAAGCGAACTTTACCAGTTGCGCGGCCGTGTGGGACGTTCCAATCGTCGAGCCTATGCCTACTTGCTGGTGCCTTTGGATAAAGAGTTAAGTGAGATTGCGCGCAAGCGGTTAGCTGCTTTGAAAGAATTCAGCGACCTGGGTGCGGGCTTCAAGATAGCCGCACTCGATCTGGAATTGCGCGGTGCCGGGAATCTTTTGGGTGGTGAGCAGCACGGCCAAATTGAAGCCGTTGGTTACGACATGTATATGAAGATGCTTGAGGAAACAGTGCGCGAATTGCGTGGTGAAGAAGTGCCGCCGGAAGTGCACTCTTCCTTGAACCTTGGGTTAGATTTACGAATCGCATCGGAATATGTGGCCGATGAAAATCAACGCCTGCGCGCTTATAAACGGATGGCCGATATTAAAGATCCGGAAGCTGCCGTTAAAATGCTGGAGGAAATGGAAGATCGCTATGGCCCGGTTCCCGGTGCTGTGCGCTTGTTGGTGGAATTTTCCCAGTTAAAAAGCCTGGCTCAAAAAGCTGGGATTGAAGCCATTGATCGTCGCCAAGGCATGCTCAATGTGAAGTTCCATCAGGAAGCCAAAATTGATCCAAATCAGTTGATGGGGCTGGTCAGCGGAACTCCTGGGGCGCAATTCACGCCTGCGGGAATTCTTCGGCTCCCTTGCGATACGACGGTTTCCCCGGAAGACCTGCTGACCTATCTACAGCAATGCGTGACGGGTTTGATTTCATAGTTGGTAAAGTAAAGAATTAGATGCAAACCATTGGTCGCTATGTCGTGGAAGGTGAGGCTGGACGCGGTTCCAGTGGTATAGTCTTCCGCGCTCGCGATCCCATTATTGGCCGCATTGTCGCCATAAAACAGATCCGCCTGGACGACGTGGCCGACCCCACCGAGCGGCAGCGCATTCACGAACGTCTGTTCCGCGAAGCACAATCAGCAGGATCTCTTTCTCACCCAGGCATTGTCACCGTGTACGACATTCAGGAGGAGCGCGGTTCAGCATTTATTTTTATGGAGTATGTGGAAGGCCAAACGCTGGAAATGCTTCTGCCGCGCAAGCAGCTCTCTCCCGAACAGATTCGTTCCATTCTGGAACAGACTGCCACTGCATTAGACTATGCCCACGGCAAAGGAATTATTCATCGCGACATCAAACCCGCCAACCTGATGGTGACGCCACAAGGCATTGTCAAAATCATGGATTTTGGCGTGGCTCGCATGCAATCGCAAAACACCACCCATACCGGTACATTGCTTGGAACGCCCACATACATGGCCCCCGAACAGATTCAGGGTAAACCGGCGGATGCCCGTGCGGACCAGTTTTCTTTGGGTGTTTTAGCGTATGAAATGTTGACCGGCAACACGCCCTATAAAACAGATTCTGTGCCTGCGCTGTTATTCCAAATCGTAACCCAGCCGACGCCCCCAGCGCGCCAGTTCAACCCATCGCTATCCGCAACACTCGAAGCAGCACTGACCAGGGTGTTGTCTAAAGATCCAGATGCCCGATTTGAAAACTGTTCCACGTTTGTTCGAGCTTTATCTGGAGATTTCCATGCGGTGGCTCATCAAGTGGAACAATCGTTGCCCACTATGGCGTTCCTGCCTGTCCAAATTGCACCGGATTACGGGCCAGCATTTGTCAGGAAACAGCCACCTGCGCCTCCCGAACCAAGTCCATCCAGATTCGGTTTATTTGCCATCATACTCAGCATTGCTTCGGTGGTGGCGCTAGCGGTTGCTGCTTTCACATATTTTGGGACCCAACCAGCACCTGTGGTGCAAGCGGAGCAACTGCCGCCCCTGGCCATTCCTGAAAGTCCTAAACCCAGTCCCGAAGCTGTATTACCACCGCTCCAGGAATCACCTGTCGAAAAACCGGAACCACGTAAACCAACAGTAGTCGAGCCATTTGATATTGGCGTTGTGGAGTATGCCGTACGATTGATCACGGCGCCCGTTGGAGCCAAAATTGTAATGGATTCAGGATCCCCAATCTGCACCTCACCCTGCTCACTTACGCTCCCCTCAGGCCGTCATACTTTTTCCGCAAGTCTCAGCGGACATCAATCCGCCTATCGCATTTTTCAAGTGCCAGACCAGACAGAACTCACTGTCACCCTGGAAAAAACATTTGGAAAATTGAGCGTGATCACTACACCTGCAGGGTCGGAAATCGCAGTCGACGGCGTGGTGAAAACAGAACGTACCCCAGCAATGCTAACGTTGCCTTCCGGCAAACATTTAATTCGTATCACATTGGCCGGACATGATCCCAAAGAAAAAGAGATCGAAATTCACGAAGGCGATCTCTCCGAATTTCGAATAACCTGGTAACAAGCATCGTTGGATTTCATAGCGGCTAGCTGTGCGCTAAAATCAGGTTAAAGATGACAACTCTCAACCGCAGGCACCTTCTTGCAATGATGGCTGCAGCCACAGCTTCATTCAGTTCCGGCGCACCAAAGAAAGACATGATCGTCAGAGCTGCTCGCCCTGAAGATCTGGAAATGCCCATGGCCGGATTCCGTAACGCCGTCACCCCCATTGAAAATTTTTTCGTGCGCAGCCATCACTACATGACAAAAGTGGATCTGAACGATTGGCAATTAAGCATTGGAGGCGAAATTTCCAAACCACAAACCTTGACCATGGCCGACCTCAAGAAGCTCCCAAAAGTGGAACTGGTCAGTGTTCTGGAATGTGCAGGCAATGGCCGTGGGCTCTATGAACCTACAGTTCCTGGATTGCAATGGGAGTACGGCGCAGTGGGCAACGGCCGTTGGGCAGGTGTCCGCTTAGCCGATGTGCTGAAGCTTTGTGGTTTGAAATCCACTGCAAAGGAGATTCTTTTCGATGGGGCCGATGTCCCAGTAGGTAAGATGCCGGAGTTCAAACGCAGCATCCCGTTGAAAAAAGCGCTGGACCCCGACACCATCCTGGCTTACGAAATGAATGGCGAGACACTTCCCGATGCTCATGGATTTCCTTTGCGGGTGATAGCCCCTGGTTGGGCTGGCGATAGCTGGGTAAAGTGGCTGATTAAAATTGAAGTTCTGGACAAAGAGTTCGACGGCTTTTTTATGAAGACCGCCTACCGGCATCCGGGTAAGAATGTTGCCCCCGGTTCAGTAGTCGACCCGGCAACCATGTCCCCGTTGACGTCACTAAGAATCAAGAGTGTGATCGCCAGCCATGCCGATGGCGCGGTGCTTGCCCCAGGGCTGACGCGGCTGACTGGAGTGGCCTGGAGTGGGGAATCGCCGGTGGCTGGAGTGGACGTCTCAACCGACGCTGGGCGCAGTTGGCGGGCCACCGTCACCAAGACTTCCGGTGGAAAGTACGGTTGGAGCCAATGGTCTTTCGATTGGAAACCGACCAAAGAAGCTTATTACCAGTTGATGGTGCGGGCTCGCGCTGCATCTGGCGAACTGCAACCCTTTGTCCAGGAATGGAACCCTTCCGGCTATGCTCACAACGCGGTGCATACGATTGGGGTAAACGTTACAACCGCAGCACCTGCGGCAATCCAAAAAGCCTCCATCGCCGGAGCTCCGGAACTTCCCGGCCAATTCCGATCCACCTGTATGGTGTGCCATGGAACCGATGTAATGGAACAGCAACGATTAAATCGTGGCCAATGGGAGAAGGAAGTGGATAAAATGGTGCGGTGGGGTGCGGATGTGAAACCGGAATACAAAAATCAGCTCGTCGATTTTTTAAACAGTCGATGGGGCGCCCGGCCCCGGAAATAATTTTGAGGAGAAAACATGGAACGTATTGATGAACTGAAGTTGAAATACCAATCGGTTTTGAACCTGATCAAGCAAAGTGGCGTTGTTCTTGCCCATTGCCATGTGCAGGATAACAAGCTATTTGTGCAAGGCGCCGCACCTTCGGAAGATGTCAAGAACGACATCTGGAATCAAATTAAGTTAACCGATTCCACCTTCAGCGATTTGACTTGCGACCTGTCCATTGACGCAAGCTTGGCCCCTCCGGCCAGAACCTATACGGTAGTCGGTGGCGATTCACTGTGGAAGATTGCGACCCATTTTTATGGCAATGGTGCGGAGTATCCAAAAATCATCGCAGGCAATCCTGGCCAGTTGGTGAATGATAAGTCCGTCATCCACCCAGGCGACGTCCTCGCTATTCCTGAGTAACTAAAAAGCGCTCGCTTGTGGGTCACGGCTCTGTAAAATCAGTATGTTACCGAGCCGTGACCGCGAGGGAGCGGTCTTTTAGCCAGAGTGATGAGGGATCCCGCTTAGAACAACCGTTCCTGCTTTCTCAACGTCCCCACAGTTCCAATATTGGCCACCGCAAAGGAAACCAGATACTGATTTTCATTGCGAGTCCCGAAACTAAACCTACGCCACTGTACTGAGATGCCACAGCAATCGGAATTGTAACTAACCTGCGTCACCGCGTATTGAAGGATTCCCCGACGATAATCGTAAACCGCGTTGAACCCGGTATTCCAACCTTTATGCTGCTCATTGCCGTAACCCACTCGACCGATGATCTGGTTCGCTTCAGGAGACAGCAGTGGAATATTCGCCACCTTGCTATGGCCAAAGGCAGCGAAAATTTGGCCTCTGCGCGCGTCAGCGGTGAAACCAGTGTTGGTGATAATTCCTCGCAATGGATCGTAATCGGCGCGCCATTCCATTCCCAACCAGGGCAGAGGCTTGGCCCGAACCGCGCTCACAATTGGCGAATAGTTGCGACGCTGATCTAGAAATCCGTAGGCCGTCAACTGGATCGTACTTTGCAGGACATTTCGTTGTCCCACTTGCAGCGCACCACCAAAGTCAGGCTCAAAGTAGCGACGCTGCCAAAGCTGCCAACTGAGAACTTCCTCCACATTGCCATTTCGTTTGGTGAAGAAGCGGTTGGTGAGGCTGACCTCCACTTCGCTAGTGTTGTTGATCAGATCGGTCTGATCGAACCGGATGATGTCGTTGAAATCCTTCACCCCGGAAACGTACCGAAAGGAGGCCCGAGGTTCAATCACATGCTTCAATTTTTGGCCCAACCACTTCGGTGCGTCGTAGGTTTTCTCAACGGAAGGTGGGATAAATTCCAGTCCGAATTCGATGGCTGTCCGATTAAAATTTTGGCCCCTCACTTGGAATGACTGCGCGTCCTTGCTTTCGTTGTAGTGAGTTTCGCGAGCTGAAAGAGAGGGCAGAATGTTAAATCCAGCAAACCGAAACACGGTCATGATGCGAGGTGAAACGTCCAACCGATCCATGAAAGCTCTGGTCTGGAACAATGGTTGTTGCCTGCGCAGAAGCGACGTGGAGGATTCAAAAGATACCCAAATTGGCAGAATTTTTTCGCTGATTTGCTTGTCTCGGGAATTGAATTCAAAACTGGGAAGCTTGCTGATCACCACCTGATCATCGGGCAATGTGCTGCCAAACACCTGATGACGGGAAACCACAAAATGGAAGGAGTAGGTGTCCCAGTTTTTGGACATATAGCCGACGGCATTATTTTCCGAATAAATGGCTTCGTTATAGCTTTGAGAAAAGGCCTGTCGGTAGGTGAAGGAACTTAGGTAGTTAGCATTGATATGACCCTCAAACCCGTACTTCAATGCGGACTGAGCGGTGAACGCAATCAGGTATCCGCCCTGCTTCAAACGTTCCCCATCGGGCTGCAACAGTCCGCGATCCTTTATACCCTCCATGATAAAATTAAAGTTAGTATTATCATTAGGTTTGCCACGAAAGTCAATGTGACTTCTTAAGCCTCTTTCGGTATAGAATTGGGCCCGATAGGTAAGGTCATAACTGCGATTGATGGCCCAAAAATAGCCGCCATTTACCATTTTGCCAAAACGGCTGCTGACCCCCGCATTAGGGGTCAAAATCCCGCTGCGCCTAGGGAGTTTTTCAAGGGATTTGTAGAATGCGGGAGCATAGAGGATGGGAACGCGTCGAACCTTGAAAAATGCCCGATAGGCGATAGCTCTTTCCCCTGGAATAATGTCGAATTTGGGTGCCGTTAAACGCCACCAGGGCTTCGGCAATTTACAGTTGGTGATGAAGCCGTCATAGAGGGTATAGCGTTGCTTTATCTTTTCTGCCCAATTCCCCTCAAAAATAAAGGGGTTAGTTGAGGACAATACGCCTCGACGAGCTTCGATTTTAGCCGGTGCCCGACCCTTTACAGCATAGAATTTCCCAGTCTCTTCTTCCATGTTGTACAGTGCCCGGTCACAATGGATCTCTTCGCCCCCATCGAAGTTTTGAAAGAAGACGTTGCCACGGGCTTCCACCCAGCGTGTGTCCTCGTCGTAATCCACTTCATCGGCCTTCAAGAGGAATTCGGTGGTTTCAATTTCTGCCGCCCCGCGAAGTTTGCGCAGAGATCCTTCGGCATCCTGAGTAATGGCTTGCACCCGAATCTCATCGGCTGCCGGTCCGTTCACGCGCTTGATTACGATGGGTTTTGAGGTCGCCGGAGCGGCCACCAAAACTGGCAGCGGAACTATCGGAGGGCGAGGCTGGCTGTAGAGGGAAATGCTTAGGAAAAGTCCTAGACACAACACCCTGTAGTCCCTAAGGCAAAGTGCCGATATATGGGGCAGTGCTGGTGACTCATAGTACCAAGACGATAATAATTCGTGACATTTTGTAGGAAATATGTTACGAAAGATACTAGGGCCAAACATAATAAAGTACTTAGAGCCTAGTTGGAAGTGAGTTTGCCGAGTCTGATGGGCTTGGAATAAAGGGAACAAAGTGGAGGGGTTCGGTGCTGTTTTCGATTGCTTCAATCGAAAACCGTAGCACGGATCTGGAGCCTGGATCAACAGCCTTAGGTAACATCTGGCAAGTTGGGCAGGATTTGAATAGGGGACCGACAAACATTATGACTTGCGATTATTGCAGAACGGCCAATTCTGAAAGCGATCACCGATGCCGGAAATGCCAGCGTCGTCTGGGTGGTTATGTTCCAACTTTTTCCGCCAATTCCTACCCTGTAAGTTGTGACGCCACGGCACGAAAATATGAAGTGGTCACGGAATCGGAAGCGGTTTCCGCTCCGGTTGCGGTAGCCACACTTGCCGCAGTTGCCAACCCTGCTGGTAACTATGAAGGCCAACGATCAGCATCGGGATCAGTAAGCTACCCCGTGCAACGTCGCTTATTTCAAACCGAAGGCTTGAAGATAGTTTCCATTGATGGCAGCGACACACCTACGCCGACAATTAAGAAACGCAACGCGTCGCCTCGAAAGCCTGCGCTTGAATCTTTCGATCAAGGGGTGCTGGATTTCTTCGGTCCGCCAAAGCACGAATTCAATCAACTGGGCAATGCCGCCCGATCCTCAGTCTATTGTGACTATCGCGTGGCAACCTTGGTCCACCGTTCCTTAGCAGCGCTGGTGGACGGTAGCCTTATTCTCTTTTCAATCGCTTTATTCGCAGCCATCTTCGTATACGGCGGTGGCGAGTTTGATTTCGACCCGATGGAAAACAAGCTTGTGTTCGGTGCACTGCTGGCATTTCTGCCCCTGTTTTACAAAATGTTTTGGGCCTGCGCCGGTACCGACACTCCTGGTTCACAATATCTGGGCCTGCAACTGACCGATTTTGATGGTCGGGTTCCCAGTGCTAAAGTTCGCGTCCATCGCGTATTATCGACGCTGCTGAGTGTCATGGCCGCCGGTATCGGGGTGATCTGGGTGTATCTGGACGAGGAAACTTTGTCCTGGCACGATCACATTTCCGGCACCTTCATGACTGCCGATTTAAATTACAAATCACCAGTAAACTACTCCGCATCCGCTTTTGCGGATTGAACAATGTGAGTCGATTTCTCACTGCGGGCGTATAGTTAAGTAAGCCCATGCCCTTTGCCTCAATCGTTGATGCTATTGAAGACTTCCGCCAAGGAAAAATGGTGGTTGTGGTCGATGATGAAGATCGCGAAAACGAAGGTGACCTGACGGTTGCTGCCAGTAAAATCACTCCCGAAATTATCAATTTCATGGCCGTTCATGGCCGAGGATTGATTTGTGTAGCACTCAGTGCGGATCGATGCGAGGAATTAGGGCTGGCTCTGGTTACCTCCAACAACACCTCACAGTTCGGCACGGCCTTCTGCGAATCGATTGACGCGGCTCAGGGCGTCACTACGGGCATTTCTGCAGCGGACCGCTCCCTTACGATTCAAGTAACCATGCGTCCCGATGCGCGCCCTTCCGATTTGGCCAGACCAGGCCATATGTTCCCCTTGCGTGCCCGGGAAGGCGGCGTGCTGGTCCGCGCCGGTCAAACCGAGGCTGCCGTGGATTTGGCCCGCCTCGCCGGACTTCCGCCTGGTGGGGTAATCTGCGAAATCATGAAGGCAGATGGCACCATGGCCAGAGTTCCTGATCTAATCCTCTACTGCCAGGAACATGGACTCAAAATGATTTCCGTCGCCGCGCTCATCCGCTATCGGCTGGAACACGAACGATTTCTGCGTCGAAAAGCCGAAGGTATTTTACCCACGCCCTTCGGCACTTTCCGAACCATTGCCTACGAAAGCGCCATCGCTCCCGATACGCATATGGCCCTGGTAATGGGTGAAGTGGCTGGCCAGGAAAACGTTCTGGTGAGGATGCATTCGCACTGCGTCTTTGGCGATGTGTTCCATTCCACCGATTGTGAATGCGCAGCCACTCTAGAAGGTTCCATGAAGGCCATTGCCGAACACGGCGCCGGGGCAATTGTTTATCTGCATCAAACTGGTCCTGGTTACAAAGTGTTCCGTCGCGATGATTTGCCAGCCCATCTGGAATCCGTTCACTCTCAAGCACCAGCCAGCGGAAATCACCAAATCATTCTGCAACATGAAGCGGGGATCGGTGCCCAGATCCTGGCCGATTTAGGCCTCCATAAAGTTCGCTTATTAACCAACCATCCGCGCAAGGTGGTGGGGCTGGAAGGGTACGGAGTAGAGATTGTTGAGCAAGTGCCCGTAAAGAAACGGGAACTTTTTGAGACTTACCAGCGTTTCTAACACAGGAGTAATCAATCATGCGTTTTCTACTTGTCCCCGCCCTTTTTACGATTTCCCAGCTCGGCTTTGCCGCCGACCCCATCTTCAACTACATCATGCCCGATGCCAAATATATGGCTGGCGTCGATATCCAAAAAGCGAAAGCCTCTCCGTTTACAAGATCCATTCTGGACAGCGTGCCGAAAGGGTTTTTTGAAACCATCGGCCTTGATCCGCAGCGCGATCTGGATGAAGTTGTGATGGCATCGCAAAAAGAAGGCAGCGGAATCGCCATTATTCGTGGGCGCCTCGATTCGGGGAAAATCACTGGATCCTTGAAATTGTTAGGAGCTGTTCAATCGGAAATGCAAAATGGCGTGGAGATCTTCCGCCAGCAAGGAAATGCATTCTTCCTCATTGGTGGCCATACCGTTTTAGTGGGCGATTTGGAATCAGTGAAGGCCGCTGCGGCGCGAAACTACAGCACTGTCCCGGTGGACGCAGTGAAGGCCGCCAAAGTCCAGTCATTGCGCGAAGGAAGTGATGTTTGGATGATCACCAACTCCCCCAACTTCGATATGAAACCGAAAGGCGGTAAAGTTCAAAATGGGAACGCCGGGCCGATGGCTGGCATCATGAACGGTGACTTTTTCAAAGCTGTCGATCAGGCTGCCGTGGGACTTCGTTTCACCGCAACCACCGTGGATCTGAATGTTGAAGCAACCGCTAAAACAGAAAAGGACGCCGGGGCTCTGGCTGATGTTGTCCGTTTTCTTAGCAATATGGTTCAACTGAATCGCGAAAATCAGGATGTCGCTGCTTTCGCCACCGCTTTGGATTCCATGCAATTAACTCAGAATGCAAAAGTGATTCGTGTAAAAATGGCAATGCCCCAAAGCCAGTTGGAAAAAATGATGAAAGGGCATGGCCAGAAGATCTAAAAGGGTACAATGACCGACCTTCGCTATCCCATCGGAAAGCCTCAATATAAACAGGATTTGACGGACTCAGACAGGGCCGCTTTGATTGCTGAATTCGCAATCGCTCCGGCCGAGTTGTCCGCAGCGGTGACTACGCTTTCCAATGAACAATTGGACACTGCATATCGGCCAAAAGGGTGGACCGTACGGCAGGTTTGCCATCATCTTCCTGATTCGCATTCCAATGGCTATATTCGTGCGAAATTGGCCTTAACGGAAGAAAATCCGGTCATCAAACCTTACATGGAGGATCGCTGGGCTGACCTGGACGATTCCAAGCTGCCCATTTCCATCGCTTTATCGCACTACACAGCCGTTCAAGCCCGTTGGCACGCATTGTGGGAAACGATTCGTGGGGAACAGTGGCAGCGCTGTTACATTCACCCGGAATACGACCAGAAGTTTTCAATGGACTACCTGCTGCAGCTATATAGTTGGCATGGCCAGCACCATCTGGCACAAATCAATGCATTAAAGTCCCGCCAGGGTTGGAAATAAATCGATTCCCTACCTACCTTATTTTCAGCAAAAACGAGATTTTCTGTGTGTGAAAGCGTACCCTGTATAGATAGTCAATGTTTGTAAAAATTGGAGCTCCTAAATCCGCTGATTTTTCCGATCCTATCGGCGTACTGACTGATTGTCACCGGCGCATTGAGGATTTTCTTGGCATTCTTGAAACCCTCACCGTGGCCGATAATCCAGAACCATTGAATCCTGAGCGCCGTAAAGCGCTAGAACAGAGTTTGAATTATTTCCGAAATTCTGCCCCCAAGCACTCCGCCGATGAGGAGGAAAGCCTGTTCCCACGCTTGAAAGAATCCGGTGGAATGAAGACTGTTTTAGCCAAGTTGGAAAAACAGCACAAACAAATTCACGCCCTCCAAGCTTCTATTGAACAGTTGGGAATGCTGTGGTCGGCAAGGGGTATTCTTGGACCGTTGGATTGGTCTAAGCTGAAAGCCGACGTGGAAGAACTAAGTTCCACGTACAGTGAGCACATTCAAATTGAAGAACACGACGTGTTCCCTAAAGTGGCCGCCGTCCTAACCGCCGCAGCGCTTGCTTCTGTGGGCAAAGAAATGTCCTCCAGACGCCGCGATTAGTTTCTGGACACGAATGAGTTCGATACCGAGTCGTGACCGCGAGGGAGCGATGGCTGTCGCCTCAAACACTATCAGAAATACTTTGTCGTCACACCCGCTAACATAGAGTGTGATCTTTTATCTGCATGGATTTGCTTCCTCGCCTGCTTCACGAAAAGCCCGCTACTTCGCGGATCGACTTACCTCTATTGGACAGGAAGTGAAAATCCCCAAACTGGATAACGGCGATTTTTTCAACCTCACCCTTACCCGCCAACTCAAAATGCTGGAAGAAGAAGCGCAAGGCAGACCTGTCTCTCTAATCGGGTCCAGCATGGGCGGTTACCTTGCGGCGATCTATGCAGCAAAGCATCCGGAAGTGCAGCGTGTTGTACTGATGGCCCCAGCCTTTGGATTCGCCCGTAGATGGCCCCAGCGATTGGGACTCCCAGTAACCGACGCCTGGCGCCGCGAAGGGAGTATGGAGATTTTCCACTATGGCGACAATCAAAAGCGTCGCATTGGCTATCAGCTTTTAGAAGACGGCCTGCAATATCCTGACTACCCCAATTTCGGCCAACCCTGCTTGATCTTTCATGGAAAAAAGGACGACGTGGTGCCTGCGGAATTCTCTATCGAATTCTCAAAGAAACACCCCAATGCTGAGCTGCATGTTTGGGATTCCGATCATGAATTGAGCAATGTCCTGGAACCCATGTGGGACCGTATCCAAAGCTTTCTATAACCCTACGGACCACGCACAAATAATCGTCGAATCGGTGCCCACCAGGATCCGTGCACTAAATCTTCCACTTCCCGCAGCTTTGCCGGATCGCGGACAATCTTATCCAACTGCATGTTCAAAGGCACTTCCACCGGTTCTTTACCAAGCAGCTTTGGACGTTGCCTGCCTTGCAAAACATAGGTCTTCCGAACCCAACGGGTCGGCGTTTCCTCAACAATGTACGAAAATTTTGGTGGCTCGGCAGACGTCGGAAAATGCCCTTGCAACCCTCTTTCCCAAAAGACGGATTCGTAGCGGTGCTTGTCACCGTTATAAATAAACACTCGTACGGAATCAAATTCAACCGGCGCCTTGGAATCTAACAAGGTCGTCCACAACCAATTCTGTTTGGTCGTATCCTCGCCTTTGGCAACTCCCATGGGAAAATATCCGGTGATCCTGCTTCCTCTGGCGTACAACGCCACATCATCGGGAACCTGCATGTACAGCAGTCGGAACATCACCCAACCAGCCCGACCATCCGGGGCTCTGACCAACGTCCAGGAATCCTGCGGCGGCGTCAACGATGGTGAACCAATGGTCTGGCCCGATTTCTCAAGGTGGTAAGCGTAGGAAATATCGCGCCAGTCGGCAGGTGGGCCTGGTGGCGGAGGTGGCTTCAAGTCTGCTGGTGCTGGAACGGGGGTTGGTTCGCCCTTTTTCCCTTTCTTCTTGCGCAGCAATGGATTTACGGTCGCCTTCTTTTCTGGTTGAGGCAGCTTATAGGCACCACGCTCCACCACCTTACGCTGCAGCACCTGAACCACATCACCGGGATTAATTACGCTGAAACTAGGGGACAATCGATTCGGAACCGTGTGCATGTTCAGTGGTTCATTTACCGTAGCCGCACCTTGACTTGGAAGTGTCGCAGCATAGGTGCGAAGCACACCCAAAGCTTCAACCTGTTCGGAGGATAGTAGCCGTTCCTGATCTGTCCATCCTTCAATCCCAGCGGCCGTTCGGATGCGTGTAAAACGCCTGCGGATTTGGAGAATTTCAATCTTCTCGCCATGGTTTACCGTTCCCACCACAGGAGATTTGATCCCTAAATCCTGGCGCAAGGTGATTGTCAATGAACCAACAAAAGCTTCCCCAATAGCAGGAGTTTTCTCTGGACCCTTTTGACAGGCTGCCAGCACACAACAAAGAATGAGGATTAGACAACGCGAGGCTTGATTCCGTCCCAAGCCCTATTCTATCAATCGCGGGGCGAAAGTCCGCAGCATTTCCACGGATTGTGACGCCGTGACCACATAATCCGCACAGTCCGCTGCGATCAACCAGCAATCCCCTTGTTGGAATGGCTGCCCATCAATCAACCCGCTGCCTCGCGTAAAGATCAGCAGATGGAACCGTTCCCTATCGGCAGTGCAGTGCTTACCCCCATCAAAACGGATCAATTCCGTTTCAAAGTAAGGGCAAGTGGCCAGCAGCGAGCCTTCCGCAGTTGCAACCGGAACGGAAGCTCCCGGATGTGGGAACAGGTCAGCCACCGCCAGCGATTTTTCGACGTGAAGTTCCCTGGGCCGGTCGTAGTCATAAAGCCGATAGGTGATGTCGGAATTCTGTTGGATTTCGCAGACCACTAACCCCGCCCCAATCGCATGGACTGTTCCCGCTGGCGTGAAATAAGTTTGCCCTGGTGAAGCATTCACCCAATTCACCAAGTCCACAATTTTCCCGTTCGACAGAGACTGGCGCACCGTATCGACCTCGGTGATTTCCTTGAACCCCAACGCGATCTTCGCCCCCGGATCAGCACGCAGCACGTACCACATCTCCGTCTTGCCCGGAGAATCTTCATTAGCCCAACTGTAACTGTCATCGGGGTGAACTTGAATAGACAGATCGCCGGTAGTGAACAGGAATTTCACCAGAATCGGGAAGCGCCCACAGGACCCTGTTGATGCCGCCAGCTTCACGGCACTCCCAGTAACAGCGGTGCCATAAGCATCAATCAGTTGGCCCAAGGTCTGGCCTGTTGAGGTTTGATTGGCGTCGGTAGTGAACCAGTATTCGCCCACCTTTTCGTCGCCTGATTCGAACCAGGGTTGCAGGTCCGTACTTCCCCACACTTTTAGATGGCGGCTAGGAATTAGCTTGATTGGTCGCCAATCCATACGCTATCCCAAGGCTTCCATAAATTGGTGAATGCGGTCTAAGCCGCGCTCCAGTTCCTTCATGGAAGTGGCGTAGGAGATTCGGATATGCTGCGTTGTCCCAAAAGCTTCCCCTGGCACAACAGCCACATGAGCCTGGGTCAGCAGGCGTTCAGCAAATTGCATGGAATTGTGAATGCCCTGCTTTCCAAACGCCACACCGATGTTGGGATAGGCGTAAAAAGCTCCGCGCGGTTCGGCCAGTGTTACGCCGGGAATCTGCCGCAATCGGTTCACCACATATTCACGTCGCTTTTTGTATTTCGCCAGCATCAGCCCCACAGATTGCTGAGGTCCGCTGACAGCCTCAAAAGCGGCTTTCTGGGCGATGGAAGTGGGGTTTGATGTGCTGTGACTTTGCAGCTTCATCACGGCACTGGCAATGGCCGTGGGAGCCAACGCAAAGCCAATGCGCCACCCGGTCATAGCATACGTCTTTGACAACGACCCGGCCACCAGCACCGTCGACTTCCCCTTATCGGCTGAGGCGATGGAAAATGGATCGCTATCGTAGAGGAACCGGCAATAGCATTCATCGGTCAACAACCAGATTGCAAGCTTGGACGTGATATGGAAAATCTTTTCGAATTCTTCGCGTGCCAGCAATCCGCCAGACGGGTTGTTCGGCGAGTTGATGATGATCAGCTTTGTTTTCGGAGTGATCGCTTTTTCAACCATCGCCGCAGTCAGCAGGAAGCCGCTTTGCTCATCAGTCTCCACAAAAACACACTTCGCCCCAGCGTAATTGACCACATCCTGATAGGTGACCCAATACGGAACCGGGATGATCACCTCATCCCCAGGATTGATAAGCACCTGCACCAGATTGAATACGGCATGCTTGCCGCCAACCGTCACCACACATTCCGACGGCTGAAAGTTGCTGCCGTAATCCGCATGATGCCGTTCGCAAATAGCCTGCTTCAGATCCTGCGTGCCGCCCACCGGAGTGTACTTGGTAAAGTTGCCATGAATGGCGTCCACAGCCGCTTGCTTAATGTTGTCTGGCGTAGGAAAATCGGGCTCACCAGCACCAAAATCCACTAAATCGACGCCTTCACGTCTCAGACGATCCGCTTCAGCGGCCACTTTCATGGTGGAAGAAACGTTGATCAAATCAATTCTGTCGGATAAACCCGGTACGGTCAGCAATTTAAATCTCCCTGAAACCGTTCCCGCAAACGGCGGTGTACTACTTTGGGCACCATGCCGGAAACGTCGCCCCCAAGCCGGGCCACTTCTTTCACCAGTCGCGAACTGACAAAGGAATTTTCCTCGCCACTCATCAGGAAAATGGTTTCAATGTTTGGACTCAAACGGCGGTTCATTAGGGCCATTTGCAATTCATATTCGTAATCGCTGACGGCACGGATTCCACGAAGGATAACGGTGGCCCCATGCTTCGCTGCAAAATCGACCAGCAATCCGTCGAAGATAACAAACTCCACGCCGGGCAAGCTGGTGGCTTCCTGCAACATTGCAATGCGCTCTTCAGCTGCAAACAATGCTTGTTTATTTTCGTTAGAAAGCACTGCCACGATCAGTTTACCGGTAAGGCGCGTAGCTCTGGCAATAAGGTCCAGATGACCATTGGTTGGTGGATCGAAAGATCCTGGAAACACGGCGACAAGGCTGTTCGTTATACCCACGAATAGACCTAAATTGTATCAAAGTGCCGGAAGCGGAAAAACCGGGACAGGTGAATATTTCTCAGATATTTTGTTTGGCGAAGTGTCTTAGAAACAGCAGAAATGTACTTCTATTGGGGTTTTTGCGCAAAAAAGTAGGCCCGCTTTCCCAGTGGGAAATGCGGGCCTTTAAGGGAAGAAAACTTGTTACCAGATCACTTGTTGCGACTGCCGCTGCGGCCTTCACTGCCACGACTTTCCCCGCGACCACCACCGGAGCCTTCGCTGCGGCTGGGGCTGCTTTGTTGAGGCGCGGGGGCCGGGGCTGCACTGCGATTTCCGCCACCGCCGCCACCACCACCGGAATTCGACCTGCTTTCCTGACGCGAAGGACGTTCTGTGACCACTGGCGAACTCATCCGAGCCGGAGCCTCCTGCGTGCGCTGTGGCTGTCCACGACCCCCAGAATCATAACTGCCGCGACCGTAGCCTTGATTTCCCGATGGGGAAGAACTGCGGTCC
Organism: Acidobacteriota bacterium; assembly: GCA_025352795.1. Classification (GTDB taxonomy): domain Bacteria; phylum Acidobacteriota; class Terriglobia; order Bryobacterales; family Bryobacteraceae; genus JANXSF01. Next base: position 219,907 of record JANXSF010000102.1, read on the forward strand.
ACCGAAGGCGCCGATTGCTGCCGTGTGGGAGTCGGCGTTCCCCGGTTATATTCCTGCGGACTGGACGACGATGGGGTCGACGGCTGTTGCGATGTCTGTTGAGTAGTCTGCTGCGATCCGCGCGATCCTGGATCGCCAAACCGTCCCCAACCACCACGACCAGAACCGTTCGTTACAGCAGCCGGTGCACTTGGCGTCTGTTGACCTTGCCGTGCAGAGCTGCCCCCTGCGTTAGGATTACCAAACCGTTCCCAACCACCATCACTGCTCCGCCCCGTGCTGCGCGAAGGCTGTTGCGGAGTCGTCTGAGGCGTAGCCTGTTGGTCACGAGTCGACCCTTGAACACTTCCCCTGAAACCGCCAGAATCCTGCGACCCTTGTCCACGACTGAAATCGGAAATGCGTTTCTGCTGCGTCTCAAAAGGAACCCGATCTACCCGTGTGGTCTGCCCTCGCGAATAAAAGCGTTGATCTTCGCGACTGGCCGATCCGTTCATGCGGCTGCTCTGGTCACTGTATCGGGTGCTGGACCGGTCAGGAGAGATGGGCATTTGTCCACGGACTAATCCAGCATTCGAGATCTGGTCCCGACCTACTCTCACATTCTGCACCGACCCACGACCGAAATTACCCGCCTGAACTGTCGTGTAGCCGTTGTTGACACGTGCATTACGGTAATTATTTGTTATATTTACGTTGGTAATGTTCACGTTAACTCCGCCGTTCCGATAACCGCCGTAATAACGCGAACCGTACCACGGATGATAGGTTTCAAACGGTGCTAACGGCACCCAACCTACGTGTCCCCAACTGCCAAATCCAAAGAATGCAACCAGCGCTGGCCGCCAAAAACTACGTTCCGACCGCGCACCAGGGTACCAGCACCAGCCATGTCGTGGGTCACTATACCAGCGTCCGTAGTGGTAAGGAGCCCAACCAAAAGAGTCCGAACTGGCCCAAGTCCAGCCATAATAATCGGCCCAAACCCAGCGACCGTTGCGATAAGGAGCCCAATCTGAATTCACTCGGGGAGACCAAACCGCACCGTAGTCTTCCGATTGCACCCAACTGCCGTTGTTGTCCAACTCTTCGGCACCATAAATGTCTTTGCTCACATAATTGTAGGAGCGGCTGCGCAATAGGTCCTTGTCCCGCCGTTCGTTCCAACTATCGAACTCATCTGTTCGCAACGCACCAACGGTCTGAAATTCAGGATCAGATACTTCACCGCGCACAATCATCGTCCGTTCCGAGCGAAGGCGCTGCGTTCCACGAGGTGAAAGAACTTCCACTTCTCCAGACCGTACCGTGATCTCAGTAGTTCCATCAGCAGAAACCGAAATACGATATGTGCCGCTACGTGTGGGACGAACCGCAATAGATGGTGTACTGATTTCCACATCAGCATCTAAGTCCCTAAGAATTCTATAGGTTACGGTTCCACGTGGAACCATTAGCAGGTAACGGCGTTGCTCCAAAGCGCCCATTCGGACCTCAGTATCGTCCCCCAGGCGAATCATATTGGAGGAATCGAACTGAATTTCGGCACGCGAACCAGGAGCTGTAATCAGCCGATCTTCCGCCATCATAGGCTGATTCAACGTGGAGGCAATCCATTCCCCCGTGTCGCCTCGGCGGGTACTCACCTCGCCGTACATCAGGCTCACCCGGGCAATCCCACGTCCCGGGCCATCCTCTTCAGGCTGTTGTTGCTGCTGATTTGGGAATTGCTGATTGGGAAATTGTTGATCCTGCCCGAACAGCGCACTAGCCGAAGCTGCCAGGACGATCATGATTTGGAGTGAATTGCGTTTCATTGCCGAATCTCCTTGCCAATTGTTAGGCATCTAGTGGGCCAAAGGCTAAGTTGTTGAAATATATAGCATTTTAATCCGCTCAAAGTGGTTGAAAACCACCAGGGTGCTCCTCATGAATCAATTTCATTTTTCCGGACGCTGATTCTGAAGCCAAGTGTCATAATCATGCTTACGCGGACCCGTGTATTCAATGGTATCGAAGAAATCGGCGTGACCCAATGCCCGGGGATCTCCTTCTTCCCGCAGCATTTGGTCCATTCTGTCGCGCAGATCTCGTTTCGCTTTGGCAAATTCGGGAACTGTCGCCAGATTCTTTAGGCAATCGCGATCTTTTTTCATGTCGTACAGCTCTTCCGCCGCCCTTCGCCCAAACGATAGCCGGTAATATTCATCGAACCCGGAAAGCAGTAACTCTTTGGTGGGTCCATCATCCACGTTTCGATAGCCAGTTTCCGGATTCCCCGCTGGCCACGCTTCCGGCATGTAATTGCGGATATAAAGAAAATCTGGGGTGCGGATGGCTCGGACAGGATATCCAGCATCACCCGGACGGCCCAGGTCGTGACGCTCCTTGCCGATCAACATCACGTTCCTTGTTGCATCCGCCTTGCCCGTCTTGATTAAGTTCAGGAAGCTGGACCCGGTGATTGTAGCTGGCGGTTTTACACCGGCCAATTCCAGAAAGGTTGGGGCAAAGTCGCGGGCATTGATGAACTCATCCACAGTTTTGCCCTGAGGAATGTTCTTACCCCACCGGATTGCCAAAGGGATGTGAAATCCGCGCTCGTAAATCTGCCCTTTCACTCTAGGGAAGGGTTCCCCATGATCGGAGGTGACCACCAGAAAGGTGTTGTCCAGTTCGCCCAATTCTTCCAACTTGCGGATTACACGCCCCAAATGTTCGTCGAACCACTCCACTTCCAGAGCGTAATCTAAAAAGTCAGATCGGATAATCTTGTTGTCCGGGTAGTAGCCGGGCAGGGTCACGTCAGACAGCTTCTTGCCTGCGCGAACGCCTGAACCTTCTTCATACTTGCGATGTGGCTCATGGCCGCCCAGCCAAAAACAAAATGGTTGATTTTTGTCTCGCTTCCCCAGGAACGCCGCGAAATTGCCAGCATAGTCCACCGGAGAAATTCCCGTGTATGGCGGTTGCAATTTAAGTTCATTGTGTTGCGGGCCTGCGGGATTATCTTTCCAGCCAGTAGATTTGAAATCGCCCGGACCCCAACCTTTTCCAGTATGCCCGGTAAGGTAACCGGAATCGGCCAAAACGCTGGGGTAAACGGGGAACTCTGTCGGAAAAATGCTTTGATGATTGACAGCCTCCTTCAACTGCCAGGTGTTGCGTCCAGTGAGAATAGTGGCCCGGCAGGGGCTGCATTTTGGATTGGACGTAAAGGCGTTATTGAACAGCAACCCGTCGCGCGCCACGCGATCAAAGTTTGGAGTTTTAATCCACATGGCCCCATAGGCACCGGCATGGCCGAATCCCCAGTCATCAGCGATGACAAACAGAATATTGGGACGCTTGGATTGTCCAAAGCAAAAGCTGGACAAAAGAGTAGTGGAAAGAAGTTGGCGACGAGTCACTTCTTGTAAGGGTATCCTAACCAGAAGTCCGCGTCAGGCGAAACTGCCAAATGCCACTAAGTTTTCCAGCATCCCTGTTGGTTAAAAGACCGCTCCCTCGCGGTCACGGCTAGGTAAGTTACTGATCCTACAGAGCCGTGACCGCGAGGGAGCGGTTTTTCAATGGCCTGGTACACTCCGCTCAAACGCTTGAAGTTGTCCAATTTCCAAAAAACTATATGACATTGGAACGTCCCTTGTTTGAAATGTGAGCAGGCAGTTTTGCCTGCCAGTTCAGTTTTGAATCAGACTAACCCCGGTCATTTCCTCGGGCTTCGGCACACCCAACAGCCCCAGAATCGTCGGGGCAATGTCTCGCAATGCGCCGCCCGTCCGCAGAGGTTTCGGATCCTGATTCACCACAATAAACGGCACAGGATTCGTTGTGTGATAAGTATGCGGACCCTTGGTGATGGGGTCTATCATCGTTTCCGAATTGCCATGGTCAGCGGTGATTAACCAGGTGCCTCCGCGTTCCAGGAATGCTTTTTCCAAACGGGCAAGGCAGGTATCCACTGTTTCCACGGCTTTCTTTGCCGCTTCAAACACTCCCGAATGGCCCACCATATCGGGATTAGCGAAGTTCACCACAATCAAATCGTACTTCTTTGATTGCAGTGCCTTCACAACAATATCGGTGACACCGGCAGCGGACATCTCCGGCATTAGATCGTAGGTGGCCACTTTCGGCGATTGCACCATTTCCCGATCCTCACCAGTAAACGGCTTTTCCGCACCGCCATTGAAAAAATACGTTACGTGGGGATACTTTTCCGTTTCCGCAACTCGAAGGTTGGTCAAACCGGCCCCTGAAACAACTTCGCCCATAATGTTTTTATGCGATTCCCGCTGAAGCACTGCAGGGTGTGGAAAGCTGCGATCATACTCCGTCATAGTAGTGAAATGCAGGTTCTTCGGGGCCAACGCACGCGGCGGTTGCGGCAGTTCTGTATCGGTCAAAGCCATGCTCAATTCCCTGCCCCGGTCGGCGCGATAGTTAAAGAACAAACAGGCATCGTCGTCTTCAATTCGACCAATCGGCTGGCCAGTGCTTTCCACCATAGTGAACGGCTCTATGAACTCATCGGTCTTCCCTTCGGCATACGATGTTTCCATCGCTTCCAAGGCACTGGAGGCTTTCCTGCCTGTACCCAACACCATTGCGTTGAAGGCCTTTTCCACACGTTCCCAACGCTTGTCACGATCCATGGAATAGTAACGACCGGAAAGGCTGGCGATCTTGCCGCCAGTCTCTTCCATCACCTTCAAAAGTTCCCTGACAAAGGGAAGTCCACTGTGCGGAGGCGTGTCCCGTCCATCGGTGAACACGTGCACAAAAACTTGCCCTACGCCCACCTTCTTGGCCATGCGAAGCAGTGCGTATAAGTGCGTATTCATGGAATGCACTCCGCCATCGCTTACTAATCCCATGATGTGTAAACGATGCTTGGCCCCATGCGCCATGCTGGCTAGCAAGGCAGGGTCCTGATCCAGCGTGCCCTGTTCAATCATCACGTCAATCCGGCTGACATCCATACGAATCATGCGGCCCGATCCAATGTTCAAATGGCCCACTTCACTATTGCCCATTTGACCTTTCGGCAGACCCACCCACGGTCCCGATGCTTCAATTAATACATTGGGGTTGTTGGCAAACAGCCGGTCAAACACAGGCTTGTGCGCGTGATAAACCGCGTTGCCCTCAGTGACTGGGGAATAGCCCCAGCCATCAAGAATCGACAATAAAACCGGCTGTTTTGCTGACATTATTGCTTGAACGCCTTCCTGCCTGCGAACTTAGCCGAAGTACCCAGCTCTTCTTCAATGCGCAGCAGTTGGTTGTACTTGGCCAGGCGATCCGTACGGCTGGCCGATCCAGTCTTAATCTGACCGGCACTTGTCGCGACGGCAAGGTCGGCAATAAAGGAATCTTCGGTTTCGCCACTACGGTGCGAACAGATGGAAGTGTAGCCCGCATGGGTGGCCATAGCCATGGAATCCAGCGTTTCCGTAAGCGTGCCGATCTGGTTCACCTTAATCAGAATGGAATTGGCGATACCTTTTTCAATCCCCATGGATAAGCGCTTCACATTGGTGACAAACAGATCGTCACCGACCAACTGCACCGTCTTACCCAGCGCTTCGGTGATTGCTTTCCAGCCCGACCAATCATCTTCGGCCATGCCATCTTCAATGGACAGAATAGGGAACTGGCGCGCCCAATCGGCCCAGAATGCCACCATCTGCTCGGAAGTCTTTTCGCTCTTGTCCGATTTCTTGAAGACGTATTTCTTGATTTTAGAATCGTAAAATTCGCTGGCTGCTGGATCCAGTGCAATGCTGATTTCCTTACCTGGCTTGAAACCGGCCAGTGAAATTGCTTCCAATACCACTTCCAACGCTTCTACGTTCGACTTGCAATTGGGGGCAAAGCCGCCTTCATCGCCGACGGCGGTAGAGTAGCCCTTCTTCTTCAGCACGCCTTTCAGAGTGTGGAATACTTCCACGCCCATACGCAGCGATTCGGAAAACTTGGTTGCGCCATGGGGCACAATCATGAATTCCTGAAGATCCACAGAATTATCGGCATGGGACCCGCCGTTCAGGATGTTCATCATGGGCACTGGCAACAGGTTGGCATTCACGCCACCCAGGTAACGGTATAGCGGAGTCTGCTGGCTGATTGCGGCAGCGCGGGCAGCGGCCATGGAAACGGCTAGCATAGCATTGGCACCCAGCTTACTCTTGTTCGCCGTGCCATCAAGATTAATCAGGCGGGCATCCAGTTCACTTTGCAGTGTGGCGTTGAGTCCAACAATGGCTGGAGCAATTTTCTTATTAATGTTTTGGACGGCCTTCAGACAGCCTTTGCCCATGTAGCGCTTCTTATCGCCATCGCGCAATTCCATGGCCTCATGTTCGCCAGTGGACGCTCCACTGGGAACGGCGGCGCGTCCCAGACTGCCGTCGGCCAGCAACACGTCTGCTTCCACAGTGGGGTTGCCACGTGAATCTAGGATCTCTCTGCCAACAATTTTGATGATTTCGGTCATTTGAATCTTTCCTGATGGGATTCCGACCACTCAATAAACAGGGAGGGCCGGGACTAATGACCATTTTTGCACAAGTCAGGTGCATGCCATGTAAAAGTGGGTATGCGAAATCCGTGCCATACTAAAACTGCGCCAGTGCAACAGGCAACCGCTGAGCTTGCTCAGAGGAAAGTCCGGTCTCCATAGGGCAGCGTGCCGGTTAACCACCGGGGGGGCTCGCTCAAAGCGGGTTTTACGGAAAGTGCCACAGAAAATATACCGCCGTGGCTTCGGTTGCGGTAAGGGTGAAATGGTGCGGTAAAAGCGCACCGCGCTTCATGTAAATGAAGTGGCAGGGCAAACCCCACGTGGAGCAAGACCAAATAGGGGAGGAGGAGCGGCCCGCTCCGTTAAACTTCCGGGTAGGTTGCATGAGCTGTTCAGTAATGAACAGCCTAGATGAATGGTTGCCACCAGGTCTTTCGGGATCTGGCACAAAAACCGGCTTATCGTTGCTCTGGCGTACTATTTTTCACAATCGAAAGGTGTTCGGCAATGTGGTTTAGCGCCGCTTGCAACATAGCTGCATGCCGCGGATGTCGTGCTTCTGCCAATTCCCGCTCCAACCGTTTTTGATCCAATTCCAAACTGTGTAGACGAGCCTGCATCTCCAATTCCGCAGTGGTGAGGGTCGACTCCTGCACCGGGTTAAGAGCATCTTCCTGCCGGGATGCGACGTCTTTGCTTTCCCAACCGCGTGACATACGCCAACTATAAACCAAAAAAGGCCGTCCCTGTTTAAGGGACGGCTCAATTACAACCCAGTTAAAAGTTTGAGGGCCCAGGCATTAGCCCTCAGACTTAGATGCTTTTTCCTTGCCTTTCAAAGGCTTTTCCGGCTTATCCGGAGTTGTGTCGTCTTTCTTACGTGCCTCTACCAACCACGACGGTGGGCGCCCACGGCGCTTGCCGCGACCCTCTGCCAGTCTTTCCAGTGTGATAATCGCCTCTTCGATTTGAACCCTTTCGGCTCTTAAATCAGCGAGGATTTTTGAAATGTCCATGTTGTCTCCCAGATGCACATCCTTAATGATTCAGGTTCTGCGAACAGAATCCCCAAACCAAACAACGGTTTCTGATAGTTGTAGTATCCGCCCAAATATTGTAAGAAATCAATAGCCCTGTTCCGAAAACGGAACATTTTCCTAAAAAGTGACTCCAACTTTCAGATCTTCGAGCCTGCAGCGCGGGCCTTGCGGCTCCAGTAAAAATACAACGGCAATCCCAATGCAATGATCACTAACCCCAACATACTCTGCCCGGGACGGTCGTAAAACGTCTGTCCCAAAAGCGCCAGAGTCACCAATACAAAGAGAATTGGAACAAACGGATACCCAATCGTTTTGTAGGGACGGTGTAAATCAGGACGCTTGCGACGTAGAACAATGACGCTGGCGGTAGCCATTCCGTATAGAATCCAACTGGCGAAAATCACCAGATTGAACAAAAAATCGTAGCCGCCCGATAAAACTATCACCATGGACCACAGACTGAGTGCCACAATAGAATTCGCTGGCGTGAAATAAGTTGGGTGAATTTTAGCCAGTGAAGACCACATTAACCCATCTTTGGCCACGGCGAAGGGAACTCTTGCTCCAGTGAGGATAGAACCGTTTAATGCGGCAAAAATGGAGATCATTGCGGCGATGCTGACCAGTCCCGCCCCTGGGGCTCCGAAGATGCGTCGCATCATTTCCCCTGCCACGCGGTCACTATTGGCCACACCCTCGGCTGGCAGAACGTAGAAGTAAGCAACGTTGGCCAGCATGTAAATCAGCATTACGGCCAAGGTTCCAATGATCAAAGCCAAGGGCAAGTTCCGTTGCGGATTCTGCACTTCGCTAGCCACCATGCTGACGTTGTTCCAGCCATCGTAGGCCCAAAGTGCTGCCACCAATGCGGCAAAGAATCCGCTAGCCCCACCGACGGATTTTACCGCAGTGGAAAAATGATCCACCGTTCCCACCGATGAGAACAGTCCAACCAGAATAATTGCGGCGATGGCGGCCACTTTCACTATAGTCACCGCTACCTGGACATTCCCCCCAATGCGCACGCCAAAATAATTCAGCAGTCCCAGCGCGCCAATCAGGAACATGGCGAAAATTTGTCCGTTGCGGATTTCCACCAATCCCACTATAGGCAGCGTCATAGACGTGATTACACCTTCCAAAATTGGGAAGAAGTTTGCCAGGTATAGATAAAATCCTGTGGCCAGTGTGGCGATAGATGCGCTTTTTGCCAGCAACAATTGCGCCCAGCCGTAGATAAATGCCCACAGCGGACCATAGGCTTCGCGCAAGTATACGTATTCACCGCCCGCTTCCGGCAACATAGCGGCCAACTCCGCGTAAGTCAGCGCGCCGCCTAGCGAAAGCAATCCGCCAAACAGAAACACGAACAACACCATGCCAGGAGTTCCCACATTTAGGATCATGCTTTTTGGAACAATGAAAATTCCGCTACCAATGACCGTACCCACCACAATGGCCGCCGCACTCCACAATCCCAAATCACGCTTTAGTTGTGACATTCCAGTTCTCCTTGACGATCAACGATGCCAACAAAGCTGTGGTCATGGTTACCGTAGTTCCTATTAACACATACCAGGTGAATGCAATTTTTGTATTTGTGTAGATGAAAAGCATCAGCACCAAGCCACACATCATGCCAAACATGGCTGCCTTTTCCCCCACACGCTTGGTAAGTGTGCCCAGTAGGAACACTCCCAACAACGAACCGTAGACGATGGAGGCAATGGACAAGCCGCTTTCCAAAACCGATTTGACGTTCTGTGCAATCAAAGCAATCAGGAACAATATGCCACCCCAGGCAACCGTAGTCCAACGGGCAAGGTGCAAATATTCGGCTTCAGTGCGCGCTTTCTTTGAATAGGGCTTGACGAAATCCATGATTGTTGTGGACGCCAGGGCATTCAGTGCAGCGCTTAGGTTGGACATTGCTGCAGCCAGAATCGCCGCCATCACCAAGCCAGCAATCGGTGTGGGCAGGAAGGTCCAAATGAATTGCGGATAAATGCGATCCAGCTTGGCAGGTATGGCCAGATGATTGTCCTGATAGTAAACCCACAAAATCACGCCGATCACCAGGAACAGAGTGAATTGGAAGAAGATTACGAACCAACTGGCGAACAGGGCCTTGCGACTATCGGCTTCCGACCGCGCGGCAAGCAGCCGTTGCACCATCAATTGTTCAGTGCCATGGCTGGCAGTGGTGAGAAAGGCACCGCCAAGGAATCCGGCCCAAAAGCTGTAGGGTCGCTGGAAAAATTCGTAGGTGAAGGCGAAGCGGAAATCGAAAATCTGCCATTTGTTTGCGGCGGCGGCGGCTTGCCAAACATGAGATGCTCCTTCAGGAATTTGGTTCAGGATCACGAACAAACTGATAATGGCACCGGCGACGTAGAGGAACATTTGCACCACATCGGTCCAGATGACGGCGGTCATGCCACCTTCGAACGTGTAAAAAAGAGTCAGGCAGACAATGAGGACAATAGAAGGAATTTCGCCTGTTCCTAAAATAATGGAAATGACAATAGAGATGGCAAAGACGCGGACGCCTTCGGCCATGGCTCGAAGGACCAGAAAGCTACCCGCCGTCAATTTTCGGATATTGTGGCCGAATCGGCGCTGCATCAATTCGTAAGCTGTAAACATTTCCCCTTTGAAGTAAAGAGGCAGGAAAAGGAAGCTGATTACGATGCGGGCGAGCAGGTAACCCAGTACAACTTGTAAAAATCCAAGATTACCGCCAAAGGCGATTCCAGGGGTTCCAATGACGGTGAGCGTGCTGGTTTCAGCGGAAACAATAGAGAAGGCAATGGCCCACCAGGGCGTATCGCGACCACCCAAAAAGTAATCTTTTAAGGTCTTTTGGGAGCCACGGAATTGTGCCCCAAACCAGGTGATTCCGGCAAGGTAGAGGACCAGAACAGCTAAATCGAACGTGCGCATTCAGGAAATCAGGAGTTTAACACAGATTTTTTAAGAGTTTTTGGGAACATATTTGACAGTTGAAGAATGCAATGAATGTGAGAAGGCAGCGGTTGCGTCTAGACTGAAATTTCAGCTATACTCCGCAATTGCAGCTTAGTCGCTCCAAGAGGGTGGGCGATTAGTGTTGCCAGAAGAAAAGAGAATTTCAAGGGACCGGGGAGGCACACAGTGTTGCTTATAAAATCGAAACTTTTAATGGGGCTCACGCTAAGCGCCCTGCTGTGCGGGATTGCGAATGCCCAGCCAGCGGCGGCAGCTAAGAATTGGAAAGATCGGGCGGAGTACGACTTAGCCCAGGAAGTGGGCAAGGCTCAAGGTCAAAAGAAGATCGAACTTCTGGACCAATGGAAGCAGAAATATCCCGATTCCGACTTTAAGCTGGATCGCGTAGGCATTTACATCAGCACCTATCAGGCGATGAATAAGCCGAAGGAGATGTACGAATCGTCGAAAGAGTTCATTGCCCTTGATCCGAAAAACATCACCGTTATTAGTTACATTACGTCCTTAGCGATTGGGCAAAATGAGCCAGATCAGGCAGAAAAAGCTGCCAATCAACTGCTGGGTTTGCTGCCTGAGACTTTCGACCCATCGAAGAAACCGGCTGCCGTCACGGACGAAGCTTTCAAAGCGCAACGAACCCAATTGGAAGCTTTAGCGAACTCTACACTTTATGCCCTTGTGAAGGCCAAAAAAGATCCGGTACTGACGGAAGCATACATTAGGAAGTCGCTGACCACCAATCCAGTCAATGGTTCCATGTCCTTCGATATGGGAACGGCCATCCTGCAACAGAAGAAGGTGGATCGGTATCCTGAAGCCTTCTGGCATTTCGCGCGCGGCGCTTCGTTGACCGGTCCTGGTGCTTTGCCGGACGGTTCCAAGAAACAAGCACTGGACTACATCACTAAGATCTATACGAACTACAAGGGGTCTAAGAAAGGGCTGGACACTTTGATTGCCAGCGCTATGATCAATCCATTTCCACCGGAAAAATTCACCATCCAGACCGACCAAGAGGAAATGACAATTGCTGAAGAGGAACTGAAGAAGACAAACCCTCAATTGGCCTTGTGGATCGCCGTGAAGAAAGCGCTGATTGGACCAGAAGGGGAACAATACTTTAAGGACTCCGTTAAGGAATCCGCAGTACCTCCGATGAAGGGCAAGATCATTTCCCACAAGCCTGCGTTGAAGCCGAAGGAAATCGTGGTTGCCGTGGCCGATGCCACCACGCCAGAAATCACCATCATCATTGCTGAAGGTGGTTCACTACCTGGTAAAGCCGACCCCGGTACAGAAATAGAATTTGAATCGGTGGCCAAATCTTTGGTAAAAGATCCATTCATGATGACCGTTGAAGTAGAGCCAGGCAAAATCAAAGGTTGGCCGACCCCCATCCCGGCGGCGGCTCCTGGAGTGAAGAAAGCTGCTCCGGCTGTGAAGAAAGCGGTTCAGAAAAAGAAGTAAGCGGCAAACAGTTCCGAGTTCCAAAGTTTTACTTGTAAAAAAAGCGGCGTCCTTCGGGATGCCGCTTTTTGTTTTTGTCAGGGCCAGAACTTCTGCAACAAGCAATCGTATGGTGGCATCTAGTAGACTATGGGCACTGAAAGTACCTGCTTCCCTCCATCGAGTGAGTTCATTTCGACCATTGGTCTAATGCGATCTCCTAAGGTGGATCTTAGGCTCTTGCGTGTTAGCCTAGGATTAACGTGATTGAAACCGTCATCCGCACTCTTGGTCTGTCTAAAAAATACCGGTCGGGCGACAATTTGCTAACTATTTTTGACGATATGAATCTGGAAATTCGTCAAGGTGAGCGTTTGGCGTTAGTGGGTGAATCGGGTGCGGGAAAGTCTACGTTGTTACATCTGCTGAGTGGTCTCGACAGGCCCTCTGGGGGCAAGATATACTTTGGTCAGAGAGAGATTACAAGTCTTAATGCAGATGAGCTGGCTGAATTCAGAAATCGCGAAATCGGCTTTGTCTGGCAGATCCACTACCTGTTGCCGGAATTTACGGCGCTTGAGAATGTGATGATGCCACTGTTGATCCGCACCCAACCAAGTGTTAACAGAGACGAGATTCAGGCTCTGGCCATGAGTCGCTTGCAGGAAGTAGGGTTGGCATCGCGATCCCATCACCGGTCTGGGGAGTTGTCTGGCGGCGAACAACAACGCGTCGTTCTGGCTCGAGCTCTGGTCACCAAACCCAATTTTTTATTCGCTGATGAGCCTACCGGCAACTTGGACGAACGGACAGGGGAAATGATTGCCGAACTGTTGGCAGAGTTACATTCAACCCATGCCCTCACCTCTGTTTACGTTACCCATAACCCCCGTTTTGCCAGCCAATGTGACCGTGTATTGCGGTTAGAGGCAGGCCAGTTGCAACCAAATTTTTATGATCGCGTTCCCCCTCATGTCCCAAGTGACAATGGGCGGGGTTCATCCATGGAGGCTGGTCTGAATTAAGGCCAAGTTAAATTTATGTTTGAGCGCTACACAGAAAAAGCCAGACGCGTAATTTTCTTTGCCCGGTACGAGGCATCGCAGTTTGGGAGCCCTTATATAGAAACAGAGCACCTGCTGTTAGGGCTGCTGCGGGAAGATAAGGCGCTGGCGAACCGTTTTTTGAGATCGCACGCGGCCATTGAATCCATCCGCAAGCAGATTGAATCTCACACCACCATTCGCGAAAAGGTTTCCACATCGGTTGATCTGCCACTGTCGCATGAATGCAAGCGAGTGCTTGCTTATGGCGCTGAAGAAGCAGAGCGGTTGAACCACAAGCATATTGGTACGGAACATTTGTTGCTTGGACTGTTGCGAGAAGAAAAGTGTTTTGCTGCGGAAATTCTTCACGAACGCAGCTTGCGGCTAAGCCAGGTGCGTGATGAAATTGCCCGCTCCAGCTCAGAAAAAGTTTCCTCCAATCGACCCAAGGAAAGCTCTTTACTGGGCGAATTCAGTCGCGACCTGACTCAGTGCGCGATTGATGGAACTCTTGATCCACTGATTGGTCGTGACTACGAAACCGAACGGGTGGTGCAAATCTTGTGTCGCCGCACCAAGAATAATCCGGTGCTTATCGGCGAACCTGGTGTAGGAAAGACCGCCATTGTAGAAGGGTTAGCGCAACGCATTGCCGATGGCGACGTCCCCAGCTTTTTGGCTGATAAGCGAATTTTGGCTCTGGACTTGTCCTTGATCGTGGCAGGCACCAAATATCGCGGACAGTTTGAAGAACGGTTGAAGACCATCATGAAAGAGTTGATGGAAAATCAGAATGCCATTATCTTTATTGACGAACTGCATACCCTGGTAGGTGCCGGATCAGCAGAAGGATCGCTGGATGCCGCAAATATTCTGAAGCCTGCTTTAAGCCGCGGTGAGATTCAGTGCATTGGCGCAACCACGCCAGCCGAATTCCGCAAGTCCATTGAGAAGGATCGGTCATTGGAACGTCGTTTCCAGGCCGTGAAAGTTCCCCCTCCCAACGAAAAAGATGCCATCAAAATCATGTTCGGCATCAAGGAACGCTATGAAAAGTTCCACGCGGTGGCCTACATGGACGATGCCATTGAAAGCTCTGTATACACCTCCAGCCGCTTTATTCCTGATCGTTTCCTGCCAGACAAGGCGATTGATTTAATTGACGAAGCAGGCGCCAGGGTGAAGTTGCGCCAAACCACGCTGCCCACGGAAGTGGCCGATATTCAGAAGCGCATCAAGTTCATTGTGCATCGCATGGAAAATGCGATTCAAAATCACGAGTTTGAAAAAGCGCGTTTCTATTCTGATGAGGAACGCAAAGAGCGGGAAAACCTGCGGCTGTTGCGCGACAAATACAACCTGGACGATACCTCAACGGGTATTGTGACGAAAGAAGACATTGAAGAAGTTGTAGCTCGCTGGACAGGCGTGCCCATGCAATCAATTAAAGAAGAGGAAGTGAAAAAACTTCTTCGGATTGAGATTGAACTGCACAAACGAATCATCAGCCAGGAAAAGGCCATTAGTGCCCTGGCTAGGGCTATTCGACGCAGCCGGGCTGGCT